>NZ_JASGFU010000006.1:0-69498 GCF_047605385.1 Legionella sp. | reverse complement strand
GACAGACACTTCTGAAAAACTGGCAACTGTCAGATCAAGTTTGAACTACTACAAAGTTCAAGAACTTATTTTCATCTTACACTTGATAATTATTTAAAACAACTATCGGAATAATCCTCGAGTCTACTAGGCTTATGCATCTTTATCTGTATCAACCATGGGGTGGCCTCACTGAAGAAAGATTCATTCCTGCTCCTTGCACTAATTTCTTTCTTGAAGAGGAAGGTTTTTTGTCTTGCGAAAACAGGCCTTGATTTTGCATGAGTATTGAAACCTTTTGATTCAGTTCCCTTATCTCCGCTGCAGATTGCTCCCGCAATTCTCTTATCCCTGCTGCAGATTGCTCCCACAATTCTCTTATCCCTGCTGCAGATTGCTCCCACAATTCTCTTATCCCTGCTGCAGATTGCTCCCGCAATTCCCTTATCCCCGCCTCCTGCTTTTTAAATTGTGCCTGCCATTGTTCTTCAGCCTCTTTCTTCCGCTGTTCAAAAAGTTCTGTTATTACAGCCATTGATTGTCGTGAATCACTGCGTTGACGGTGCTTCGCCTCATATTCAGCGAACTCTTTCAAAAAATCGTTGTCCTTATCATCTACTCTCTTTTTCACTTCCTCCAATGTTTTATTTATTAATCCATGCATGATGCTACGGCCTGAATTTTTTGAATTTTTAAGTAAATCATTGAGTTCTTTAATCAATTTCCTATAGTTTTGTTCTTCTTTTAATTGGGAAAGAGCAAAATAGATTTTTGCTACCTCTACAGCACGTTGTACTGTACAATCCTGACCAAACAACTCCCATACTGCTCTTTGTACCCACCACAAAGAACTGTCGAAACGCTCTTTTTGCTTTTTTTGATAACTACAAAGCGCATTCCCCATTTCAGTCACTGTGGCTTTACTTAACGCACTCAGTATTTTATAAGGGGCTAGCGATTCAGCTTGCGGCGAAGTTTCCTTTTGTGCTCTTTTACACATCTCAAAAAAAAGATCAATATCACGTTTGTTATTCCTGTCTCTTAAAATATTTTTGGCCACAAGCTCCAATGTCGTCATCGAACTAATGTTTGGAGTTAAAACACAAACAGATCGTTCAATAAGCCAGATACATTGCTCATAATGCTGCTGTTCTAACATCTTATGTAATAAGGTATTTTTATTGGTATCCCTCATTTCATTTAAAGCAAACGTCAATTTAATGGAGTCAGCACCTACAACTTCAGTGATCATGGAAGTAGTCAAGTCATAATCATTATTGATGAGCGCCTCCATTACCTGGGGAAACAAAGCTTGAATCCTTTCCATTTCTTGCTTCAAAGAATCATCGGGTGAGACCTGAAGCACTGATGTGATTGTTTCGGAAGCAACAGAAGAACTTGCTGTATTTGTAGGTGAGGCTGCTGGGATTTTTTCATTCTCTGGCATCGGCGGAACTTTCTTAGTGTCAAAAGCAGGTCCTTTAGCGCCCGATTTATTTTTACTTGAAATTACCCCATCAAACTTAATTTTCTTTCCTTTTGCATGCTGGTCTGGGAAGTGTGTTTCTGTCTCTGGTGTCGGTGGGACTTCCTTTGTGTCGAAAGCAGGTACTTCAGCACCCGATTTGTTTTTATTTGGAATTATTCTGCCAAACTTAACCTTCTTCCCTTTTCCGTGCTGGCTTGATGAAGATGAAGAAGGGACTGCGGGGTGTGTTTCTTTCTCTGGCGCCAATGAGGCTTTTTCTACACCAACAACAGGTACATTGAAATCAACGATATTTCTATCGGGCATTTCTCCCATGCTTTTGCCGGGTTCGCTCACCGACGAAGACTTCTTGGTCCTTGCTGTGGCAATTTGTTCCAGCAATCTTTGCGCAACAAGAGGGTCAACAACCTCAATAGCAAGCTTTTGCTGTATTTTGCATATCTTTTTCAAGCTACTCCTGATCTTTTTAAAAATTTTCTCATGTAGTTCAGGGTCGTCCAGTTTTTTCGTGGCCTGATTAAGTATTTTTGGTGCTTGAGATAGAAATTCAAGATTAGCTGCTTTATATTCACGAAGAGCATGGTAAGAATTATCATTTTTACTCAATTTAGGATTTTGCTGGGCAGTATTTAATACTTCTTTTGCTCGCTCATAAAAAACATTCTTAAGATATTCGGTAAGTTTTGTTAAATGAACAAAATTACCTAAAAAACTCAACCAACTAGTTGTCTCAATTAAATTCTTTACGCCATCAACCATGGCTATTAAGTCATCAACTTCGGCTCTAAAATTATATAATTCGATGAGCTTACTTTTATATTTATGCTTCGCAGATAGCAAATCAAAATAAGAGATAATCTTGCTATACTCATGCTTTCGTTCAAAACTGACAATAGGACGACCCTTCTGTTCTGATCTTTTCTTGAATTGTTCTAATTGTTCTTTTGCGTTACTCTCCAGAAGAGCAAGCTCCGTACAATAGGTCATACCATGAAAATCAGATCTCTTCGTTGCAGGATTCCAGTAAGCAATAAGTTGCCTTTTTATCACGGTCTCAATAGACAAAATAAACCCTTCTATCTGATTAATGGCAATTTTATGAGCAAAAACTTCTTGTTGACACTCCATACATTTTCTGAAGCAAGACATAGACTTCATATGTGATGAAGTCAAAAAATCTCCTACAGCATCATATTTTTCTCCTTTCTTGAGCTGTGAATGCTCGCCAGTTGTTATGTTTCTAATAAAACCTTCTATTGCTTTAAAATATTGCTCATGCTGAATAGAGGTCACATTGTCTTGAGTAATAACAAAGAAGATTAAACGAGTGATAAGTTGATACACCAGAAGATGAGGTTCATTAATCTTTTCACGAGCTATTTGTTGACTTTCAAGATGGTCAATTCCTAAGATTCCTTGGGGTATTTTTCTTAAAACTTTTTGCCATTCGGTATAATAATCAATGTATATATTACGAAGATCTCTATCCATAGAAAATTCCAGTTCCTGAAGTATACTTTCTGTACCACCCCAATTTTTCTCGCAAAAATGTTCTGCTGCCCGAACAATTTTCTTTCCGATTCCTCTCCTGTCTCCAGGCATACCTAAACTATTAATCGATCATCAAAATGAGTTCCTTCGACAGCTTTATATGCAACGGAATTTTTTTCCTTTTCAACAACACGAATCAATCCTCCCTCATTTAGTGCTTTGTGATATTGTTTAATAATAAATTGTGTTTTTTCGTTAAGAGTAATTAAATTTTCATCATACTTATGCATTACCATAATCCATTTTCCTTTTGCCGAGATTAGATACAGTTCCAATATATTTTATAAAAAAGATCAATTAACATTCATTGATAGCAATTTTGATGCATTATATCTAAAACAGATCTACGAGCGCAAGAATCAAAGCTAAATGCTGGTTAACCTTTAGGCGGTTTCATCGTATAGTCTTGGTTCACTTTGAGCCTCATGTTACACTTCATAACCCGTTCAATAAAAGCTAGCAATTCATCATGACAATCCTTGTATTTGATATAGAAACTATTCCTGATGTTGCGGCGGGCCGTAAATTATATGATTTACAAAACTTGTCTGATGAAGATACCGCAAAAGCTATGTTTGCTTTACGACGAGCTAAAGTAGGGAATGATTTTTTACCTCATTATTTGCAAAAAATCTGCGCTATTTCTTTAGTTCTTAGTCATGGTTCTCAAATTAAGGTATGGTCTTTAGGAGATGAATCATCCGATGAGAAAGAACTAATTACCCGCTTTTTTGCAGGTATTGACAAACACACACCTACTCTAGTCAGTTGGAATGGCAGTGGTTTTGATTTACCCGTCCTCCATTATCGTGCCTTAGTCCATGGTATTGCTGCACCAACCTATTGGGAGACTGGTGAACATCAGCAAGCTTTTCGCTGGAATAATTATTTAAGCCGCTTTCATTACCGACATTTAGATCTTATGGACATTATTGCCGGCTACCAAAATAAAGCCTTTGCTCCTTTAGATGAAATCTCCAGCATATTGGGTTTTCCTGGAAAAATGGGCATGAGTGGCTCCAAAGTTTGGGAGCAATATCTTGGCGGTCAAATTAAAAGCATTCGCAATTATTGTGAAACCGATGTATTAAATACTTTTTGTGTGCATTTACGTTTTGAATTAATACGTGGTGTGATTAGCCAAGATGAATATCAGCATTCTATAACACGATTAAAAGACTATTTGCGCAGTGAGCATGATAAGCAACACTTACAAGAATTTTTAAGCCATATGGCCTAACCTCTGCTAATGCATTTGAATCCAGTCTCAGGATCGAGTAGACTAAACTGTTAAGATCGAAAAATACACATTGGGTTTAAAAACAAATCTTATTATTCTTGGTACAATACCATCCATAAAGATTAATCCACCAACCCCAATTAAAAAATTAATATTCAGGGATTATCTTATGTCTCAGCCATTAATTTTCATTACTAAAAAACAAGCGTTTCTCTTTGCCTGTTTTCTAGTAATGTACGAATTCCTGACCTATATTGCCAATGATATGATCATGCCTGGCATGCCTTATGTAGTTCATTCGTTTCACGCAAGAGAATCAATCATTGCTACCTCTCTAACCATTTATATTCTTGGTGGTGCAAGTTTGCAAGTTTTACTTGGCCCGCTTTCCGATGCCTATGGGCGCCGCCCCTTGATGCTTAGTGGTGCCTGCTTATTTTTCCTGTTTACCCTTTTCATTGCCTCGTCTAATACGATAACTCAATTTTTGGTTGCCCGTTTTTTTCAAGGTATGGGTTTATGCTTTATTGGGGTCGTTGGCTATGCCACCATACAAGAAATTTTTGAGGAAATGGATGCCATTCGCTTGATTGCCATTATGGCGAATGCAACTATTCTTGCGCCTTTAGCAGGCCCGGTTCTAGGTGCTTTAGTCATTCATTATACTTCCTGGCGCTATATATTTTTGGTCATAGCTGCATGCTCATTATTCGCTTTATGGGGATTATGGTGTTACATGCCAGAACCAATAGGCCAGAAAAAAAGAACTGGGGAAATTATTCCGAGAATGGAATTTTCTGCTTCTGAAATTCTAAAAAACTATCGGTTATTATTAAGTAACAAAGTATTTTGTTTTGCTACTTTAGCAATCGGAACAATGGGTATAGCTTGTGTTGCCTGGATTGCTTTAGCACCCGTTATTTTGACAATTGAAGGCAAACTAACCCTCATTCAATATGGGTTATGGCAGCTCCCTGTTTTTGGTGCAACAATTCTTGGTAACTGGTTTTTACATCACTTAACTCATAAACGAACAATAAGACAAATTATTATCTATGGGGGCATCATCATGTTCTTAGGCACAATTTCAACATCAATTCTGCCTTATTTATATGGCAATGCCTACTATTACCTGCTGCCAGGAATCACCGTTTACTTTTTTGGCCTAAGCATAGTGAATGCGCCTTTAAACAGATATTGCCTCTATGTAACCTCAGTAACTAAAGGCACCGCATCTGCCTTAATTAGTTTAAGCGTGATGATTATAGGCGCTGCAGGAATAGAAGTTGCCAATATACTATATAAACATCATAGTAATCTTAATTTTGGCCTTTTTTGCAATGGCACTCAGGCACTCTTTTTTATCTTTATCGGCATTGCATTTTACTTACATAAAGATTCTGTAGAATTGTCTTAACGCGCCGTTGATTTTGCGGGATGTGATTCCTTAAGGATAAATACTGCAATAATTAAACTGGCTAAAAAGCATAATGGCATCACTAATAAAGCAGTTTGATAACTTTGTATACTGTATGTATGTACGCCATTCACTACATGGCCTGAATCAATATGCTGCAAAATGTAACCAACTAAAGGTTGAAAAATTGCCCCACCAATCAGTACAGACAGATTATTAAAACCCGAGGCAGTTCCAACAAACTCTGGGGGATTATTTTCTTTAACCACTGCAAAACTTACTGTTTGCCCGCCTGCACCAAGACCTAATACAAAAAGGACAAGTGGCGCCCAACCATAGGTGAGCCCAGGAAAATAAAAAAGGATTAAGGTAGCGCTAAAGCCCAACGCGGCACTTAAAGTTAAAGAAAAACGTCGGCTTTCCATTTTATCACTCAACCAGCCCAACAAAGGGCTACCAATCCCAATACCAATCCAAATCATGCTACATAAACCTGATGCAGCCACCATGTTAATTTGGAATTTTTCTTGTAAATAAGGAACACCCCAAAGTGCCGCAAATACCGCGATTGGTGTCCAAATCGCAAAAGCATAACCACCAATAATCCAAGTATGAGCATGTTTACAAACTGCAACTAAACGCTTCCATTCATCGCGCAAATAGTGTTTCGGTATTTTTTGGTTTTGTTGATTAGGATAATCACGAATATACACCCAAAAACAAGCAGCAAGAATAAAACCGACAAAAGATAAAATAAAACTGGCTTTACGCCACCCCACTCCTTGAATCAGATAAGCTAAAGGCATTTCACCAAAAATAGCACCTACAGAGCTCATTAATTGGGCGATTCCAGCCAGGATGGCAAAATAAGAAGGAGGAAACCAGCGTGACAGCAGAACTAAAACACCAATAAATGAAAAAGCAGAACCAATCCCAATTAAGAAACGACCAATACATGCAGTAAAAATACTGTCTGTAGATGCAAAAAAAGCAGAGCCTAAAGCACAAAGAACAATGGCAAAAGTCATTAATTTCCTAGGGCCGTAACGATCATATAAAACCCCTGCAGGTAACTGCGTGGGCGCATAGGCATAAAAATAAAAAGCAGAAATAAATCCAAAACCTGCACCAGTCACGCCAAATGTTTTCATCATGGGCTCAGCCATAACGCTTGGGGCTACTTGTAAAATAAACTCATATAAATAAAAAGATGCTGCGAGAAAAAATATGAAATAAGCAGTCAAAAGCTGTTTATTTACAGTTGCAGAATTATTGTTGTTCAATTTAAAGTCACTCCGTTGTGGATGGTACATTAAATCTTATAGCGATTTGGTTTGTCAATATGATTTTTTATCTGCAACCTATTTTTAACTATGCGGGTATATTGCACCTAAAATTGCGGGGAGGTTTGCCCCAGTAATTGCGCGTAAATCCAATGCCTTATGATTCATGGTTTGTGCAGCCAACCAGGCAAACAACATCGCCTCTAAATAATCAGGATCAACACCAACCGCGGCGCTGCTTTTTACTGCAATCTGCGGTAAATAATCACCAAGTATTTGCTGTAATAAAATATTATGTGTGCCACCACCACATAAATAAAGTTCTTTAATTGGCTTATTAACCTTTAAGACTTCCTGAGCAATTGCTTTTGCAGTAAATGCAACCAAGGTTCGTTGTACATCTTCAGGACGATATTCAGTTTTTAAATAAGAAGTTAACCAGGACAAAGAAAAATATTCTTTACCAATACTTTTGGGTGCTGCTTGAAGAATAAAGGGATCAGCCAATAAATTATCGAGCAATGCAGGAATTAATTTCCCTTGGCTGGCCCATTTTCCTTCTTCATCATAATCTTTACCTTGATGTTTGATAATCCAAGCATCCAACAGGCAATTTCCTGGCCCTACGTCCCAGCCTTTGGTCAATTCATTACGCTGAATTAACGTAATATTGGCAATACCACCAATATTCACAACTGCCACATGCTCATGAGATTTAGCAAAAAGTTCTTGATGGTAAATCGGTGCAAAAGGTGCTGCTTGACCACCATTGACTAGATCGCGAGTACGAAAATCAGCAACTACAGTAATGCCAGTAAGCGCTGAAATGGTATGCGCACAACCTAATTGCAGAGTATACGGAATAGTGCTGTTTGCATTATGGCAAATAGTCTGGCCATGGCTGCCAATAGCTTTAATATCATTAGCAGATAATTTTGCTTGTTTCAACAATTCATTAGCTGCTGCTGCAAACGCTTGACCAATCAAAGCATCTAATTGACAAATAGAAGCAAGGCTCAAATCGGAGCCATCAAGCACTTTCTCAATACGTTTTTTAACCTCCGCACTGTATTTTTTTGTGATTCCACACAGCAATTGATTTGTGGTTGCGTTAATCAACGCAGCATCAATGCCATCCATGCTGGTTCCTGACATTAAACCAATGTATAAAGACATGGGAAGCCTCATATTCTTTTGAATGCAAACACTATACTTTAGCGTTTAACTTAAAACAATTATAAAAATTCTCGGTGGTGATTGCCGCAATCTCGTCATAACTCACTGCGCGTAATTCAGCTAAATATTCAGCTACATATTTAACTAATGCCGGATGATTTTGTTTGCCGCGAAAAGGTACTGGAGCTAAATAGGGAGAATCCGTTTCAATAAGAATTCGGTCTAAGGGAATTTGCCGTGCTACATCTTGTAAAGCAGTTGCATTTTTAAAAGTGACAATTCCTGAGAAAGAAATATAAAAATTTAAATCCATAGCCTGATGTGCAATGTCTATGCTTTCAGCAAAACAATGCATAACACCGCCAATATTTTGAGCTTGTTCTTCAGCCATGAGTTTGATGGTATCCTCAGCTGCTTGGCGGGTATGAATGATTAAAGGCTTGGAAGTACGCAATGAAGCACGGATATGTGCCCTGAAACGCTCACGTTGCTGTTCTTGGGCCTCCTCTGTATGAGTACGATAGTAGTCTAATCCGGTTTCACCAAGAGCAATACAAGCAGGATTAGCAGCCAAATCGCAAAGCATTTGTTCGGTGACTGGCTGCTCCATTTCAGTATTGGGATGCACGCCTACGGAAATATTAATGTTGGGATAATCAGCAGCTAATTGCCCTAAGATTGGATAATCTTTTAACTCAGTACACACGCATAAAAAATGCCCTACATCATTATCTTTAGCTTGTGCTAGCACTTGCGACATATCGTGATTAAAATCAGTCAGATCCAGAAAGTTTAGATGGCAGTGCGAATCAACGAGCATAGAGGTCCTCAAATTAAATGGTATCTGTTAATTGATGTGATTTTAGCATCCCTGCCAGATAAGTCTCAATTTTATTGCGTAAATAACGACTATTTTCACCAATAAATTGTACCCCTATTCCCGCTAATTTATTACCCTGAGCACCTTTAGGGGTAATCCAAACGACTTTGCCATCAACAATAAACAACTCTGGCTCTTCCATCAATTTCACTGATAAATTTAAATACAATCCTAATTGATATAAATGATGAGTACGAATAAATAATCCGCCACCCTTTATAAAAGGCATGTATGCTGAATATAAAGTAGATTGATTATCGAAGCAGCAACTAAGATGCTGAGTTTTATCCATAATGTTTCTCCTATAAATCAAACAATAAATCTTCCAGAACTAATGTGTGATTTACATTTATATTATGGCTTAGCTTTCGTTGTAATTCGTTAATCTTATCTATTTGTGAAAAAATCTTACTGGGGGGCATTAACGAAGCCAAGCGCGTTAATTGCGGCATAACCAGAGTGTTCATTGCACCTGGCTGCAACAATATCATTTGCACCTGAGAATAGATTAAATAGAAAAACCAAAGTAAAGTACTCAAATCAAATTGGCTCCATTGCGCCGTAATAACACATGGATGCTCCTTGTTTTCAAGAATCGCAATTAGGCCATTTAAAATTGCTTCGCTTTGATTAAGGACCATTGCCTGTCCTGATTCAGGAGGATATTGTGCTGTCAAATCAGTAAGATTGAAGGTCGATAAATCCATTATTGGGGCAAAATATAATATCTGGCAGCGACTTAGAACAGTGGGTAAAACGGTGCTTATTTGATTTGCCAATAATAAAAATAAAGTATGAGGCGCAGGTTCTTCCAATATTTTCAATAAGGCGTTGGCTGCAGAACTATTCATACGCTCTGCTGATTCAATCACAATAAGACGATAAGCTGCTCGTTGCGGTGTTAAATAGGAATAATGCTGCAATTCTCTAATTTGATCTACTTTAATTGGACCACCATTTTTTTCAGGCTTAATCCATTGCACATCAGGATGTCCAACACACGCAACCATTTGACAATCAGCACATTGCTGGCACGCATTGATATTTAAATTTTTGCAGAAAATTAACTGCATGAATTGAAGTATAAAATCGTTTAGAGCTTGATCTAAAGCACCAACAAAGAGCATTGCCTGTGGATTACGCCTTCGACTCCAAGCGGTGTGTAAATAATGCCATTGCTCAGGGTAGATGTTCATCTTATTGCTCGAGAAAATCGCTAAGTGCTTTTTTAATTGCTTGCTGGACCGTAGGTAATGTTTGATTGGCATCAATCAATACAGCGTTTGGAGTTTCACGCACATAGCGAATATAACATTCGTGGACACGATGAAAGAAATCAATAGGCTGCTGTTCAATGCGATCAAATTCACCACGTGATTTAACTCTTTTCATCCCCTCTTCAGGATTTATATCCAAGTATATGGTTAAATTAGGCGCAAATCCATTTAAAGCAAAAATTGATAATTGCTGAATGATGTGTTCATCTAGGCCACGGCCTCCACCTTGATAAGCCATAGTTGATAGTTCAAAGCGATCAGCAATAACCCAATACCCACGCCTTAAGGCAGGTTTAATCATTTGTTCTAAAAGCTGGATACGGGCCGTATAAAGCAAGAGTAATTCACTTTTATCATTCAAAACTCCTTTATACTTTGGATCTTTGATGACTTGTCGTAAAATCTCACCAATATCAGTGCCGCCAGGCTCACGTGTGGTAATGGTTTTAATTTCTCGTTGTGTCAAGAAATCCACAACAGTACGCACTGCGGTGGATTTTCCTGCTCCTTCCAATCCTTCAATAACAATTAACTTCCCGACTGTTGCTGACATTAGAAACCTTTATGTTGATATTGCTCAATGGCCTGTCGTTGTTGTTGGTATGTTTCTGAAAATTGATGTGTTCCATCCCCTTTAGAAACATAATACAAATAATTAGACAATTGTGGATGCGAGGCTGCATCTAACGCTTCTTTACCTACCATAGCAATGGGTGTTGGTGGCAAACCATAATAACGATATGAATTGTAGGGTGTATCCACCTGCATATCGTTATGAGACAGTTTACCGGTATAAGCAGAACCTAAACCATAAATGACTGTTGGATCCATCTGTAAAGGCATTTTCTTATTTAAACGGTTAATCAACACGCCAGATATTAATTTGCGCTCTTGCGATGTTGCAGTTTCCTTCTCAATAATTGAAGCCGCTGTAAGCAATTCATAAGAGTTTTTATAAGGTAAATTGGGATCCCTATTCACCCACACCATATTAAGATAACTTATCAAATTACGATGAGCATGCTCAAGTAAAATTTTACTACTGCTACCACCTTTATATTGATAAGTATCTGCCAGCACCAAGCCTTCGGCGTTAGGATGATTGCCTTGGATTAAGGACCAATCCGCAGAGTGATATTCCAAATAGGTAGCTTTAGACAGGTCTTGCGAAATTTTTTGCTGCGTCGTTCCGGCAACGATAGTAAAATTTTGAGTTAATACATCACCAGCCATCACACGATAGGCCAATTCAAGCGCTGTTTCACCTGGCTTTATTTGATAAACACCCGCCTTTAAACGATGTGCTAAACCAGTTAGACGAATCATTATTAATAAAGGTCGACGGTAAGGAATTAAATTTTTATCCTGGAGAATTTGCGCAAACTGGGCTGCAGAGGTTGAACGATCCAACGTAATTATAACTGCTGGATTCTGCCTTGCAATCAAAGGTCTGGCAATTAAGCCATAGAAATGCCAAAACAAGAATGTAAGAGACACAAAAAGCAGTATAAGAATAGAAAGTATTAGTCTTTTGTATCTTAAGAGACTCATTTAGATTCGCTTAAATATCAAACTGCCATTAGTGCCACCAAAACCTAATGAATTACTTAATACGTAATTAATGGTTCTTTCTTGTGATTTATGCGGCACATAATTTAAATCGCAGCCTTCATCTGGGTTATCTAAATTAATGGTTGGCGGAGCAATTTGATCCCGAATTGCCAACACACTGAAAATTGCTTCTACAGAACCAGCAGCACCTAATAAGTGGCCAGTCATTGATTTTGTAGAACTTACTGCCAAATCATACGCATGTTCTTTAAAAACACGCTTAATGGCTTTGCTTTCGTTTAAATCATTAAGATAGGTGGAGGTACCATGGGCATTAATGTAATCAATTTGCTGCGGTTGGATGTTTGCATCTTTAATGGCAGCTTCCATAGCACGTGCAGCGCCATCAGCATCTTCATCCGGTGCAGTGATATGATAAGCATCCCCAGACATACCAAAACCAACTAACTCAGCATAAATTTTTGCACCGCGAGCTTTTGCATGCTCATATTCTTCCAACACGAGCACACCAGCTCCCTCACCCATGACAAAACCATCGCGGTCTTTATCAAAAGGTCTTGATGCTTTTTCAGGTTCATCATTACGCTTGGACAAAGAGCGTACTGCCGAAAATCCTGCCAAGCATAATGGTGTTAATGTCATTTCTGCGCCACCACACAACATAACATCCGCATCGCCATAAGTAATCATACGTCCAGCTAAGCCAATGTTATGTGTTCCTGTAGTACAAGCAGTCACAACTGCAATATTAGGGCCTTTTAAATTGTGACGGATAGAAATTTGCCCAGCAACCATATTAATAATGCCTGCGGGAATAAAAAATGGAGAAACTTTGCGTGCTCCACCTGCAACCAATTTATCTTGGTTGTTAGTAATCGTTTGAATACCACCAATACCGGCACCAACGGCAACTCCAAAGCGAAGAGACAATTTTTCGTCAATTTTCAACCCCGAATCCAGCATTGCCTCATCAGCTGCGGCAGTACCAAATTGGGTGAACATATCCATTTTTCGAGCTTCTTTGATCGGCACGTAGTCTTCAATGTTAAAGTTTTTCACCTTAGCCCAAATTCGTGTACTGTACTCAGAAGTATCAAAATCATCAACTACTGAAACACCACTCACTCCAGCCAAAATATTTTGCCAAGTATCTTTTACATTTAAACCGACAGGAGTAATCATCCCTATACCGGTAACCACTACACGCCGCTTGCTCAATCAGAACTCCTCGAAGAATTAAGCTTCTTCTTTATCCAAATTTGATTCAATATAATCAATCGCTTCTTGAATCGTTGTAATTTTTTCAGCTTTCTCATCAGGAATTTCTGTTTCAAATTCTTCTTCAAGAGCCATAACTAATTCGACAGTATCTAAAGAATCAGCACCTAAATCATCAACGAACGATGCATCATTTTTTAGGTCTTCTTCTTTAACGCCTAATTGCTCAACAACAATTTTGCGTACACGATCTTCAACAGTACTCATAACTTAATTTTCCTCTTTCGGTTGATAGAAACTTTTTAAAATCTGGCAGTTAATGCTATATCCACTTTATATCTTACTTAAATTCAACATCACACTAAACCACCAAGGTTAAATGGAAGTGATATAGTTTATTCATTTATACAGATAACGCAAGTATCTTACTCCATGTACATACCACCATTTACATGAATTGTACTACCAGTGATGTATTTAGCATCATCAGAAGCTAAAAAAGCAACTGCATTTGCTATATCTTCTGGTTGGCCGAGCTTACGAAGGGGTATTCGTTTTAACAACTCCTCTTTTACCATGTCTGGTAATGCTGTAGTCATATCAGTATCAATGAAGCCAGGAGCTACAACATTTACGGTAATATTTCTGCTGCCAATTTCTTGAGCCAGTGATTTTGAGAAACCAACAACACCGGCTTTGGCTGCAGTATAATTTACTTGGCCAGGATTTCCGCTTGAGCCAACCACAGAACCAATGGAAATTATACGCCCCCAACGCGCTCTAAACATTGATTTTGTGCATATTTTAGATATTTTAAATATGGAATTCAAATTCGTTTCAATCACTTTAAACCATTCTTCATCATCCATGCGTAAAATAAGATTATCTGCGGTAATTCCTGCATTGTTAACTAAAATTCCTGGGGATTGATTTTCTGCAGCCAATGCATCCATAACTTCTTCAATTTGTTCACTACTGGTCACGTCGAGGACGAGTCCTTTTCCTTGCAACTGCTCTTGTTTAAAATATTCGTTAATCTGCTGTGCACCTTTTTCTGTGGTTGCCGTGCCATAAACAAAAGCACCTTGCTGCGCTAATTTCAATGCAATGGCTTTGCCTATACCACGGCTAGCTCCAGTTACAAAGGCAACTTTACCCGCTAAATTACTCATTGATATTCCTTAATACGTTGAAATATGTGATATTTAGGCCGGTTAATTATTAAGAGCATCTAATTGCTCTAAAACTTGCTCCAGACTAATAGTATCGTAAACACTAATTGAATTTAAAGATCTATCTATTCTTTTAATTAAACCACTTAATACTTTTCCAGGCCCACACTCAAGAACTAACTCTACTCCACTATTTTTAAAGAGTTGAATAGTCTCAACCCAACGAACCGGACTATATAATTGCACTTTTAATTTTTCGCGAATCTCGGTTGCTGACTGGTAAATGCTGACATCGACATTACTTATTACATCAATTGTCGGTTTTTTAAACTCAGTAATGGATAAATACTCAGAAAAAACATCAGCTGCTTCTGTTAACAAAGGGCAATGACAAGGAACACTCACTGGAATCACTTTAGCAAGACGTGCGCCTGCTTCTTCAGCCAGGCTAATTAATCGATTTACTGCTGGAGTATGGCCTGCAACCACTGTTTGCTCTATTGAATTATAATTAGCTGGAGTGACAATTTCGCGTGCATTGCTCGCTTCTTTACATAACTGAGCAATTTGTACTTCATCAAGGCCAATGACAGCAGCCATTGCACCAACGCCTAAAGGTACTGCTTTTTGCATTACTTGTCCGCGGTGTACTACTAAATGTACAGCATCAGCTAAAGACAAAGCACCTGCACATACCAAAGCAGGGTATTCGCCTAAGCTGTGTCCCGCCATAAGTGAAGGTTTAATCATTTCTTGTTCTTGTAATAGGCGAAAAACCGCCACGTCTGCAGTAAGCATCACAACTTGTGTATATTCGGTTTGGTTCAAGCGTTCTATAGGTCCCTGTTGTACCAATTGCCATAAATCATAGCCCACTGATTCAGAAGCTTCTGCAAACACATCGACAACAATAGGATATTGCAGTTCAAAATCTGCCAACATTCCTACCGATTGTGACCCTTGACCAGGAAACACCAATGCTGTTTTTACCATATAATCAACTCCAACCTAAAGTAGCTCTATTAACTTCCAAAAATGTATACTGCAAATCACACAGTATGCACTTCGATCAAACTACATTGATTTAAATTATTAATAACGAATAACCATTGCGCCCCAAGTCATTCCCCCACCAAAAGACTCGATTAAAAATAATTCATCTCGTTTAATTTGGTTGGTTCTTACTGAATGATCTAAAGCTAAAGGAATAGATGCAGCAGAAGTATTGCCTTGATTAGCAATAGTAACGACAACACGTGACATTGGAAGTTCCAATTTTTTAGCAATTGCTTGAATAATGCGCATGTTCGCTTGATGAGGAATTAACCATTGAATGTCTGATTTTTCCAGCTGACTCAGTTTCAAAACCTCATCAACAACACTCCCCATAATGTTAACTGCCAGTTTAAATACTTCATTACCACGCATGCTGATTAAACTGCGTTGGTCTTGAAATGCACCATTAGAAAGATTTAATAGTTTTTCAGCATCATATAAAGCGTGAATCACGCTTCCCATAACACCAGCTCGATCACTTGCACTTAAAACAACAGCTCCAGCACCATCACCAAATAGCACACATGTTGCTCTATCCTCCCAGTTTACTACTCGAGACATGCTTTCACTACCAATAACCAGTACATGCTTTGCAGCACCAGACGCAATGTATTGTTTAGCAATATCCATGATATAGACAAACCCGCTGCATGCAGCGCTTACATCAAAAGCAGGTATAGGTTTTTTAATTTTTAGAGCATGCTGCACATAGCAGGCAACTCCAGGGAAAAAATCATCTGGAGTACACGTAGCCACTATAATGAGATCAATCTCATCAACATGAAGTTTAGATGCCATTAAAGCACGTTCTGCCGCTTTGGCGGCCATATACGACGTGGTTTCATATTCTTGGGCAATACTACGGCTACTGATACCAGTACGAGAAACAATCCATTCATCACTCGTATCTAACATTGATTCCAGCTCAACATTAGTGAGTTGTTTCTCTGGAAGGTAGCTTCCTGTACCACTAATTACCGCATTTTTCATAACAACAACCCTTGATTTATAAAGTCGTTTATTTGAGCACGCACTAAATCAATGACATCATTTTCTACTTCGAGAATAGCTTGTTCAATTGCATGCTGGAAGCCTAGCATGTTCGTTCCACCATGACTTTTAACAACAATACCATTCAAGCCCAACATGCTGGCGCCATTATAACGTGAAGGATCCAGTCGACTTTTAATTTGTTTTAGAACAGGCAGTGCAATAAGCCCAATCATTTTGGTAAATAAATTACGATTAAACGATTCTTTAAACAGATTGAGGAATAATCGCGCAATTCCTTCACTAGCTTTTAAAGCAACATTCCCCACAAATCCGTCGCAAACCACTAAATCAACCTCACCGGTATAAAAATGATCACCTTCTACATAGCCAATATAGTTCATCATAGAACATCCTTCGAGCATATGAGCAGTACGTTTGACTTGATCGTTACCTTTAATTTCCTCAACACCTATGTTTAATAAGGCAATTTTCGGATTTGATTTATTTGCAACAGCTTGCACCAAAGCCGATCCCATGACTGCAAACTGAAATAAATGTTCAGCACAGGAATCCACATTGGCTCCCAGATCAATCACCCAGGTCCGCCCTGTCACGGTAGGCACTTCGGAAACAATCGCGGGTCTATCTATCCCCGGAAGGGTTTTTAAAACGTAACGCGCAGTAGCCATTAAAGCACCTGTATTACCAGCACTAACACAAGCATGTGCAATGCCTTCTTTTACCAGATTTATAGCTACGCGCATGGAAGAATCTTTTTTATTGCGCAGCGCGTATGAAGGCAATTCATCCATAGCGACTACTTCAGAAGCATGCACTATAGAAAATTGCTTCGATGTAGAAACACCCAGTTTTTTTAAATAAGCACTAATCTTGTCATGAACACCAACAAGAATAAGTTTTAAATCCGGGTTATTTTTAGCTGCGCGCACACAGGCAGGAATCACTACACTTAAGCCATGATCCCCACCCATCGCATCGATTGCAATGGTAATATTTTTCAAGAAAATTACTCTTGTTCATCTTCGTAAACATTATCGGTATCAATAATTTTTCTACCGCGATAATAACCATCTTCAGTCATATGATGACGACGATGAGTTTCACCAGTTGTTGAATCAACTGAAAGCGTAGGCTTGGTTAAAGCATCATGCGAACGTCGCATGTCACGGCGTGAGCGTGATTTTTTATTTTGTTGTACGGCCATTGTATTACTCCTAAACAATTTGCATTCATAAAGCGTGAATATTACCGATATTTTAGCGTCAATCCAAGTATTAATTACAGAAAATATCAATAAGAGTTGTTTTTTCTGGTTAAAAATTGGTTTATTTCACTGCTACAATCGGTAATTTCTGGGTGGAACTGCAGCGCATAAAGGTGCAATTCATCAATAATCAAATCCTCTAAACGCACTTGAAAATGAGGCGAGGCAATGCACTCATAAAGCTCTAACAACTCCTCAGCTCGCTCATCGCTACAGCATACTGCAATCACAGTATCATTGTCATAAGTGTAGTCAAATTCTTCTAAACAGCGTTGACATTGTAGGTGCAATAACCCATTCACATGCAAGTAAATGAGATAAAAATCACTCTTGGCCTCAACACGATAACTTATGTTCAGCGTACAAGGCGCGGTAACAAAATGAGGTAAACGTTCGCTAAGCGTTACTTTTTGGCTCTGTTGCCCATGTTTAACTAATTCTTGTAAATGCAGCATCTTTGTATTCCTTTGATATACGCCCAACATTAATACATTGCTTTGATCTGGGCTACTTTTATGGCATAATGAGCAGTTTGCAATGGTAGTGCCTATTGCAAATCATCGCGTTTTTTCCCCTAATTTTAAGCGGTATCCGAATTTTATGAAAGCTAAAGTTATTGTTGGCATGTCGGGAGGAGTAGATTCCTCAGTCGCAGCCTGGTTATTAAAAGAGCAAGGCTATGAAGTTGAAGGCTTGTTTATGAAAAACTGGGAGCAGGATAATACTGAAGAATTCTGTCCTGCAACTCAAGATTTGGCCGATGCGCAAGCCGTGTGCAATCAATTGGACATTCCCTTGCACAGCATTAATTTTGCTCAGGAATATTGGGATCGTGTGTTTACCTATTTTTTAAGTGAATATGAAAAAGGGCGCACTCCTAATCCCGATGTTTTATGCAATAAAGAAATAAAATTTAATGCTTTTTTAAATCATGCATTAACTTTGGGCGCAGATTTTATTGCAACGGGGCATTATGCAAAAAATAAAATTAGTGGTGATGTAGGGCATTTATACAAAGCTAAAGACCGTGAAAAAGATCAAACTTATTTTTTACATGCTGTAACTCCAAGAGCCTTAGCGAAAACTCTGTTTCCAATTGGCGATTACACCAAACCTGAAATTAGAGCATTTGCCAAACAATTAGGCTTAGTCACTCAAGCTAAAAAAGACTCAACCGGAATCTGCTTTATCGGTGAAAAACGCTTTAAATCCTTTTTAAAAGAATTCATTCTGGCCCACCCCGGAGAAATTAAAAGTACTGAGGGTATAGTCCTAGGAAAACATGATGGCCTTATGTTTTATACTTTGGGGCAGCGCCAAGGCTTAGGCATTGGCGGCAAACATAATGCCACAGAGGATCCTTGGTATGTTGTGGATAAAGACGTAACTAATAATATCTTGTATGTAGCACAAGGGAGCACTCATCCTATGTTATACTCTCAAGGTTTGATATGTAGCTCCATCCACTGGCTTGCCAATTGCAAAGATCAACTCCCTCTCACTTGCTATGCAAAAACCAGATACAGACAATTGGAACAGGGGTGTATGATTTCACCAGTAGATAACAATCAGCATTATGTGATGTTTTCAAGCCCGCAAAGAGCAGTTACCCCAGGGCAATACGTGGTTTTCTATGAGAAAAATCAATGCCTTGGTGGAGCGACAATCGAGCAAATTATTCGCTAAATTTAATATATAATTTAATAAATAAAGAGATAACTGGAGTTAAAATGGCTGCTATAGATATATCCCCTGCATCCAGCGACATACTTTTCTCGGTCAGTGCTGCAGATAAGGTCGCTGAATTAATTAAAGAGGAAAATAATACTAATCTTAATTTACGCGTTTCAATCACTGGTGGTGGTTGTTCTGGATTTCAATATGGATTCAGCTTTGATGAAATAATTAACGACGATGATACAGAAGTAGTACAGTTATGCTCAGATGGAATAACCTCGGTAAGATTGCTTGTGGACTCCATGAGTTATCAATATCTTCATGAAGCAGAAATTGATTACATACAGGGCATACAAGGTGAACAATTTGTTATTCGTAACCCGAATGCCAAAACTACTTGTGGCTGTGGTTCATCATTTAGTATTGCTGATGATGATGACGATGAATAATAGAACTCTCCAGATTAAGCGAGCCTAATCTGGATTATTTCTAATAAGGCTTAATGATTACCTTAGTACCTATTCTAATAAAATTATTACTTAACCAACGAGCATCGCCGGGATGTAAGCGAACACATCCATGGCTGGCGTTATAGTGTGGTACCTCATAAGAGCCGTGAATAGCATAGTTCTTACTAAAATACATACAATATGGCATTGGCGCCCCTCCTCGACCCAAAGGATAACGGCTGGAGCGACATCCTGGACCGCCTTTACTCCAGACACGATAAACGCCAGAAGGAGTTTTACATCCCCGACGAATGTCTGGACAATATTTTCTTCCCCCTGAGCCTCTTCCGGTACGTACCACTTTACCTTGCTCGTTAATTGCTTTCCATGACAAAGTATTTGGATTAAATATAAATGTATTACCTGCCGAATGAGCCAAGCAGAATGGGAAGATAAATATAAATAGTGAAAATAAAAAAATGCGCGATAGTGGTAAAATGGAGGGTTTCTTTTCCATAATAATTCCTTTTTATATCCTTCTCATTGTTTATTTTAGTTTAAATTTTAAACAAAACAAATTAATTTCAGGCAAAGAAAGATTATTTGATCTACTATTATGAAGTGAGGAAATCAGATTAAGGATGATAGATCATGCAAAAACAATTACTTATAGCGGCCTTCATTTTATTAGGAAATGGATTTGCTTATGCAGCAGATACACCCAGTACTAGTACTACACCTGCAACAGCAACCCCGACGACTGCACCTGCAAACACAACTGCAACTACTCCTGAAGAAAATACAAATGAAATTTCTAAATCCACCTGGTTAGATACGATTGTACCTATGCTGCCTAGTCTTATTTGTAAAGGTTTTATGAATGATTCTGATTTAAAACAACGCCTGGATACCATTAAAATGAGTTATGATCAATGCGTGGGAGCAATTCCTGAAAGCGTTAGCAAATGCCAAAATCAATTATATGCAAATATCCCCGACAAGATCAGTAATTCTGATGCAGCAACCTGGGGGAAAAATCTGGGCGAATGTATTGGTAAAGATTTTGCAATGAAATACTTAATTCCGAAGCAATAAATATTCATAAATCTCAAGATTTGGTGATATGGTCCATATAAAACGAGACCATATCAATATCTTATCCCAACGAAAAACTTGAAATCACTAGGTTCTGTGAACAAAATTGTTTATTCACATCTATAGTGCTAACTCACACAATGTGGCGTCACTTAAGTTCGTCACATCATCTCGAGCGTTAGCGACAGATCCTCGAATACTGGAGATACTTCGTCGCAAGCTCTTCAGAATGACAACTAAACTTCTTAAGATACCACATTAGATACCACATTGCGTGAGCTAGTACGCCCTGCCAAAATGTTATCCAAGCTGCTACTATAAACACTATTCCCAAAAATCTACGCCTGTTTTTTTAGTCAAAAACTCGATGAATTCACGATGCTGTACTACCTCATCATCTTGTGCGCGAATAACTATTGGGTTAGCTAAATGCAATGCAGCAATCTCTTGAGTCTTAACTTTTTGATCATTAACAACCTCCGAAGCCTCAGCAAATAAGCTCCCCTGCCCCCCGGTCATTGCTAAATAGACAAAAGCCAGGATCTCCGCATCAAGTAAAGCTCCGTGAAAGTCACGATTAAAATGGTCGATTCCAAAACGCTTACACAACGCATCCAAACTGTTTCTTTGCCCTGGAAATTTATCACGTGCATAAGTTAAGGTATCAAAAACATCGCAATAGTCTTCCAGTTTCTTTTTCCACTGTACATGGCGTAATTCTGCATTTAAAAAACCCACGTCGAACGCAGCATTGTGAATAATTAATTGTGTACCGCCAATAAATTGTAAAAACTCTGAAACTTTATCTTTAAATAAAGGTTTATCTTGCAAGAATTCATCACTAATTCCATGTACACGAAAAGCTCCTTCGTCAACTGTGCGCTCAGGATTCAAATACACATGAAAGTGCTTCCCAGTGAGTTTTCTATCCACGAGCTCTACACAGCCAATTTCAATAATGCGATGCCCTTGTTCATGGCCTATACCGGTGGTTTCTGTATCTAATACAATTTGTCGCATAGACTTACTCACTTAACTCTTCAATACCTTGGTTCGCCAGGGCATCGACTAATTCATTTTCAACATGGCCAGAATGCCCCTTGACCCAATGCCATTTGATTTGATGTTGTCTTGCCAATTGCTCCAAAACCTGCCACAAATCAGCATTCTTCACCGGTTCTTTCTTAGAATTAACCCAACCATTTTTTTTCCAACCAGCCATCCAGGTAGTCATTCCTTGACGTACATACTGAGAATCAGTATATAAATCAACCTCGCAAGGACGAGTTAAAGCCTCTAATCCTTTTATGGCGGCAGTTAATTCCATACGATTATTGGTAGTATGCGCCTCGCCCCCATATAAGGTTTTTTCTTTATCTTTATAACGAAGTAAAACCCCCCATCCCCCAGGGCCTGGGTTTCCTTTGCATGCACCATCTGTGAAAATTTCAATACTCACCTATTCCCCTTTTATTCAGCAGGTGTCTTATCTAAAAAAACGCAAGTATACTCTGGAATCAGTTCTCTCGACTACAGGGCGATTTCATCAAAATTCAAAAAATAAACACTTAGATTAAATAACACGTAGGATGTGCCTTTTCTCAACAATTTCAGCATCTCACTTAACATCATGTTGGGCCAAGGCCCAACCTACTTTTATATTGTTTAAACTAGATGAATAAAAATTATACGTATCGCTTATCACCTAATACAGTTTGTGAAAATTCCTCATTAAGAATAATCTCTTTCACCACCACTAAGTCCGGAGCAAAATAGCGATCTTGCTCATAAGGCGCCACTTTACTACGTAATTTATTGTAGGCTCGCTCTAATAAAGGCGAAGTTTTTAAAGGTTTACGAAACTCAATGCCCTGGCAAGCAGCTAATAATTCAATAGCAATAATCGTTGCTGTATTGTCATTCATTTCATGCAAGCGTCTTGCAGCATTAGTTGCCATCGACACATGATCCTCTTGATTAGCTGAAGTTGGCAAACTATCCACCGAATGCGGATGCGCCAGTGCTTTATTATCACTAGCACAAGATGCTGCGGTTACGTGTGCAATCATAAAACCTGAGTTTAAGCCACTCTCTTTAACTAAAAAAGCAGGCAAGGAACTAAAATGCTTATCAATTAATAAAGCGACTCGTCGTTCTGCATTCGCACCAATCTCAGCAATTGCCAATGCGAGATTATCAGCAGCCATAGCAACAATTTCGCCATGAAAATTACCTCCGGAAAGAACATCATCTTGTTTACTAAAAACTAAGGGATTATCAGAAATTGCATTAATTTCCACTTGTAAGGTGTCACGAACAAAACGAAGCTGATGTAACGCTGCGCCCATAATTTGTGGTTGACAGCGTAGGGAATAAGGATCCTGAATTCGTGAACAATGTAAATGCGACTGGCGAATTTCACTTCCTGTTAATAAATCCCGATAATGATTGGCCACATCTCGTTGCGCCCGGTGTCCTCGTACTTCATGAATACGATCATCAAAAGGCACGTCACTTCCTAAAGCAGCGTCTACCGATAACGCCCCAGCAATTGCAGCGGTTTCAAACAAATTTTCAGTAACAAAAAGTGCTGATATTGCCAATGCAGTAGACACTTGAAGGCCATTTAACAAAGCCAATCCTTCTTTAGCTTCCAGCTCCATAGGATTTAAACCAGCGATGTTTAATCCTTCCACTGCACTAATGAGTTTACCTTGGTAACGTACTTCACCAACTCCTAATAAAGGCAATGATAAATGTGCTAAAGGCACCAAATCTCCTGAAGCGCCAACTGAACCTTTTGCAGGGATACAAGGATAAACCTGGTGATTCAATAAGGCCATTAAAGCCTCTATCAATTGTAAACGAACACCAGAAAACCCTTGAGCAAGATGATTTATTTTTAATAACATAATTAAGGAAACAATCTCATCACAAAGCAATTCCCCAGTTCCACAGGCATGCGATAATACTATATTCCTTTGTAATTGCTTTAAATTTTCCGGTGAAATAGTTTGATTAGCCAAAGAACCAAAACCAGTATTAATTCCATAGACTGTTTTATGCTCTTGCAGCACCTTTTTCACAGTTTGATGTGAAGCTTCAATTGCTGAAAATGCACTGTTGGCAAGTTTACATCGGAGTTTATTGCGTAAAATATACTTAATCACTGCTAATGATAATTGGCCTGGATGAAGAATAAAATGCTCAGACATTAATTAACTCCTTGTACATGCATTGGGCTATCGCCCACTAAGAACAAATACTTACAACATCGGCAACCATAGATGATTTTCTTTAGCACAATGCATTGCTAATTCATAACCCGCATCAGCATGCCGCATTACTCCTGTTGCCGGATCATTAAAAAGTACTCGTGCAAGACGTTGCGCTGCTTTTTCAGTTCCATCAGCAACAATAACTACTCCTGCATGCTGAGAAAACCCCATACCTACCCCACCACCATGATGGATACTGACCCAAGTAGCACCACTGGCACAATTTAATAAAGCATTCAATAAAGGCCAATCAGATACCGCATCGCTGCCATCCAACATCCCTTCCGTTTCACGGTTAGGACTTGCCACTGATCCTGAATCTAAATGATCGCGACCAATCACAATAGGTGCTTTTACCTCACCTTTTTTAACCATTTCATTAAAAGCCAAAGCAAGACGTGCTCTATCTTTTAAGCCAACCCAACAAATACGCGCCGGTAATCCTTGAAATACTATTTTTTCTTTAGCCATCGTTAACCAATGATGCAAATGTTTATCATCTGGAATTAGTTTTTTCACCATTGCATCGGTGGCATAAATATCTTCTGGATCTCCTGATAAAGCAACCCAACGAAAAGGCCCTATACCTTCACAAAATAATGGACGAATATAGGCAGGTACAAAACCTTCAAAAGCAAATGCATTTTTTTCACCAGCCTCAAAAGCCATTTGCCGTATGTTATTGCCATAATCAAATACTGGAATCCCCCATTGGTGAAATTCGAGCATGGCGTGCACTTGTACAGCCATGGACTTCTTGGCTTCAACAACAACTTGCTCCGGATTGGTTTGACGCATCATTGCCGCTTGCTCCAAAGTCCATCCCGCGGGCAAATAACCATTTAATGGATCATGAGCACTGGTCTGATCTGTTACCAAAGAAGGTGTGGCTTTGCGAGCAACCAATTCCGGGAATATTTCTGAAGCATTGCCTAAGAGCCCAACCGATAAAGGAGTTTTTCTCGCGCAGGATTCGTTTATCCAGGCCAAAGCTTCATCCAAATCAGAAGTATGGCGATCCAAATAACGAGTTCTCAAACGTTTTTCAATACGCGCCGGGTCACATTCCACTGCCAAAATACTAGCACCTGCCATTGTTCCTGCCAGGGATTGTGCTCCCCCCATACCACCAAGGCCACCTGTTAAAATCCAACGCCCCGATAAATTTCCACCATAATGCTTACGTGCAGCGGCAACAAAAGTTTCATAAGTTCCCTGCACAATCCCTTGAGAGCCAATGTAAATCCAGCTTCCAGCGGTCATCTGACCATACATCATCAAGCCTTTCTTATCGAGCTCATTAAAATGCTCCCAGGTAGCCCAGCGAGGAACCAAATTTGAATTAGCAATCAATACTCGCGGCGCATCTTCATGCGTGGTAAAAACACCAACAGGTTTTCCTGATTGCACTAGCAAGGTTTGATTAACATCTAATGTCTTTAAGACATGTTCAATTTTAGCAAAGCAATCCCAATTACGTGCAACCTTCCCCATGCCACCATAAACAATTAGAGAATCAGGATCTTCAGCAACTTCAGGATCCAGATTATTACGCAACATTCGCAATGCCGCTTCTGTAAGCCAGTTTTTTGCCTGCTTTTCACTACCGCAATTTGCTCTAATAACATGCCTGGATTGGTGATCGGCCATATAGCAACTCCTTTGCTAAAAAATTTGACTAATCATACACTAGACAGAATACAACGCCTAGTACTGTGCATAAGCAAGGATTCTATAAGAATCAGTTTAACTTATTGAATAGAATAAATAATTAGCACCAAAGACAATACATAGTCAATTTTGTATCGCTATGTTATACTCGCCAATTATACTCATGACTGTGAATAATAAATTGTCTGAATACATTGATAAACACCCTCAATCCTTGCGGGTTTATTTTGCTACAGAAATGTGGGAACGCTATGGTTTTTATGTTGTCCAATCTCTTTTAGCTCTTTATTTGGTATTACATTTCAAATGGCCTGACAAACAAACTTACGCTTTGGTCGGCTCTTTTACTGCCCTCACTTATCTTTCGCCTGTAGTTGGTGGCTGGATAGCAGACAAATTAATTGGTCAGAAACGCGCTGTCCTTTTAGGAGCTCTAGTGCTTTTTATTAGCTACTGCCTCCTATCAAGCGTCGATAATACTCAAGTCTTAACTGCTGCTTTAGCGGGTATTGCTGTGGGTACAGGATTATTAAAACCCAATATTTCATCCCTTTTAGGTAATGAGTACCTGCGAGGCTCTGCTCGTCGTGAGAGTGGTTTTACTATTTTTTATATGGGTATTAATTCGGGTATTATCTTAGGTACTACCTTACCCAGTATGCTTAATGAACATTTCGGCTGGGCCGCTACATTTACCAGTGCCGCATTAGGTATGATTATTGCTTTTTTTGTTTTCTCTTTTGGCATCAAAATCTATAAAATTAAAGATTATAACCCCTTTGTATTTTCTTATAAAAAAATCATTACTGCCTTCGTATTAATGACATTTCTATGGTCCTTATCATTTTTTATTTTGAACTGGCCCCAATTGGCCAATGTAGTTTTTGGACTCGTAGTTTTATTTTCTGCAGGTTATATTTTATATGCGGTTAGTGAAGAAAATGCAAACCAATCACGACAGACTCTGGTGATCGGTCTTCTATGTATTATATCTGTAGTTTTTTGGGCATTCTATTTCCAAATATTTATGTCACTGACTCTTTTTATCGCACGAGTGGTTGAGCCTAAATTTTTTGGTATTCAATTTCCTGCTCCCTATTATGTAGCTATTCAAAGTGTCGGTTTGTTAATTATTGGATATTTTTTATCAAGAAAATATCCACAAATGAACTTGATTGAGCGTGGCTTAAGTATTGGTAGAAAATTCCTTTATGCCATTTTTATTATTACTACCGCTTATGGCATTATTGTTTTGGCCAGCAATATAACTGATAAAACAGCCTTATTATCACCACTGTTAATTATTCCAGCCTATTTAATGTTTTCTTTAGCTGAATTATTACTCTCACCTGTTGGTCTATCTGCAATTACTTTGTTGGCAGATAAAGGCAAAGTAAGCACGATGATGGGGATCTTTTTTGTTTCTTTAGGTATAGGCGCATTTTTATCAGGGAAATTAGCCTCACTCACGGCAATTTCTGCTGGTGAAACCAATATTGTTACCTTGAAAACGCTGTATGCAGCAGCATTTACCCAGCAGTTAGAAATATTATTCATAGCAGCGTTGGGTTGTTTGATTTTATTTGCAGTGATTAAATTTCTCTTAACACATGTCCAGCTTTCGGAGTAATGCTGTACTCAAAAATTAAGTATTTCAATCGTAGATATATCAACCTAAGAAGAACTAGCGCTCACGAATAACATTATTTGATTGATTTAAAATCATAAATGGTTTAAAATAAACCATTTTGTTAATTATAAATATATTTTGGAGAAATGATGGAAACTGATTTATCTATATTTTTGACTGCACTAATACATCATCCAGTCCGGTTAGCTACTACTACTTTATTCGTAGCAGGCGCTACCTATGTAGCGAGTTCCAGTGTGGGAGTTGATAATACCACTTCGATAGTTTCTGGATTGGTCGCCGGTAGTATTTTTACCTATGTTAACACGGTGAATACTGAAAAACATGCCCGCCGATCTGCTCAGCAAGAGAGCATTCAGATCTTTTAATAAATAGAGTTTTTTCCTAACTTTTTTGAGTATCAATCTTTAGCCTTGCTCGATTAATTGATTGAGCCCTGTATTCTTGCCAAAAAACTTTTTATATTCGGAAAAAACTGCTATTATTCACCGCTTTTTGATAGAACGATTTTTTACCTATGCCAAATCAACATCCCAGGTTAGCCAAATTACTACACGCACTCGAAGACATTCAAGCCGTTGATATTAAAGTGCTCGATGTTCGTGAACAAACAACCATTACTGACTACATGATCATTGCCTCAGGGCGTGCTTCGCGCCATGTTAAAGCAGTAGCACAAAAAGTTATGGAAGACATGAAAACCGCTGGCATGCCCGCTTTAAACTGTACAGGTCTTGAAGCTGGTGATTGGATACTTATCGACTTTGGAGATATTATTGTTCATGTGATGCAACCAGAAAGTAGACAATTCTATAATCTGGAAGGTCTGTGGGACGAAACATCTGCCTAAGCCATGTTAAAAATTACCATTATTGCTTTAGGCAATAAAATGCCCGATTGGGTTACTCAAGGCACTCATGATTATGCCAAACGTTTTACTGATGGTATTCAACTAAAAGTAATCGAAATCCCTTTAATGCGCCGCAGTAAAGCTTTTGATTTAACGCGCATTATGGAAAAGGAATCTACACTGGTTAAAGAAGCAATGCCAACTGGTGCACGTGTTATTGCATTAGAAATCGAAGGCAAATCGTTTAGCAGTGAAGAGCTTGCGATAAAAATCAGCCAATTGCAACAAACATCAAGCCACCTATGTTTCCTTATTGGTGGTCCTGAAGGCCTGTCGCAAGAACTGCTGAAACTTTGCCAAGAGCGCTGGTCTTTATCCAAATTAACCCTACCCCATCCTTTAGTACGCATCATGCTGCTGGAAACTTTATATAGAACCTGGACTATTATTAATAACCATCCTTATCATAAATAAAGGTAATTTTATTGAAGCAATAGAAAAAACCTATATTTTAAGATACTATGCCGCTTTGTGCTCCTACTAACCCTCTGTACGTAATGAGTCTAAATCAATCATTTAAGAATTACCACACAGAATCACAGCATCAACGCGTTCGGCTTAATTTGTTGGTAGCTTTTATCATTATATTGTCTTTAATTCTGATATTAAGGCTGGCTTACCTGCAAATTTCAGAGTTTAAAAAATACCAAACACTCTCACTGAAAAATCAAATGAGCATTACCCCCATTGCACCACCTCGGGGAGTAATTATGGATCGCAATGGCATTTTATTGGCTGAAAATATCCCCGTTTATGTACTGGAAATCATTCCAGAACATGTAAAAAACATGCAGCAAACATTAAAGCAATTACACGAATTATTACCATCAATTACCGAAGATGACATTGATAATTTTAATCGTGCACGTAAGCAAAACCGCTCTTTTATGCCCATCCCACTCAAATTAAAATTAACTCAGGAAGAAGTTGCCCTTTTTGCTATTAACCAATACCATTTTCCAGGTGTAAGTATTAAAGCACGGTTAATGCGCCATTATCCCTTAAGCGAAGTTACTGCCCATGTATTGGGTTATGTGGGACGTATTAATGTTCAAGAATTAAAAACAGTTGATCTCTCAAATTACCGCGCCACCAACTTTATTGGAAAAGCGGGCTTAGAGAAATATTATGAAGATATTCTCCATGGCAAGGTAGGTTATCAGATGGTGGAAACTGATGTCAGTGGACGTACTCTTAGAGTAATTAACAAAATTAATCCCCACTCCGGTTCAAAACTTTATCTCAGTCTCGATGTACGTTTACAAAAAGCAGCCTTTGAAGCGCTGAAAGACAAACGGGGAGCCGCAGTGGTAATCAATTCCAAAAACGGTGAAGTATTAGCAATGGTCAGCTCACCAAGTTTTGATCCTAATATTTTTGTCAGTGGCGTCAGCGCTAAAGATTACAAAATATTATCGAACACGTTGCAAAAACCTCTATTTAATCGTGCTGTCCGTGGTGTTTACCCCCCAGCATCAACAATTAAACCTTTTGTGGGCTTAACAGGCTTGGATAAGGGTTTTATTACTACCTCCACTACCATTTATGATCCGGGCAAATATAAATTATCTAATTCCAGCCATATTTACCATGACTGGAAAAAAGGTGGTCATGGAATGATTAATTTTAAGCGCTCAATCACTGTTTCCTGTGATACGTTTTATTATCAATTAGGTAATAAAATGGGAATTTCCAATATTGAAGACATGTTAGTTAAATTCGGCTTAGGCCATTTAAGTCATATTGATCTTTATGAAGAAGCCACAGGCATTGTTCCAAGCTTACGCTGGAAAAAGCAAAATAAAGGCGTGACCTGGTATCCAGGAGATACCTTAATCACTGCAATTGGGCAAGGATTTATGCTGGCAACACCCTTGCAAATGGCCAATGCAACGGCTTCATTAAGTCAACATGGACAACGATTTAGACCCCACTTACTCACGAAAATAGCGAACAGCGATAATGGTAAAATCAAATACTATAAACCAATTGAAGAGTACCCTATTTATCTTCATGATGAAGCCAATTGGGAAATTGTCAAAGAAGCGATGCACAGTGTTCTGACAAGTAATGAAGGCACAGGCTATCGTTTTGGGCGTAATCCTCCTTATCCTGTAGGGGGAAAAACAGGTACTGCACAAGTTTTCAGTGGCCGTCAATACGAAAAAACTAAATACGAAGATATCCCGGAAGCCTTGCGTGATAATTCATTATTTATTGCCTTTACCCCAGTGGATAAACCTGAAATTGCCGTAGCCGTGGTTGTTGAAAATGACTTTGTTGCTTCGGTTGTAGCTCGCAAGATCCTCGATGCTTATTATAAACTTTACCCGATGAAATTAAATAATGAACAGAAGACATCATAAACCCGTTTATCGTTTCACAACACAGGCATTACATTTGGACTTTCCCCTACTGGGACTACTGCTATTATTAATCTGCTTTGGGTTGGTAATCTTATACAGTGCATCAAATGCCAACACGGGCATGATTTTTCGCCAATCCATGCGCTTGATATTTGCTTCGCTGATCATGATTATTTTAGGCTTTATTCCACCTCATAAATACAAAATATGGACTCCATGGATTTACAGTACTGGCTTAGCTTTACTTATTGCTGTCATGTTGATGGGAAAAATAGGAAAAGGAGCTCAACGTTGGCTGGAGTTAGGCTTATTTCGCTTTCAACCCTCTGAAATCATGAAATTAGCAGTCCCGATGATGGCGGCTTGGTATTTTGATCGACAAACACGCCCCAGCAGCCTTAAATCAATTACAGTCGCAGGCATTATTATTGGCATTCCCGCTTTACTGATTGCCAAACAACCAGACTTAGGCACGGCAATTATGGTCGCCGCAGCTGGTGCCTGCGTAGTATTTTTGGCTGGTATCCGTTTTAAAGTAATTTTATTATTGATCTTGCTGATTGGTTCTGCCGTCCCAGTAGTTTGGCAGGTAATGCATGATTATCAAAAACAAAGAGTGTATACCCTTCTTGATCCAGAGCAAGATCCCCTAGGATCTGGATACCACATTATTCAATCGAAAATCGCTATTGGTTCAGGCGGGCTTGTAGGTAAAGGCTGGCAACAAGGCAGTCAATCTCATCTTAATTTTTTACCTGAGCATGCAACTGACTTCATCTTTGCGGTAACAGGAGAGGAATTCGGATTTGCAGGAGGCTTTGCAATAATTACACTCATTGTTTTAATTTCTCTGCGTAGTTTAAATATTGCTGCTAATGCCCAAACAACATTTACACGACTATTGGCAGCCAGTTTGGCAATGTCCTTTTTTATGTCTGCTTTTGTAAATATTGGCATGGTGATGGGAATTATCCCCGTAGTAGGAGTCCCATTACCACTAGTCAGCTATGGTGGAACAGCGATGGTGACTTTTCTTGCCGGGTTTGGGGTATTAATGTCTATTAGTTCGCATAAAATCTTATTTAATTGCGTCCGTTAGTAACCACCGCTACCCAGCACGTATAAAGTAGATGAGTACTTTATAGCAACTCCGCCACGGGTGCATAACTTCTGCGATGAATTTCACAAGGCCCCAAGCGTACCAATGCTTCACGATGAGCGACTGTCGGATAACCTTTATGTCCAGCAAAGCCATAACCAGGATAAAGTACATCCAAGGCCTCCATTTCTTCATCGCGTAATACTTTAGCAAGAATTGAAGCAGCACTGATTTCAGCAATAAGACTATCTCCTTGAATAATCGCTTTGCAAGGAACATCCAATTTTGGAGTATGTGCACCATCAACCAAAACCTCATTTGGTTGAATCGGTAAAGCCTCCACCGCACGACTCATGGCCAATAGAGTCGCTTGATTAATATTCAACTCATCAATTTCTGCAACCTCTGCTCTGCCATAAGCAAATGCTAAAGCCTCTTCTTGGATTTGTATTGATAATAATTTGCGTTTTTTAGGTGTTAATTTTTTAGAATCAGCCAAACCATCAATCGGTTTTTTTAAAATAACCGCAGCGGTTACCACAGCACCAGCCAAAGGCCCACGCCCTACCTCGTCTACTCCTGCGATTAGTATTTTTTTATTCATTATTATTCCAACATTGTTTTATCTGGTCCAATAATACCTATTTAAAATTGATTTATCACTCAAGAAATGCGATTATCGCGTACAAATAATTAGCAAACAAACAAAATATGAGTAAAATTCGCTGTGCAGTTATTGGTGTCGGCTATCTTGGCCGCTTTCATGCACAAAAATACCAACAACTTTCTAATGCTGAACTCGTCGCTGTCTGTGATTTAAATCAAGAGTCAGCACAAAAAGTAGGCAATGAATTAAATGTTTCTGCATATACTCATTATCATGAGCTGTTTAATCAAGTCGATGCAGTAAGCATTGCGGCAACTACTAACAAACACTATGAACTTGCTAAAGCCTTTTTAGAGCAAGGTATTCACGTATTACTTGAAAAACCCATTACCGAAACCATTACACAAGCAGAAGAATTAGTTCAATTAGCTAGACAACATCATGCTAAATTACAAATTGGACATTTAGAGCGTTTCAACACCGCATATCTGGCTTTAGATAACTATTTGGAAAAACCATTATTCATCGAAGCTGAACGTTTAGCTCCATTTACCCCTCGTGGTACTGATGTCAATGTAGTGCTTGACTTAATGATTCATGATATTGATTTAATCTTAAATAGGATTAAAAGCCCCGTAGTATCCATTCTGGCCCAAGGATTACCCGTATTAACAAAGGCAATTGATGTGGCACACGTACGGATGACTTTTGCTAATCACTGTGTGGCTAATCTCACTGCAAGCAGGGTGAACTTAAATACATCACGTAAAACACGTATTGTACAAGAACACTCATTTATTGCTCTAGATTATCAAACCAAGCAGCTTTCTTTCTTTAAGAAAGGTCCAGGTGAAATGTTTCCAGGGATTCCTGAAATCGTCGAAGAAAAACAAGAGCTTGAAAAAAGTGATGCCCTTTTAGAGGAAATCAAGGCCTTTTTAAATTGCATCACCAAAAACACTCCACCTATTGTTCCTGGTGAAGACGGCCTGGTTGCTTTACAAACAGCAGAGCAAATTACTGCATTAATTAACAATAATCTGCTGGAGCATCATGCAAGCAAGTAAACATATTGTCATTGTTGCTGGTGAGGAATCTGGAGATGTTCATGCCGCAGCACTAATCAAGCAATTAAAAAGCACTTATGCACACTTAGAAATCAGTGGCATTGGCGGTAAGCATATGCAAGAAGCAGGAGCAGAATTAATTTGCGATCTAGCGCATTTTGGCGTAACGGGTTTTACTGAAGTAATACGTCACTTGAATGTCATTCGCAAAGCATTTACTGGGATGAAAAAACATTTAAGTGAGCGCAAACCTGATTTGCTGATTTTGGTGGATTACCCTGGCTTTAATTTACGTCTTGCAAAATATGCCAAAAGCAAATTAGGACTCAAAATTTTATATTACATTAGCCCGCAAATTTGGGCCTGGAAAGAAAAACGCATCCACACTATCAAAAAATGCATTGATAATATGGCAGTAATTCTGCCCTTTGAAAAAAATTTATACGAGCAAGCTGCTGTTCCCGTCAGTTTTGTTGGGCATCCTTTAGTGGAAAAAATAGCTACTGTTGGTAATTGTGCATCAGAGCGCCACGCTTTAAATCTCCCTCAAGACGCTAAAATTTTTGCTTTACTTCCAGGAAGTCGTAATCATGAAATCGAGCGTCATGTTCCGATACTAAGAGATACAGCAAAACTCCTGTATCAGAATTATCCTGATTTACAATTTGTTATCCCTATTGCTGGGACTATTGAACCCCAAAAGGTAAAGCGCTACTTTGCGCAAAGCACTTTACCGATTCATTTTATTAAAGGACAAGCATTAAGTTGTATGGCTGCTGCAAATTTTGTAATTGTCGCTTCAGGCACTGCGTCACTTGAATGTGCTTTACTGGAAAAACCGATGTGTATTATTTATAAGTCCTCCCTGTTAACCTATCTTCTGGCACTTAAATTGATTAAGGTAAAATTTTTAGGTTTATGTAATTTATTATCCAATAAAATGATTGTTCCAGAGTTTTTACAGTATGATTGTAATCCATATGAATTGAATAAATACATCACGAATTTTTTTAATGATAATGAGCAACCACATAAGATGCTTAGACACTTAGAAAAACTAAAAGACTCATTGTCAAAAGAGAGATCTGATAGAACTTTATTCAATCTAGTAGAGAGTGAATTGTTCGAAAAAAATGCATAGTTTTCGCATGAAGATGTAGAATATCAATTATCCTTCATGTACAATTAATTTTGCTTTCACTATAAATGTAAGCAATTGGACTGTTGTTGATTTAATTAATAATAAGGAAGTTAAGATGAATGTCATTGAAACACCTGAATCTACACAAACAATTATCAAGCAAGACCAAGGTCTTCAAGATTTAGTATACAGCCTGGTGACTCGTTTTCTTGCTGAAAACAAAAATAAAAGCATTGACGATCTGTATGACATGATTTTGTCAGAAGTCGAGCCACCCTTACTACAAGCAGTAATGGAAAAACGTCGCGGCAACCAGCTTCAAGCAGCCAAGATGTTGGGCATTAGCCGTGGCACCATTAGAAAAAAATTACAAAGGTACTTCGGAACAAAATATTTTCGTCTAACTGATGAATAATCTACTTCGTTAAAATGAAAAGGCTCATACATTGAGCCTTTTTTAAGAATTTGAAAGATCATAAATCCGAACTAATTTTTCAATGTTATTCGTCCCATCATCATAGTTATCTAGAACTTTTTATGAAATGCGATTCATGTGACTTTTTGAAAGAAATCAAAACTATTTCAATATATTTTTGTTAATTAGAATATGTTGGGCTCTCATGCCCAACATAATTATTATGTCTTTTATATCTTACGATAAAACCAGCAGTTTATTCACGCGATTAATAAAATCTGCAGGATTATCCAACTGGCCACCTTCAGCAAGAACTGCTTGTTCAAATAACATGGTTACCCATAACTCAAACAAACTATCGTCTTGAATATCATGCAAACGCTTAATTAAGGCATGTTCCGGGTTAATTTCAAAGACTGGTTTAGTTTCAGGAATTTGTTGCCCTGCAGCTTGTAAAATACGTTGCATTTCCAAATTCATGTCATGTTCATCAGCAACAATACATGCAGGAGAATCAGTTAAACGATTAGTCAGCAATACATCTTTAACTTTAGAATCCAAGACCTTTTTAATGTGCTTTAGCATAGGTTCTAAAGTTTTTTCTTGCTCTTTAATTTGTTCTGTTGATTCATCATCAAGCTCTACCTTACCCTTAGAAATTGATTGCAGTTTCTTACCGTTATATTCACTCATATAACCAACTAACCACTCATCAACTCGATCGCTTAGCAACAAGACCTCAATTCCTTTTTTGTTAAATATTTCCAAGTGTGGACTGTATTTTGCAGCATTGTAACTTGAAGCAGTAATGTAATAGATCTTATCTTGACCTTCTTGCATACGGCCAACGTATTCATCTAAAGACACATCTTGCGTTTCTGAAGCTGATTTAGTAGTAGCAAAACGCAATAATTTGGCAATAGCTTCTTTATTTGCAAAATCTTCAATTGGCCCTTCTTTTAAAGCCAAACCAAATTCGCCCCAGAATTTCTGATACGTTTCTTTATCTTGGGTACTCATTTTCTCAAGCATCGATAAAATACGTTTCGTGCAGGCCGCGCGAATACTTTCTACTTGTTTATTATCTTGTAAAATTTCCCGTGAAATATTCAATGGTAAATCACTCGCATCAACAATACCTTTTACAAAACGTAAATAACGAGGTAAAAATTGAGTTGCATCATCCATAATAAACACGCGTTTTACATACAATTTCAAACCGTGTTTCATTTCTTGTTGCCATAAGTCAAAAGGTGCATGTGCAGGAATATACAGCAAAGAAATATAATCATTTTTACCTTCTACATGATTATGTGACCAAGTTAATGGATCTTGGTAATCATGAGAAATATGCTTGTAGAGTAATTTATAATCTTCATCGGTGATTTCTGATTTTTGCAAAGTCCATAAAGCAGTTGCTTTATTAACTTTTTCAAATTCATTGGTTTCTTTATCTTCTTCATTCCTTTTTTTCATTTCAATTGGCCAGCAAATATGATCGGAATACTTGCTAATAACATTACGTATACGCCAATCGCTTAGGAATTCATCCATATCTTGTTTTAAACGTAAAGTAATTTCTGTCCCACGAGTAGCTTTCTTTTCATAACCAATGGTAAATTCGCCATCACCTTTTGATTCCCAAACAATAGCCTCTTCAGGCTTTAAACCAGCACGACGGCTTTTTACTGTAACTTTATCAGCCACAATGAACGCAGAGTAAAAGCCCACACCAAATTGGCCAATCAATTGTGAGTCTTTAGCATTTTCACCCGTTAACTGACTCATAAATTCTTTAGTGCCTGACTTGGCTATAGTTCCTAAATTTTCTACAGCCTCATCCCAACTTAACCCAATACCATTATCACTAATCGTAATGGTTCTATGTTTTTCATTAACTTCAACTGTAATTTTTAAATCAGAATCATTTTCAAACAAAGAGCCGTCCGATAAAGATAAAAATCTTAATTTATCTAACGCATCAGAGGCATTAGAAATCAACTCGCGTAAAAAGATTTCCTTGTTACTGTACAGTGAATGTACGACCAAATGCAACATTTGTTTGACTTCAGTTTGAAAACCCATTGTTTGTTGCTTGCTAACCATCTAACCCTTCTCCTATTTAATCTATTTGTATGTCAATATAGGGTTAGACAAAGGAATTTCAAGTGTAGCTCGCTGTTTTCCTGATAAAATTAAGTAAAATCAAAATTAGGCAGGGTTAAAGTACCACCTGAATGAATAAGAAGTATATTCCCTTTTAACGCCACTAATTCGATATAACGTCTGGATTCATAAAATAATTTTGCCGAGTAAATCGGATCTGCTAAAACTCCTTCTTCACGTGCCAAGCGTTTAATTTCATTCTTAATTGTTTGATTAACCGCACCGAAGGCTTTGGCCGTTGTAGGATAAAAGCATTCATAATTTTGGGGTTCAAAATCCAGCCAGGAAACTAATTTTGCTTTAAATATCTTCGCATCATCTACGAGTAATAACACATGAACTTGGGCTAAATGGCCTAATTGTTCTAAACCCTTAAGTAATGCTGCGGCAGAAAATCCAGTCCCGGCATCAATAAAAATATGATCAAAACGAATTGCTAAATCACGTTCATTTGCGATGATATCCTCTGCAAGACTCATAGCACCTTTCATAGCTTGGGGTACACTGGCTCCTTCTTCTAAAATAAATCCTGGTTCTGGCAAAGTCTGTAGATATTTTTGCGCCAAATCATTAACGCTATCCCAATCTTCTCGCGCCACCCATACTATTTCGTGTTCGTCTAAAAAAAGGCGACTAAGCTTAAAATTTCCCTTAAGTTCTAAATTCCAAGGCTTAATTAAAAATGCAGTGACTTTCCAATTAAATTCACGAGCCAGTTGCAATGCAGCCAACACATTATTTGATTGTGGGCTACCAATGATAAGCAAATGTTGTATGCCTTGCTCATCAAGAAAAGGCATTAAACTGGAGTATTTGCGTAATTTAGAACCACAAATACCACAGCCAAGTTCATCATCTCTTTTCACATAACAACGTACTTCTTGATTAGGAAAATGATTTAAAAGATGAACCCGACTATTTAAATTCCACATAAGTCGCTTATTTACCTCGGACAAAGTCTAAATGATTTGCGCTTGAGGTGCCAAGATGATACTCATAACCAAGCTCTTGAAATGATTTGATGCCTTCCACATCATCGATTTCGTTTTGCATCATGAACTTAGCGAGAGTACCTCGCGCTTTTTTTGCATAAATGCCAATCATCTTAAGTTGCCCTTTTTTACGTTCATAAAAATTAACAGTAAGCATGGGATACTGCAATTGCTTCTCATTCACTACTTTGAAATATTCCGAAGAAGCTAAATTAATCACAATTGGACTTTTTTGCTCTTTTAATTGCTGATTTAATACCTTAGTAATAATATCTTGCCAAAACTCATACAGATTTTTTCCTTTGGGATTTTCCAAATGTACGCCCATCTCCAAACGATAAGGCTGAATATTGTCTAAGGGTTTTAATAAGCCATAAAGTCCTGACAAAATACGCAAATGAGATTGTGCATACTCCACAGTCTTTGCATTCCAGGTTTTTGCTTGCAGACCTTGATAAACATCTCCCTGAAATAAAAACAGCGCGGGATAAGCATGAGGTGAATTCCCATCAAGAGCAAACTCTTGGTAACGCTCATAATTTAAGAGTGCTAAGTTCTGCGATAAATCCATCAATGTGGCAATGTCAGCCACTGATTTACTCTGCATAATATTAACCAAGTTCTTGGTTTTTTCTGGAAATAAAGGCAGTGATGTGGTTCCAGAATACGGCTTGGTTGCTTTTAATAATTTTTTTGCTGGTGATAATAAAATTAGCATAATAAAAAAACCTATAAGGAACTTGTTATCGTCCCCACGCAGGTGAGCACTGCCATTAAGTTAAGGAACATAATGAGGCAGTGCCCTGTTCTCAAATAATCCTTATAGACTGTAATACAATTCAAATTCATAAGGATGAGTTAAACTTCTAATCTTAGTAATTTCCTCTTCTTTCAAATCGATGTAATTATTAATGAAGTCCGAAGTAAATACATCGCCTTGTAATAAGAACTCATGATCTGCTTTTAAATTATCCATAGCTTGCTCTAATGAAGAACATACAGTAGGCACATCAACAAGCTCTTCTGGTGGTAAATCATAAAGATCTTTATCCATAGCTTGGCCTGGATGAATTTTCTTTTGAATACCATCTAAACCTGCCATCACCATCGCAGAGAAGGCTAAGTAAGGATTAGACATAGGATCAGGAAAGCGAACTTCAATGCGGCGTGCTTTAGGGTTACTGACATGTGGAATACGAATTGCTGCAGAACGGTTTCTTGCCGAATAAGCCAATAATACTGGCGCTTCAAAACCAGGGACCAAACGCTTATAACTATTAGTTGCCGGGTTAGTAAATGCATTTAGTGCGCGTGCATGTTTGATAATACCACCAATATAATACAGTGCTGTTTCAGAAAGACCGGCATAGAGATCCCCTGCGAATAAATTGACCCCATCTTTTGAGAGTGATTGATGACAGTGCATACCACTTCCATTATCCCCTACTAAAGGCTTAGGCATAAACGTAGCTGTTTTACCATAATTGTGAGCTACATTATGAATTACATATTTTAAAATTTGGATTTCATCTGCTTTGTTGCATAATGAATTAAACCGCGTAGCAATTTCACATTGGTTTGCTGTAGCTACTTCATGGTGATGTGCCTCAACAGTAATGCCTAATTCTTCTAAAACCAAACACATTGCAGAACGAATTTCATGAGATGAGTCAACTGGAGGTACTGGAAAATAACCGCCTTTAATTGAAGGACGATGACCAATGTTTCCACCTGCAAACTCTTTAGCAGAATTCCATTGCCCCTCTTCAGAATCCACCTTAGAGAAGGTACCAGAAATGCCTGTTTGCCATTGCACACTATCAAAGATAAAAAATTCTGGTTCAGGACCAAAATTCGCCGTATCTGCAATACCTGTTAATTTAAGATATTCTTCAAGGCGCTTTGCCAAAGAACGAGGGCAGCGCTCATAACCCATCATCGTTTTGGGATCAGTTACATTACAACGAACAAACAAAGTATTATCCTGGAAAAAAGGATCCAATTTAACTGTATCAATATCAGGCATTAATGATAAATCTGATTGATGTATTTTCTGCCAACCTTTGAAGGAAGACCCATCGATCATTTTACCATTTTCAAAAAGATCATTGTCTACTGCAGAGATAGGGATGGTGATATGCTGCTCTTTACCTCGAATATCGGTAAAACGCAAATCAACAAATTTAGCATCATGTTCCTCTATTGCTTCAACTACTTTGTTATTGCTCATTTATTTCTCTCCAGAATAATGTGGTTATAGTGTACCTTAAGTGACTTATTAAACCCAATAGATTAGACTCTATAGTTTTACTCTAGATTAGAAAAAAATGGGTGCATACCAATACCAAGCACTAAAAAAAAATGGCAATACCAGCAAAGGCGTTTTGGAGGCAGATTCTGAACGCCATGCACGACAATTATTACGTGATCAAGGCTTAATACCGACCTATGTACAACTATTAACGCAACAACGCAATAATGGAAAAACCACGACTAAAAGCAAAATTTCTGCAGCAGATCTGTCTTTATTTACGCGCCAATTAGCCACTTTACTTGCTGCAGGCATTCCCGTGGAAGAATCATTACGGGGTGTAAGTGAACAAACGGAAAAAGATAAAGTTCGTGAATTAATTATTGGTGTACGCGCCAAAGTACTTGAAGGATATGGATTAGCGCAAGCTATGTCACATTATCCACAAGCCTTTCCAGAATTGTATCGCGCAACGGTAGGTTCTGGTGAACAAACTGGGCATTTAGATGTGGTTTTAGAAAAATTAGCGGACTACACTGAAAACCAACAACAAACTCGCCAAAAAGTGCAGCAAGCACTAATTTATCCCATTTTAATGATCCTTGTTTCTGTAGGTATCATTTCATTTTTATTAAGTTTTGTTGTGCCTAAAATTATTGAAGTATTCACTAGCAGTGGACAAACCTTACCCACAATGACTGAACTGTTAATAAAGATCAGCAATTTTGTAAAATCTTATGGTCTATATGCTTTATTAGGTTTAATTCTGCTAATTCTTACCTTCAAGAAAAGTTTAAACAATATTAAAATTAGAACAGCTTGGCATCGCTTATTACTCAAATTGCCTATTGTTTCTTATTTGGTAAAAACAATTAATGTCGCACGCTATATTCATACCTTTGGTATTTTATTTGCCGCAGGAGTTAGTGTTTTAGAAACCATGCGCGTGTCAGCAAGTTTGGTCACCAATTTAGTCATGCGTCAAGCCTTTGATATGGCAACACTTAAGGTTCGTGAAGGTGCTGGTATTAGTGAAGCACTTAAAGAAACCCGTTATATTAGTCCTATGGCCATACATTTAATTGCCAGCGGTGAAAAAAGTGGGCAACTTTCTGCTATGATGGAGCGTGCAGCCAGCCATTTAGATAATGAGGTAAAACGACTAATTGATACATCTCTCACTTTATTGGAGCCCTTAGTAATTTTATTCATGGGGGCCATTGTTTTATTCATCGTTTTAGCAACCTTATTGCCTATCTTCTCGATGGAGCAATTAATCACTTAGCAAAAATTTAACTTTTAATAACACAGGAGTACAAATGAACAAACAAAAAGGCTTTTCATTAATTGAAATTATGGTAGTCGTTGTTATTTTAGGTATTTTGGCCTCCATAGTCGTGCCTAAGATCATGGGACGCCCAGATGAAGCACGTAAGGTTAAAGCCAAACAAGACGTATTAGCCATTCAAAATGCATTGGATTTATATAAATTAGATAATGGAAATTATCCAACTACAGATCAAGGTCTAATTGCATTAGTAGAAAAGCCAACATCCAACCCTATTCCCAATAATTGGAAACAATATTTAAAATCACTGCCTAAAGATCCTTGGGGTAGAGATTATCTTTATTTAAACCCTGGGCAACATGGTGATGTGGATGTCTTCACTTATGGTGCTGAAGGCCAACCTGGTGGCACAGGCATTAATGCAGAAATTGGTAATTGGGATGAGAAATAAGCGAGGATTTACTCTTATTGAAATTATGATTGTCATTGTAATCATAGGTATTACCGTTGGTTTTGCCTTAATCGCATTTGGCGATTTTGGCGAAACCAAACGTATTTTGTTTGCTGCTGAGCAATTAGCCCATAATCTGCAACTTGCGCAACAACAAGCTACATTGGAAACAAGCACCTTAGGCTTAAAAATTGACAATAGTAGTTATCAAATTCTGCAATTACAAAATAACACCCAATGGGCACCGGTGGCAAATAAGGGAATTTTTAAGGTTAATTATTTTCCTAACAATACAGTAATCACTCTTAATACCAATACCCTCACCCACTCAGGCGCACACGCAATTATTATTAATGACTCTGGAGACATGACCCCGTTTAGCTTAAGTTTTGGCACCAGCAAAGAGAATAAAATAGCCACCTTACTCGGCACACGTAATGGAGATTTAAAATTTGAAAAGGTAACAGCTAAATGAATATAAAACGTCATACTTTAGGATTTACCTTAATCGAGGTTTTATTAGCGTTAACCATCATTGCCATTGCCCTAGCTGCCTTGCTCAAAGCCATAGCACAAAATGTCGAACATACTCATCGCATTAAAGAAAAATCCGTAAGTCATTGGGTTGCCATGCAAGGAGTAGCCATGGTACAACTCGGCTTATTACACATTACTCCTGGTCAAGAAACAACTCAAGAAACGACGATGCTGAATGAACATTGGTTTTGGCGCGCGCATCTTAGCGTAACCCCCATAAAATCAGTTCAGCTCATAACCATTTCCGTCAGCACCCAAAAATCGGGACCTTTTCGTGACGAACTACAAGCATTTAGGTATCAACAATGAAGAAACTCCGAGGATTCACGCTCATTGAAATTTTAATTGCTTTAACAGTTTTTGCAATTTTGGCAACGATTACCTCTTCCACTTTATATCATGCATTTAATACCCGCACTCGTGTTAATGAGCAAAGTAAACGTATTGCCAACTTACAATTAGCAATTAGCCTGCTACAACAAGATTTGAGCCAAACATTAGAAAGAGCTATTCGTGCTAATGACATGCGTCTTTTTCCTATTTTTTTAGGGCAAGCAGATTATATGGAGTTCACTCGCGATGGAGATGTTAATCCAGGAAGTAATGAAAAACATAGTACCTTAAAACGTGTTGCTTACGTGTGTACCAATAATAGTTTAATACGCCGTACCTGGGACACTCTTGATCCCGTAGAACGAAAGAACAATGCCAATAAAGTACTGCTGAGCAATCTAAGCAATTGCCATTTCGGTTATTTAAACAACAGCTTGCAAGTATTTCCTGACTGGCGTGCAGATGCTGTAAATCAAAACCAAAATAAAGAATCATTGCCCAAAGCAGTGCAAGTGAATTTTACCGTGCAGGATCAAGGCGAAATGAATTTATTATTCCCCATTCCTGAGGCATTGTATGCACTCAATTAAACACAAGTACCGCGGTGGTGCCTTACTAACTGCCTTATTTATTATGACCTTGGTCGCCATAGTTGCAACTGCAATGAGCAGTCATCTACAAGTTGACATTTATAGAACCCGCCTGATTGTAAATCATGACAGGCTTTATTACGCTTCTCAAGCAGTCGCTTTTTGGGCAATGAGCGAATTAAATGATCCGAAAAAGAAATTTAATATGAGTAATAATGAAGGCGTAGTCGGCAGACTTCCAAAGTCAATGAGTCATGTCTACCCTTCAGTCATCTTAAGTGGCGAACTCTATGATCTGCAATCCCGCTTTAATCTTAATAACTTATTAAATAGAAAGAGTTTTTTAGGTTTTGCAAACTTAGTTAGCCATGTGATTTCCGATTTAAATGGTCCTGAACGGATTAATTTGGCATTCGCAATTAATAACTGGATTTCAACTTACGATCTAGCTTTAGGTACTGATAAATATCTATCTTATTACTTGAAGCAAAAACCACCGTATCATCCTAGCCATCAATTGATGCAAAGTGCCTCTGAGCTTCGCTTAATTAAAGATGTGAATAGTAACACGTACTTAGCATTACAACCTTACATTACCGCATTACCCGAAACAACTTCCTTAAATATCAACACCGCAACACCCAAAACCTTGCTGTCACTAGGAACCTTAGATAATGATAAAGTGAAGCAAATCATTGAAGCTCGCGGCGAAAAAGGATTAAAAGATCTAGCGAAACTTGAGCCTCTTTTGAAAAAGCTAAATATAGCCTATGAGCAAATTACGTTGGAAAGCACTTATTTTCTCAGTGTAGCGCATGCTACCAGCGATAATCAGAATTTCACCGTTTATACTTTACTCAAACGCAGCCGCGATAAAAAAGGCAAATTGTCAGTGAGCATTCTGCGCGAAAGCATTAATGTGTTCTAAGTTATTGCTTGGTTGCCGGCACGTTGTTTGCAGGTACTTGTTTATCCTCTGCTTTCTCTTCACCCTTTTGTGTTGAGGCCTGAGTCATCTTTTTAACCAATTGCTCAGCCTCTTTGATGTCTTGAGCAGACATTTTCTCCTTAAGGACTTTAAGTTCTTTAATTGCTTCCTCATTTTTACCACTGGCAGCAATTCTAAACCAAGCATAGGCAGTCACCCAATTTTGTTCGACTCCTAAACCTGCCAAATACATATAACCCAGTTTTGCTTGGCCTGCTGGATTTCCCTGTTCGGCAGATTTAGTAAACCAAAAGGCTGCTTGCTCATAATCTTTATCTACACCAATTCCAGTTAACAGTAACTGCCCAATTTCTGCCTGAGCATCAGAATCCCCACCTTGAGCAGCAACTTGATACCAGTAAGCTGCTTTTTGTGGGTTTGCCTCAGTACCATAACCTTTGAGATAATAAAAGGCGAGGTAACTAGCTGCTTTGATGTGGCCTTGATTGGCAGCTTGCGCAAACCAATAAAAAGCGGCCTTATCATCAGCTACAATTCCTGGCTCTTGTCCTGTATATAACAACCCTAAACTGTAAGCTGCTTTGGTATCTCCCTGTTCTGCTGCTTTTTGATACCAATATAAAGCCTTATTCACCTCTTTATGGGTACCTATGCCCATAATGTAATTGTATGCTAGATTTACTTGCGCTTTGGAATAGCCTTGTGCTGCTGATTTTTTAAACCATTGCATGGCTACTTCATTATCTTCTTTAACTCCTTCACCAGTAGAATACATTAACCCCACATTCCGTTGTGCAATAGGATTACCTTGCTGTGCGGCTTTCATGTACCACTTAAATGCTTCAGGATAATTTTGTTTAACACCCTCACCCAAATCATAGAGAAATCCCAAGCTCAATTGTGCCAAAGCATTTTTATGATCGGCGGATTTTTGATACCAATTTAATGCTTCACTGTAGTTTTTGGAAAGTCCTTCTCCATATTGATACATACGTCCAAGCAAATACATCGCTTCAGGATTCCCATCACGAGCTGCTTGCATTAGATGAGGATAAGCAGTGGTATAATCTCCATTTTCATATGCTGAAAAGCCAACAACTTCATCCGCAAATGCTGCATTCATCATGAAAAATGCTAATGCTAAAATTAGACGATACATACCGACTCCATTTCGATTCTCTTACCTAAAATAGTAGGATAAAGAATCAACAAAGCAAATATTTATAAATATTGGATTGTTTTTGTAATATTACTACTCGCCGGCTAACATCATCTTTGCAATTAATACAGAACCACAACGCATGGCGATATTAGTATTTAGGTCATTACCTACGGCAATAATGTCTCGATACATATCTTTTAAATTACCCGCAATAGTAATCTCATCCACTGGAAATTTAATCACCCCATCTTCCACCCAATAACCACTGGCTCCACGGGAATAATCTCCAGTAATTCCATTAACTCCTTGCCCCATAAGTTCCGTTACTAATAAACCAGTACCCATCATTTTGAGCAATTCAGGAAGATCTCCAGCATTAGAATCAACTGTCAAATTATGGACTCCATCACTATTAGCAGTTGTTTTTAACCCCATGCGCCGTGCAGAATAACTGCCTAAAACATATTGCATCACCTTACCTTTTTCTACAATAAGATTAGGACGTGTAGAAACACCTTCCCCATCAAAAGGTGAACTGCCTAAAGCTCCTAATAAATGAGGTTGTTCATAGATATTAATAAACTCAGGAAAAATCTGCTGTCCAATAGAATCTAATAAGAAACTATTTTTGCTATACAAATTAGAACCACTAATCGCGCCGATAAAGCTGGAAAATAAGCTACTGGCAATCCGCGATGAAAAAATAACCGGTGTCATTTGTGTTTTTACTTGTTTTGCGCCTAAACGACTCAAAGCACGTTCTGCAGCATTTTTTGCCACCTCATGCGGTGCTGCTAAATCCTTAGCATTACGTGCGGTCGTGTAATCATATTCCCTTTGCATTTCCTCACCTTCAGTGGCAATCAAAGAGCAACTTAAACTATGACGAGTACTGTGAATAAATCCTGAACCTCCGTTGGTATTTGCAAAACCATGATGAGACTCATAAGAGGACACATTAACACCATCCGAATTAGTAATACGTTTGTCTAATGATAAGGCATAAGATTCACACTCTAGCGCTAATTCAATGGCTTTTTCAGGATTAATATCCCAAGAATGAAATAAACCCAAATCCGGATGCTCTGTAGTCATTAATTCTCTATCAGGCAAACCAAAACACGAATCTTCAGCACTAACTCGGGCAATATCACATGCAGCCTTGACCATTGCTTGTAATGCTTCAGATGAAGTATCCGTACTACTGGCACTGCCTTTACGTTGACCAATATAGACCATTAAGCCCACACCTTTATCTTCACTAAAAGCAACAGTTTCTACCGCTCCCATACGTACATCAACTGAAAATCCACGGTCATTATTCACGGCTACAGAAGCGTCTGTAGCGCCTTCTTTTTTAGCCAATGCTAAAACTTCATCCATCAATCGAGTTAATTCAATTGTTGACTTATGTACTTCACTATTGTTATGTTGCGTTCTAATTTGCATAAGCGATTCCGTGGTGTTGAATGATGCCCATAAGGATACAATAACATGTCTTCGCAAACCAATGATTATCTTGAAAACAAATCATATTTGTTGAACCTGCTCTTTTTTCTTGCAAGCACTCTGTTCTCTTATTGTGCTACTGCTTCAGATAATTGGCAAAGATTAAGTCCAGGCATTGAATATCAAGATTTAGCAGGAGGAATACTCGCCCCTTGGTCTCATATTTATGCATTTCGCATCGATCTTAATAAAAATAAATTGGCAATCGTCAGCGCAAAATCTTTAGCGCTAAAAAATGCTTCTGCAGATCAATTTGCTGAACAAAGTCAGGCATTGTTAAGTATCAATGGTGGTTTTTTTGATCATAATTTCAATCCTCTGGGATTACGCATCAACGAGAAAAGAATGGAAAACCCTATAAAACACATCAGCTGGTGGGGTATTTTCTATGTAAAAAATAATAAAGCCTTTATTTCTAGCATGCATCGCTTTCATCACAGTAAAGACATTGATTTCGCCATGCAAAGTGGACCACGTCTATTAATTAAAAGAAAAATTCCTTCTTTAAAACCAGGAGATGCAGATCGCTCTGCTTTAGGTATTACTGCCGATGGTAAAGTCATCATTCTAGTATCAACCAATGCAGCCATGTCCACTAATAAATTAGCACGACTGATGAGAACCGCTCCTTTATCTTGTACAGATGCAATTAATTTGGATGGAGGGAGTTCAAGCCAATTATACGCACATATGGGTTCTTTTTTACTCAACGTTCATAGTTTTTCTAATGTAAGTGATGCAATTATTGTAAAAAAAACTTAGAATCATTAGATACGACTTATTTTTCCAAATGACTGAAGAGCCCTAAGAGAGCAAAGAACATTTGTTCCTTATTTACTCGATTTTATACTGAATTAAACTGGAACTTAAAAAAATCCACCAACCCACAAGTTATCCACAATATACTCCCAATTTGTTCTATTGACCATTAAGTAAAAACACATTATCTTGTTATATAAGCCACGATATGACCCTACATATTGGGTTTTATGCTATAATTGTAAGAGACAATGAACAAAATTCATTTGACTGTTAATAACAAATATACTGCTTGGAGGAAAAATGTCCGAAATACTTGACCCGGTGAATGAAGTACCGCTAACAAGTCAACAGGAATTGACAGCTAATGCTCCGGGTGTACTAAAAACAATAAAACGTAACGGTACAGTAGTGAATTATGAGCAATACAAAGTTGAAGTAGCAATCACTAAAGCTTTTATTGCGAATGAAGGTGGTACTGCCCCTACTTCTGATCGTATTCATCAATTGATTAAAGAACTGGCTCATCAAGTTACCCAAACATTCAGACGTCGTATGCCAAGCGGTGGTGCAGTCCACATTGAAGATATTCAAGACCAAGTAGAGTTAGCTCTCATGCGCAGTGGCCATTATAAAGTTGCCCGTGCCTATGTACTCTATCGCGAGGAGCATCGCCAAGCCCGTCTGGCAAAAGTAAAACAACAAGCAAGTGACAGCAAAACCTTATTAATCACCATGCCTGATGGCGAGTTGATACCTTTAGATATGGAGCGCATCAATACCATAGTAAATGAATCCTGCCGCGCTCTTGAAAATGTTACAGCCGAACCTGTCATTAAAGACGCCTTACGTAATTTATACAATCAGGCAAAATTCGAAGACGTACACAAAGCATTGATTATGTCTGCGCGCACGCTGATTGAAAAAGAACCAAATTATACTTATGTTAGTGCTCGTTTGTTATTAGACAGTTTACGTATGGAGGCACTAAGCAAATTACAAATCAAAGCAGATGCAACCTTTGATGAAATGGCAGCACTTTACCCTTCCTACCTCCAAGCTTATATTCATCATGGCATCAATCAAGGAATTCTTGATGTGAAAATGGCTGACTTTGATTTAGACAAATTAGGTAAAGCATTGCTTCCCGAGCGCGATATGAAATTTACCTATCTTAGCCTGCAAACTTTATATGATCGTTATTTCATTCATGAACACGGTGTTCGTTATGAATTACCACAAGCTTTTTTCATGCGTGTGGCTATGGGCTTGGCAATGCGTGAAAAAAATAAAAATGAGAAAGCAATTGAATTTTATTTATTACTGTCTTCTTTTGATTACATGTCCTCTACACCGACTCTATTTAACTCCGGAACTATTCGTCCGCAATTATCCAGTTGCTATTTAACCACAGTTCCTGATCATTTAGATGGTATTTATAGCGCGATTAAAGACAATGCTCTACTTTCTAAATTTGCTGGTGGTCTAGGTAATGACTGGACCCCTGTTCGAGCTATGGGTTCACACATTAAAGGCACCAACGGCAAATCTCAAGGTGTTGTTCCTTTCTTAAACGTAGCAGATGCTACCGCAGTGGCAGTAAATCAAGGAGGCAAACGCAAAGGAGCCGTCTGTGCTTACCTCGAATGTTGGCATAAAGACGTTGAAGAGTTTCTTGAATTAAGAAAAAACACTGGGGATGATCGTCGTCGTACCCATGATATGAATACTGCCCTGTGGGTTCCTGATTTATTCATGATTCGTGTACGTGAAGATGGTGAGTGGACTTTATTCTCTCCAGATGAAGTGCCTGAGTTACATGACCGTTATGGTAAAGAGTTTGAAACGCTCTATAAAGAGTATGAAGAGCAAATGCGTCAAGGTCGCATTAACAATGCCAAAACCATCTCTGCGGTAAAATTATGGCGTAAAATGCTGTCTATGCTGTTTGAAACTGGTCATCCCTGGCTTACCTTTAAAGATCCTTGCAACTTACGCTCACCACAACAGCATGCAGGTGTAGTTCATAGTTCTAATTTATGTACTGAAATTACATTAAATACTTCTGAAGAAGAAATCGCTGTATGTAATCTAGGTAGCGTTAACCTGCCAGCACATATTAAAGATGGTAAGTTAGATAAAGAGAAATTAAAACGTACAATTACCACAGCAATTCGTATGTTGGATAACGTAATTGATATTAATTATTATTCTGTACCTCAAGCACGTAATTCCAACTTAAAACATAGGCCAATTGGTATGGGTTTAATGGGCTTCCAAGATGCGTTATATGAGTTAAAACTTGATTACGCATCACAAGCAGCTGTTGAATTTGCTGATGAGTCTATGGAGTTAATCAGTTACTACGCGATTGCGGCTTCTTGTGATTTAGCAAAAGAGCGCGGCAGCTACTCAAGCTATGAAGGTTCATTATGGAGCAAAGGCATATTACCGATTGACTCGATTAACTTGTTACAACAAGCACGCAGCAAATACCTGGAACAAGACCGCTCTCAACGTCTTGACTGGGAAAGCTTACGCATTAAAGTGCGCACCCAAGGAATGCGTAATTCAAACGTGATGGCAATTGCGCCTACAGCGACCATTTCCAATATTTGTGGTGTGGCGCAATCGATTGAACCAACCTATCAAAACCTCTATGTCAAATCGAATCTATCTGGAGAATTTACTGTAATTAACCCTTATCTGGTTGCTGACTTGAAAGCCCTAAACTTATGGGATGAAGTCATGGTTAACGATTTGAAATATTTTAACGGCAGCGTGCAACCAATCAGCCGTATTCCTGCCCAGCTGAAAAAACGTTATGCAACCTCATTTGAAATAGATCCAATTTGGTTAGTAGATGCAGCTTCTCGACGTCAAAAATGGCTTGATCAAGCACAATCACTGAATATTTATATGGCTCAACCTTCCGGTAAAAAGCTAGATCAGTTGTACATGCATGCATGGATCTGCGGATTAAAAACTACTTATTATTTACGTAGCATGGGAGCAACCAATGCTGAAAAATCAACCATTACTGATGGTGCATTAAATGCGGTAAAAATCATCAGTGATGAGCAACCTAAAGTGTGTTCAATCCTTGATCCAGATTGTGAAGCATGCCAATAAACAGGAGAATTTTAATGTCAAATATGAATATACATGTTACAACTTCCTGTATTATAGGAGCTACAGGCTATGAAACTCTCGAAATGGGAGCAGCGCGTATCCACGTTGATGATAAGCAAATCATTAATTGCCGCGCTGACTTAAATCAATTAGTTCCATTTAAATACAAATGGGCTTGGGAGAAATATTTAGCTGGATGTGCTAATCACTGGATGCCTAATGAAATCAACATGAGCGCTGACGTTGCTCTGTGGAAAGACCCTTATGGTTTAACTGAAGATGAGCGTTTAATCATTAAACGCAACCTGGGTTTTTTCTCTACTGCCGATTCACTGGTTGCCAATAACTTAGTATTAGCAGTATATCGACATATTACAAACCCAGAATGCAGACAATACCTTTTACGTCAGGCATTCGAAGAAGCATTGCATACCCATGCTTATCAATACGTCATTGAAAGCTTAGGATTAGACGAAGCTGAAGTATTTAATATGTATCGAGAAATTCCTTCTGTTGCCACTAAAGCAGCTTGGGCTCTTCCTTTTACACAGAGTTTAGGTGATGAAACCTTTCATACGGGTACACCAGAAAATGATCAACGTTTATTACGTGATTTAATTGCATTTTATGTTGTATTCGAAGGAATCTTTTTCTATGTAGGCTTTACACAAATTCTTTCCATGGGACGTCGTAACAAAATGGTAGGGACCTCTGAACAGTTCCAATATATTTTACGTGATGAATCCATGCACATGAATTTTGGTATTGATGTAATTAATCAAATTAAAATTGAAAATCCACACCTATGGACACCTGAATTCAAAGAAGAAATGATTCATTTAATTCGACAAGGTGTTGAGCTGGAATATCAATATGCTAAAGATACTATGCCACATGGTATTTTAGGAATGAACGCAGAAATGTTCGAAGAATATCTGCACTTCATTGCTAATCGCCGCTTAAGCCAAATTGGTTTACCGGAGCAATATCCACGCGCAGAAAATCCGTTCCCATGGATGAGTGAAATGCTTGATTTGAAGAAAGAGAAAAACTTCTTTGAAACTCGCGTTATTGAATATCAAGCTGGTGGTACATTAAGCTGGGATGATGAGGATGAGGACCAATAATCATCCTTTATTGGGCAATAGCTCTTGCTTTGCCCGACTCCTTTTCTGCAGCCATAAAAACTTTTAAGTTAAAGCTGTTTTTTATCTTTTTCTTTGCTATCATAACAGGCCTTGTAGTGAATTTATTTCCTGCCTTTCTGTGGATATCTCTCTTAAGCATTTCGTATAGCTAAAAAACAGCTTGAAATAAAATCCCCAAAAAACCCTTATTCTATAAGGGTTATAACCAATTTTTTATTTTAAAATTTATCCACAAAATCTGTGGATAACTCTGTGTATAGGCTGTAAAACATACTGTATTTTCAGGATTATTCATCCCTGACTTAGAATTTATCAATCTGCTAAATCATACAAAATCTTCTCAATATCCTAGCCTAACCATCTATAAAACCCTCCGAGTTAGTATTGGCTTACACTTCAATTTTTAATCATTCTATACTTTGACATAAGACAATAACCTCTGCTTTGCTCAACCTCTCTTACAAATTTTCTCTTCCATTTTGGTAAAGTAACTGATACATTTCTTAACATAAAATTAAAAAAGAGGTGAACAATGGTAAAAGGAAAACAATCGCAAGAAAAAACTAATTACTACTTTTTACTAAAATGCATGGGAGCTCTCATTACTGCTGCAGCAGTAGCAGCCACTGCACTAACTATAGCCATGTTTAAATTTGGAACCGCAGCAACAACTGCATTCACAGCAACTAAAGCGACTTTTGCAATATCAGCAATCAGCATTGCTCCATTTGTTCCTATTTTTATTGGCGGCTGCTTCTTAACCATGTTTTTATTGGCTTGTTGCAGTGATAACTGCTTCGTAAACAACCACTATCACTATGCAAGAGTTCCAAAGCATAGCCCAAGTTTTTATCCACCAGCCCCTGTTAATGTTCATCCACCAATATATACTATACGTAGGGTTGGTCCTGTACACCAGCATGGCGCTCCTGTACACCAGCATGGCGCTCCTGTACACCAGCATGGCGCTCCTGTACACCAGCATGGCGCTCCCATACACCAGCATAGCGCTCCCATACACCAGCATGGCGCTCCCATACACCAGCATGGCGCTCCTGTGCATAATAAGCTCTGGTAACTCCAAATAGCGCAGCAACTATTTGGAACCTTTCATAATAATTGCTGCCTTCTACCTGAAATAATAATTTTTGGTGATACTTAGAATGAAAATACATTAGGAAATACTAACTGATATGGGATTCGAGCTGTAATACAAAGATTTGTACTCAGATTGATTGCTTAGCCAAGATCATTGGACAAATTTAAATACGTTTACCTTGCTTAGGTTGTTATTTACGAACGATAAAGGTAGACTTAGCATCTACGTCCCGGTGGCACAGATGGATAGCGCAGCCCCCTCCTAAGGGGCAGGTCAGAGGTTCAAATCCTCTCCGGGACGCCATTAAAATCAAGGGATTACGCCAAATACATCTAACCTAATTTAATTTACAGGGTGCGCACAGGGTGCATATTGATTGAATGAGTATAGTATAAATTGTAAAACTATATATGATGATGCAATCAGCAATGATGAATAGTTAATTATCTTTGAACCCTAATCAAATGGATATAGTCGCTATATGAAGAAATTTGCGTTAATTATTTTATTGCCACTCTCCCTCCCTTCTTTTGCTTTTGACTGTCATCCAGAAATTAATCCTAATCTGCCACAATATATTGTTGGCTATGGAAGTTTAATCGATGAGACATCTAAAAGAAGAACAGATCCATCTGCTGAAGACAATGTCTCCATTTTGATAAAAGGATATAAAAGAATTTGGGCGGGCACGGTAATTTACCCGGAGTAAATGCTACATTTTTATCTGTAATTGAAAATAAAAGTTCTTCTTTTATTGGCGTAAGTTACCAATTGAGCGAACCGTCAAACATCAGCAAGTATGATAAAAGAGAAAGTATTTATTGCAGAAAAAAAATTAATCTGGATAACTTCGTGTTCCTCTCTCAATCTTCAAACTTTTCAACTCAAAAACAAGTTTGGATATACACTATAACCTCAACGGAAAATCAATTACCTACCAAAGACTTCCCAATTGTCCAATCCTATGTTGATATTTTCTACGTGGCTGTATTCAAGTTGAAGAAAAATTTAAAATTACAAATTTTGCTAAAGATTGTATTGAAACTATTGATGGATGGCCGATTTATTGGATAAATGATAGGATTTTTCCTCGGCGCCCATCTTTTTATGAACCTTTTGCTGCGCAGATAGATGCTTTATTAAAAGATACTGTGACGGAGCAATTCAAACATATTAGTTTTGAAAAGCCATGAGCCAATCACAGCTTTATTTATTTTCTGTGCAATTCCAACCAAGAATCAAGATCATCTTTTAAATAGCGAACAGACCGACCAATTTTAATGTATTTAGGGCCAGGAGTTCTATTTGCTAAGGTTCCATAAGCTCTATCTTGAGAGAGAAAAGAACGACTCATACAAATATAATTTGCTGCTTCAGCCTCTTTAAAAACCCTTTTTTCCATAATTGCATCCTTATAGATATAAATGTACTTGTAAGTAAATACATTATATACCTTAAAAAGGTATAACATCAATATAAAATACGTTTATTGCGTATATCTATTTTAAGATATTATCTTGTACTTCAAAAATTCTTCGCTCTGCAGAGAATTTATCTTTAAACATCCTAATCCCTTCATCGCGCATCTTAGCTGCGAATTGAGAAAAATAAACATTTAGAGATTCTCGATTTTCCAGTTGATACTGAACTGTTAATTTTTCTTTCCCAGAAACATCTTCATTTTCAGGTTTTAAAATACTGGCTTTAATAAATCCCGGGAACTGCAGCATTTCTTTGGCATGCTCTTTTAACCATAATTGAAACTGAGAATAAATATCCCCGTCAATAGCTAGGTTCACTTCGTAAATAATCATATTTTTTTCCTTTAAAATGAATAAAAATCAAACATACAATAGCACACATACTTATTGGGATACCTGCATTTAATTGATTTTTTGAAGTTACAATTAAATAAGGCATTAATCCGCCAAATATAGTCAAACTCATGTTATAGGAAATGGCTAGAGCCTTACCCCTTTGATTTAATTGAAATAGAGATACCATATATACAGGTAATGCTGAATTAAGTAAGGCTTGAATTATTGCGAAAAAAATCAACATAACAATACAACAAATACTATTCATTTGAGCTATAACAGCAAAAGCCATATACGAAAATAATAAATAAAATAATGCAGCAATTTTTATTTGCCTTTCTACCCCAATTTTATCAGCTAAAACCCCCATAAATGGCAATAATATGATGTACACCAATAATACTATTATTGTAATCATAAGAGCTTGTTGGTGAGAATGTAGATTTAATGACGTTGATAACATTGTAGGCATAAAAATAAATGTAATATAAAAAGCTGATGCAGAAAGGCTTGAAACTATAAATGTGGTTAACAACTCTCTCTTGTGGCTTTTGAGAAGATTGCTAAAACTCGAATACTCATATGCTTCAGAGATAAAGCAATCGACTTTACACCTAATCATGATCAAAACAAAACAACCAAAACTGCCAATTAAAAAAGGAACACGCCAGGCATACTCAATGATTTGCTCATGGGGCATCAAATAAACAAGAATTAAAACACTAAGATTTGCTAATAAAAGACCTACACTCCCACCAACAAATGCAAAGCTACCAGAAAAAGCCGAAGGTTTCTTTCCTTGTTCCACAACCATGATTATTGCTGAAGAAAACTCTCCAGAAATTGATATCCCTTGGACAATTCTACAAATAATTAGACCTGCTCCATAATAAATCCCCATAATATTTGATGGAAGCAAACCAATTGCTGATGTAGCAATCGTCATAAGAATAGTTGTAACAAGCAACACCCTTTTTCGACCAAAATGATCTATTAAATATCCAAAGCCAATAGAACCCAAAGGCTTAACAACATAACTAATGGCATAAGCTAAAATGGTAAAATTGATTGCGTTGCCGCTTTCTTGAAAAGAAAAAAACACTTCAGATAAGATCGGAATAAGGAAAGGAAATAATGTAAAATCATAAACTTCAATCAAGGTTCCTAAAAAAGCAGAGATTAAAGTAACTTTTTTCATTTACATCCCAGTAGAGATTGATTAGATTATTGTATCACTGAATGTAATAAAATAGCAGCATGGATATTTGTACAACACTAAAAGCGCGAAACATACACAATATTTTTCCTGAGATGTTCGAATTACAATTTTACCTAGTTTTTCATTCCCTAAAGTTGTTAGGGTGCGACTACTTTTATTTTTTGGGATTAGACGCAGGACTTTCCTACAGATTTTGTACTCATGAAGATTGGATTGACTTTTATCATGATGAAAAACTTATACTAAATGATCCATTAAAACGAGTCATAGAAGATACTAAATTTATAGTTCTTCCATGGGAACAAGTAACTCATATACATGGTAATGAAAAAAGAACTATGAGTGGAAGAATTTCTTTTGGATTATTTAATGGATTAACAATAGCCCGGAAGCATCATAATAGAAAATATATTTTTGCATTAGCAACTGAGCTTAAAGAGCATGATATAGCAAAGTATCTTCTACTGGAAAAAACAAATCAGTTAGAAAAGTTCGTCTCTGACTGTATGAGGTTATTTGATCAGTATTTACTATTAATGTTAGAACCAATTGCACAAATCATGTAATTATTGAGACATCAATTTTTGAGGCCTTGTCAAATGAAGAATCACCATGAACCTAAAACATTTCTGGAGTTCCAGAAAAATATAGTCAATAGCCTTTCTTATTTTATGTTCTATAGTATCATAGACCTAATTTATATACAGTATGTACTCTAAACGTTTCTTCACATTCCATTCAATTGAAAAAATTGTGGCCGCAGTGTTGGCGGCAAAATTACAATCGATAATTAAACCATAAAAAATTCCTGATTCTTTATCTGTAGTAACATCTTTAGGACTCACCAGATACTGAACAATTTATTTCACATAACTGGTCTCTGACAATCAACTGACCAAGTATCACATGATAATGTGACTTTTTTAAATTAACCTTAAAGCTTTATATAACCACTTCAATTTAATCTTTTCCGAAAGAGGTTTTTAAAACCTTCATTACATTTATTGATTAAGCCCTGACATTGATGAATCAGCAAAGTATTTTATGGACATAAAAATTTCAGTTTGACTTTTATTTTTAAATGATGAATGATTGTCATAGGATTTATATTAAGGATAGAAAAATGATTGAGACAGAAAGACTTCTTTTAGAACCAATCAAAGAAGAATATTATCAAGTATTAAATAAGGAAATAAAAAAATCTCACTCTTTCCTTTCTCAATGGTTGTTTTGGGTAACCCCCATTCCTACAGAAGAAGAAACCAAAGCGTTTTGTATTGATTGCCATGAGAAATATTTACGAAACGAAAATCTTCAACTCGCAATATTTGATAAAACCCATAAAGTGTTTATGGGATGTATAGGAATCCACTCTTTTAATTATAAGAATGAAAAGAATAGCTTTAATATAGGCTATTGGATGGGTACCGACTTCTCTCATCAAGGATACATGTCCGAAGCACTAAAAGCCTTATGTGACTATTCATTTAAAACTTTAGGTGCCACAAAAATATACATTACTAATGATGCGGAAAATATGCCAAGTAATAAGCTTGCCAAAAATTCTGGTTTTTTACTTATAGAGAGCATAAAGAATCACATCAAAAATGTGAATGGGGAACACAGAGATACCAATGTCTATTGCTTATCAAAATAAACATTAATCCCCCATTCTCAATATACAAAGAATATATTTTTAACCACAACCATAAAGGAGCTCATGATGATTGGCAAACCACACAACTAAGCAATTCACAAAGTTCAAATAATCGCCTTTTTAAGCATGTATCTTGATGCATGCTTAGTATTTAAACTCCATATGTGAATCATGATGAATTATATTAAATCCCCCTGCTTTGAAGCATTTACTCTCGATGGAAATAATGTCATTTTTACTGGCTCAAGACAAAAAATTATCACCAATCAAGAGTTTTTCTTTGAGGTGATTGAAATCGCCAATTTTTGTAATGAACCTAGAAACTCTTTAGAACTTAATGAATTTATGATTCATAATCACATAAAACAAAACTCGCTTGAATATGCCCTTGAACATAAGATCCTAATAAACAATCAGATTGATCTTTCTTCAAGATACAGCAGGAATGATATTTATTTAGAGTATCAAGGCATAGACAGCAAAGCATTACGCGAAAAACTTCAGGAAATGAATTTCTTGATTGCCGGATGTGGTGGCATAGGAAATATTATGTCATTTACCATGACCTCATTGGGAGCAAAAAATCTAATTCTCTTAGATGATGATGTGGTAGAAATCTCCAATCTCAATAGACAATTTCTGTTTACCGAAGAAGATGTAGGTCAAAAAAAAGTGGACGCATTGGAACGTAGTCTTAAAAAAATAAACTCGACCCTTAATATAAAGAAAATAAATTCAAACTTAGAACGTCTAGAACTGAATAATAGCGATGTATCCTTAATTATTTTATCGGCAGATAGTGATAACGCATTAGAAATGGTTACTCGATTTGCGACCTCTCGCAGAATACCCATATTAAGTGTTGGATACTTAGCAGATATTTCTTGTGTGGGTCCATTTTATATCCCTAGGGTTTCTTCATGCCCTTTATGTACTAATATCTATACAGATGAACATAAAGAAATTGATGAGCGCCTGGTACTGGTGAATTCTAATTACAAAGCACCTTCCGCGCCAATGAATAACTTCTTAGCATCCATTCTCGCGGTGAACGACATTATTAATTTTATTTCAGGAAACACAGAACGCATTAAATCGCTAAATAAAAGATATGGGATGAATTCATTTACCTTTGAACAAGATTATATTGACTGTCCGATATCTGGACACTGCCGCTATTGCTCGGATAATTAAGTTGTGAGATAAAAGAATCAAGCTTAAATAAGCAATCATCATGAGGATTAGCCCAATAATGATTAAGCTCTGTATCCCATAAGAGTTAATGAAGTATCCCGAGATTAAAAGGCCAGCTCCTGATAAAACCGTAGTCAACACATATAAGAAACTATCAAATCTTGCTCTTATTTGCTTGGTAATGTTTTTGTGAGACTTTGCATTGGTTAATATTATAGTGATTCTTACGCTAAAGAATAAAAGGCTAAGGCCCAAAATCATGAAATAACTATTTGAAAGTCGAAGTGATGCACTTAAAAAGAGAAGCGATATCAAAATAAGAAAAAAACTCAAGGTTAAAATGTTCACTCGAATATGCCTGACAAGTTTTCCTGCTAAAGATTGAAGACAAAGGCTTATTATAAATATCAAACCAAGGAAGTAAGGATTTTGTTGTACTACAGAAATACTTGACGCAAGAACTTGCCAATATTGAATCACCACTTGATAAAATAAGGAAACAAACATTAATGGAGCAATAAAAGGTAATAATTGCAGTACTTTTCTTTTTATTAATTTTATTTCATAACTTTTTCTAGAACTTACTAAAACATTGTTATGACGCCCTTTCTGAGCAGGTAAGAATAAAAATCCATTAATAATTAGAATCACCATGAATACAAACGCTGCAAAAAATAAGTATTCACCGAGGTATTGATAAGCAATAGAACCAATCCCTGCAAAAACCGCCATTCCTAAAAAAGATAAATTCGTGTATTTACCTAAAATAGATTCAAACTCTTTATTTTTTTCTATCTTAAAATATTCATCTAAAAGATAAGCATTATAAATACTATTAAAAATAACTAAACCGATGGCATTAAATAGTTCAGCGATATAGAAATAAAAAATATGAAGACACCATCCTCCTAAAAAAAACATTAAAAGCCATAATGAAGAGGCAATCATGGAAATCAGGTACATTGATTTTCGATCAAAACCATCCATTCGATGAGCAATAAAAATACCAAAACACAAAGTGATAAGCGCTTGCACGACTTTTATATAAGCGATGCTATCTAGTCCCACACCTGCCTGAAACATATAGATAACGGACACAGCTCCGGTCAGCATCCTTAGGCTGCTAAAGGTAGCCATATTTAATACAATGGTGTTATAGCTTTTTATTCTCTGAATCATAAAGAAACATTATTCCATGCTGTATGAATTTTCTCGAAGATGACTTCAAAAGAAACAAATACTTTGATTTTATTATTTACTCCAATGTCATGTAAAGATTTTTTTGTGACTCATTTTATTTTTTTTCATTACCCTCATCAAAGAAAAGATCATCCTTCGTTTTCTTATCGATTGCAAACAGCCATCTCATACATTAATTCAATAATAGGATCACTGGATTTAAGGTTTAGTACCCTATATTCAATAAACTCGGATCAAGAACCAATTTATCTTTCTCTACACGCGATAATTTTTTAATAAAACGCTCTACGTTCATTGCGGTTAATTTATCGTTGATTTCCCAGGATTGGGCAATTTTTATTGGCTTAAAACTACGCGTGTATTTACATCTACCGGTACCGTCAACATGAGATAAGTAACGCTTTTCAAGATTATTCGTATACCCAGTATAATACGTATTGTTTTCGCAAAGTAATATATAGACCCAATAAGAGACGTCACTCACCTTTGTTATCCTTACACTTAATTTCTCTATCAATTGGCGCGCATTATTCGATGAGACCTGCTTACAGTGAGTTAATCCAACACCAATTGTTTGAGCATCCACGTATCACACCCGTAATGTCCTGTATCCCCCATCGCCTGAGTTAAAAACTCAAACCCTGCTTTACGATATAAAGAAATCGCTTGCGTCATCTGCGATAACGTTTCCAAGTACATTGCTTTATAGCTGGAGGTCGCATCGTGCATTACTCGACGCAACAACTCATTACCAAGTCCCAGCCCTCTACTTCCTTTGTCTAAATACATCTTACGTAATTCACACACATCAGGACTCGCCCCGTGTAACGGAGCAAATCCTATCCCTCCCAATAATCTATGGTCCTTTACAGCAACATAGTATCTTTGTCCCTGTTCTTGATAAAACTCATACATCGAATGGGTTTCTTCGTCCATCGAGGCAAAACCTGGTTTATTGGCACCAAACTCACTTAAAACCGCTTTGATTAAAACACAAAGAGATTCATTATCTTTTTTCTCAATAGGACGAATCACTACGCCTTGAAGCGTACGTGATTTTTTAAGTGCGTGACTGTACCCTCTTAATCCTTCACTAACCGTCTTATGCTCTTCGGGTGTTAAATAGTGAAGCGCAGAAGCCACGTTGGTTCTTGCCTGTTCATTAATCTCTTTAACTTTCATTAACCCTAAATGAGTCAGGCGGATGGGTTTATTTTTTTTATTCTCATCGACTTCATAAAAAGTAACATAATCAAGGTGGATTAAGGATTTGATTAATCGACTGACGTAGGATTTATTTACTCTTAAATTGTTAACCAAAAGCTGTTGTTCGATAATTCCATAACGCTCACACTCAAGTAATACATGAATTTGCGCCACATTTAATTCATCATTTTGAGCATTCTCGTTTAAAAAACCCAATTCGCGAATCAGCTCGCGTGAATAAAAGCGTAATTCATCAACCGTATCTAAATTCATAATGCACCTTAAAGTTTCCTTGAGAAACAATACAGAAATTTAAGAAACCATTCAACTCCTTTTTTATGAATGAGCTAATAAATCATGCCGCTTAATACCCAGCTTAACTAAAGCGAGTGCGGCATGGCTCAATTTAAAGGAAACCACCCGTACTCATAAGAAAAATCCATGGTGCCGTTTAAAGTGTAATCAGGAAGGGATATGAGTCACACGTTTGAGCCATTGAACTAATTGAGAATGAAGCATCCAGCCATCATCAATACAGGTGCTGAAGCGTTGCTTGGTGCACTTAAAATCATTCAAAAGAATCCTCGGAAAATAACTAATCACCGGTATCTCATCGGGTACCCAGTCCATGCAGTGACGGATTAAACTCTGATTTTGAGGCAAACATGCCAGATTAATGAACATGAGATGATATGGAGTGGTGTTAAGATCTAATTCCTCTTGAGTAGTCACGTAGGTGATGTCATGCTCTAAATGGAGAAACAAACGCAAAATGAGATGCGCCGTGTGTGGATTGTCATCAATAAGCACAATGGGATTAAATCGATGGAGCATGCAGTTCTTCAAAAAAATTCCTAAGAAAAAATGAAATTAATCAAAGAAGGCATGCCGTGCACGCTGCACGAGCAAGTGGCTTTAGAGAAAACCAAAGAGCGACTGCGATGCTCTATTGAGTTATGACCCATGGCAAACCATAGATACATGCGCACACGCAAATTGTCACGCGCAATAAATATGATACACTGTACTTAGCCACAAACTTAGTTAGCGCTAGGATTGTGGTTAGTGCAGTGCGACATGAAGTCGTTTTATTGATTGTTTCAACTCAACTAAGAGGGTGAAACCAGTTGTTTCGCCAACTGTTTCCTATCCAAACATGCGATCTTAGCAATGAGATGGTGTGAAGCTTTGGAGACAATGAAGCCACTAATACAGTAAGAGTAATCGTGAGAGTACTCTTAGACCTCAAGTATCTAAAGGTCAGGCGCTAGGAAAGGTGGTATGGTTAAAACGAAATGAATCCTCTAAATCATCGTAACCAAAAACAGCTAAAGGTACTGATAAGCTTAACCAAAAGGTAAGTAGTCGGTATAGGAGCTTGCACTTCTCCTATCGCGAACAAAGCACTACCGGTGAACAGAAGAAACCTAACCCATCTCGGCAATAAAACGGAACATGGTAAGCCTGTTTACCTCCCACGGGGAAAGTAGCCTGCAAAGGATACCATGGGTAAGCAGGTAAAGGAGGATGGAAAAAGCGAAGGTCATCTTGTAATGAGATGGATAGAGGTTGAGACAACAACATCACCTCACGTGAAAACGAGCCCACTTCCATCTGGTTCTTCATTACGAAACCAATTAGGACACCGAATGAAAGCAGGTACGCAGGAAAGGAGCTCTAGAAATAGAGTTGACGCGGCCTCACACACCTTAAATTGGCACCAGATTAACTGGCATCAAGCCTACAAGACTGTGAATCGGCTCCAATCACGAATCGTAAAGGCTACACAGGAAGGAAACAAACGCAAGGTCCGTGCGTTACAAAACCTTCTAACCAGTTCACTCGCTGCATCTGCTGTAGCGATAAGACAGGTGACAGAAAATACGGGAAAACGAACACCGGGTATTGATAAGATATTATGGCGGACACACCAACAGAAAAGCAAAGCGATTCCAATCGTACGACGCCATCAATACCGAGCGAAACCTTTACGCCGAATATACATACCGAAACCAGGTAAACCCAATCAAAAGCGACCATTAAGTATTCCCTGTATGGACGACCGAGCAAAACAAGCGTTATATAGTTTAGCCCTAGCGCCCATTGCCGAATACTATGCCGACCCTAATTCTTATGGCTTTCGCAAACTCCGCTCAACAGCAGATGCTATGGAAGCTTGCCGCAAGGCGCTCGTAAGCGTGTCGCTACCTCGTTAAAAATTCTGGGACATCCCAGTCCCCAGAATTCACTCGCCAACGCGACAGGTTAAAGGCCGCGACCGTCCTGTTTCCGGCACGATTGCTCTGAACGAGCAATACGTATGCCTGCACCAATGACTCTACGGCTGCATAAAGATTTACTCCGCATCCCTTCGGGCTGTCTGCGTAAATCGCAGCCTATCGCGGTCTCCTCGCCTCGGCGTTCCGCCTTCCATAGCGAGCAGTAAAAGAAAAGGTTCAGCACAATGGGTTTTAGAAGCAGACATCAAAGCCTGTTTCGACACCATCGCACATGACTGGCTCCTTAAATGGATTCCTATGGATAAACGGATACTCGCTCAATGGTTAAAAGCGGGATATGTAGATAAACGAGTTCTCTACCCAAGTAATCAAGGAACTCCTCAAGGCGGAATTATCTCTCCTCTGTTGGCAAACTTAACCCTCGATGGTTTGGAACGCACCATCAAACTCCAATTCAAAAGAGGAAAAGTACATGTCATCCGGTACGCCGACGACTTTATTATTACAGGAAACTCAAAAGAACTACTGGAAAACAAGGTTCAACCGGCGGTAGAGAAATTCCTCGCACCAAGGGAACTCACCTTATCGAAGGAAAAAACTCATATAACTCCTATCCAAAATGGTTTTGATTTCCTAGGATTCAACTTCCGTAAACTGGATTCTAAATTAAGAATTCAACCAGCGAAAAAGAAAATCAAAGAAATCAGGAGCAAAATAAAAACCATTATTAAAACGCACCAACAAGCTAAAACAGGAACGTTAATAACCAATTTGAACCCCATCATACGGGGTTGGGCTAACTATTATCGCCACTGCAAAAGCAAACAGGTGTTCTCATATCTCGATCACCAAGTCTTTATCCTAACATGGCGCTGGGCAAACAGAAGGCATCCAAATAAAGGAAAACGGTGGATTAAAAAACAGTATTTCCGAGTGACTCCTCACTCCGCCTGGACCTTCTGCGGAACCACACCCGACACCAAATCAATTTCTCTACGACTGTTTCGAGAGACATTTATTAAACTCCATATAAAAATTCGTAGCGAAGTTAATCCCTACGACCCACAATATGGACTCTATCTCGAACAAAGGAAAACAAGAGATATACATAAGTCTGAATACAGTAAATACATTCAGAAATTTTTACTCAGGCAAAAACACTCTTGTCCTATATGTCATGAAGAATTGAATCAGCAGACTGGCTGGCACTTGCACCACCTGACTCGTCGAAGAGATGGGGGAAAAAATCATAGAAACAATCTTGTCCTCTTGCATCCCACTTGTCATGAGCAGTGGCACAGCCGCAACCGTGGATGTGTAACCGGGCCCCTACGTAGAGAGCCTTAGAAGAGCTTGAGCTGTATGCAGTGAAAGTTGCACGTACAGTTCTTAGAGGATAGGATGGCAGTAATGCCATCTTCTTACTCGACGCGCTGGTGTTACTAGCACCAGCACGGCACGCCTTAAAGATTAGTTTATGGCGGTTTCTACCCAAAAGTCAATCAATCTCATCCGCTGGTTTTCTCTTCGATTTTATTTCAAAATACATCAACACTATTGAGCCTACTAAAGAATAAAGGACAGTTTTCCCACGTACGATTTAAATAAACGAAGCAGACATGATAGGAGTTTCAGAAAAGAGGCCTTCGTGCTTGAACACAGCATCAACACACCTTAAGCCCCTAAGGATTCAAGTTCGACCTCCTGTCGATTGATGGCTGTGTCAAACTCGTTTAGTATAAACATCTGTATTTTGTTGATACAGAAGAGACAACTGATTAACACCGCAGAAATTTCTTATTTCACACCCTAAACACCTAATACACACGCACTTTAGGGAGTTCAGACCAGCGACTCATATATGCAGGGGATTTTAACTCCGAACGCATCGCCCAGGGCTTTGCATAACCTTCGGCCGCCAAGCGAAGCGTGCTGCGTCCGTATTTTTGATTCACTTGGTCCAACACGTTCATCAGTCGCTCGGCATGAATGCGCTGCGCCTCATTCGGTTGTTCAAACAAATCCAATTGCTGCGTTGTTTTGGGAATCAACTCATGAAGACACACACCTACTTTCTTATAAAAATATCCTGGTTTAAACAGGCGCTGCACACACTCTTTGGCCCTCTTTGTGATGATTCGTACATCATCGACAGGATTTACAAAATGGGTTTCAATAGATTGAGCATAATATGCCAAATCCTGACGAAAACGAGGGGTACACACAAACACCGACATCCTGTGGGCAATTAACCCTTGCTGACGCATTTTGTCCACCGCGCGAGCGCAATGACTGCTCACCGCTTGCGCCAGGGCAAACTCATCTGTTTGCAGGGTACCAAAGGATTTGGACGACATGATGTTTTGTTTTAATGTGGCGTCTTCAAGTCCTCCACATGAAACGCCACAAAGCTCCATGGCCGTGCGCATCAACACCACATTAAATTGCCTTTTTAACACTTGGGGATTGCCTACGGACAAGTCATAGGCAGTGTGAATGCCTTGAGCACGTAATTTTTTATCCCATGAGCGCCCTATTCCCCATACCTCCCCTACATCAATGTGTTTTAATAATTGCATCTGATGTGTGATGTTCACCACAGGCACGTGAAGCACTTTTTTACATAAATGATTCGCTACTTTCGCTAACGTTTTGGTTTTCCCAATCCCAATAGATGTGGGAATTCCCACATGTTTTAAAATCTTTTTTTGTAAATCCCGACAAAATGATTCATGTTGGGTTGTAGGCATCGAACTTAAATCCAGAAAAGCTTCATCAATAGAATAGAACTCCACATGGGGCCAGCTCGCTTCAATAGTATTCATTACTCGTTGACTGATGTTTCCATAGAGGGTGTAATTGGAGGAAAACACCTTGATGCCATGCTGTCGGCACATGTGTTGGATTTGAAAATAAGGCACGCCCATGGCAATGCCTAATGCCTTGGCTTCATTAGAGCGCGCAATGCAACACCCGTCATTATTCGACAAAACCACAATAGGTGTATTTATTAAATCCGGTCGAAACACACGCTCACAACTGGCAAAAAAATTGTTGCAATCAATGAGGGCAAACATATTTAGAGTAACTCATGAAAGACACACGTCACCACACCCCAAATTACCAGGTCCATTTCTTCAGTGATGTCAATAGGTGGAAACTTAGGATTTGCTGACAGCAATTGCACACGCCCTTTCGTGCGCGATAAGCGTTTCACCGTTAATTCACCATTGATGGCGGCAATCACAATATTACCATCAGCTACGTCCAAACTTTTATCCACCAACAACCAATCACCCGAAAAAATACCCGCATCGGTCATGGAATCCCCTGTGGCCTGCACCACAAAGGTTGCCGAAGGATTGCGAATGAACTTACTATTTAAATCCAAATGCCCCTGAATGTACTCATCAGCAGGCGATGGAAAACCTGCTTGTACTTTACTTGAATACACTGGCAGTGCATACGTTTTTCGAATGAAGTGGGGCGCGAGTTCTGCTTGAATCATTGGCGCTCGCATCATGGAAATTGACTCCCAACGAAAACATTCTGAGCCCCCTTTTTTTCCATCACGAGAAATCATCATCGCTACCTTTTTTAATTGCTGATGCAAAGAGGATAGAGAGCCCTAATGGTGCTGTAAATCCCCGAACATTAAAAGAATAAACTCACAAAAGTTAACTCTTGGAGAATATTCACTATTTATTTTTTAGAACACTCAAGTCATGAATGAAATCACACCAGAATAGAATACTGCAACCCTATCACCCGCACACGGCGGTATAAAACCTATTTTTGCCGGGACGAAGTACGCATTATTACACGAAATCACGAAAAGCAACTTATCGCTTCCAAATAGATGCTCAAAATACCTTATTGATGTATAATAAACACTCAACACAAATTTAAGAGAGTTGTATGGAATCTGAAAAAGAAGAGCCCACCCTTCCTATAAACATACTCAAACAAACGAGTAGCTATCTGAATACAACAGAGGCCTATTGCTGGTCTATAACCTGCAAAAGGTTCCATTTTTTATTTCGTACCCATGATTTTTTTCTTTCATCTTTTCTAGAGTGCGTGGTTCGTGGAGAACAAGACGATGCCATGAACTTTTTGAAAAAAATAGACCTCACCTTAATGATTAAAAAAGGCGCGGTAATCGATTATTCAAACCGTCATTTTTCGAACATTTCGGCATTTCAATACATTCTAGGGGCTTTAGACACCCGCTACATGTGGGGTATGTTTCTTCGCTGCATTAGAGAAGATAAGCTTTTATCATTTCAAAAAAAGAAAGAAATTGTTTTAGAATTACTCAATCAATATCAGGAAGTTGAGAACAAAGGAATTACTTATACTTTGCATGGGATAACTCATAAAAATGAACCCCACTTTGGTTTTACTCCATTACTTAAAACACTGGGTACTTATGTAAAAGATTATCGGTTATTACCTCAACCAGGAATCTACTTCGGTAAGGAAGTAGGTAAAGCACAAACGTTAGTCTCAGCACATGTAGCACAACATTATTGCGACCTAGATTATTCTTTTTCCGCAAAAACAACCTTCACCGCAGAACGATTTATGCGACGTTTAGATGTTCATGGTTATTGGGGTGGCATCTTCAAATGGTGGAACTCCTCCGTTTTAGGTCAGCTGTATGGCGCTATTTATGGCACTATTCGGGCAGATAATAACGACGCAAAACAAATGTTCACACCATCGCCTATGTTAGCAAAAATCGACCTAGACGCAATGACCACCTTATTTGAAGTAAGAATGAAGGATAGATTGGCCATAGGTACTCAGTTGGAGATATTCCTCAAAGAACTTGAGCAGGCTTTGAATTCGCAAGAGCATTTCTCGTTGAACATAAAGTAAATGCGCTCGCTCTGCGCCATACGCCGCAGGAGCGAACTCTCAAGGCGTTTCCAAAAGAACCAGTAATTTCTAAACCGCAATTACTCAATTGTATTCAATTTTTATTATTCCATTGGGTAATGTAAGGATTGGGGTATCCTTCAATCGCAGCAACTTGATTCCCCCAGGTATGCTCCCAAGCATTTGGTGGAAACTGTTGATTCCACGCCTCGAATAATTGGCGTTGCGACGAACTTAAGGACAAGTGATAATATTCCGCCATAAAAAGATACGCACGGGCTACCACCCCTTTAGCCTCATCCGCAGGCTCCACCCTTCGTGAAAATTTATCAATTTTAATAGTACATCCCATATAAGAATCATGATTAGGTAACACCCCAAATCGATAATTTGACCGTGCTTGATTAATTAAACCGACCTCTGGCCATAAATTATAGAGTTCCGCTTCAATATGGCGAAACCGCTCATCCATTTTTTGACAACAACGACGCCCTTTATAGGCTTTACCATTTGGACTCTGACACAATGGTTCACGCCAACAAGCAAACTGCTTCCCAAAATGCTCAGCCGCCATAATGTGCTCCCATTCAATCCGATGCGCTCTTTTTTTCGAATCGGCTTCTTGCATTCCACAAGACGCAAGATATACCGTCTTTTCCTTATAAGTACATTGGCAATAAACCGTTTGTGGATGATCATGA
>NZ_JASGFU010000005.1:0-79133 GCF_047605385.1 Legionella sp. | reverse complement strand
AGACACTTCTGAAAAACTGGCAACTGTCAGATCAAGTTTGAACTACTACACATAAATACTGGTGGCTAAAATCAAACCATTAGCACATTCGGCAAGACCTCCTAAGAGTAGAGTATTATTACTAAGCGCTGTAGGGTGTTTGACATATGGAGTAAGTAATAAGCTCAGAGTAAATATAAATAATAAACGTGCATGAACGGGTAATTGGCGTATGGCTTGAATTGGAGTAAATAAGAGTCCTGTACTTAAACGAATAAATACAAAAAATAAGCTGCCTAGCCAGGGTAAGGATAACGTCATGATTTGAGTGCCCCTGGAATATTTATGATAATGGTTTGGGCAAACTCTACAAGAGAATGAAGCATCCATCCACCACAAAGCATGAGCATGAGTACTACAGCTAAAATTTTAGGTACAAAACTTAAACTGGAATCTTGAATTTGAGTAACAACCTGAAGGATTGAAACTAGTAAACCACTGACCAGAGCTGCCAGAATAATTGGGGATGCAATCAGTAAGGCCTGCCAAAGCAGTTGTTTACTTAAATAAATAGCTAAATCATTAGACATCGTCCGTTTTCCATTATTGCTAACTTGCAATCCAGCATGCATTGATTTGTGCATGCTTGCATTTTTTCCATAGATAATATTTATAACTCAAGGCGATGGATTAAACCAGACTTGGATTGGTAAAACAAGTTATTCATGAAAAAATCTAAAGGTTATTACAAATAAGCTCTTAAAATGGAATGTTTTTTTACAGTGATGCATTCAGTTAGGCATAAAATATAAAAAATTAAAAAATTGCTTGACAAAGAAAGGGTTGGTTATTTAGAATGCAAGCCTATTCAGGGGGTTATAGCTCAGCTGGGAGAGCGCTTGCATGGCATGCAAGAGGTCGGCGGTTCGATCCCGCCTAGCTCCACCATCAACATCATTGATGTTGATGGGAAAAACGTCTAAGGTCCCCATCGTCTAGCGGCCTAGGACTCCGCCCTTTCACGGCGGCAACAGGGGTTCGAACCCCCTTGGGGACGCCATTTATGCGTTTTGGAGAAGTTAGCAATAAACTGTAGTAATTTAGATCCAGGTCCCCATCGTCTAGCGGCCTAGGACTCCGCCCTTTCACGGCGGCAACAGGGGTTCGAACCCCCTTGGGGACGCCAGTTTTAAATTTCAAAATCCTTTAATCTCCGTTTTCTGAAGCAACCTCTAAACTAGACCGTTTAGGTCGAACTGTTAAAGGGTTAATTGATTTTCGCATACGTTGTTGGAGCACAGTTTATGTTGCAATATCAACGATTATAACCGTTCAAAAATCGTCCGTGTATTAAATCCAAACAAACGCTCATGCATTCTATAGGCATATTCATCCGTCATATTTGCTAAATAATCACAAACAATACGATAAGCCGTTATTTCATCGCTTGCTTGCTTAAATAAAATACGATTCTTATTATCCAGTAGACTACCAGGATTGGAACTAATCGCATCAAAAAGTCTTAATACTACAGTCTGCCCTCCATACTCAAAAGTTCGTGCTTCTTGAGAATCAATTACATGGACAAAAATGCAGTGCATTAGATAGTTTAGTAACGCTTCTGCTTCGGGAAGTAATGCAAGATTATATTTTAATAAATTATTCTCAAATGTTGCATTAGTCACCACGATGTGAGTAGATGTAATAAAATAATTCACCATTTCACCAATGGTTTGTTTTCTTAAATACAAATCATTGGAAAAAAGCGCATTGATAATACGATCTTTATGTTCCGCAAGTTGGGTATTATAGATTAATTCTTTAAACTCCGAAGTATCCAAATGTGAAGGATTGATAAGGCGTAAGTGGATGGCGTCTTCTAGATCATGAACGCCATAAGCAATATCATCAGCCGTATTCATAATCGAACAATCAAAACTACGGTAAGCGGATTTTCCAGCCTTTGTCTCATGCGGCTTAATTGACAAGGATTGAAATAACTCACGATCATTAGTGGAAAATGGCTCTAATAACCAATCTACTTCTGGTTGCTCACAATCAAAATAGGCTTTAGGCGGTAACCAATCATGAATTTTAATAGTTTTATGAATCGACTCATGAACAGGAGGTTGAATTGGTGCAATAACTCTAGAGCGTTTTACTGGATATTTTAAGATCCCAAGCAGTGCTCTGCGGGTTAAATCTAAACCATAAGCACCATAGCTACTCTCTACCTTGGTTAATAACCTCAAGGTTTGACCATTACCTTCAAAGCCACCGTAATTGTGCATCATATAGTTCAGGGCAACCTCACCACCGTGGCCAAAAGGGGGATGCCCAATGTCATGCAGCAAGCAAATGACAGAAATTAAATCATCATTGGGTAGTAATCCAGTGAGCATAGGGTATTGATTTTGATTAATCATCAGATTGCGAACGATACTGCGGCCAATCGAATCGACTTCAAGAGAGTGTGTAAGGCGTGTGCGATGAAAATCGCCTTCATCAGTGCCTAAAATTTGGGTTTTTCTTTGCAGTCTGCGAAAAGCAGGGCAGTGAATCACTCGTGTCCTATCTCGCTCATAGGGATCACGATGATCATGGCTCCCACGTTGATGGGTTTGTCCTGAACGTCGATGTGTCCACATAAAAATTTTGCCCTAAACATAATAAAAACAGTTACTGTAAGCCATACTTAATACTTACACAACATGAAAACTTCAAGTTTTTGAGAATTTTGCAGATAACTGTAACTAAGAAGAGTAATCATTCAGGGGGATGAAAATGAATAATAAGATTAAGTTCGCCATAGTTGGGTTTTGTGCTTTAGAGATGTGTTCCTGCGTTGTTTTAGAAAATGGAACAACTGAAAATTTATATTATCCTACTTATGCTCCCTATGATAGAAGTCAATTTTATACACAAAATTTTTATAATTGGCCTAACTCGAATTATAAATATAATTACAAACAACAAGAAGCTCAAGAAGTAATTGTCCCTGATTCCTATCATGTAGGTGATATGCGCTCACCAGTATCTTTTCATGACCGCGATCAAACTTGGGTAAATAATCAGAAGCCACAAAATTATACGATTCAATTAGCTGATGGCGATAAACCATCCAAAGTTGCCCAAACATTGTATCGTGCGCCACGATCTGATCGTACCGCACAAGTGAAATATCAGCGCGATGGCAAAGATTATTATCGTGGAGTGTATGGTAGTTACAGCGATGCTGCCCAAGCGCAAAAAGCACTGGATTCTTTGCCTGTTGAGATGCGAAGTAATGCGTCTATAAAAAATTGGGGTAGTATCCAGCAGCAATAATCTAAGAGGCTGCGCTCATTAAGACCATGACTCGAGTGATCCCAGGTGTAGGAGTTCGTTCTGCATTAAATTGTTTTACAGTTGTTTGATAATGCTCATTGAGTTTTTCTAGCCAAGCCACAAAAACATTAAATGGCACTGTTTCAAAGGTCAGCTGAATATCCCCAGAGCCCGTTTGTTGTAGTTGATAAGGGTATTTTAGTGTTGAGTCCTCTTTAAGTTGTGTTGCCATAATCGTAAGTAGCTGGCTGTTATCAATAACTTCTTTGGTTTTAGATTTACGATATTGCTGTTTTACTTTTTTCATCCACTGTAAAGTAGCTATTTTTTCAACTAATTGCGTTGATTTTTGTGTTACTCGATGATTTAAAGGTGAGTATAAGAGCACATAATAGCAATAGAGAATAAGACATACCAGCGCGCTAGCTACCATCCATTGTTCGCGTTCATTTAATGAGCTTAAATAATTTTTCATGATAACTCCAAGGTAGCAATCACTTGCTGTTCACGTGTTGATGCTTGGGTTTGTTTGATATTTAACTGCGATTTTCTTAATTCATTTTCTAGCTTTTCCAAATTTGCAAAATCAGCACTGACTAGAGTGATGGATAAAATTTTATTCTGATAATGAAGTTGTTCAATAGTAAATTGCTCACTATTAATTACTTTGGATAGTTGATTCAATAAAAACCAAAAACGGTTTTGCTCTTCACTATTATTGTTTTTTAATAGCTGAGTGATACGAAATTTAGGGCTAATCACTTGCTTGGCGTCAGGAAAAAACTGGCGATAAATAACTGCAATTTGCTTATCGATTTTTGTTGTTTCTTTATTTAAGAAATACAGATTGATTGCATTTACTGTAATTAAAGAAAGAAGCCAAAGACCACCCAATGCCGCGGCGATTTGATAACCTTTTTTAATCCAGTCTGATTTACTTTCATGTTGCATTTCACCCTGGCATAGATTTAGCAATCTGGATTTTAAAATTCGTGTGGTAATCCAAGCATAGGAGCTTTCTTTATTTTGCATTACCTCATGATTAGGTTTTATTTTACTATCAGAAAAGAGTAATGGCTGTTGTGTTATATGATTTTTAAGGTAGGTTTCAGCCAATTCTCCACTTAAAGCTCCTTTAAAATCATTCATATTCACTAGTAAGGTGGATTCGCTAACGCAAAATTCTTCTGGCTCAAGGGCAAGCCAATCTAAAGTGATTGCGGAAAACTCAATTTTTTGGGCGGTCAGTACTTGCATGATGAAGCGAATTCTTTGCTTACTGATTACGACAATTAGGTATTGATTGTTTTGATATCTTGTTTTATCAAAAGCAAAATGCAATTCATTTACTGGCTGTGCCAGTTTCTCTTCTAATGCATAAGGAATTGCCGCTCTTGCTTTACGTTCTGGGAGCCAGGGCAATTCAATATTTAAAATACTGGCATGAGCAGCTGATTCAATAACCAGGGTGTCGCAATCGCTTTGCAATGCTTTTATTTCGGCAAAACTATGTTGTGCCGGTGGGATGCTTACCACACCATCGGTATTCAATTTGAGACAAAAACAGCCCTCATCATTAAGATGCTTGCTGAATAAGACAAGAGTGTCCACTAGACATAAGCTCTATGTTTTTTTGCGTTCATGGCTATCCATTGTTGTTTTAATTGTTGGGATAATAAATACACGACTAGTGCATATTGTGGGCTTGAATTGTAGCGAGTAATCACAAAGAAATTAGGATAAGCAATCCAATATTCATTTCCTTTAGTAGTAACTAATTCCATCAATGCAGCACGAGAAGGATGATTATGCGCTGCAGTCACAGGCTTTATCCCATTAGCAGTGAGCTGAGTATAGTTGTAATTTGCTTTTCTAGGATTAATTTGAAGATTTTTGTAGCGAGAGCCAATGACTTTAGCATACTGAGCAATACCTGCATTGGTTTGCCAGCCATGTGCTTTAAAATAATTAGCGATGCTGGCAATTGAATCGTCGTTATTATTGACTAAGTCTCGTACACCTTTGCGCTCAAAATCGATTGCAAAATTTCTGTAACTGCTTGGCATAAATTGCGGTTGACCAATGGCGCCTGCATAAGAGCCCTTATATTGAGTTGCAGGAACATTATGTTCACGGCAAAGAAGCAAATATTCTTTCAATTCATGCTTAAAATAAGCACCACGCTTAGGATAATCAAAAGCTAGAGTAGCCAAAGCATCAAATACTCTGTTTTCTCCTTGTCGTTCACCATATAAAGTTTCTACCCCCAGGATAGCAACGATAATTTCTGCAGGAACGCCATATTTTTTCTGAGTTTGTTCTAAAGTTTTTCTGTTGGCAGTCCAGTAATCTATACCGCCTTTTAAGCGTGCTGGAGTTAGGAATATATCGCGGTAGACATCCCAGCTTTTCTTTTCGTAAGGTTTTTCCATGGATTCAATGAGTTGAGGTTGAAGTTTTACCTGATTCATCGTTGTGGTTAGTTTTTTTGCATCGAAGTGGTAATTTTTTACCATTGAATTGATGAATAGTTGAACATCTTTACGTTTAGTGAATGCGGTGTCTGCATGCGTTGTAAACGAAATAAGACTAAAAATTAGTGCGGTTAAACCGAATTTGGCTATTCGTTGCATTATACGTCCTACAGTAGATGCGAAAGAAGAAATTTTATTAAAAATGCGTGATATTAGCAAATTTTTGTAATCCCTTTAAGCTTTAGCGTATTTAGGCTAAAATGCGCTATTTGCAAAAAAGGTTGTCTGAAGTTGAGTGATTTAAATCGAATTCGTAATTTTTCGATCATAGCCCATATCGATCATGGTAAATCGACTTTGGCCGATCGGTTTATTCAAATCTGTGGCGGCTTGACGGAGCGTGAAATGAGTGCACAAGTGCTTGATTCCATGGATATTGAGCGTGAGCGTGGCATTACCATCAAAGCACAATGTGTGTCATTAAACTATACTGCCAAAGATGGAAAAACCTATTTGCTCAATTTTATTGATACTCCAGGCCATGTGGATTTCAGCTATGAAGTATCACGCTCCCTCGCAGCATGCGAGGGGGCAATTTTGGTTGTTGATGCAGCGCAAGGGGTAGAGGCACAGACTGTAGCTGTATGTTATACCGCCATTGATCAATCGCTCACAGTATTACCAGTACTGAACAAAATTGATTTGCCCCAGGCAGAACCCGAGCGCGTCATTGCTGAAATTGAAGACATTATTGGTGTTGAGGCTCATGATGCAATTAGAACGAGTGCTAAAAGTGGTCTGGGGGTTGAGGACGTGCTTGAAGCCTTGGTTACTCATATTCCGCCGCCAAAAGGCGATATTGAAGCTCCCTTACAAGCATTGATCATTGATTCATGGTTTGACAGTTACCTTGGCGTTGTTTCTTTAGTACGTATTGTTAATGGCTCTATTCGCAAGGGCGATAAAATGCGAGTGATGTCAACAGGCCGCTCTTATGAGGTGGATCAAGTAGGTATCTTTACTCCCAAACGGACCAAATTAGAAGTCTTGAACGCAGGTGAAGTAGGCTATGTTGTGGCTGGTATTAAAGAAATTCAAGGAGCACCCGTAGGTGATACCCTAACTCTAGAAAAAAGTCCTGCGCTTAATGGATTACCAGGATTCCAGCGCGTAAAGCCGCAGGTTTATGCGGGATTATTTCCCATTAGTGCAGATGATTTTGAAGCATTCCGCGAGGCCCTTGCTAAATTAAGTTTGAATGATGCCTCTTTATTTTATGAACCTGAATCATCTGAAGCATTAGGTTTTGGTTTTCGTTGCGGCTTTTTAGGTATGCTGCATATGGAAATTATCCAAGAGCGTTTAGAGCGTGAATACAATCTTGATTTAATTTCTACTGCGCCGACAGTGGTTTATCAAATCATCACGCAAAAAGGCGAGACTTTATTGATTGATAACCCGTCGCAATTACCCCCAGTAACGCACATTAAAGAAATGTATGAACCTATAGTTCGTGCAAATATCTTAGTACCTCAGGATTATCTAGGGCAAATTATTACTTTATGTGTTGAGCGTCGTGGAGTACAGGTTAGTATGATGTACAGTGGTCGCCAGGTGTCAGTCACTTATGACCTTCCTATGAGTGAAGTAGTTTCCGACTTTTTTGACCGTTTGAAATCAGTAAGCCGTGGTTATGCCTCCTTGGATTATAATTTTTTACGTTTTGATCCAGCCGACTTGGTTAAAATGGATATCTTAATCAATAGCGAACGTGTTGATGCTCTTTCGGTCATTGTACATCGTTCGGTTTCACATAGCCGTGGCAAGGCAATTGCGGAAAAAATGAAAGACTTAATTCCACGACAAATGTTTGATGTTGCAATTCAAGCGGCATTGGGGAGTCATATTATTGCGCGCCAAACTGTTAAGGCATTGCGTAAAAACGTTACGGCAAAATGCTATGGTGGCGATGTGACTCGTAAGCGTAAATTATTAGAAAAACAAAAAGCAGGTAAGAAACGCATGAAGCAAGTTGGTCATGTCGAGATACCTCAAGAAGCATTTATGGCTGTATTCCAGTCGGATAAGAAAAATTAGTAGGATGGGCCTTGGCCCAACAATAAGCAGCAATTAATAAAGAATATTTTATTAAGTTGGGCCAAGGCCCAACCTACAACTTTTTCTACCTTTACTCTATTAGTGGATTATTAGGATTGAGACTTATGAATTTTGCTTTAATACTCGTTATATTATCGTTAGTTAGTGGGATCATTTACTTGCTTGATGTTGTGTTCTGGGCAAAAAAACGTACAGAAGGTCAGCAACCTAATAAAATTATTGAGTATGCACGGTCGTTTTTTCCGGTATTTTTTATTGTTTTAATTTTGCGCTCTTTTCTTATTGAACCCTTCCGAATTCCTTCTGGCTCTCTAGAACCTACTTTATTGGTAGGGGACTTTGTTGCTGTTAATAAATTTGCATATGGTCTTAAATTGCCAGTCTTGGAAAAAAAGGTAGTGTCAATTGCTGATCCTAAAACGGCGGAAGTCGCTGTTTTTCGTTGGCCGCCTGATCCAAGTTATGATTATATTAAACGAGTGATTGGCGTACCAGGAGATCATATCAGTTATCATAATAAGCTCTTGACCATCAATGGTAAGGTAGTACCACAAACTTTTGTTGAATACACTACAGATGAAAGTTCTGGAAAACCAGTTTCTAAATATAAAGAAAACCTAAATGGTGTAGAGCACGATATTTTTATTAGAACTGACATGCCTGCCGTAGATTTTGATATTGTAGTTCCTGAAGGGAATTACTTTATGATGGGTGACAACCGTGATGACAGTGCTGACAGTCGTTTTTGGGGATTTGTTCCAGAATCCTATTTTAGAGGAAAGGCTTTTATAGTATGGATGAGCTGGAATAATAAAACAGATAATATACGATGGTCTAAAATAGGTAAGATGATCCATTAGAAGTCGTAGGTCGGGCCAAGGCCCGACCTACGATAGATGATTTAACGTTAATGTAAGGGGTGATAGTTCACAGTGAAAATTGATTTAGAACGATTGTGTAGACGTATCAATTACCAATTTAAAGAACGCTCTTATTTAAAGCAAGCCTTAACTCATTGCAGTATGGGCAGTGACAATTATGAGCGATTTGAATTTTTGGGTGACTCCATTTTAAGTTTTGTTATTGCTAATGAATTATTTCATCGTTTTCCTTTGCAAAGTGAAGGGCATCTTAGCCGGTTACGTTCATTTTTAGTTCGTGGCGATATGTTGGTGGAAATTGCTAAAGAAATTAATTTAGGTGATTTTCTTTATTTAGGTCAGGGTGAACTAAAAAGTGGTGGCTTTCGTCGTGCATCTATTCTTTCGGATGCTTTAGAAGCGGTTTTTGCTGCAGTGTTTTTTGATGGTGGTATTAATGCTGCAAAAGAAGTTATTTTACAACTGTATCGTTCTCGACTCGATGATCCTAATTTAAATGACTGTTTAAAAGATTCTAAAACACGACTCCAGGAATATCTTCAAGCGAAGAAAATGGCACTTCCAGAATATGCTTTGTTCAAAGTTGAAGGTGATGAGCATGAGCAAATGTTTTATGTGACTTGTACCGTTGCTGCTTCAGAGCTGGTGACTCACGGTGAAGGCTCCAATAGACGTAAGGCTGAACAGTTAGCAGCACAAAATATGCTGGAGCAATTACGAACTTCAGATAAAAAAAAGACACATTGATTATTTCTTTCGAATTAAATCGGGAAAACGATATGCTAAAACCGTTAAACGATTTTCATTTCATTGATGTACATTATCATGCTACTCCTGATTTATTTAATCGCAGATATTCTGCGATCGAAGCAGGGCGTATTTATCAAAAATATCAGGGAGCAGTGGTTTTAAAAAGCCATTTAGGTTCTACAGCAGTACAGGCTACTTTAGCGCAAGCAGAAGGTTATCCAGTATTGCCTTCATTGGTACTTAATGATATTGCAGGCGGTTTTGACTATCGGGTGATTGTGCGTGCCTTACTTGAGTATAAACCTTTAATTGAAGGGCGTATGCTGGTATTTTTACCAACAATTACAGGTAGAACCCATAAGTCCAGATTGAAGCGAAAACTAAGTTGCGAACAATATGCTGCAATAAGTCAAAGGCCTCTTACGGTTTTTAATGAGCGAAACCAATTAAAATCTGAAGTCATTGAGTTGCTCCGAGTCGCAGCTAATGAACCGATTGTATTTTCTACAGGGCATGCTTCAAAAGAAGAAACCTATGCCTTAATTGATGAAGTGTGCAAACACAATCATTGTAAATTAATGTTAAATCAACCAGCCAATCCCCTAACAGGTTTAGATGCACATGCCTTATTAGAAATTTCCTCTATTCCAAATGTGTTTATTGAGCAAACGGTACTGACTTATTTATTAGCTTATCAAAGTGAAGAGGATTTCAAAGAGGTTTTAACTACTGTACCTCAAGTCATTTACAGTTCAGATCTTGGACAGCCAAATCAAATGGATATCGAGGGTTTTCTTAAGCAAAGCCGAGCATATTTTAAATTGTTTCAATTAACTAAAGAACGCGAAGAGCTGATACGAAAGCAAAATCCCATTAAGATGCTTGGTGTTTAGCTCTAAAGTTAATGTAATTTCCTGATTAAGCCATTCCTTCTAAAGTACTACTAACTTCTAGCCATTCCTCCTCAGCTAGTTGCAGTGAAGAATGAGTTTGATCGCGTTTTTGTATTAATTGATTAAGTTTATTTTGTTGGGAAGTGTCTTCATAAAGGTTTGAGTCGCCGAGTTGTATGTCCAGTTTTTCAATGTCATTGTGAAATTGATTTATCATTTGCTCTAATTTTTTCAAGCGATTTTGCAATACTTTTTTTTCTTTATAATCAATAGTAGAAGTACTTGGGGTTGCACTTCCTTTAACTGTATCTTTAGCTTGCAACCAATTGTGGTAATCGTCTAAATCACCATTAAAGGTTTGAACTTTCCTTTGATAAACCAGGTAAAAATTATCTACAGCCATTTTCAACAAATGGCGGTCGTGAGAAATAAGAATCAAAGCCCCTTCATAGCTTTGCAATGCCAGTTCAATGGCAGAACGCATGCCTAAGTCCAAATGGTTGGTTGGCTCATCCAAGAGCAATAAATTGGGCTTTTGCCAGACTAATTTAGCTAAAGCCAATCTTGCCTTTTCTCCACCAGAAAAATGCCGAATAGATTGTACCGCCATATCTCCAGCAAAATTAAATCCACCTAAAAAGTCACGAATATTTTGTTCTCTCGCCTCAGGTGATAAAGCTTGTATGGTTTCTACAGGACTTAATTCATTATCTAATTGTTCCAATTGATGTTGTGCATAATAACCAACCTGCAAATGTACTGAGCGGTGAATAGTACCGTTTAATACTGGAAGAGAACCCGTTAAGGTTTTTATTAAAGTCGATTTTCCTTCTCCATTAGGGCCTAATAAAGCCATTCGATCGCCTGGGTTTAGTGAAAGATTAATTTGTTTGAGTATCGGTTCTTGACTCTCATATCCTGCATCAACCTGGTTGCATTGAAGTAGCGGATTTCCTGCACGAGGACAGGGGTAAAATTCGAAAGAAAAAGGAGAGTCTGCCTGAGCTGCGGCGATAATTTCCATGCGTTCAATTGCCTTTAAGCGTCCTTGAGCCTGTTTTGCTTTAGTTGCTTTCGCTTTAAAGCGATTTACAAAGCTCATCATATGCTCTATTTTTGTCTGTTGCTTTTCATACATGGCTTGTTGTAACGCTAATTGTTGCATGTGAGTTTTTTCAAAAGTACTGTAATTACCGCTATAAAGATTTAGGTTTTGTTGTTCAATATGTAAAATATGAGTCACAAAGGCATCTAAAAACTCTCGATCATGAGAAATTAAAATAATCGTGCAAGGGCTTTGTTTTAAAAAACGCTCTAGCCAGAAAATTGCCTCCATATCTAAATGGTTAGTAGGCTCGTCTAACAACAATAAATCAGCTGGTTTCATCAAACAGCGTGCCAAGCTTAAACGCATGCGCCAGCCGCCTGAAAAACTATTGACTGAAGCATTTTGCTCTGTTGCGCTAAATCCTAAACCAGACATAATCGTTGCTGCTTGAGCTGGCTTGCTGTAACCGCCGGTTTGTGTCAACTCTTCATGGCAATGTACTACGTCTGCGTGATTTGCACTGTGCTCAGCCTGCTTAAGGCGTTCTAATAACTTGCCATACTCTTCATCACCCGCTAAGACAAAATCCAGTGCTTTTTCATCACTGTCAGGTAATTGCTGTGATAAATGGCTAGTTCTTAAATTGGGATTAATTAAATATTCACCAGTATCAGCAATCAGTTTTCCCAGAAGAAAATCAAAAAAAGTCGATTTCCCACAACCATTATGGCCAATAAGACCAATTTTTTGTTTTTCGTACAGCGTCACGCTTGTGTTTTCAAGTAAAACTTTAGTGCCGCGTGATAAGGTAATTTGACGCAGAGTTAACATATTGATGCAGTAGTCACAAATATAAAGAGCCAAATTCTAACAGAACACACAACCTACGTATATCTGGCTATTTGGGACGCATCTTACAGCATAGAATGGGTATATATTTAGCATCAGAGTGTGCATTAGATAATTAATAACTCGATCCCATCAATACCAGAGCGGAATGGACATTTGTAACTTAATAATTTAACACTAATTTTTGACACATGTACTGTGATTTATGCCTTTCTCTCTTCCATATGAAAAAAAATATACACTATGTTATAATGAAAAACTAAGTTAATTGAAACATGTTATAAAAATCAACAAGGCTTCATTATGATAGATGTTATTGAATTAGTGACTACTCTTAAAAAAGATTATGATAATCTTCCAAAATATAAAAAATTCTTTTTTCCAAGAAATTTAAAGTCCATTTTGGATGGCTACAATAATCCAAACCCTTCTCTTGAGAGTGTTTGGCCTATTTATAATGTTTTTTTAAACCAAACCTCGAGCTTTCAAAGAGTAATGGGTTGGTTTTTTCCCTGTCTTAAGCCCTTATTTTCTTTTGCCAATTTAACAAAACCTGTATTAACTACTAAAAAAGCGCAGACAAATTTTATGTTTTTAGCCACTTACGGCGCCTCTGAGCAGCTTGTTCAGGCTCTTGAGCTTTTTAATCAGGAGTTTCTATTTGATGAATTACCAGTAGATAATTTGGCAGCATGTGTTCAGACTATAGCGAAACACAAAAATCCAAGATCGGCTGCATGTTGCCTTGCCTTTCTTTATTACTATAATTTATTAACTGGGGAGGCAACTCAGGCTGTTCTTGATAGTGTAATAGCACATCAAGATCCGAATTCTCTTAGTGACGCTATAATTGGCTTTGCATGGAGCTATATTAAGAGCCAGACTAATTTTGTTATGCTCGCCACTCATTCGGGTGTTTTGTTTCATAAAGCAACAGAAAGCTTCTGGGATAAGCTTTCATTCTCTTCTATGAAGCAAAAGCACTTTAATCGAGTTATTCAAATTTCCGATCAACACAAAACAGATCCTATTGCGGCAGGAAAAGCTTTAGAGGAATATCTTGCTGGTGAAGGTGAAGAGATTACCCGTGAATCCCTTGAGAAAAGAGATTTGGACGCACAACGAAAATTATTGGCAGTAAAGCTTCCTATTAGATCTACAGACAGCATGAGTACTCACCAATCTTCTATGGCTACATCGTCCATTGTTGACATACCGCAAAGTTTTTTTGCGACAACTAATCCTTCTCCAGAACGAGGAAAAGATCCCTCAGATATAATTACAATTAGTGTAGATTCCTCTTACTTCCAATCTTCATTATAGAGATGAAAAAAATTTACATCGTTGTATAATGAAACAGTAAATCAATTGGAAACATGCTATAAAAAATCAAACATACAGGCTTAATATGACAAATGTTATTGAATTAGTGACTACTCTTAAAAAAGATTATGATAATCTTCCAAAGTATAAAAAATTCTTTTTTCCACGAAATTTGAAGTTTATTTTGGATAGCTATAATAATTCAAATCCTTCTCTTGAGAGTGTTTGGCCTATTTATAATGTTTTTTTAAATCAAACCTCGAGTTTTCAAAGAATAATGGGTTGGTTTTTTACCTGTCTTAAACCCGTATTTTCTTTTGCCAATTTAACAAAGCCTGTATTAACTACTAAAACAGCGCAGACAAATTTTATGTTTTTAGCCACTCACGGCACCTCTGAGCAACTTGTTCAGGCTCTTGAGCTTTTTAATCACAGGTTTAAGAAGTTTATATCTAAGAAACCATTGATAGGTACTTTAATGGAAATATGTGTTCAGACTATAGCAAAACACAAAAATCCAAAATCGGCTGCGGGTTGTCTTGCCAATCTTTATGACTGGGGTTTATTGACTGGAGCGGAAACTCAAGCTGTTCTTGATAGTGTAATAGCACATCAAGATCCGAATTCTCTTAGTCTAGCTATAATTAAGCTTGGATTGAGTGATATTAGGACACAGGCTAATTTTGTTATGCTTGCCACTCATTCGAGTGTTTTGTTTCATGAAGCAACCAAAAGTTTTTGGGATAAGCTTTCATTCCCTTCTATGAAGCAAAAGCACTTTAATCGGATTATTCAAATTTCCGAACAACACAAAACAGATCCTATTGCCGCAGGAAAAGCTTTAGAGGAATATCTTGCTGGTGAGGGTGAAAAGCTTACCCGTGAATCCCTTGAGAAAAGACGTTTGGAAGCAGAACGAAGATTACTGGCACTAGAGCTTCCCGCCAAGTCTCCCGATAAACTAACCGACAGCGTGAATACCCATCAATCTCCTGGGGTTACCCAGCCCATTGTTGGCATACTACAATCTTTCTTTGGAACACCTAATCCTCCTCCTCTCCAGGGTGAAAAAGATACCTCAGATCCAATTGTCTATTCTTCCTCTCTTCCCACACCTGGGCAGTGAAAAATAGGGGCGTTGCCTATTTCTATTCAAATTCCAATGGCTCTATAATTTTCTTTTTAGCAGATTGATAACGCTCCTGTTTCTCAATATCGATATAACGATCGGTTGTGGCACTTGAACTATGACCTGCATCATCACGAACATGTTCTCTTGGGCGAATCTTAACGTCTTCGGAGATTCCAGTGTGACGAAGCCAATGAACGGTAGCGGTTGCTAAATTATCTGCTTCCTCCACATGTCCATTGCGTCGAAGCTCATCTCCGGCTAAATCGAAGCAATGTTGGATAATACGACGAACAGGGGCTGTATCACTTAAAGGCCCATTACCACGAATTTTAGGAAGTAATGGCGAATTATCTGCAGGAGAGGGCAAGGGGGGCAAGCCAAGAAAGCTTCGCCAGCGCATTAAACTCTCTAACATTGCTTCACTAACTGCGATTTGTCGTTCTTTATTCCCTTTACCTACCGTTGTAAACCACCAATGCCCATTACTGTCTTTGGCGAAATCATTCATACTGGGCGTCCAGCGCTGGCTGGCTACAAGTTCAGAAATACGTAAGTACATGCCAAAAAGCATACTGAGCATAAAACGGGTGCGCTCATGCTTTTCTGGCGATTCTGTTGCAAGTGATTCTGCGGCATTCAGTACGGCATTCCATTGCAGCATACTGAGACGGCGGATAGGGGTATTTTGTTGTCGCTTTCTAATGAATTTACTCTTTTGACGAATTAACGCCACAGGGTTGGAGACTAAATATTCCTCTGCAATTAAAAAGTTAAATAGCGTACTTAAAATAGCAAATATTTCCTGGGTTGTTCCTTGGGATAAACTAAACTGGTCTATTTCAGGTTTATGCCCATTTTTAATCGCTGCTTTACTTATGGTGACTACAAATGGATGCCACTCTTCATTAGGGATACGTTTTCCTTTTTTTTCTATGAAACGCGGTACCTTTTTAGTACTGATCCAGGATTTGGGCGGGTTTTGGCAAAAACGAATATATTGTTCAATATCATCACGCTTTAATGTATCAATAGTTGTGTTTTTAATGTGCCAAGACCATTGCAGTAAGCGTTCTGCCTCGCGTCGGTAACTATTAAATGTTCCCAGACTTCCTGTGTAATTTTTTAAAAAATTTAAGGTATAAAGAAAATCATTACGAAATTGTTCATTAGGCACAACAACATATTCATGATTTTTATGTAGATGATTTAAGTTATCAAACAAAGGCAAGAGTTTGCATTTCATAATTTTTATAAATAAGAAACAATAATTAATCAATCCTAGCTGAAAAAAAGAGTAAATAGAACAGGGTGATTTTACCAAAGTATAATAATAAAACAAATAAATCAAATAATAAAGAAGTAGGTTGGTCTTTCGCCTAACCTACGTTACTTATCTAGCATAAGTTTCGTTTTCTTATCTAGTCCTGCATGAGCATACAAGCAAAAATCATGTCTTTGCTGGTGTGCTTTACGTAAATTCAAGAAGGTAGTTACTTTATCCTGGGCTGTTTTCAACACTAAGGTTTCTTTAAGTGGATTGTAAATAGATAAGACATTCTCTTGCCAAGTTCTTTGCGGATCTAAATGAATTAGATTGCTCTTGGGCTTAGCAAACACAGGACAAGGCAGGCCGACAAGTTGATGTAAGATTTTGCTGACCATAGCAACTGCAATATATTTTGCTTCCAGGCTGTGACCAGCAATATGAGGTGTGCATAAAATAGCTGTATCAATGATTTCTTGTTTGACTTTCGGTTCATTAAGATAAACATCCGTACAATAATTTAATGAGGCTGAAGTATTAATGAGCGCCTCTTCATCAATAATTCCACCACGAGCCGCATTAATAATAACACAACCAGGCTTAAGCTTGGTTAGGAACTTTTTCCCAATTAAATTGCGCGTTGCATAGGGTTTTTGGTCATGCAATTCTGCATGAATGCATAAAAGATCCACTTGATGTAAATCTTCTAATTGACAGCTAGAAAAAGAACCAGATTTGCACAAGGCTTTAGGTGGATCATAAATGGATAATGTAAAACCTGCTGCCTTTAATCGTTGTGCTACTTGAGTACCAACATGGCCAAAACCAATTATTCCCGCTCTATTTCCTGGAACAAAATTATTCAGTTGTAAATAAGCTAAACAAGAAACAACATAATCCGCAACAGCACGCGCATTACACCCCTTAGCATTAATTACTTGAATATTTTCTGTTGCTAACCATTTACAATCTAAATGGTCAGTACCACTGGTTGCGGTAATGACATACTGTAGAGAATGATTTTTTAATAGGTCTTTATTTACTTTTAAAGTAGCGCGACAGAGAAGAATCTCTTGTCCTGGAAGTAAATGTATCATCTCATCAAGCTGATGATAGTAGGTTAACTGAAACGGTGCAGGAAAGGCTTGTGCCAATCCTGGTAGTGATGCGTCAGCAAGAATATTCATAACTGAAACAATGAAACTAAACCCATGAATCCCAAATTAATTAAAGGAGTGAGTATATAATTTAAAACTCCAGTAAGCATTAAGAGAATCAAGATATAAAACCCATAGGGCTCGATACGCTCATAAATCATAGCTTTTCTTGGGGGTAAGAGACTACTAACTACTCGGCTGCCATCTAATGGTGGAATAGGAAGTAAATTTAATGCAGCGAGTACTAAATTAATTAACATTCCCGCACGGGCAGTAACTAAAAGAAATAATGCTGCCATAGACGATTCTGGATGTGCAAAAGTAGCTATTTTAAAGCATAAAGCCCAAAGAATTGCCATGATAATATTCGCTATGGGGCCTGCAAGAGTAACTAAAATCATATCACGTCGTGGATGACGAAGTTGATTCCAATTAATGGGTACAGGTTTCGCATAACCAATTACAAAATTAAAATGAGTTAATACGCCAATCAATAGAGGGATAACAATCGTACCTATTGGATCAATATGACGAATAGGATTTAAACTTAAACGTCCAAACATTTTGGCGGTTGTATCACCACAAAGAAAAGCAACATAACCATGAGCTACTTCATGTAAGGTAATACTCAGCAGTACTGGCAGAACCCAAATGCATATTTGTTGGATTAAAGTAAATTCTGGCATTAAAAAAGCACTTAATCGATAAATGTATGTTGATTTTAGCGAATAGTGACTTGTAATAACAAGTCATTAAAGCGTTTAATAAAAGTATTTTGTAGAAACCAGCGGATTGATAAAAAAGAGGTGATAAGGAATGTCTTTACTTAATACAATTTTGGGAAAGCCTTTGGCCTTAAGAGCAACAAAAAAACAAGAGCTTTCAGTGATGACTGGAGTACCAGCATTAGGCTTGGATGCTCTGGCGTCTACAGCATACGGTCCCGAAGCGGCCCTAACCATTTTATTACCACTTGGAGTAGCGGGGTTAAGCTATGCATTTCCTATCGCTATTATGGTAGTAATTGTTTTGATGTCTCTTTATTTTTCTTACCGACAAACAGCTGCTGCTTATCCTGATGGAGGCGGAGCGTATATTGTTGCCAGTGATAATCTGGGACAAAAATACGGTTTGTGGGCAGCAATTTCTCTGATACTGGATTATTTGTTGAATGTTGCAGTAGGTATATCTGCTGGAGTGGGTGCTATTGTCTCAGCCATGCCTGCACTGCAAAGCCATACTTTAATGTTGTGTTTGCTTGTTTTGTTTATGTTAACCCTGGTGAATTTACGTGGTATTCGTGAATCAGGAGTGGTTTTTATTATTCCAACGGTTATTTTCATATTATGTATAGCAATTGCACTTTTAATTGGTGTGGTAAAAGTTTTGCTTAGTAGCGGTCATCCACAATCTGTAGTCTCACCTCCTGTTTTACCTGCTGCTCAAGAAAGTATGGGCATTTGGTTATTTTTAGCTGCTTTTGCCAATGGTTTAACGGCAATGACTGGGGTTGAAGCAGTCAGTAATGCTGTGCCTATCTTCCGTCATCCTCGTGTTCCTAATGCGCAAATGACATTGACCATTATTGTAGGTACTTTAGCGATCTTTTTATTATTAATTGGGTATCTATGCCCAGCTTATCATATTGCTGCTATGGATGAGATGCAGCCAGGTTATCAAACCATCTTATCGCAACTTGTTGCTGCAGTGACAGGAAAAGGGATTTTTTATTATATTTCCATTGCCAGTATTTTCATTATTCTTGCTTATTCAGCACAAACGAGCTTTGCTGATTTTCCACGCGTTTGTCGTTTACTTGCCGAGGATAATTATCTACCGCATTTTTTTGCAGAGCGCGGTAGGCGATTAGTTTATTCTATAGGGATTATTCTGTTAGCACTATTTTCTGCAACATTATTGGTCGTGTTTAAAGGGATTACCAGTAAGTTAATTCCCTTATTCGCTGTAGGTGCTTTTAGTGCTTTTCTTCTTTCCCAAACAGGGATGATTGTGCATTGGTGGCGGCGTAAAAATGAGCAGGGGGCTCATATAAAGTTGATGATGAATGCCATAGGTGCAGCGGTTACTGCTATTGCTTTAGTCATTATTATTGTCACTAAATTTGTGGAAGGAGCATGGATTATTGTATTAATCGCACCGAGCTTGGCATTATTAATGAGCCGTATTCGTCGTCATTATTTAATTGTTGCTAACGAAGTGGAAGTGCCATTCAAATTATTATATCCACCTAAATTAAAATCTCCAGTAGTAGTTATTCCCATTCATGGCTTAGATCGTATCGCGGAAAAGGCATTACAATTTGGCATGTTGCTCTCAGAAGAAATCAGGGTAATTTATATTGATACAGGTACAGCAGATGTGGAGCGATTACAAAAACTCTGGAAAGATAGGATTGAAGCGCCAGCTAAAAAGGCAAAGGCAGCGATACCGCAATTGGAAATTATTAAGTCACCTTATCGGCGAATTTATAGGCCAGTGCTGAAATACATCAGAAAAGTCAAAAAAGAAAGGACAGATCGTTTGATTGCGCTTATTATACCCGAATTGATCGAACCGCGATGGTATGAGTATTTATTGCATAATGTTCATGCAGCGGGACTACGTACCTTAATTTTTTTTGAGCGAGACGAACGTACCATAGTGATTACCATACCCTGGTATTTGCGTGAGACTAATCTTAAATGCTCTTCGGTTATTAAGGAGGATACGGAACTTTTTTGAGAAGTACAAAAAACTGTGATAAACACTGAATTAATAAATAAAGGAAATATGTTGATGACGCAATTTGAAAAGATAGTATATTTTATGAAAAAACCATGGGTAATTGGTCTTTATGCAATTTTAGTAGTTTTTACCTATATTTTTATTGATAAAACAGTAGCGGCTTATTTTTATCAATTGGATTTGCGTACGGACGTTGCTGCATTAAATGTTTTAACTGTTTTTGGCAAATGGATAGCCTATGTTGTTCTATTTGTGGCTTCTGGATTATATTTTCGTTACATACAGGTGAATCCGCTCTATGAAGGGCGTTCCTGGTTTTTATTAGGATGTATTTTAGTTGCTAACCTGGTTTGCCTTGTGCTAAAGATTGTTTTTGGTCGTGCCCGTCCAGAGTTATTGTTTATAAGTAATGAGTTTGGTTTTTATTGGTTTAAACTAAAAAGTGATTTTTGGTCATTTCCTTCAGGTCATACAATTACTGTAGTAAGTTTGGCAGCAGGTCTGGGAGTATTATTTTCGCGATATTTTTATGCCATTTTTACAGTTGCTCTTCTTATCGCATCGTCACGAATACTGCTTTATTATCATTATGTAAGTGATGTGATGACTGGTTTTTATGTGAGCGTATTGGCAGTGGGCTTTTTTATTCAGTACCTTAGAAAAAATAAATGCTTTGATAAAAAAGGTTGTGTTGTTTCATAGCCTTAAATAGTTATCATTACAGATATTGCAGAACGTTTTCTTAAGTATTTACAACAAGCGTCAGATTTTATGTCGAAAGAGGAGTCAGATAGTATAATAATAGATAGCATATCAAGCAATCAATCGCCAACTGCATTGATTTGAGGTGTCATCTACTTGAATTAAGTCCCAAATCTCTGGCAAGATGCTTTTGTTTTGGTTATCCCGTGAGGAAGTATGAAAATTCTCGTTGCAGTGAAGCTTGTAATTGATCCTTATGTAAAAATTAGGATCAAGTCGGATAATACCGGAATTGAAACAAAGAATATTAAAATGTCCATGAATCCTTTTGACGAAATCGCTGTTGAAGAAGCATTGCGATTACGTGAAAAAAATTGGGCTACCGAAGTAGTTGTAGTTAGCATAGGAGCTGATAATGCTCAAGAAACCTTACGTCATGCTTTAGCTTTAGGTGCTGATAGAGCCATTCTTGTCCGAACCAGCGATTCTTTAGAAAGTCTTAATGTTGCTAAAGTATTAAAAAAGATTGTTGATGACGAAAAACCCTCATTAGTTTTAATGGGGAAGCAGTCAATTGATGGTGATAATAATCAAACACCACAAATGCTTGCTACTTTACTTAATTGGCCACAAGCTACATATGCCTCAAAAATAGATGTTACAGCAGAATATCTTGAGGTGACTCGTGAAATTGATGGGGGTTTAGAAACTTTAAAAGTGCAATTACCTGCAGTGGTAAGTACTGACTTGCGTTTAAATGAACCCCGATATGCAAGTCTTCCCAATATTATGAAAGCAAAACGCAAAGACTTAGTCATTATTGATTTAGAAAATATGGGATTATTGCTGAAAAAACATATTGAAATTCTAAACACAAGAGCACCTACTGTTCGTAGCGCAGGGATCAAAGTGAAATCAGTGCTCGAATTATTATATAAATTACAGCATGAAGCCAAAGTGCTTTCATAAGGAGACACACATGAGCACTTTAGTACTTGTTGAACATAATAATCAAACCATGCACCCAGCAACACGCCATGTTTTAGCAGCAGCAATACAATTAGAGCAGCCCATTACTTTGCTTGTTGTTGGCCATCAATGCAGAGCAGTTGCTGATGAGGTAGCTGTACTTTCTGGTGTAGATCACGTTTTATATGCCGATAAACCTTGTTATGAAAATCCAGTCGCAGAGCAAATGAGTGATTTAGTGCTTTCTGTTGCTAAATCATTTAATGCATTGCTTGTTGCTTCGAGTACTTTTGGCAAAAATTTAATGCCACGTGTAGCCGCTTTGTTGGATGTTGCCCAAATTTCTGATGTTAGCAAAGTTATTGATAGTAATACTTTTGAGCATCCAATTTATGCTGGCAATGCGATTGAAACGGTTCGTTCTTTGGATCCAATTAAAGTAATAACTGTTAGAACGACTGCCTTTGATGCAGTCACTTTAACACAGGCTGCTTGTGTTATTGAATCATTGGATAAAGAATTTACGGCCAAAGCAACGCATTTTGTAAAACATGAGCTGAGTAAATCAGAGCGCCCTGACTTAGGCAATGCCAAAATTGTAGTTTCTGGTGGGCGCGGCTTGCAAAGTGCAGAGAAATTTAAATTAATTGAAGAGCTGGCAGATGTTCTTGGTGCTGCAGTAGGAGCTTCGCGTGCAGCGGTTGATGCAGGATTTGTGTCCAATGATTATCAAGTAGGTCAAACTGGAAAAGTTGTTGCACCTACGCTATATATTGCGGTAGGTATTTCAGGAGCAATACAGCATTTGGCTGGGATGAAAGACTCCAAAGTCATCGTTGCTATTAATAAAGATGAAGATGCTCCTATTTTTCAAATTGCTGATTATGGATTAGTTGGCGATTTGTTTGAAATTGTACCACAATTGATAGAGCAATTAAAAAACAGATAGTATTCCAGCGAATTATTTCTCGGCGAAGAGAGATAATTGTTGATCGTTATACAAACGTTATAGGGAGTAGGTATGTTAGTAGGCGTTCCAAAAGAAATTAAGCCCCAGGAGTATCGTGTTGGATTGGTACCTTCAAGTATTCGCGAAATTACTAGAGTTGGTAGTACGGTGATTGTAGAAAAGGGTGCTGGATTAGGAATAGGCATTTCTGATGATGATTACAGTCATGCTGGCGCAGAAGTAGTTGATAGTGCTGATGAAGTATTTGCCAAAGCTGATTTAATCGTTAAAGTAAAAGAGCCTCAACCTATTGAATGCAAACGCCTTCGTGAAGGTCAAACTTTATTTACCTATTTACATTTAGCTCCAGATCCACATCAAGCACGTATGCTGAAAGAATCAGGGGTTACTGCGATTGCTTATGAAACAGTAACTCAAGATGATGGTGGTTTACCTTTATTAGCCCCTATGTCACAAGTTGCTGGACGCATGGCAATTCAAGCTGGAGCCCATTGCCTTGAGGTAGCTCAAGGTGGAAGTGGTATTTTATTAGGAGGTGTCCCTGGCGTTGCAGCTGCTAATGTAGTAGTTGTTGGTGGTGGTGTGGTAGGAACAAACTCCGTACGTATGGCTATGGGCATGGGAGCACGAGTGACTGTCCTTGACCGTTCCTTACAACGTTTAAATGAATTGGATTTTCAATTTGGTTCAAAGATTAATACGGTTTATTCTACTGCGGATGCGATTGAGAAATACGTTTCCAGAGCTGATTTAGTTATTGGTGCAGTACTTGTTCCAGGAGCTGCTGCCCCTAAACTGGTAACACGCTCCATGTTAAAGTCAATGCGTCCTGGCTCAGTATTAGTGGATGTTGCTATTGATCAAGGCGGATGCTTTGAAACCAGCCATGCTACCACGCATCAAGAGCCAACTTACGTAGTTGATAATGTAGTCCATTATTGCGTTGCAAACATGCCAGGTGCCGTTCCTAGAACATCAACTTTTGCATTAAACAATGCCACATTACCTTTTGTGTTAAGTATCGTGACCAAAGGCATCAAATTGGCATTATTAAATGATCCACATTTATTAAATGGTTTGAACGTACATCAAGGTAAAATTACTTTTGAGGCTGTTGCACGTGATTTAAATTATGAATACGTTCCCGCAGCAATTGCGTTAGCTGGTCGATAATTCTAATAGACAGGGTGGCGAAATAGTTCAGTTAATGGACATCATGTTTTTTTAGTGATACTATTGCAAATAATTTAATACAATGGAGCATTTAGTTATGCCAAAAGTTATTTCGCATCCTGGGAAATATAGTGAGGAACAAGCTCAAAATGTAGAGTTTCAGCATTCAGAGCAGCCATTTGGTTATTTTGAGACGCAGGGTCCGCGCTCCTCTCAAGAAGATACTTTAGCATGGGAAACTTTGGAACAATTAGATTCCTTAAGTCCGGAAGATATTGGCAAACAGTTATCGGCAACTTATCAAGCTTTGGATGAGCACGTTTTAAAAAATGATTATGATGATGGAACCACAGCAGTTACGACAGTATATGATGGAAAAGGAAATTTTATTACAGCAATTTTAGCAGATGCTGCATCTTTTGCCGCAATTTATGATAAAGAGGATAAAGTTTTGGGTGTAGTTAGGTTAAATTCTGTCACTCATAAACCAACGGATCCAGAGGAAGAAAAGAGAATTAACAGTGTAGGTGGTTATGTTTATTTCAGCAGAGTAAATGGCATTCTTGCGGTGTCACGAGCTATTGGTGATAAGTCTCTTAAAAAGTTTGGCATTTGCTCAGAAGCAACAATTGATATTACTAACATTGATAAGCTTGCCGATCATGTTAACATTCATCGCGATGATATTGGGAAGATACAGATTATTGTAACTTGTGATGGCTTTACTGATGGTGCAGAAAAACAAACCAAAAAAGGACATGAAGACTTTTTATATGCAAATCTAGAAGAGATTGTAAAATCAAATAACAAGAAATCTGAAACAGAAATAGCAAGATTTCTGGTAGATCAAGTAATAAAATCTGGTCGTTCGCGTGACAACGTTACCGTTGCAATTCAAACGATCACTAAAGACACAAAGGCGGCTTTTTTGATCGGAGTTTATGATGGGCACGGGGGTGCAAACGCATCAACGTACGTTGCAGAAAATATTGGTACTGAATTTAATAAACAATGTGCTTTAACTCCAGAATTGTATAAAGAACAACCAATCAACGCGGAAGTACGCGATTATTTCTTTAAGAATCAAACTGAAGTAAAATCAGAGGTGTATGAACCAATAATCACACAACTTCGTTTGATAACTCAAGAATACCAAAATAATTTATCGAAAAAAAATCTAGACATACATACAATTATTGGCCAACTTTTGACGGCATTAGATAGCTCAGAACCAAATCAGAAGAAAATAGAAACTTATTATAAAATCCTTGAGACAAAAGAGAATGGCAGGGCATTAAATAATTTGGAGATTATCCAAAACAATAAAGCTCCCTGGACAAAACGATTTATTGCACGGATTGCAGAGCTTGCGACAATTCTTATCAATGGAATTCTCTCAGGGCTTGCTACTATCGGGGTAATGCCTGTTTTAACACGTCAAACTGCAGAGGGTTTATTTAAAATTAAAGCACATGACGAAAATGACACTTTTAGAGATAGTGTAGTGCAAGTTAAAGAACAACTTTCCTCGTCAGACTATGAAAATAAAGGAAAATTTACTCCATAAGAAAAAGAAACTATTATCATTGTGAACTTAGGTAGGGTTTCTATTTGCAACTCTCTACCCAATGACGGTAACTGTTCACACAATGGCGTCAACTTAAGGCTATTTCCTCTTTCTCTCTGTCATTAAGTTAAGGAAAATCGTAGGTTGGGCCTTGGCCCAACAATAGGTTATGATGATACCAGCTTCAATGTTGGGCCAAGGCCCAACCTACAAAAAAATTGCTTAATTTAATGGCAGTGGGTCCGGAGGGGCCCACTATATGTTACAATACTTAATTGACACCTTGTTCGGGTCAACAAATCTTAGCCATAATAATCATACAGCGGAATATATGCCACGTTAGATAGAGCCGCCCCTAATCCATTTGTACCCGCATAGATTTGCCCATTTTTATCAACAGAAATAGCCCCTGTATTGTTTCCCTGTAAACCATCCGCCCAATAAGCATATCCTAGTTCTTTTAATTCCAAATCACAGATATTTAGAACATTATTGGTTGCAATAAAGAGCCGTCTATTCACGGAAAAGAGCTTAGGATTACATCCTACGACAGCAATATCTAGAGCCCGCATAGAAGGGATTACCAGAAACCATGTTTTACCATTATCAATAGACTTCATGAGCAAGATCATACTGTTGGTCCCTTCGGAAAAGAGTCCATAAAGCTCGCTAGTGGTTGGATCATACCAAACATCATAAACTGCATTATGACCCAAACAGCCATTTATTTGCTTATTGCCCAATTCAACGTACACACATTGTACTTGGTTACTGGCCAAACCATCCTGTGTCGTTAAATGCCATACCAGCTCATTCGGAGCAGCGCTGGTAACAGGATTACTGCAAATTACAATCCCTATTTGTTCTGTAGCTAGGGCATAATAATCCTCATTTATCATCCATGAAGTTTGAATGTCATTGATTTGTTGTCCCTTTAAATCAGTATTCCTTACGGCATCAATTCTCTTCCAACTCGCTCCTCCATCCACACTTCCCATCAAACCTTTATCTCCTCCAGCCAATACGACCGCCGAACCCGAGGCTGAACGTCCCGCGCTAAGACATAAGACCGTATTGCTAGTTAAACCATCTTCTGTTGTAGCGTAATCCCATATTCTTGGGTACTGTGCAACATCGGCCATGTTGGCAATTGCTATTCCATTATTCGTTGGAATATAAACCTTATCTTGCTGAACAAGGAATTTATCCGGCCCATCAAGCGCTTCATCCTCGTAATTAAGGTTAAGACCATTACTACTATCAAAAAGACGTAACGACATTTTCTTCTTATCAAAAACGCGCAACGCTTTCCCACTGCAGACAAATAAGTCATTATTTAATGCTTCGATACGCGTAAAGCCTACAGCATCAGAATGAAGTATATAATCCCATGTCGTTCCATGATTCGTAGATATTAAAACATAAGATTCACCAATGTTATTAGGCACCTCGTAAGTGCACGCTAAATACCAAGTGTCTGTAGGATCGATATAAAAATCAAGAACATCACTAATAATCTCCGATCCGAGCCCAAATTCTTTAAAAGACCGCGAACTTACGTTAAAGCCGGTCATAACATTCCAAGTTGTTCCATCCTTCGAGATGGCAAGCGCTCCTTCTGCGCAAACATAAATCGTTTCGTTATAGAATTTGATTGTATTGATCGATTGAACCACACCAGCAAATTCTGGTGGTTGGAGGATTTCCCATTTTTTGCTTTGTACGTTATATCTGGAGATAGTCCTATCGTCAACTTCGCCTCCAAACAGAGTACCACTATAATGAGTTATATAAACAGCGCTAAGTGGATCATCCGATGAAATACTTTCATTAATTTGAACCGAATTAACCTTATTGGAATAAATACCATCTTTTTCTTGCGTGATGTAATAAGGATTAGGATTTTCTGCATTCTTGGATTTTACTCCAAGGCCACGATTGTCCATATAGGTAAACAAAAGTACGCCTGAGCGCTGATTGATACAAATATCTATTTCACCATTATCTGCAATGGCTCCTTCTACTTCAGGCTGCCATGTGCCACCTGAATCCTTCGATGAAGAGCTCCCTTTATCTGTGGCCGCATAAATAATACCTCCTGGCCCACTAACGACGTCCTCAATGCCATTTGATAATAAACCGTTTTTTTTAGTGTTGTATGTCCATATATCTTTCATAATGACCTTCCTTGTCTAGTTTCCTTCATAAATAATTTATTGGACTAATATCAGGTCTTGTTGTAAAAAAGAATAGCAAAAAACGGAAATATTTGCTTGATTCGGCTGAGTGATTAGATAACGTAAAATGTCGCTGACGCGGCATATATGATTCCCTCTCTTCACATATTTTACGCGGTGGAGAGAGGACTTGATCGAATAATAACGATTGCTCTTATCCCGAACTACGTTAATTTAACTCTCCAATCTATCTTTATATTATTAATTTGGAATTGAATGAGTACTAATTTAGACCTATAATATTTTAAAAGGAGAACGGTTATGTTATCTAGTACAAATAAGCTAATGAACTATTTTAAAGATCCTATTAAAGAAATAGAAATAATAAGAAAAGGCATTAATCCTGAGTTGATTGAGAATTTTTTAAATGATCAATCCTTTGTAGTTAAGGATGTTCTTAGTCGATTAAAAATTACGACTTCTACCTATTTTGCAAAGAAAAAAGACCATAAATTACTCGATTCAGGTTCTACAGAAAAATTTTTAAGATTAATTTCTGTTGTAAAAAAGGCAGAGGAAATTTTAGGAAGCCAAGAAGCTAAGGGGTGGCTTTATAAAAAAATTCCTTCATTAGGAGAGCAAATTCCAATGGATTTATTGGATACAGAAGCCGGGCATCGTCTTGTAGAGCAGGCATTATTACAAATTAAATATGGGATCTATAGCTAATGTCTATTTGGTTTAGAGGAGTTCAAAACCAACAAATCGAAGTCGTATTCTCAGGTGAGGGTGGATTATACGTTGCAGGTAGGTGGAATGACAAAGGAACAAAAGCTGTATATTGCTCCCAATCAATATCTCTTTGTACATTAGAATGGTTATCGCATAATGGACTTTCCGTATCTGGTTTTAGCTATTATAAGTTTTCGGTTGAAATTCCCGATGAATTGATCATTAAATATATTGTCTCTGATTTGCCTAAAGAATGGAAAAATACACCTTCACCAAATTCGAATCGTGATTTTGCTGCGAAAAATTTTTATGATTCGAACGAATATCTGGCAATGGCTATTCCTTCAGTAATGGTTCCAGAGGAATTTAATTTAGTTATAAATCCATTGCATGCAGCTTTTGCAGAGGTTAAAAAGACAATACGTATTTTAGGTCAGTTTACTGCTCCTAGTAGATAAGCATTAATTGAAATAAGCTAAAGCTAAAATAAGCTCTCTTCATCCATAGGTATTTGGCCTTGATCATTACTGGCATTGTAAACAGGAGTGGGATCTTCTTCCGCAGGCACTTCTTTCTCACGGAAGTATTCTATAATCCCATTTTCTTGGTTTGGTTTAGCTAATAAACCACTGCTTGGGTCAATGCGTACAGCAACAACATTTTCTGGTTGTTTCATCTCACTTTCAGGCTTACCTTTAAGTGTATTTTTCATGAAATCAATCCACAATGGCAGAGCAAGGTTTGCTGCATATTCATGTAATGATTTAGGATTATCAAAACCTATCCAGGTAGTGACTACCAGGTCAGAGTTAAATCCTGCAAACCAAGCATCTACTTGATCGTTTGTGGTACCGGTTTTACCTGCAATGTCTTGACGATTTAAGATGCGGGCTGCTTTTGCGGTTCCATGCTGAATCACGTCTTTTAATGCTGTAGTCATTAAATAGGTAATATCCTCAGGTAGAACTCGTGGTGCTAGAGTGGAATGGTCTACATTGGCATCGCAATTATTGCAAGCAATAGTTGGCTTCGCTTGTAATAGAATTTTTCCATCTTTATCGGTAATGCGATCAATTAAAAAAGGTTCTACTTTATAGCCGCCATTTGCAAATACTGCATAAGCAACGGTCAAATCCATCGGGCTAATAGACAAGCTCCCTAAAGCAAGTGATAAACCTTTTGGAAGTAGTTTTTTATTAAATCCGAATCGAGTGAGGAAATCAATGGTGTAATTAATACCAATATCATCCAATATACGAATGGAAACTAAATTTTTAGATTGTACTAAAGCTTGTTTTAAGCGAGTAGGGCCATTGAATTTTAAATTTACATTATGAGGACGCCATAAATTAGGCTGGCTTGGATCATCAACCACAATGGGAGCATCGTTAATCAATGTTGCTAAGCTGTAACCTTGGTTTAATGCTGCTGCATAAACAAATGGCTTAAAACTTGAGCCTGGTTGTCTGCTTGATTGAGTTGCACGGTTGAATTTACTTTTTTGGAAGTTAAAACCACCTACTAATACTTCAATAGCACCGTTTTTGGGATTTAAAGCAACCATTGCTGATTCTGCTTCAGGTATTTGTGCTAATTCCCAATGCTCTTTGATGGCATGGACATAAACAATGTCACCTACAGCAACGACTTGACTGGCTTTAGCAGGTGCTTTACCAACCCAGCCATTTTTAAGTGCCGGTCTTGCCCAGGATAATCCAGTCCATGGAATAATGACTGAATGACCATTTTGTAACACAGCAGTTGCCGCTTTATCATGAACTTCAGTAATTGCGGCAGGGAGCAAATGATTGAGCTCGGGATATTTTTCCAGGTTTTTATGGATAATGGTCAGTGATTTACTGTCTTTGATACCAATTGTGGCGATTGGACCGCGATAACCATGACGATGATCATAAGCAATTAAATTTTTCTCAACAACTTCATCGGCAGTATTTTGCATGTTACCATTAATTGTGGTGTAAACTTTATATCCTTTAGTGTAAGCATCTGGGCCAAAGTTATCATATAAAGATTGGCGAATCATTTCAGCAACATAAGGTGCACTGACTTTGATGTCTGTGCCATGATATTTAGCGGTAATTGGCTGATGGATCGCCTTTTGGTATTGCTCTTCATTGATGTAATGCTCTTCAAGCAGACGCTCAAGTACATGATCTCGGCGTTTTTTCGCAGCCAGAGGGTTAGCTATAGGGTTTTGTGTTGAAGGTGCTTGGGGAAGCCCTGCGAGCATGGCTAATTCTGCCAGGTTCAATTCTTTTAGTGATTTACCATAATAGACCATGGCTGCGGCACCAACACCATAGGCACGGTTACCTAGATAAATACGATTAAGATATAATTCAAGAATCTTTTCTTTGCTGAGTTCGCGGTCAATTTTAATTGCCAGCATGATTTCATTGAATTTGCGTAAAAAGGTTTTTTTACGAGTCAAGAAAAAGTTACGAGCGACCTGCATTGTGATGGTACTGCCTCCTTGGGACTTAGTTCCAGTTTTTACCATGCGCACTGCAGCACGGCCAAGTCCCATGACATCAACACCAGGGTGCTCAAAAAAACGTTGATCTTCAGTAGCTACCAATGCATGAATCAACGTTTGTGGGATTTCATCATAGGTTACGGGAATACGCTTTTTTTCACCGTATTCTTGAATCAGTAAACCTTCTTTACTAAAAATTTGTAGTGGTACTTGTAATTGTACTGTTTTTAATGAGTCTACATTAGGTAACTGGCTTTCAAGATAGAGGTATAAAAAACTACCTGCTCCCAATAAAAGGAACAACAGGCTCATTAGTGCCCATAGACCCTTGCGCCAGAAGTATGTCAGTGTTTTCATAGAACCAATGTAAATATAAATTTAATTTGGTGTCTATTATACAGTGATTCCTTATAAGATTGCGAGTTTTGTACGAAAAAGTCAGCGACTCTCTCTTGAAGTAGGGTATTTAGCAATTTAGAAAGCGTTTCATCAAGGTTTTTTAGTGAACTATTCAATGAAACGCTAGATGGTTTAATTATTTCCCTCATTGCTAGATAAGCCTGAATGCAACATTGGAGAAGAAGGCGAAGGAGGTAAAACTGTGGAATGAGATAACGAAGACCCAAATATTGTTTCTCTGATAAAAGGAGCTAATGTTACATGAATACGCTTGTTGGGTACAAGAATTGGAGGAATGGCTTGTATTTGTCTTTGCAAAGAATTAGTAACCTCTGTCTTTGTTTGAATAGTATTGCTTATTTCTTTATATTGTAGTTCTTGAATCTTTATCTCGCTCGCGTTTAATTGTTGTTTTAGTGTGGTAATTGTTCCATTCGCTTCTGACAACTCTATAGATAGTGTATTTTCTTTTGTCTGTAACTCAGTAATTTTATCTGCTTCTTTGTCGAGTAGCTCTTTAGTCGCTACTTGATTCGCTTTCAATGAATTGATTTCTATATCTTTGGTGGAAATTGTTTTGTTCGCTTCCGATAACTCTATAGATAGTGTATTTTCTTTTGTTTGTAACTCAGTAATTTTATCTGCTGCTTTGTCTAGTAGCTCTTTAGTCGCTACTAGACTCGCTTTCAATGAATTGATTTCTATATCTTTAGCGGAAATTGTTTTGTTCGCTTCTGATAACTCTATAGATAGTGTATTTTCTTTTGTCTGTAACTCAGTAATTTTATCTGCTGCTTTGTCTAGTAGCCCTTTAGTCGCTACTTGACTCGCTTGCAATGAATTGATTTCTATATCTTTGGTGGAAATTGTTTTGTTCGCTTCTGATAACTCTATAGATAGTGTATTTTCTTTTGTCTGTAACTTAGTAATTTTATCTGCTTCTTTGTCTAGTAGCTCTTTAGTCGCTACTTGGTTCGCTTGCAATGAATTGATTTCTACATCTTTAGCGGTAATTGTTTTATTTGCCTCTGACAAGGTTGCATTTAATTTCTCAATTAAGATTTGAGTTTCTTTTAATTCTGAATGAGTCACTTCTTGTTTTTTAATTATCTTTTCGTGATTAACTTTTTCCAGATCAAGTTGAGCCTGGAGCTCTTTTATTTTGGCATTGAGTAAGGAGTTTTGGTATCGCTCACAAATTCTCATCACTTGTTCTTCAATTTTATCTAAAGATTTGAACTGACATTCAAATCTTTTCATCAATTCTTCTTCAACACATTCTCCTGATGTACATAAAACTGATGTACATAAAGTACTATTTAAAAGCCCATAAGCATTCCAAACTTCAGAACTTTTTTTGAAGCCTCTTAGTGCAATTATATCTAATGGCTTATTGTCTAATCGATTAACACGAACATTATGGGTTTGCAACTTATTGATCTTTGATAAGAGTATAAAATCTTCAAAAAGCATCGTAATTTTTTTTCTAAATTCTTCAAATTCCTGATTATTAAATGGAGTTTCTCTGTTAAGTTGCGATCTTAGAAAGATAATTTCATCTCTTATAAACGTTAAAAATTCATAGCGTTCAGAGTATTTTTTTGTACATTCTCTTATTATTCGTTCAAGTTCCGTCTCATAGTTATTTTTCTTTAATAGAGCAATTGCATGGTTAATATTTTGTATTTCATCTTTCGTAGGATTAATAAGTACCACTTCTTTTTGACTGTCATGATAACGAACAATGATTGCTGCTAAAGAATTAATGAATGTTTCTATTGTTTGGATCATAAGCCAATCTCCGTATTTAAAAGCACAAATGTGAAATTCCATTACAAACTGATTTTTCACTATATTAAATGTTTTGTTGGAGTTCAAGACGTTCTATGAGAAGCTGGTAATGGGGATTTAACTTATTAAAATATAAAAAACATTTCAAATTTATAAGAACTTACGTTAATATTAAGCTCCCAGCCCTCGCGGAGTTTTTGGGATGAAAGGACCATTTAAAGGAATAAAAAACGTACTTAGATTGTTTCAACCTAAGCATCATTCAATTCTAGGTATAGATATAACATCAACGACTGTCAAAATATTAGAAATTTCCAGTGATGGCGAACGTCTTTGCGTTGAAAATTATGGGCGCGAAGCCTTACCCCCTCACATGCTTGATGGAAATATTATTAAAGATATTGACGCGGTAGCCTCCTGCATTAAAAAATTAATGGACCGTCTGCATACACGTTGTAAACAGGTTGCCTTAGCTGTTCCAGATGCGGGGGTAATCAGCAAGGTCGTTCAAATTAGTGATGGCCTTAATGATGTGGAGATGGAGGAGCTAGTTGCCATTGAGGTGGATAAATACATTCCTTATTCAATTGATGAGATTAATCTTGATTTTGAAATTCTCGGGTATTCAGAAAAAAATCCCTCCATGCTTGATGTACTTATCGTGGCCTCACGAGCAGAGAATGTTAATAATCGTGTTGAGGCTGTTATTCGTGCAGGTATGGATGTTCTGGTAGTTGATGTAGAGTCTTATGCGGTAGAGCGAGTAGCCTTGCAATTGGCCAAAGATTTACCTGAATTAGGACAAAATAAAACCATTGCTATTATCGATATTGGTGCAACCTATACCCATTTATTTGTTTTGCATGGCATGAAATTAATCTACTCTCGGGATGAGAAATTTGGCGGTACCCAGTTGATTGAAGCCATTGCTGAACATTATAAGCTAACCTTTGCCCAGGCTTTGGCTACTCAAGAACAGGTCGCTTTACTTATTGATTATGAGTCTGCTGTTTTAGAGCCATTCAAAGAAAATATTTTATTACAGATAAAACGTACCTTGCATTTCTTTTATTCCGTTAGTCAAGAAGAGAATATAGATCATATTTTATTAGCTGGAGGCTTAGCGCAACTTCCCGGTTTAGTTGACGTGATTCAAGAACAATTAGAAATTGTCACTTCTGTGGCTAATCCTTTTGTGCATATGACTCATGGAAAAATGGTTCATTGGGATTCTCTAAATAAAGACGCACCATCATTTATAGTTGCTTGTGGTTTGGCCTTAAGGAGCATTGAATAACGTCATGACCCAGATTAATCTGCTCCCTTGGCGTGAACAAAAACGCACGCAAGAAAAGAAAATATTTATTATTCTGTTGCTTGCTTGTGTAACTACAGTAGGTGCAATTGTGTTTTTAGTTAATTGCTACACCAGCGATTTAGTCAGTAATCAGATTACTCGTAATCAAATGTTGCGACAGGAAATTATGATTTATGATGCGCAAATCAAAGAAATTAAACATTTGGAAAAAGTCAGAGGTATCCTGATTTCGCGTATATCCATTGTTCGCAATTTGCAATCCATGCGCGTACTGATAGTGCATTTATTGGATGAGTTAATTAAAGTCACGCCTGCGGGAATTTATTTGACCCATATTGAAGGTAAAAATAATCAGATCACTTTAACAGGATTTTCCCAGTCAAATACTTTTGTATTACAAGAAATGAAAAATATAGAAAAGAGTGACTGGATTCGTAATCCGATACTTAATGAAATTAAAAAGCGAAATGATAAAAATCAGCGTGAAGATAATGAGTTTAAATTAATGTTTATTCTTGAATCCAAACATTCAGTTGAAAACGTCTAATGGTAAAGATTAACTTACATGAATTAACCGTGGATAATGTTGGACAATGGCCTTTGCCAGTTAAGGCCAGTATTCTTTTCGGTATGAGTCTATTCATTAGCATGCTTGGATATTGGCTGATTGTGTCTCATCATGTTGCGAAATACGATCGTTTAAAGGTACAGGAAATTACTTTAAAAAATGAGTTTGAGAATAAGCAGCGCCAAGTAGTTAATTTAGCAGAATATCGTCAGCAATTGGCAATTATGACGGAGCGTTTTGCTGTCATGCTCAAACAGCTAGCAGCAAAGAATGAGATACCTGGCTTACTGGAAGAAATCTCCAAGATCGGTGTTGCTTCAGGATTACGCTTTGAATTATTTGCACCACAACCTGAAATAGCTCATGACTTTTATGTTGAGTTGCCTATAAAGATATCAGTGGTAGGCAATTATTTTCAGCTAGCAGAGTTTTTAAGCCGAGTAGCTGAAATGACCCATATTGTCACAGTGCATGAGTTTTGTGTTGAAAGGGAGTCCTCTAAACAGCATAAAGTAGTTTCAGAGGATGAATTAGTGATGAAGATCACTGCCAAAATATATCGATATCTTCCTTAAAATGAGTTATAAAAATAAAATTCTATTCATTTTGTTTGTTATATTATCAGCTTCTTGTTCTGATGATAGTGATCTACAGCGTTATATCCAGCAAATCAAACAACGAAAGACACGCTTTATAGCTCCAATTCCTACTTTTGCTCCTGTGCCAGAGTTTAAATTTCCTAATCGTGAAAATAGACGAAGTCCATTTAAAATAAGTAGTCAAAGAAAAATGGTAGATTCTTACACGTTTGATCCACATAGAATGAAACAAATTTTAGAAGCCTATCCTCTCGATACCTTAAAATTTGTGGGAACGTTGACGCAAGATAATGAAATGTGGGGGTTAATAAAACAACCTGACAACCAAATTACCCATATACATGTTGGTGATTATGTGGGGCAAAATTATGGTCGAATTATTCTGATTAAAAATAACCTGATTAAGCTGGATGAAACAATTAAAAGTTCTTCAGGAAAGTGGGAAAGGCATATCAGCACTCTTAAACTGTATGTCGAGAAGTAGGAGTTATAATGCTTAAAATATTTACATTTTTCATCCTCATTAGTATGAGTATCAGTTTTACTGTCAATGGAAAAAGCGGTGATTTAAAAATGTTCACTGGAAAACGAATTTCTTTAAACTTTCAGAACATCAGCGTTCGTGCTGTTTTGCAATTATTAGCAGATTTCACTCATATCAATATTGTGGTAAGCGATAAAGTACAAGGGAATATTACTCTTAGATTAAATAATATTCCTTGGGATCAGGCCTTAGACATTATTCTTACTACTCATGGCTTAGATAAACGCCAAACAGCTAATGTCATGCTAATTGATACGAAAGAGTCCTTAGACAAAATAAAAGAGCAGCAACTGAAAAGCCAACAACTCATACAACACTTAGAGTCTACACGCTCAGAATTATTACAAATTAATTATGCTAAAGCATCTGATATCGCTCTATTGGTTAAAGACCGAAAAAATTCCCTCCTATCCGAAAAGGGGAAAATTAGTGTTGATACGCGCACGAATATGATTTGGATCCAAGACAGCAATACGAAAATAGAAGAGATGCGCAAGTTAATCAAACAACTGGATGTACCAGTAAAACAGGTTTTAATTGAAGCTCGTATTGTTGAAGTGACTAAAGATTTTGCTCGTGATTTAGGCATTCGCTGGGGCATTTCTAAGCCCTCACATTTAAGTGGTACATTGGTGGGCACTAACCAAATGGAGCAAGATGCTTCACAAGCAAATGCGAACTCCTACACCCAACGTTTAAATCTGGATTTGATTGCTACTCCTATAACAGGAATGACTCCGGCTTCGGTAGGTATTGCTATGGCCAAGTTGAGTGATAGTATATTGCTTGATTTGGAATTGTCTGCGTTGGAAAGTGAAGGACGGGCCGAGTTAATATCTAGCCCTCGCTTGATTACGACAAACCAGCAACCTGCAGTCATTGATTCAGGACAAGAAATTCCTTATCAAGAATCTACCTCCAGTGGTGCTACCGCTGTATCATTTAAAAAGGCTGTATTAAGTTTAAGGGTAACACCGCAGATTACTCCAGACAGTAAAATCTTGATGGAGTTAAAGATTAACCAGGATACTACATCATCACAATTATTTAATGGAGTTCCTGCTATACTTACTAAAGAAATTCGAACGAACGTTTTAGTAAATAATAATCAAACTATTGTTCTTGGCGGAATTTATCAACAAGATACAAATAGAGCGATTACTAGGGTACCATTTTTAGGGCAACTCCCGATAGTAGGAAATTTTTTTAGGAATACGCAAACCTCATTAACTCATGATGAGGTGCTGATTTTTATTACACCCAAAATAATAACTAATTCTTTGGCAATTACGTCTGTTGAGGGACGAAAAACTAATCAGGCAGTAATGCAGGATAAACTTGGCAAGCCAATAGTTTGGAAAGAAAAATAATTTTATGGGTTTTTGCAAGGTAATTGTGTAAAATATTCTTTAGGATTTTAGAGCTGCGAAGACTTATCGGATGGAGTTTTGACAATTAGCGCTATTAATGTTTGGGAGATGCTCTGTTACTAGTTTAATGACTGCACGAAATATAATTTGCTGTTATAATAACTTGTTTAATTTATGGCGCTACAGAAGAAAAGAGGTATGTAATTAAAAATGAGCATAGTTAAAGTACGAAATATTTTTCTGATTGGGCCTATGGGTGCTGGGAAAAGCACAATTGGTCGTGCTTTGGCAAAAGAGCTCAAGTTGGAATTCTTTGATTCTGATGAAGTCATTGAAGAGCGCGCGGGAGCGGACATATCATGGATTTTTGATATAGAGGGTGAGGAAGGGTTTCGACGTCGAGAACAAAAAGTTATTGATGAATTAACTCAAAAAAACAATATTGTTTTAGCCACTGGTGGCGGCGTAGTAATTACTCCAGAAAACCGCAATGCACTTGCAGGAAGAGGCACGGTCATTTATCTCAAAACTTCTCTGCAGCAACAATTTGAAAGAACCAAGCGTGATACTAAGCGTCCATTGCTGCAAACCAATGATCTTGAAGGACGATTGGAATCATTAAGAGATGAGCGTGAGCCATTTTATGATGAGTTAGCCGATGTAAGTTTTGAAACTGATAAATTAACGGTCAAAGCAGTGGCAAATAATATAATAAAATATATTTATGGCGAATTTTAAGACTTATGGCCAAGTGAATGTTTCTTTCACAGGGCATCACTATTCGATCTCCATTTGTCGTCATGGTTTGAGCTGTCCGGAGTTGCTCCAAGCCATAGTGAAATCACCACAGGTTCTTATTGTTACTAATCAGACGATAGCTCCTTTGTATTTAAAAAAAATTCAATCGACTTTTTCAGGTATTCAATGTGACGCCGTTATTTTAAAAGACGGTGAGCATTACAAAAACCAAGACAGTTTGTTTACTATTTACGATGCATTAATCCAATATAAACACCATAGAGACACAACCATAATTGCTTTAGGTGGTGGTGTTATCGGGGATCTTGCAGGTTTTGCTGCGGCAACCTATCAACGTGGTGTTGGTTTTATTCAAATTCCTACGACTTTATTAGCACAAGTTGATGCTTCTGTTGGCGGCAAGACTGCGATTAATCATGCTCAAGGAAAAAACATCATTGGCAGTTTTTATCAGCCTGATGCTGTTTTTATTGATGTAGCAACCTTAGATACTTTACCTGAACGCGAGTTTCGTGCCGGCATTGCCGAAATGATTAAATATGGTTTGTTGGCAGGCGGTGAATTTTTAAAGGAACTGCATCAATCCTTAAATAAAGGATTAACAGCAAATAGCCCACAATTACCTTATTTAATTACACAATGTTGTCAGATAAAAGCGCAATTTGTGGAACGCGATGAAAAAGAAAAAGGCCAACGCGCTTTACTCAATCTGGGGCATACTTTTGCGCATGCTTTAGAGGCTTATACACATTATCAACACTGGTTGCATGGTGAAGCAGTGGCAATCGGATTATATTGCGCCTCAGTCTTGTCCGAGCAAATTGGCTTGATTAATAAAAAACAGGTGGCGCAAATCGAGCAAATGCTGCAAAATGCTGGGCTACCACACAAAATTCCAGAAACAATTAATTTGCACAAATTAAGAGAGTTGATGAGCCTGGATAAAAAAATTAAAAATAATTGTTTACGATTTGTACTGATAAAAGAACTTGGTTGTTGCTACCTTGACGATCAAATAACAGAAAAGCGTTTACATAAGGCACTTATAGCTGCAGTTGAAGGAGAGTAAAAATGAATGAGGGAATGTTTCAATCTGATTTAGCAGCTGCAATACAGCCGAGAATATTGCTTAAGCCTGAATCTTGGCTGTCTAAGATTGATTTCATTAATCATTTAATTCTTTTTAATAATGGACTAATTACTATTTTATCAGAAAAACGAGGCGGTAAGTCTTCATTTGCTACATTACTCCAAGAAAATCTGGACCCACAAGTTAAGGCTTTGTCGATAACGGTGAGAGCGCCTTGCAATCGTGAGCAAATTATTGAAGATATTGCTGCGCAATTCCATTTAAAGCATCATCCAGAGACTGACATTTCTTCTTTAGTAGCACAAATTAATGAACGTCGCTCTCATGTTTTACTTTTGATTGATGATGCGCAGCATGTACCAGAAGTTTTTATTAAAGAAGTGATGTTAGCAATTAAAAATCAGGAAAATTTTAATTTCTTTCATTTATGCCTTATTTCGGATTATTCAATTGTCGGTGCGTTAAACGGTTTATCTGCTTCTTTTTTTCATGATTTGGTACATACATTGGAAGTAGGGCCATTAACTGAGCATGAAGCAAGAACTTATACCTTACAACGTGCCATGGCCACGCATTTGATTACTAAGCCATTAACTGAAGCCCAGCTTAAACAGTTTTATCAATTAACCAAGGGCAATGTGGCAAAAATTAATAATAGTTTGGAATCTTTTGTATTTGGTTTGGATAATAAAAAACAGAGTAGTCTTCTGGATGTAGTAAAAAAGGCAGGCTTACCTGTAGGAAGTGCAGTTTTATCTGGATTAGTTTATCTGTTTTTAGTTAAATCTTATTATGAAGAGCCGCACGCAACAAAGGTGACAATGCCGGCAGTCCAAGCTCGGAATATTGTGAATCTTGACAAGATTCCTGAAGTAATATCAAGTCAAATTGCTTCTTGGCAAGATGGGGCAACACGAGAGTTAGTGGATCATTCTTTAGCGAAACAGCAAGATTTAGACATGCTGATGAAGGCGGTCAAGTCTGAAGTTGTAGCGGTTGCTGACAAAGCTTCCAAATCTGCTCAATACAAGACCATGGTAAACGCAAAATGGCAAAAACGTCATTCTATATCGTATCACCAAAAGCAGATTATTAAAGAGAAAATAGCTCAAAATAATAAAAAATTATACACAATTCAGTTAGTAGCCAGCCCTGATAAAGTAGACATGCAACGCTATTTGAAGAGTAATAAGCTTTTGTATACCACTGCTAAATTAAAGCATTACACTGAAAATCATGTAGTGTGGTATGTCTTAACTATTGGTGAGTATGGCAATATGACGGATGCAAAACGCAGTATTGCCAAGTTGCCTCCTTCATTAATGAAGCTAAATCCTTGGGTTAGGCCTGTTTCGTCTTTGGGATAGGTGAATAGATTAGCATGTGCTACTGATCCAGGAAAAATACCATTTACTTTTTTTTTAGAATTGTTAAAATGTGGACAAAAAGAAAAAATTGAGAGCAAAGCATTGAAAAAATTAGTCTACACAAAAGAAGGTAATGGGCACAGTTATCATAAGAGTTTGGATGGAACAATAGAAACTATTGGAATAACGTGTGGTGGATTAACTGACGATTTTATAAAGATGAACCGTAAGCATCGTAACGCCACTCATTTTAAGTTTGGATTAGGTCATTCTTTTGGAGAGAAATTTGAAATCGAAGATAAATACGTAGGAATATTTCCATCTATAACTCATTTTAGTTGTAAATATGAAACGATTAAAAAACTGTCTGAGAAAGAAATTAAAGCGGTGGCATCTCTTTTCCCTAATTTGGTTTCTTTAAAGTTATTAGATGAAGATGGGCAAGAAATAAAATTACCTCTTCTTGAAAATATGAAATTTAATCGCTTATTTCTCCGAAAAACACTTTATTCACTTAAAGATCAATGCGCTTTTTTAATTTATAATAATAATATTCCTACATCTTCTTTACCTGAAGATTTAAAAGAAAAATATTATCCATCTAATAGCAATGTGTAATACAGAGATCCTGAACAATCCTGTCATCCTTGTGGAGTTTACGACGAAGGATCTCTTGAATGTGCCTCATATTGTTTTTTTGATTTGCCCAATACGCTCATTTCCAGCTTGATAAACACGTTGAAACGAGGCAAAAAAATCCTCGACTGATAATTGCTGTAACGAATGTTCAGTAACGCCTTGCGGTGTAGTCACACCCGCACGTAATTCTGTGAAAGAACGTTGCGAATGTTCTGCCAGCATTGCCGTTCCTGCGGTAACATCAAAAGCGATTTGTTTTGCTACAGACGCAGGAACTCCTTGACTTATTGCGGCTTTTTGTATGGCTTCCATAAACAAAAGCACATATGCCGGGGCGCTACCAATAGCTACTGTGAGTGGATCAAGTAGTTGCTCCTTATCGAGCCAGAAGGCTGAGCCTACATTGTTAAATAGGGTTTCGGCTATTTTTTTATCCGCAGCTGAGACAAACTGATTGGCAAATAATGCGGAAGTCCCTCTACAAAATTCCATAGGTGTATTGGTCATCACCCGTATCATTGGCAAGTCGTCAATCCCAAGCCACTGGCAAAGATGTGCAATTTCCGTTACTGCAGCCAGGGAAATAATTAACGGACGTTTTTGTTGCACTACTGAAGCAATTTCTTGGCATAATTCATAAATATACTGCGGTTTGACTGCTAAAATCACAACATCTGAATGCATTACTGCTTCTCTATTCGATGCTTCAGGCACAACGCTTAACTCATCAACCAGGCGTGTTAATTTATGATGATTACGGTTACTCACCCGGATTGTTTTTGGTGAAAGCCCTTTTTTTATTAAACCGCGGGCTAAGGCACTTCCTAAATGGCCCGCACCAATAATTGATATTGATTTCATAATATATGTTACCGCTAAGACCACAAATTAAACTCCCATATTATCACGATAATATGGAAGAAGAAGAAATTAAGCATATTTCTTAAATATTTTCTTCGAGCTTTCAACACCCGGTTGATCAAAGGAATTAATGTTCCAAATAATCCCTTGCACGAATACTTTATGTTCATACATGGCGATTAATGCACCTAGTGTTCTTGGTGTTGTATCTGCAATTGAAAGGTGATTTAAATTCACTGCTCCATGAATATAACTATGAGGATTTTCTTCAGTGACCACCCCATGAGTTAATACTTTACGATGACCAAGACACATTTTATTTATGGGTTCTTCATCAAAAATTATAGCACTGATTAAATCAACAGAGATGCTACGTGTGCCTTGGCAGAGTAATTGATAATAGCTGTGCTGAGCCTGATTTCCTTGACCACCCCAGATAATCGGTCCAGTATCATAATCAATGCGCTGGCCTTGCTTATTGATTGATTTACCATTGCTTTCCATATCCAATTGCTGTAGATAAGGGACAAAATATTGTAAATCTTCAGTATAAGTAAGCACTAATAAGTTATTTTTATTAAGAAAATTAATATTCCAAATTCCTAATAGAGCTAAAAGTACAGGTAAATTTTTTGAAAATTCAGTATTTCTAAAATGTTTGTCCATACTGTTGGCTCCAGCCAAGATTTCAGCAAAACGTTCATATCCTATAGCAATACAGCTAATTAAATTAATTGAAGAGCAAAAAGAATAACGACCACCAACCCAGTCCCAAATTGGCAAAATATTTTTAAAATCATATTCACGTGCTTGTTCAATGTTGGCAGTTACGGCAATAAAATGCTTATCCTGATGTGCTTTTTGATTAAGCCATGCAAACGCCTTTTCCATATTGGATAAAGTTTCAGGCGTTGTAAATGATTTTGAAGAAACAATAAATAAAGTGGTTTCTGGATTTAATTTTGCACTAAGCCGTGAAAAAGAATTAGGATCAATTTCAGAAACAAAATGAAATTGTAATTCATTGGTCACATAATCACTTAAGGCATCAATGCAGAAAAAAGGGCCGAGCATTGAGCCGCCAATGCCTAAATTAACTATGTCGGTAATAGATTTTCCTGTATATCCTAACCATTCTTTATTCCTAATTTTTGTAGAAATTTCTTCCATTTTTTTACGTGCTTGAATTACATCAGTGATCACATTACGCTCATTTACCAATACCACTTCATCATCAAAAGCGCGCAAGGCAGTGTGTAACGCGGATCTGTTTTCGGTGTTATTCACCGGATGACCGTCTAATAAGGCATTGATGTGTTCACTAAGATTACTTTCATAGGCAAGATCTAAAAGGGTAGATAAAATGGTTTGATTAATAAGTTGTCCACTATAATCTAAAGCGATATGTTCGCTTGCAGCGAAATGGTCTTTAGAAATTTGCGTGGGTAATTTAGAACTATTTAGTGCATAATCCTTTAGTTTTTTCCAGGAATTCATTTCTGTTGGGTGACTCATAAGTACGTTTCTCTCTTCGATAGATGTTCTTCAATGATCCATTTAGAAAATTTTTCTCCTTCAATTGGATGAGATTTTCCAAGATCGACATTAGCTTTGAGAAAACCCAGCACACTGCCACAATCATAACGCTTTCCGCTATAGTTATAAGCAAGAATTGTTTCCTGCTTGAGTAAACTATTAATTGCATCTGTCAGCTGGATTTCCTTATTCTCTACTTTAGGTAATGCTTTTATCTGTTCAAAAATCTTTTCTGTGAGAATATACCGCCCAACAATTGCTGTATTTGAGGCAGCTAAATGAGGGAGTGGTTTTTCTACAAGATTTTGAACTTTTAACAGATTCTTTTCCCAGGGAATTCCTTGAATGATGCCATATTGCTCCGTCATTGCTGATGGAACATGTTCGGCTGCAATAATGCACTGTCCATATTGTTCATAAAGATCCGTCATTTGTTGCAAAACCGGAGGCTCCCCAATCATTAAATCGTCTGCCAATAGTACTGCAAAAGGCTCCTCACCGACAATTTTTTCTGCGCATAAAACTGCATGACCTAAACCAAGGGTTCGTGGCTGACGTACAAAAAAACATTCCATATCGTTTGGTTTTACTGATTGAACTATGGATAATAGCTCGTCTTTATGATGGGCCATCAGTTCATTTTCAAGTTGATAGGCAAGGTCGAAATGATCTTCAATTGCCCGTTTGTTATGGCAAGTGACAAAAATCATTTGCCGTATACCCGAAATATAAGCTTCTTCAACGGCATATTGGATAAGCGGTTTATTAACAACAGTAAGCATTTCTTTAGGAGCTGCCTTGGTTGCAGGTAAAAAACGTGTACCGAGACCGGCAACTGGAAATACTGCTTTACGAATAGGTGCGTATTTTGTTTTCATTGTTAATCTACCTATTTCACAATAATATAGAGTGGAGACGCATACACTTTAAGTATGTATCAAAATCCATGATTGTATGGGAATTTTGAATATTTTTTTCAAGGTGGTTGTCATGTATTCTTTAAACTGGGGAAGAGCTCATGGTTTGCCCCAAGCAACAGCGCAATTTAAATACAATCCCGAAGACTTTCAGGTGCACGAATTTTTTGATGCTCCCTTTAGTGGTCATGGTGAGCATATTATTCTTAAAGTTGAAAAACGCGGACTAACCACAGCAGAAGTGATTAAATCTTTATCACATCTTATTAATAAACATCCTAAGCTTATTAGCTATGCCGGTTTAAAAGACAGACAGGCTGTGGCGACGCAATGGTTGAGTATCCACGCACCTGGTGAAGAAATTGCAGGGCTTGAACAACTTTCGGCGCCAGGCTGGCGAGTTTTGCATAGCACTAGACATCATAAAAAACTTAGACCAGGGTTTTTAACCGGGAATAAGTTCGTTGTATGTTTGCGAGCGCTTACACAGCCTAAGGCACTGATGCAACGTATTGATCAGATAAAACAATGTGGCGTACCTAATTATTTTGGTGAACAACGGTTTGGTTTTGAAGCGGGTAATTTGGTGAAAGCAGAAGAATTATTAGTATGTGGAGCAAAGGTGAAAGATCGTTTTCTAAAAGGAATGTATTATTCTGCTGCACGCTCATGGATTTTTAATTTGATACTCTCACAGCGGGTTAAGGACCAATCTTGGAATGCTCCGTTAGCAGGGGACGTTGTACAATTAAGTGGTTCAAACAGTATTTTTGTGATCAATGAAGTGACTGATGAAATCGCGCAGCGCATTAAAGATAAAGACCTTTCTCCAGCAAGTCCTTTACCAGGGAAAACTAAAGATAAGGTGCAAGCGGAGGCTTTGGCTTTAGTTAATAAAATTTATGCTGAGTGGCGACCGTGGATAGCCGGTCTAGAACAGCATGGATTAGAAGAATCTTGGCGAGCAAATATTTTACATGTACAGCAGTTTGCATGTTTTATTGAAGGTAATCAGGCAGAATTATCATTTATTTTGCCTGCAGGATCTTATGCAACTGCGGTATTACGTGAATTGGTGCTTTATGGGAATGAATAAAAAAATTCTGTTTAAATTTTTTTTCTTCGCGCAGCGGTGGTATATGTGTCGGGCTAAGGCCCAACAACTGACTCTAACAATCTGACTCTCTTGCTCAGATTGTATCTGCTTATTTTTCAATCAAATTGCCTTATAGAGCGTGATTTTTTACCTTAATGACAATGCCCCACGGCAGTGTGGGGCGTAGCATTAGCCAACAAAAATTTTTCAACACTGTAAACCAGATGAGGAATTTTCCAGGTCGTGGAATAGATCTGCTGTTCGCTTGGAAATCCATCGACCTTGGGTGGCTCTTGGGAATTTTTTTTTGGTCAATTCTACTGCTTCAACAACAGGCATCGACTTAGCATTAGTCATGAGTGCATTTAATGCATAAATTTTATGTTGTTTCAAAGCCCTGTTATACATATGAATGGGCCAATAACTTTTCATTTCGAGCTCTAATTGATGAATCATTCCATTAATTCGCTTTAGCTGATCTGGGTTTAGTGAAGAGTCAAGATGTTGAGTATTTGATGCATCAACTTTTTTCGCTTCGGATGCTGGTGGGAAGAAGCCATTTGCACCTGGGGCTTGTAGAGAAGGAGCGGTTGATGAAGATAAGAAAGCTTGTTCGAATACATATTTAGGCGCTGTTTCATCCTTAGTTTCTGTATGTGATCCAGATGGAGTTTCTATTGTGTTTTGCTCCATTGGTGCCACACTAATGTTGTCTGACAGAGGTACATCCTGTGGTACCTGGTCAGGTTTCTTGATAACCGTATTGTTTAAATTTATTTCAATGATGCGGTCATAAGCTTCTGAGTTGATACCGTAGCTACCTAAAGGCGCTGTACTAATAGTGCCAATAAAGGCTTCCAAGCTATGACTTGGGTGGGTGCCATTAACTTTTAGTTTGGAATCTATTTGCCAATGAGCACCTACATCTTTTAATCCATAAACCACATCGCTACTTGCAGGAAGATGTAATGCACAGTACAGCTTTTCTGATTGGAGATAGAGGACGACGTCAATAATATCTTTTGTAGTTTGCGCTACATTAGCTGGATAACCGGCAAGTTGAAATGCCTTTTCAAAAATACTTTCGTTAGCTCCGGTGTTATAAATAATGTTTAATTGCGGATATTCTTGGGCAACGGTCATTAAGGTGTTAAAATACATTTGCGCACTGCCGTTATGCTTACTTAAACCGACTGCTGGCATGACAATGTATTTGCGACCTTCTTTAATTGTTGCAGAGAAAAGGTTACGGTACATGCTGGTAATATATTTTATCTGTTCTTTATTTTTTAGAGCTTTGGTGTGTTCTTTACTTAGATCAAGTCTTGGATTTGAGAGTAATAAAATAGTTGGTGTATCTTCAGAAATAAGAGAACGCTCTGGTTTTACGGTCACATGCGATCTTTTATGTTCACTGAGGCAAGTATCTACTAGAAGATCAATTTCCTGAGCATGACAAATTCCTACAGCAAGATTTTCGTATGAGGTACGGTCATTGTCTTTGGCGGTTTGATCTGTATGAATCATTGGTTTTTCGGTGATGATTTTTTTATAATCTTCAGTACTCATCAGGTCTGGATTAAGATAAATTTTGCTACTAGCAAATAAGTTATCAATACGTTTTCCCCTAATAGTAAGATCACTTGATTTTTTCTTAGGCATAAAACTATTGATCATAATATCAGCATTACCAACTGACTTGATTGTCCCTTTGGCGGTGAGTAATGGTGTTTGGTGTGAATCTTTACAAGCACCAAGTGCTGCTAATACTTGTTGTGAGGGTTTGAGTTCAAAGGGAATATTGTAAGTGTGACTATTACTTATCGTTTTATGTGATTTTGAAAAGATACCTAAGTTTTTATTATTTTCTATGTTTACAATTAGTTCTGATAACTTCATTATAACAACTCCTTATGTTTGTGGTAATTCTTCTCTTATGAGAGCAAATAGAAGAATTAGCATGCCGTATTGGTTAATCAAACAGCATGAATTCAGAATATCGTAAGGAGAAAATTAGTGCAATTACTCTTAGGGTGCAGAGTATTCGCGAATGACAGCAAGAAATTCTTTTCCATAATAAGCTAATTTATGTTGACCAACACCAGGAACTTCAAGAAGTTCTTCACTATTTTGTGGCTTGGTATCTGTCATGACATGTAAAGTGGCATCGCTGAAGATCATGAATGGTGGTTTATTTTCTTCATCAGCTAATTGACGTCTTAGAGCACGTAAAGCAATAAATAATGGGTTGTCATTAACTGTATTAAGTCGAGTTTCTTTCGTTTTCTTTTTGCGTCCTTGCAGATCGTTATTGGGAATGGTTAAAGCGATTTTTTCTTCCCCTTTAAGTAAGGGAATTGCTTTTGGAGTTAATTTTAATACATTAAATTGATTTACATCTTGTATGCAATAATCTTTGTGAATAAGTTGCCAAGCCAATTGTTTCCAGTAGTGGACTGATTTTTCTTTACCAATGCCAAAAGTACTTAAACGTTCGTGCCCAAATTGTTTTATTTTATCAGAGCTACTACCACGTAAGACGTCAATGGTATGAGTTAAACCATAGTTTTGCCGTAATCGATAAATACACGATAAGAGTTTTTGTGCATCTTCTGTAGCATCGGCTGTAACTGGTGGATTGTCACAGACATCGCAGTATTTGCATTCTGTGTCTGAAGGTTCATCAAAATAACGTAATAAGATTTGTCGTCGGCAATGAGAGGCTTCTGCAAAAGCCAGCATGTGATTGAGCTTGTTGGTTTCTACTCTTCTTTGTTCATCGAGCGGATTATTGATAATCCATGAACGTAGTCTGGCGCTGTCTGCAGCATCATACAGAAGTAAGGCTTGTGCTGGCAAACCGTCTCTTCCTGCGCGTCCGGTTTCTTGATAATAACCTTCAATATTCTTAGGTAAATCATAGTGAGCTACAAAGCGCACGTTGGGCTTGTCAATGCCCATACCAAAAGCAATAGTGGCAATGACAATATCAATGCGATCGTAGCGAAATAAATTTTGTACCTCTTTACGTGTATTATGACTAAGTCCTGCATGATAGGCACGTGCTTTAAATCCTAAGCCTTGTAATTTTTCTGCAAGTAATTCAACACTATTACGTGTACCACAATAAATAATCCCAGATTGTTGCTCTACCGTTTCTAAAAATTGACTCAATTGTTTTACGGCATTAGTTTTGGGCACTACCTTGTAATGAATATTGGGACGGTTAAATGAGGCAATATATTTTTGCGGAGAATAATTTAATTTAACCACAATGTCTTGTCGTGTTTGTTTATCCGCAGTGGCCGTTAGGGCAATAATTGGAATGTTCGGAAAATGCGTTTTTAATAAGCCTAAAGCTGCGTATTCAGGACGAAAATCGTGACCCCATTGTGAAATGCAATGGGCCTCGTCAATGGCAAATAAAGAAATGGCACATTCTTGCAAACGCTCTAAAAAGGAAGTACTAATAAGTCGCTCAGGAGCAATGTACAGCAAATCTAATTCATTATTATGTAATTGAGTGAGTACTCTTTTTGCTTCCTCGCTGGATAAAGATGAGTTGTAATATGCAGCTCTAATGCCTTGTGATTTGAGTGCCGTGACTTGATCTTCCATTAAGGCAATCAATGGTGAAACTACAATTCCTATTCCTGGCCTTACGATCGAGGGAATTTGATAACAAAGGGATTTTCCTCCACCTGTTGGCATTAATACCAACACATCGTTGCCTGCAATCACATCATGGATAATGTCTTCTTGCGGGGACCTAAATGAATCAAAACCAAAATATTCTTTAAGTACTGCTAATGCTTCTTTATTTTTAGTTGAGGTTGGCGTTGAAGTTTCCATGCTGTTATTCTTATTATTCATTAATGCCTAAGACCGGCAATCATATCATTATGGCTTGGAAATAAAAGGATTATCTTTGATATAAAATCGTAGTAATTTATCAGCCCAATCTTTAGCATAGTGTACGCCAATTCTTGGTTTTTCAATAATAGTGAATGATTCTGGCTGCTCAGGTTCTGCAACGTAAAAATTATTACTAGTTAAATCATGGGCATAAAGACGTTTGTCAATATTCATTGCTTTGGAAAGTAAACCAGGTCCCTGAGTACGCCCTTCAATATTTTGAATGGGCTCAAGAGCACGTAATAACACACCACAACCAATCCCTTCGGTTTCGGTTACGATATTAGTGCAATAGTAAATACCATAAATTAAATAAATGTACGCATGGCCGGCAACGCCAAAAAGGGCTTGGGTTCTTTTAGTATTACCCTTTGAGCTATGGGCAGCCAAATCATGTTGGCCTACATAAGCTTCCACTTCCACAATTTTACCAACTTGATGTTCATGAACCAGGTATTTTCCTAACAGTGCCTTGGCTACAGTAACAGTATCTTGCTCATAAAATGAGCGAGGGAGTTTATGAAACATAAGTCTTTTTATAAAAGCGAAAAGATGGCAATAATATTACATTAATAGTATTGTTATAACAAAGATTTCTAAGGATGGTGTATGGATTTTAAATTTACTGAGGAGCATCAGGCAATTAGAGAAATGGCAGCTGATTTTGCGCGTGATAAATTAGCACCTATGGCTGATGAGTGGGATGAACATGGCTATTTTCCTGTTGATATATTCCGTGCTGCTGCCGAGCTTGGTATGGGTGGGCTCATGGCACGAGAAGACATCGGTGGTTCGCAATTAAATCGTTTGGATTCAGCTTTATTATTTGAGCAATTAGCGACGGGTTGTGTCAGTACAAGTGCTTATCTTTCTATTCACAATATGGTGACTACTCTGATTGATCGCTACGCACGTACCGAGTTACGAGCAAAATGGGGACCAAAATTAACGGCAATGGATGTTTTTGCCAGTTATTGTCTTACTGAGCCAGAGTCAGGTTCTGATGCAGCTTCATTAAAAACTAAAGCAATAAAAGATGGTGAGTACTTTGTCTTGAATGGTTCAAAAGCATTCATTTCTGGAGGTTCTGTAAGTGATGTATATTTGTGCATGGTGCGCACTAGTGATGATAAGCATCATGGTATTTCTTCTTTGCTTATTGAAAAAGATACTCTGGGATTGTCTTTTGGCAAGTTAGAAAAAAAAATGGGTTGGCGAAATCAGCCTACGTGCATGCTTTATTTTGAAAATTGCCATGTGCCTGTTACTAATCTGGTTGGTGAAGAGGGGATGGGTTTTAAGATCGCCTTAAATGCCCTCAATGGAGGGCGTATCAATATTGCTGCCTGCTCTTTGGGGGGAGCACTTGCTTGTTTGCGTTACACACAACGATATATGAACGAACGTAAGCAATTTAATAAACCTTTAAAAGAGATTCAAGCCTTACGTTTTTATTATGCTGACATGCTTACTGATTATGAAGCTGCTCGCTTAATGGTTTATCGCGCAGCTGCTGCTCTGGATGGTGACGATCACCACGCACCAATGTATTGTGCTATGGCAAAGCGAATGGCAACGGATGTTGCATTTCGTATCAGTGATAAGGCAATGCAATTACATGGGGGTTACGGTTATTTACGTGATTATCACATAGAACGAATTTTTCGAGATTTACGTGTGCACCAAATCCTGGAGGGAACTAATGAAATTATGCGTGAAATTATTGCTAAAGCGAGTTTCGATGATGAGCATTTATTGGATTAACGTTGGCTTAATAAGTACGTCTGGAAAATTTATAGTACGAACAGGAGTTAACGAATGAATTTAATTGAACAAGAATTAGATAGTAATGGTATTTTACTTTTAACTTTGAATCGCCCTGATAAATTGAATGCTTTAAATAGTGATGTATTAACTGGACTGGCGGAACTATTTCTTGCCGCAAAAAGTAACTCTAAAATCAAAGCCATCATGCTCACTGGTAATGGCAAGGCTTTTTGTGCAGGTGCTGATATTAACCGTCTGGCGGAATGTACGGCTCTAACTGGATATGAATTTGCCTGCCAAGGTCAGGAGACTTTCCGTTTATTAGAAACTATTGGCAAGCCTTCACTGGCGGCAGTTAATGGTTTTGCTTTTGGTGGTGGTTGTGAGTTAGCGATTGCAGCAACACTACGGCTTGCGTCAACCAAAGCACAATTTGGCCAGCCAGAAGTGAAGTTGGGTGTGATTCCTGGTTATGGTGGTACGCAACGTTTGGCGCGTTTAATTGGTAAAGGGCGTGCTTTAGACTTATGCTTAACGGCGCGATTTATTAACGCCGAAACAGCTTTGCATTGGGGTTTAGTCAGTGAGGTTGTAGAGCCTGAAGTATTAATCGAGCGTGGTAAAGAAATTCTGCTTGGTATTTTAAGTATGTCACCACTTGCTGTAGCTGATGTAATGGACGTGATTCATTTTGGTTATGATTTACCTTTGACTGAAGCCTTGCATTTAGAAGCAATTCATTTTGCAAAAGCGTGTGCGACTGAAGATAAGCAAGAAGGAGTTACAGCCTTCTTAGAAAAAAGAGTTGCTAAATTTAAAGGAAAATCGTGATGACAGATGAAGTGCTGTTTACCCAGGAAGGGCAATTAGGCTTAATTACCTTAAATAGACCCAGCGCCTTAAATGCGCTGACGCTTAATATGATTCTTGCGATGCAACGGCAATTAAACCTGTGGAAAAATGATGAGCGAATTCGCGCTGTGCTAGTGCAAGCAGCACCAGGGAATGCTTTTTGTGCGGGTGGAGATATTCGCTCATTGTATTTTTCTGGCCGCTTAAGTGATGCTGAGCAAATGCAATTTTTTTGGCATGAATACCGTTTAAATCATTTCATTCATCATTTAGGTAAGCCTTATATTTCCTTAATCGATGGTATTGTGATGGGCGGAGGTGTTGGGATTTCATTGCATGGTAGTCATCCTATTGCAGCAGATCATTTCGTTTTTGCTATGCCTGAGACAGGAATTGGTTTTTTTCCGGATATTGGTTCTAGCTATTTATTATCTCGTTGCCCTGGTTATTTAGGTATTTATCTAGGATTAACGGGTAACCGCTTAGGGGCTATGGATGCCTTAAATGCGAGATTAATTAAGCAAATTATTTCTTCCAAGCAAATTCCTGAAGTGATTCCTGCTTTAAAAAGTGCTAACTTATCTGCTGATCCTTTTGAGGGGGTAGATCAGTGTTTGCATGAATATTCAATCATGCCATCTTCTGTAGAACCAAGTCAGATAAAGCCTGCCATTGATGTTTGTTTTGCACAACCTACGGTAGAGTTGATTAAATCGTCTTTGCAGAGGACAGAAGGGGTATGGGCAGTCAGCATTGATAATAGCTTATCGCAAAAATCACCTTTAAGTTTGAAAGTAACGCTGGCGCAACTACAAAAAGCGAAAGGGTTGAGTCTGGCGCAATGTTTACAAATGGATTATGACATTGTCAGTCATTTTATGCACGGTAAGGATTTTTATGAAGGAGTTAGAGCGTTATTGATTGATAAAGACAAGAATCCTCATTGGCATCCTGAATGTTTGGAACTGGTTACAGAAGAAGTGATTGAAGGGTATTTTGCGCGTAGTCATACAGCTTTGGAATTTATTGAGTAAAGGCTTATAGATTATTTGGTATCTCAATAGATTTGCAAATAGCAAGCTGTAGGATGTTGACTAAGAACACTCTTTAGGTTTATAATTGAACATATTGTTTTAATATTGGTCATTTATCGGGTGTATTGATGCTATTTCGTGAACTTTCCTCTACCGATTTGATGAAAAAAATAAAAGATTTGGGTATTACTTGCACTTGGATGTACTCTACAATATTTTATCGTATCGATCCTAACGAGCAAAAAAGCTGGCCTCTAAAGGAGCATTATAAATCATCTTCTGTTTCTTATGGGATATATACTGAGTATCTCAAGGCAAAGCAAAATGATCAATATCTTGTTAACAAAGCTCAAAATAAAATGCAAAATGCACATTTTGAGGGACAGAATTATAATCATCCAGAAGCCTCTTTAAAATTACATCTCAGCCTTAATAATATTGGAGAGGTCCATGAAGATGTACTATTAGGTTTGATTAAATTATTGACATCTGAGGCAAATAACCCGGAAAATCATTTAAATTTTTATTTCAAAATTATCGACCCCGCAAAGTACAATGATTCACGGTTTAAAATGAATGATCAATTAACTCTTTATTTTGACAAGTATTCTTCAACGGGTGATGTGATAGGTCTTACCGAAAAAATTAATCATTATTTAAAACAATATTTAAAAGAAAATACTCAAGCTTTAGGGCCTAAAGATAGCCTTTCTTTAAACTCTTTTGTGTCTGCACGTTTTGATACTAATGGACTTCTTAAAAAATATGATGTTTATCCATTTTTTGATTTGGAGCTAAAAAAATTTTTTGAACGTCACAATTTTGAAGATCTTGTAAATCTTCCTTTATGTGCACTGGACGCAGTATTTATTGAGATTATTACTTCCAAGGAAATTACTATTCCTAAAATGGGTATAAAAGAAGCATTAAGTGAGAAAGATAGTAATATTGTACAAAAAGAATTGGAAAAAATGCTGAAAGCTCCAATAGAATATTTAAATGTTAAAAAGAGATTGGAATCCTCAGAGAAACTAAATAATTCCATTATTTCAGGTGTGGATGGAATTACATTACAAGAAAAAAAATTTCAATCTAAAGAACAACAATTACTTAACCAGGAAGCGATTCAACATTTCGAAGACTTATTAGAGCGTCATAATAAAAAACACCAAATAAGTAAGGAAAATGCGTTCGAGTATGCCAATGATATTGATTTAATGTATGAAAAAATACATCTTTCCTTTATTCGTCATAGACAAGGATACAAATTGTTTCGAGAATTCCAAAATGAATCTGAAGAGGCCATTACTCGAACTGAATCAAAACTAGAGGGAGAGGGTGAATGGAGATTGAAAGATCTATTCTTGGATTTGTGGACCTTAATAAAATCATTGGGGAACTCTTTGTATAAGGGATATGAAAAAATAAGAGAGAAACATTGCTTTTTTAGTGCATCCAATGAAGATAAATCAATTGATAATTCAAAGCATTGGGTATATGGAATAAAATAAAGAAGTAATGTGAAAGCGTTACCGAAGCTGAAAAAATAAGGTTACTCCCTCCATATCTACGTACCGCGATATGGTAGAGGATTACCTGAAAACTACATAATCCCCTGAGTCGAGGATTATATTTTAAAATTCATTACTTGTTTTCTAACCAGCTATTTAAAATATCAACAATTTTTTGTGCTTGTTCCATGCTGGAAATGTTAAATTTGGATTTTAACCAATACTGATTATTACGTTTTTGATAACGGCGAATGGAGTATTTTACTGGGCCAAAATCATTTTGTGCATTATCCCAATCTTGGTATTTAAACATAATAGTGGTCCACGCACCTTTGCTTAATATTTTTTTATCTAGCTCTTTAGTTGTTTCAGTGCCATTTTCACTAAAAGCAATGGTGATATCATCTATAGTTTCAGACATTTAGCATCATACCTCAATTAATTAGTCGATGGATTGTAGTTTACCTTCAACAAAAGTCAAGGTTACTGTAGGTTGATATTCACCGGGTTGATAGAGCCAAATTTGTGGTTTTGATGAAGTTGGTACTACTTCATTAATGTAGCTATTATTGACTAAAGAAGGGGTACCACATGAATAATATACTTTTGTTGCCGGATCACCTACTTGAATACTATTGCCGCGACAGATAGAAACAGCATTGCTATTGGAGTTATTTAAGCGAATATTTTTTACTTTTTTGTTCACTATATCAATCTCTAATTGTACTCCACCATTACCTGTGGGTAGATTCCAAACACCATAAAATGCAGTGCTGGTGCCTTTATTATTATAAATCATCTGCGTTACTGGAATTTTTTGAGTTACTGGTTGATTGGAGTCTTGTTTGCTAAGAGGCTGTCCGCAAGCTGCAATTACCTGATCCATAGTCATGCCTACGTTAATATAGCGATGATTTTGCGGGCAATATAACGATTGTGTATCCGCAAATAGGCTAAAAGGTAAAATAGCTAATGCAAAAGCTACGCTTTGAGCCGCTTTCATAATATCATCCTTGTCACTCAAGCATACAAGTAAGTATAGTAGTTTTTATAATAATCTCCAGGGAAGGCTGGCGTTAATAAAAAGGGTAATCACTTTCAATATCATCAGGATAATGAACGGTGAAAAATCAAAGCCAGAAATATCAGGAATGATTTTTCTTCCTAATTTGAGTAATGGTTCAGTGATAATGCGTAAAAAATCAGCAATTGGTCCATTCCAGGCAGGATTGACAAAGCTCATAATCACACGAATTAATATTACAAAAAAGAGCAGATCACAAGGTTGTAAGATCAAATCAGCAAGAACGTAAAGTACGAGATAGCCTATGTTCATCAAGCCATGGAAGGCAATCAGGCTAATGAGGATAATTTTTACCAGCTCAACTAAAATTAATAGAATAATTGTTGGAATATCATATAAATCACCGGACTTAGGTTTTTGTTTCACTACGAATTGTATTGGTTCGATTAAAGGATCGGTAATGGTATGAATCAGCTGACTTAAAGGATTTAGGGCGCTAATGCGAAAATAGCGTACCGCTATACGTAGCCATAGGGTAAAAATAAGTAATGAAAAGAGTAATGAAACAAGAAATAATGCTACTGTTGTTAAACCGGACATAGTTTTCCCTCATGAGATTATTTTAACTGGTTGAGCAAAACAAGTATATCAAGGGCTATACTTTTTGTCGCTCACCAAAAATTGCACGCCCAAGACGGACAATGGTTGCCCCGGCTTGAATTGCCGGGACTAAATCATCTGTCATTCCCATCGATAGGGTGTCCATAGTTAAACCTAATTTCAGGTTTAGGTCATGCAGCAGCTGATTTAATTGCATGAACAAAGTATATTGTTGTTGCTGATTTTCTGGCGTAGGGGGGATAGTCATTAAACCTCTAAGCTTTAAATTAGGTAAGTGGCTTACTGCCAAAGCTAATTGTGCTACTTTTTCTGGAGTAATTCCTGATTTTGTTGCTTCAGGGATTAAATTAACCTGTAAACAGACATTAAGTGGTTCTGTATTAGGAGGTCTATATTTACTAAGTAACTGTGCTATTTTAAACCTGTTGATGCTATGCACCCAGCTAAAGTGTTGGGTAATTCCTTTGGCTTTGTTACTTTGAATTGGGCCAATAAAATGCCAGTGTAGAGGCAAATCGCTTAAATTAGTTATTTTAATTAGAGCTTCTTGGAAATAACTCTCTCCAAAGTGAGTTAAACCTAAAGCAAAAGCCTCTTTAATGGCGGTAATGCTTTGTTGTTTGCTGACCGCGAGTAATAAAATCTCTTCGGGGTTTCTGCTGCTTTTCAAAGCAGTTTGCGTAATTACTTGTTTAATTTGAGTCAGTTTTTGTTGCATGTCCATTTTTATCTTTTACATTATTAAAATGCTAACAATAACAAAAGAAAGGAGGTTTGCCGAGTAGGCTTCTCATGCATTAATCTATCTTTATTAAACCAACTCGCATTTAGGAAATATAAGGCTATGGATATAATAGAATTATTAGCGTTTTCTGTTAAAAATAAAGCATCAGACATACATTTATCTGCAGGTTTACCTCCAATGATGCGCGTGGATGGTGATTTGCGTAAAATCAATTTACCTGTGATGGAACATACAGATGTTATTAAAATTGTTTATGATTTGATGAGTGATTGGCAAAGAAAAGAATTTGAAGAGCATTTAGAAATAGATTTTTCTTTTGAAATCCCTAAATTGTCACGTTTTAGAGTGAATGTCTTTAACCAAACGCGTGGTGCAGGAGTAGTGTTTCGTACTATTGCTTCGACTATTTTAAGTATGAGTGATTTAAATTTACCGCCTATTGTTGAAGAAATATGTCATTTTCCTAATGGATTAGTTTTAGTTACAGGGCCTACCGGTTCGGGAAAAAGTACTACTTTAGCATCGATGATTGATTATATTAATTCTTCGCGTTATGAACATATTTTGACAATAGAAGATCCAGTTGAGTTTGTACATCAAAGCAAGAAATGTTTAATAAATCAGCGTGAAATACATAAAGACACTCATAATTTTAATATGGCTTTGCGTTCTGCGTTGCGTGAGGACCCTGATGTGATTTTGGTAGGTGAACTGCGCGATCTGGAAACCATTCGCTTGGCGATGACTGCTGCAGAAACGGGGCATTTAGTTTTGGGTACTTTACATACTAATTCGGCAACTAAAACAATTAATCGTATTATTGATGTATTTCCTACAGAAGAAAAATCGATGGTTCGTTCAATGCTTTCTGAATCTTTACAAGCAGTTATTACACAAACCTTATTGAAAAAAAATGAAGGCGGACGAGTAGCGGCTTTAGAAATCATGATCTGTACAGGCGCTATTCGTAATTTGATTCGTGAAGATAAAATAGCACAAATGTTTTCCTTTATCCAAACAGGCCAAGCTAAGGGAATGCAGACTTTGGATCAGCATTTAAAGGATTTAGTGAATAAGAACATAATTTCTAAATATGTAGCTTATGAAACGGCGGTAGATAAAACTCTTTTTTGCTAGAAAAACAATGGGATCTGTAGATCCCATTGTTTTATTTAGGAACCAGGATACGCTCTAAGCATATCTTTAATCTTAAGCTAGTTTAAGAATAAGATGCTTTTGCCTGTTCCTGATTGGGGCGGAGTATATATTCCACTATTATACTCTTGCCATGTTTGTGCGGATCTGATGTCACAAGATTTTGGAACCATGTGCCATCCTGGTGTATGCATATAGCATGAGCATGCTGCTTGGACTGATCCAATTGCTGCAAACATTGTAGCTGTTGTAACAATTAATCCAGCAGTTAATGATTTAACTCTCATAATCGATCTCCTTATCCTTCTCTATATCAATGCATATTAACACTGATACATATGATTATATATTGAACAGGTTGTGTATTCAAGTTTCATTCTCGAATAGTGTTACATGGAACTCTGTAATCAATCTACTTGGGTACGAATAAGTCCATATTTCGAATCAAGCTTCTTTCGTGAGAGCGAGTATTTGTCATTGCCCTTAAGTTAAGCTTTTTTCTGTAATTCAATTAACTGCGGAATTCCCGCTTCAGCGAGGGCTAACATACTGTTTAATTGTTCACGATTAAAATTTTTATCTTCTGCTGTGCCTTGAACTTCAATAAAATGCCCTTCTTCATTCATCACCACATTCATATCTGTTTCTGCAAGAACATCTTCGGCATAATCTAAATCCAGAACCGGCTGTCCGCGGTAAATGCCAACAGATATTGCGGCAATATAGTTAAATGCAGGCATTTTGCGAATTTTTTCACGATCAACCATCCAGGTGATTGCATCGCGTAGGGCAATGCAGGCGCCAGTAATTGCTGCGGTACGAGTACCGCCATCGGCTTGGATGACATCACAATCTAAAGTAATCGTGTTTTCACCCAAATGTTTTAAATCCACACAAGCTCTTAATGAACGGCCAATCAAACGTTGGATTTCCATAGTTCTACCACCTTGCTTGCCCTTAGCTGCTTCACGCTCAGTGCGGCTATGAGTAGCACGTGGCAGCATGCCATATTCAGCAGTTATCCAACCTTGATTTTTTCCTTTGATAAAACGAGGAACGCCGTCAATAACTGATGCAGTACACAATACTTTAGTTTCGCCAAACTCAACAAGTACAGAACCTTCTGCATGCTTGGTAAAATTACGAGTTAATTTTATGGAACGGGGTTGATTGGGTTCACGATTACTAGGGCGCATGGGATAATCCTCGCAAAAAGTGCAATTATAACGCTTAATACCGAGAGTTGCACCCAAGCAGAACAAAAAACTCTGTGGCTTGTTTAATTAATAAACTATACTGTCCAATTTCTTTAAATTGCGGTATATTCGCGCAAGGTTTATTTATTGGTATTGACATGATTCAAAGTATGACGGCTTTTGCCCGTGTACAACGACAATTTGGTGCAGGGAATTTTTGCTGGGAAATTCGCGCAGTAAATCATCGATATTTAGATGTCTCTTTACGATTACCGGAGTCTTTTCGTTTTATGGAAACTCATCTACGTAATTCATTACGCGATAAGGTCAGTCGTGGAAAATTAGAATGTCAACTTAAGTATCAAGATACTGGTTCGGAGAATCAGGCTATGCTTATTAATGAAAGTTTGGTCACTGGGCTAGTCGATTTAAGCCATAAATTAGCTGTTTCTCATCATTTAGCCAATGATTTGGGAGTAAGTCATGTACTTTCATGGCCTGGAGTAGTACAAGCGAATACTCCCGAGGTGGATGTAATGGCTCAGGATGTTTTGACGCTATTTGCTGAAGCGATTGAACAATTATTACAGGTACGTATTACTGAAGGCAAGGCATTAAAAGCACATGTTGAAATGCGTTTGGAAGAGCTGAAACAGCAGCTGGACAAAGCACGTTCTATAGTTACGGCACAAGAAGGGCAAGTGAAAGATAAATTGCTTACCCGTTTACATGCGGTCCAGGTTGAAGTTCCTGAATCTCGTGTAGAACAGGAAATTGCTTTAATTTTGGCGCGTATGGATGTGAGCGAGGAATTAGATCGCTTACAGACTCATCTTAGTGAAGTGAGCCGTACCGTAAATTGCGATAAAATAGCGGGAAGGCGTTTGGATTTTCTGATGCAGGAATTAAATAGAGAGGCTAATACTTTAGGGGCAAAGTCTGATTCTGTTGAGTTGACCCAGTGTGCAGTAGAAATGAAAGTATTAATTGAGCAAATGCGTGAACAAATCCAAAACATTGAGTGAGTACTATTGTGGGCGATTATTTGGGGAATTTATTTATTGTTGCCGCACCTTCAGGAGGGGGCAAAACCAGTCTGGTAAGACATTTAGTCAATTCACTTGATCATATTGAAGTATCCATTTCGCATACCACACGTATGATGCGACCTGGAGAAATGCAAGGGGTGGATTATTTTTTTGTTGAAGAGAATGAGTTTTTGACAATGGTTAATGCGGGTGCTTTTTTAGAGCATGCGCATGTGTTTAACCATTTATACGGTACTTCAATGGAACAAATTAAATTACGTTTAGAACAGGGAATTGATATTGTATTGGATATTGATTGGCAAGGAGCGGCGCAAATTAAGCAGGTTTTTCCAGAGGCGGTGAGTATATTTATTATTCCACCATCTATTGATGAACTGAAACAACGCTTAATGAGCCGACGGCAGGATAAAGATGATGTTATTAGCGATCGTATGAAAAAAGCGCAAGATGAGTTAAGTCATTATTCTGAATTTGATTATTTAATTGTAAATGACACATTTGAGCATGCAGCTAAGGATTTGGAGGCAATTGTGGTTGCAAACCGCTTACGCACCAAGTGTCAGGTAAATAAACAATCAAAATTACTTTCTTTCCTATTGTCATCGCAGTAAAATAAAAAGTTTTGGTTATCGGAGAATGTATTATGGCACGAGTTACAGTTGAAGATTGTTTAGAACACGTAGCAAACCGTTTTGAATTGGTGATGGTTGCTACAAAACGTGCACGACAAATTGCTGTTCGTGGTGATCAACCTATGGTTGAGTGGGAAAATGATAAACCTACGGTTGTTGCTCTACGTGAAATTGCAGAAGGCTTGATCACTGCAGAAATTTTAGATAAAGAATAAGCGATAAAACTTTTCCCAAAACGAAGTAATATATTGGTTAAACTTTAGGCCTAAAAACTCCTTAGAGCCTTGGCTCAGTGTATGAGCTAGGTACAGGCTACACTGCTATTAAGTTAAATTTGTCATCCCCGCGAAGGCGGGAATCCATGCTCAATGTTGGCTCTGTGCTTGCATGGAAATGGGTCCCTGCTTTCGCGGGGACGACAATGAAACGCTTGACTTAAGGGCAGTGGGTGCAGGCCAGAGGGCGTGGTTTGGGCTATTATTTAAATAAGAGTTTAATTTTGCTTAAACAGTAGGAGATATTGTTGGGGCAGTTGTCCCCGTATTACATTATATCCGTCTAAATAATGCCTGCATTCAAGGGGTAAAGTGAGGTACGGCCATGTTGGACATTAGGGAGTGCTGCGTGAGCTACTTTAAGGAGCTTGACGAAGAGCTTAAATGCTATCTTGAACAAGCTCAAATAGAAAAATGTTATCAAGCTTATTTAGTGGCTGAAAAAGCACACCATGGCCAAATGCGCCGCTCTGGTGAACCCTATATCACTCATCCTGTTGCTGCAGCTTTAATTCTTGCACGAATGCGTCTGGATTATCAGACCATCATGGCTACCTTGCTCCATGATGTAGTTGAAGATACTAGCGTGAGCAAAGAAGATCTAACTCGCTTGTTTGGGGAAGATATTACCGCCTTAGTTGATGGAGTAACCAAACTCACAAAAATAAAATTTGAATCCAAAGCTGAAGCGCAAGCAGAAAACTTTCGTAAAATGGTTTTAGCTATGGTCAAAGACATACGAGTAATTATCGTCAAATTGGCTGATCGCTTGCATAATATGCGCACTTTAGGCGCTATGCCCGCTGCCAAACGCCGTCGTATTGCTATTGAAACTTTAGAGATTTATGCCCCCATTGCTAATCGGTTGGGGATGCACTCTATTTATGTAGGTCTTGAAGATTTAGGATTCCAGGCTTTATATCCCATGCGTTCCCGTGCAATTAAATCCGCAGTAGAAAAATCCCGAGGTAACCGTCGCGAATTAACCCAAACCATTGAACGAGACTTGCAACAAGCTTTAGCCCAATTAAATATTCCTTATGAGCAGGTTTTTGGTAGACAAAAACACTTATATAGTATTTATCGTAAAATGCGCCAAAAGAAGGCATCGTTTACTGAAATTACCGACGTATTTGCTTTTAGAGTGATCACCGAAGACATTGATTCGTGTTACCGCATTTTAGGTGCCTTACATTGTACTTATAAACCAGTACCGCAGCGCTTTAAAGATTATATTGGTATTCCTAAAGCCAACGGATATCAATCATTACATACTACTTTATTTGGTCCTTTTGGCGTGCCATTGGAAGTACAAATTCGTACTCGTGATATGGATAAAGTGGCTGATAATGGGGTTGCCGCGCATTGGATTTATAAATCATCGGGCCTGGAGGTCAATGAAGCACAATTACGTGCCCGTGAATGGGTACAAAGCCTATTAGAAATGCAACGCAGTACTGGTAGTTCCTTGGAATTTATTGAAAACGTTAAAATTGATTTATTCCCTGATGAGGTTTATGTATTTACTCCTAAAGGCCATATTATGGAATTACCTAAAGGGGCGACCCCTGTTGATTTTGCTTATGCAGTACATTCAGGTGTAGGTAATAGCTGTGTTGCTGCTAAGGTTAATCGTCGTTTAGTGCCTTTGAGCGTGCCTTTGTCTAATGGGCAAACAGTAGAGATTGTTACTACTTCGGGTGCACATCCAAACCCTTCCTGGCTTAATTTTGTTGTCACTGGAAAAGCGCGTTCTAATATCCGTCATTTTCTGAAGAGCCAGCAAAATACTGAATCGATTACCTTAGGAAAACGCTTGTTAGAACAATCACTTAATGATTTATCCAGTGATTATGCAAAAGTTCCGCCAGAATCGTGGCATGCTTTATTAAGCGATTTGCCCTATAAAACCACTGATGATTTATTATATGCCATCGGTATTGGTAACCAAATGGCCATGGTTATTGCCAAGCGCTTGGTTATTACACCGGATGCGAATGAATTAGATAAATCTAAATCTGGTAAGGCACGACCTTTAGCAATTAAAGGTACTGAAGGCATGGTAGTGCATTTTGGTGAATGCTGTCAGCCTATACCCGGTGACAGTATTGTTGGAATATTCCAACAGGGTAGGGGAATCGTTGTTCACAATAGTGATTGTAGTACATTGAAAACATCTCGACTTAATCCCGAGCAATTCGTTGCTTTACGCTGGGATGATCAGGTTGAGGGTGAGTATTGGGTCGATATTACCGTTGAGGTACCTAATGTGCGCGGCGTACTAGCGGCTTTGGCAACTGCTATTTCAGAAGCGGGTTCTAATATTGGTAATATTAATGTTGATCCACGAGATGGCCGCCATAATGCGGTCACGTTTTCCATTAGTGTGGTGGACAGAACACATTTGGCACGTGTAATGCGCAGACTGCGTGCCAATAAAGTTGTAATGCGTTTGTATAGAAAAAAACAAGGGGAGAATTAATGCAATCGGTACATAGTAAATCAGCTCCAGCAGCGATTGGCACTTATTCACAAGCCATTCAATGTGGAAATACTGTTTATTTGTCAGGGCAGATACCACTAAATCCTAAAACTATGGAACTGTGCAGCCACGATATTAAAGCACAAATCGCCCAAGTTTTAGATAATTTATCTGCTGTATGCCAGGCAGCAGGCGGTAGTTTGGCAAATATTGTCAAATTAAATGTATTTCTTACGGATTTAAGCCATTTTCCTGTGATTAACGAAGTTATGGGGCAGTATTTCACTGAACCTTATCCTGCACGTGCGGCTATTGGTGTTGCTGCTTTACCACGAAATTCTCTGGTTGAAATGGATGGAGTTATGGTATTGCCTGTTTAGGGCATTTGTTTAGATTAATTGAGTTAATGCATGAGTATTGTTTCCCTTCACGATTTAAGTTTAAATATCGCTGGTAATCAACTGTTAGATAAAGTCAACTGGCAAGTCCAACCTCACGATCGCATTGCGCTTGTAGGTCGCAATGGAGCTGGAAAATCAACGCTCTTAAAGCTATTGCAAGGAGATATTGTTCCTGATAGCGGTCAAATTAATTGTTTGTCTGGATTAAAAGTAGCGGGTTTAACTCAGGAGGTTCCTGTTTCTGCTGATGATTCTGTTTATCATTTTCTAGTAAAAGGCTTAGGTGAAGTTGGTGAAGTTTTAACGCAATTTAACGAACTATCGCAAAAAGGAGATATGGATAAATTAGCAATTTGCCAGCAAAAAATGGACAGTTTGCATGCTTGGGATAAGTTGCCACTCATTGAAACTATGGCTACTCGCTTGGGAGTCAGTGCTAATGAGCGCATGTATAATTTATCGGGAGGCATGAAGCGGCGAGTACTCTTGGCTGCAGCGCTCATTGTTTCACCTGATTTGTTATTATTAGACGAACCAACAAACCATTTAGATATTGAAGCTATTGAATGGTTGGAAGCTTATTTAAAAAACTTTAAAGGCTCAGTATTGTTGGTTACTCACGATCGCGAATTTTTGGGACAAGTAGCTAATCGTATTGTTGAAATTGATAGAGGGAAGCTTTATCAACACGATTGTGATTACAAAACTTATTTAGAGCGTCGTGAAACTATTCGTCTTAGTGAGCAAAAACAAAATGATTTATTTGATAAAAAGCTTGCTGAAGAAGAAGTATGGATTCGCACTGGAATTAAAGCCAGACGTACTCGTAATGAAGGACGGGTTCGTGCATTAAAAGCCATGCGTGAAGAACATAAAGCACGCCGTAATCAAATAGGTAAAGTGAAAGAGATCTCTTTGGACGTCAATCGCTCCGGTGCCGTGGTTATTGAAGCCAATAAGGTTAATTATTCACTAGGGCAAAGAAAATTACTGCACGATTTTTCTTTATTACTAATGCGTGGTGATAAATTAGGCATTATTGGTCCCAATGGCTGTGGTAAAACCACTTTGGTTCGTCTATTGCTGGGAGAACTTCAAACTGATTCTGGTGAAATCAAACAAGGTACTTCATTAAGTGTTGCCTATTTTGATCAATTACGTCGGCAATTACATGAAGATAAAACAGTGATGTATAATATCGGTGATGGTGCTGATTATGTGTCTATTAATGGCAAGCAAAAGCATGTAGCCAGTTATTTGAAAGATTTTTTATTTACGCCTGATCGTTTTAACCAACCAGTTTCTGTGTTATCAGGTGGAGAGCGCAATCGATTATTACTCGCCAAATTATTTGCCAAGCCTGTTAATTTCTTGGTGATGGATGAGCCTACTAATGATTTAGATATCGAAACTTTAGAATTATTAGAAGAAATGTTAGTCGAATATCCTGGCACTTTAATTCTGATTAGCCATGATCGGGAATTTATTAATCAAGTTGTGACCAGTGTTTTGGTTTATGAAGATGTAGGAAAATTTAGCGAGTTTGTTGGTGGGTATGATGATTATAAGGTACATCAAAAACAACAACAAAAGCGTGAACGTGAAGTCAGTGAAAAAAGCACATCGGTAGTTAAGCGCTCTTCCTTATCGAGTAAGTTAAGCTTTAATGAGCAACGAGAATTGATGCAATTACCTCAAAAAATTGAACAATTAGAAAAAAAGATTTCTGGGGTACAACAACAAATGGCAGAATCAAAATTTTACCAACAAGATGCTAATACCATTGCAAAAATCAATCAGGGCCTTGCTGCAGATGAAGCTTTATTAATTGAATTGTACGCACGTTGGGAATCTTTAGAGGAACGGATGTAGTTTGTGTAGATTATTAAAAGGAATAAGTACATGTTATTCACGTTAACTCTAGTGATTATATTCGCTTCTATTGTCGTTTTCTTTTCACAAGAGTTTGGTAAGGCGTTTAAGAAATTTTTTGCGATTAAAGGAGTCGCTTTATTCTTACCTTTATTAATTGGCTCCTGGTTTATTTATGCTTTTGATTATTGGATATTATGGGGAGTTTATTATTACCGTGAGCTTTTGCAAGTTGCTTTGCATTATATAGGTAATTTTATGCCTTTTACTCTGTATGCTGAAGAAGTTGCATTAGTTATCCTCTTATGGTGTGTTTCCGTATTGCCCGTGATAGTGATTGTTCACTATGTACGGCGAAAAAGTTATAAAGGGTATCAATATCCTAATATCACCAGTCTGATTATCTTTATTATTAGCGCCCTTCTTTTACTTGCCTTATAGTTAAACCTTCGGTGCTACACTCCCTTTGATATTTTGTGTATAATGCCGTCAATTTATTTTCAGGTTGCGTTATGAATAAGCAGGACTTTTACTTCGATTTGTCTCCTGAGTTGATTGCTCAATATCCTTTAGCAAATCGTAGTGATTCGCGTTTGTTGACCTATAATCGCTATACTAAAAAATATGGTCATCACCAATTTAGAGAAATTGCTGATTTCCTAAATCCAGGCGATTTATTGGTAATGAATGATTCTAAAGTAATTCCGGCACGGCTTTATGGCTATAAAGCAACAGGTGGTAAAGTGGAGTTATTGGTCGAGCGAATTACTGGTGAATTTACTTTTCTTGCCCATATTAAAGCCAGCAAGGCGTTAAAGGCAGGTGCTTTAATTTATTTGGAACAAAACAAACAGCTTGAAATTATTGATCGTGATGAAGATTTATTTATATGCAAATCCAGCATTGATGTTTTAGCGCTGTTGCATGGAGTAGGGCATATTCCCTTGCCTCCCTACATCACTCGTAGTGATGAGTATATGGATGAGGATCGTTATCAAACTGTCTATGCAAAATTTGAAGGTTCTGTTGCGGCTCCCACTGCAGGTTTGCATTTTGATGATGCAGTATTATCCAGTTTAAGCACACGCGGTGTCCAGGTTGCCTATGTTACTTTGCATGTGGGTGCGGGAACGTTTAGGCCAGTGCGTTGTGACGATATTAAAGATCATAAAATGCATCGTGAGCAGTTTACTATTAGTGCTGAATTATGTGCAGCGGTACATGCAACAAAAGCTGCTGGTCACCGGGTGATTGCTGTAGGTACTACAGCACTTCGTAGTCTTGAAAGTGCAACCCAAGATGAGGGTTTAATTCCTTGCAGTCGTGATACCGATATTTTTATTTATCCAGGTTATCAATTTAAAATCTGTGACGGTTTAATAACGAATTTTCATTTACCAGAATCAACTCTACTGATGCTCGTTTCTGCTTTTATAGGGCATAAAGAAGCAATGATGCTGTATCAGGAAGCGATAGAGAAGAAATACCGATTTTTTAGTTATGGTGACACAAGCTTACTGCTTTAATGGAGGACAGTGAATGCATGCAGGACAAAATATAATATCCGTTGCTACTTCAGAAGCAGGCTTATGTTTGACTACAGAAAATTGGCAAGAGGCAAAAGTTGATGCTCTTTCTTATTCTCTGGAGTTTTTATTGCATAAGCCAGGGTATAAGGTACTGCAAAAAATTGTAAGTTTAGCGCATTATGTGGGTTGGTCTAAGACTTTAATTCTAAATGCAGCCTCTTTAAAAGCAAATAGAGAAGGAGTCTATCACCTAAAATCACCTTATGACGGTTCTAAGACCAAGTTAAGCGCCCAAGAGCTTCTGGTTTTGATTCATCATTTGAATCCTGAGATGGTGCTGTTGCCAAAAAATATTTATCAAGATTATCCTCAGATGTGGGAGGATTGGCAGTCTTCTACTTTTCCTTTTATGCATGCAGATGATTTATCACAGCAAATGATTCCTTATGAACATGGTGTTTATTTTGATGAAACGATGCGTGCACAACTGGAGCAATGGTCGCATTTGCCACGTTATGTTATGGGAGCACTTGATGAATCTCTTATTCACCAGTTACGCTCTCAAGGAATCAAGCTGATTGAGTCAGACGAACCAGCAAAAGCGGCTCTGCATGGACAAGTATATAGCCAACTGGGGATGGTTGATTTAACTGATAAGGTGACCGAAATGCAGTTTGAAATTATTGATACAGACTGTGTTTGTCCTTCATGTATACAAAAATTTACCAAAGCCTATTTTTATCATCTATTGCAAAATACGCCATTACTTTGCCAACGCTTTTTAATTCAGCATAACTTATTTTGGATGGCGATTTAGGGCGTGTCATCAATTAATAAAATTTCCCCTCTCCACTGCGCGAAGCGTGGGGGAGAGGGTAGGGTGAGGAGGGGTTAAACTGTCGCGAAGCGACTCTTCATTCTTATTTACACCAGCGTGTGTGACGAGTATGAATCAAAGCACCCTGATAAATGCCTCGCAATTCCTGCTCTATATCGGTATAAAACAGCCTCTACAAACAGGCGATTATCTTTAGCTGTAACGCCAACTGACTCTTTTCGACCAGGAAGAATATTTGCGATTCGCTCCCACTGATCATTTCTCAGACCGTATCTACGCATCCTTGCTAACCTTTGACCTAAAAATAAATCAGGATAATTTATTTTTTAACAAAAGCAAGTCTCTTTGATTGTCTAATAACAATGAGGAGTCGCTTCGCGACAGTTTAACCTCCCCCTCACCCTAGCCTCTCCCCCACGCTTCGCGCAGTGGAGAGGGGAAATTTTATTAATTGATGACACGCCCTAGTTAAAAAGTGTTAAACTTATTACATTAGATTCTCTGATAAAGGATTATCGATGATTAATGTAAGCATCTCAGGATTTGCTGATTTAACCATTACCGATGTGATTTTTGATTACAACGGTACTTTGGCGGTTGATGGCATTTTAATTGCTGGAGTTGATAAATTATTAACCACTCTGGCGCGAAAGCTAAAAATTCATGTGGTGACTGGTGATAGTCTGGGAACGGCCAAAAAAGAGTTAACTGGTATTCCTTGTACAGTGCATATCGTTCCATCACTAGAGCAGGGTTTGGCGAAACAACAGTATTTGCAGCAATTAAATGCTAAAAATACCATTGCTATTGGTAATGGTCGTAACGATCGACAAATTATGCATGACACCGCGATTGGCATTCTGATTTTAGGTACTGAAGGTGCTTCTGTTCATGCACTTAAAGAAGCAGATATCTTGGTTGCTAATATCTTTGATGCAATTAATTTATTAGAGCATCCAGGTCGATTGCTTGCAACATTACGCTCCTAAGTTCAAGTTTGACACTTTTCAGAGAACACGTTAGGATTAGCATCAATTAGATGGCGCGGGGTGTCGTAAATAACGGCTGAGAAATACCCGTTGAACTTGATCTGGTTCATACCAGCGTAAGAACGCCTTTCAATCTAAAGAAGCCAAGATATTGATTTTCTTTGGATCTGATTTCTTTAGTTCTCTGCAAGAACACACCCTTGCCATCTTCTTTTTCTTAATTAAGGAGCAATGGCAATGAGCAAAAGTGAACTTTCTTCACGTACAACCCTGTTATTAAATTGGTATGCTAATCCTTACCATACCCCGATTTATGTAGCCCAATCTTTAGGATATTATCAAGAAGAGGGAATTAAACTTGCAATTTTAGAACCTACAGATCCCAGCGATGTTACAGAAATTGTCGGCTTAGGCTATGTTGATTTTGGTGTAAAAGCAATGATTCATACTGTAGCAGCACGGGCAAAAGGTTATCCCATTACGTCAATCGGTACTTTATTAGATGAGCCGCCAACGGGCCTTATTGCTCTAAAATCCAGCGGTATTAATTCGTTTAAAGATATTGTAGGCAAGCGAGTCGGTTATATTGGTGAGTTCGGCAACATTATTATTAATGATTTGGCAAAATTAGCCGGCATGGATCCTAATAGTTATGAAACCGTACGCATTGGGATGAATGTGACTGATGCTATTTGTTGTGGCATTATTGATACGGGAATTGGTTTTATCAATTTTCAACGTGTGGAGCTAGAGCATTTACGCGGTGAAACGGTTTTTTTACGTTTGGATCAATTAGCTGGTTTGGGTTGTTGTTGTTTTTGCTCCATTCAATTTATTGTGCCAGCGCGTATGTTAGAAAAACCTGATGTGCTGAAAGGTTTTCTTAATGCAACTCAGCGAGGCGCAGCATTTACTACGGAATACCCCGAGCAAGCCCATGAGCTTTTATGTCAAATGAAACCGCAATTACGTTCCGAACTCTATCATGCAATTTTTATACGTACATTGCCATTTTTTTCACGTACGTTGTTGAATGTAGAGCGTGATTGGAACAAAGTAGGGCGATATGGTCGACATTTAGGAGTAATTGATGAGTTTTTTGCGGTGAATGATTGTTATACCAATCAATATTTACCCACTAAGCCTCATTCCGATTTGCAACCTATCGCTTGTTGTGTAGAATAAAGTATGAATCCTTGTATTCTGAGGATGCTTTGTGGCACATTTTCAAATCAAGCGTCCAGGCTACTTGGTTCGGGATAATGTGCCTTAAGAGGATTCATAACATTGGTGCTGCAGGGTATTTACGGAATTTAGGATAAAATGCAATAACTACCAGCTGTAACTGGCTCTGCCGCCGTATTTTCTTGTATGCTAAAAAATTTTATTCCTTGACGCGTCCTGGCTTGGATTCGCGCATCGGCATATATGTCTTGCAAAGCTTCTATAAGATCGGTAACAGGAGTGTTTTTTTCTTTTTTTAGTTTTTCAACCTGATTTAGTGATTTTTTGAAATTTTCAGATGGAATCTTAGATACTGCTTCTTTCGCTCTAATTAGTTCTTCTTGATATTTATTTTCTTCTTGCTGCATTATCTCATAATTTTGTGGTTTACCTATGATTTGATTCAGTTGTGCACAAAAATCGATAATTTGGGGATCAGATTTTTCAAAAAATCTGATAATAAATTTCTCTTCTTGAAACATAATAGAGGCTAGATCCGGACCATCGTCACCTGGCCTAAAATTGATTATTTTAAATGGCAAACCTGTACTCGAATTGATTTGTAATTTTTGTAGATCTGTAAGAGTAGGTTCTTTATAATTATAATCATCTAGGGTACCTCCGGTTGTTCTTATATTAAAGTGTACATTTTCTAAGGTAATTCTAATTTCTTGATTAGCATTTGCAAATTGAGTGATATAGTTTAAAATTTGACTAAGTTGCTGCGGATTAATGGTCATTTTAACGCCTATGTAAAATTTTTAATTATTACATTAAACAAACAATTTGTCTAATATATTTATCTTTTGGTCATTTATATTTGCTTGGCTGATAGACTAAGGAGCAATTTTATTAAATTCTTATCTCCTGGAAATGCTGCACTAATGTTTACCAGAAATTACTTAAATTGACACATTATTTTTGCATCAAGAGGTATTCTAATGAATACGGTATGGGTTATTGCCGAAACCGAAGCAGACCAACAAACACTACAAGGATTAGGAGTAAATTTAGTACTTGCAGATAAAACTGCAGATGCAGTTAAAATTGGCTCTTGGCAATCCATTCAAGACATTAATTATATTCTGGACTTGTTAAAAAACTATTCAGGACATTTAGTAGTTGACATTTCTTATCTGCCACGAGCAATCAATCATTTATTATCGCAAGTGGATGTGCTGGTGTTGAATATCCATGAAGCAGAAGCAATTTTGCATTATGCGGTCAATTCTCATGAAGCAATGGAGAAGGCAGCTGCAGAGTTATTAAATTTAGGGGTAAAAAGTGTTTTGCTCAAAGGTAGTCAAATGCATGAGCCACAATGGATTCATGATTATTGGAGTAATGGTTCGCTTTCTTTTTGGTTAAGCCAAAAGCGTTATCCCGATGCTCAATACTCTGAAGCAGGAACGGTCTATTCCAGCGCTATTACTGCTGCCTTGGTTTTGGGGTATCCTACCGAAGATGCAGTAGTGATTGCTAAAATGTATGTACATCAAGCCATACGCTTGGCGACAACCACCCTTTATTATGGTGGATTTCCCGAGCATCAAATTGATTTACCTTATCTAGCCTCAAAACCTTTATTTGTTACTCCACAAGCATTTAAACGCTCACATTATTTAGGATTATATCCAGTAGTAGATAGTGCTCAATGGGTAGAAACTTTATTAAAATCAGGAGTGAAAACCATCCAGTTGCGTATTAAAGAGTGTATACCTACTTTAGAAGAAGAAATAAAGTGCAGTATTGCCTTGGCGAAACAATATCGCGCTACTCTATTTATTAATGATTATTGGGAGCTGGCCTTAAAGTTAGGAGCTGAGGCAGTTCATTTGGGGCAATCAGATTTAGATAATGCAGATCTCGAAGCAATTCGTCAGCAGGGGTTATTACTTGGAGTTAGCACGTATTGCTATCATGAGGTTGCCATGGCGCATGCTATTTGTCCTTCTTATATGGCAATTGGGCCTATTTATCCGACTACGAGTAAAGAATTGGTTTTTAGGCCGCAAGGTATAGACATGTTAGCACGATGGATACGTACCTTAAATTATCCTTTAGTGGCAATAGGCGGTATCAGTATAGCACGCGCGCCGGAAGTTGTGGCTACTGGGGTAAGTGGAGTGGCACTGATTTCTGCAATTACGGAAGCTGATGATCCTCAAGATGCAACACGACAACTTTTAGGGTTAATGTGAACAAAACCCTGGTCATTTAAAATTTAGGCTCCTGGATTCATTTACCTTCGAATCAATTCCCTATATGATGTCACGCGATAAATTTAATAGTTGTCTTTAGGAGATATTATGAGTTTTTTTATTAGTGATGCTTTAGCTGCAGTGGGCACAACGGCAGCCCCTCAAGCCGATGGAACTTTTTATCAGCTCATTATGATCCCTGCTATCTTTATATTGTTCTATTTTATGTTGATTAGACCACAAAATAAGAAAGCAAAAGAGCATCGTGAATTAATAAATCGTTTAAAGAAAAGGGATGAAATAATTACTTCTGGTGGTATGTTAGCTAAAGTAGTTAATGTTGATGAACAGTACATTAAAGTAAGTATTGCCGAAGGGGTGGAAATTTCTTTGCAAAAAAGCGCTGTGATCAGCATATTGCCTAAAGGCACCATCAAATCTCTTTAAGTCAGTCATAGGGACACGGAAATATGCAAAATAAATATCCTCTATGGAAAAACCTGATGCTGATTGTCATTGCAGTTATTGGATTTGTTTACGCATTACCTAATTTGTACACGGAAAATCCTGTAGTACAAATCAGTGCGGAAACACCAGTAGATTATGATGAGTTGAAAAGTCAGGTGGAAGCCCTACTAGAAAAAGAAAAATTCCCTTATCAGTCGATTTCTGCTCAGGACAATGGTTTAGAAGTAGTCTTTGCATCTACCGATACTCAATTATTAGCACGTGATGCCATTAAAAATAGTTTAGGTAATCAATATACGGTTGCTTTAAATTTAGCACCATCCACACCTCAATGGCTACGTTCTATTCGTGCTGAACCAATGAAACAAGGTTTGGACTTACGAGGAGGTGTACACTTCCTACTTGAAGTTGATGTTGATAGTGTGATTAATCGCCGTTATGAAGGGATTATGAGAAATATTCGCCAGTCTCTACGGGAAATTGGGATTCGCTATTCAGGTATTCGGTACATTGCAGACAAAGGTGTTAATTTACGTTTCCGTGATCCAGAATCTATGGAAAATGCCTTAATGGGATTACGAGAAAAAATGCCGGATGTATTGTTTGTGAAAAGTAAGGCAGATAATGAACTTGTTGCATCCATTACACCTGCTGAACTAAACACCATGCGTCAAAATACCATTGAACAAACAATGAGTATCTTACGTAATCGCGTCAACGAACTTGGTGTGGGTGAGGCTATAGTGCAACAGCAGGGCGCAACTCGCGTAGCAGTTGACTTACCTGGTATCCAAGATGCGGCTCGCGCTAAACAAATTCTTGGTGGTACAGCAACATTGCAGTTTTATTTGGTTGATCAAGATAATGATCCGCAAATTGCGAAGCAAACCGGTTCAGTGCCTGTAAGCGATAAGCTGTTTATGATGGATGGGCATCCTATCTTGTTAAAACGCCAAGTGGTTTTAAGCGGTGACTCAATCACTTCTGCAGTATCCAGTTTTGATCAACAAACAGCGACTCCTGCGGTACAAATCCAATTAGGTGGAGGTGGTGAAAGCTTATTTACTAAGGTAACACGCGATAATATTGGAAAGCGCATGGCCATAGTTTATGTGGAAACCAAAAATACCGTGCAAACTATTAATGGTGTTGAAACGCGTGTCACTCATAAAGAGGAACGGGTGATTAGTGCTCCAGTAATTCAAAATGCCTTAGGTAATAATTTTCAAATTACCGGCTTAGCAGATAGTAAAGAAGCCAGTAACTTAGCTTTATTATTAAGAGCTGGGGCATTACCTGCTGCTATTTATCCCGTTGAAGAACGTACAGTAGGGCCTACCTTAGGTAAAGAAAACATCCACAGAGGGATTGTTTCTTTAGCTGTAGGAATGGGGTTAATTTTAATCCTGATGTTGATTTATTATCGTTTCTTTGGATTAATTGCTGATATTGCCTTGATACTTAATTTAATTTTATTGTGTGCGCTTTTATCAATGATTGATGCAACGCTGACGTTACCTGGTATTGCCGGTATTGTATTAACCGTTGGTATGGCAGTTGATGCTAACGTCTTGATTTATGAGCGTATCCGCGAGGAGTTGCGTCATGGTTTATCACCGCAAGCAGCAATTTATGCTGGTTACGAGCGTGCGTTTGCGACCATTATTGATGCGAATGTGACAACTCTAATTGTTGCGATCATTTTATTTGCAGTTGGTACAGGGCCTGTGCGTGGATTCGCAGTAACCTTATCGTTAGGTTTGTTAACTTCCATGCTCACTGGTATTACATTCACTCGCGCTATTGTTAATTGGTACTATGGTGGTCGTGCAGTGAAGAAATTATCTATAGGTATTTAAGACGAGGCTCAGATGGAATTTTTTAATCCAAATTCAAAAGTGGACTTCATGGGTGCTCGTCGTTGGACGGCACTATTTTCCATATTTATTTTTGTGGCCTCAATGGCTGCGTTGTTGATCCATGGTTTAAAATGGGGTCTGGATTTTACTGGCGGAACACAGATTGAAGTATCTTACCCACAAGCGGTTGACTTATCGAGAATCAGGGAAGATTTAAGTAAAGCTGGATTTAAAGAAGCACAAGTAGTTAGTTATGGTACTTCAAGAGATGTATTAATCAGTATTGCTCCCAGGCAAGATCAAGAACAAACACAATTAGTTGATCATGTCATGAGTGCTTTACCTGGAGCGGTAAAACAGCGAGTTGACTTTGTCGGACCGCAAGTAGGTCAAGAATTGGCGACAAAAGGAGCTTTGGCTGTAGTAGTTTCTTTATTGGCAACGATGATTTACATTGCCATGCGCTTTGAGTATCGGCTCGCAGTGAGTTCAGCAGTTGCATTAATTCATGACCCAGTGTTGATTTTAGGAATTTTTGCTTTTCTGGGCATTGAATTTGATCTTAAAGCCTTGGCAGGGTTGCTCGCGGTTATTGGGTATTCATTAAACGACACGATTGTTGTTTTTGATAGGGTACGTGAGAATTTTATTAAAATCCGTCGTGGTACGCCCATTGAAATTATGAATATCTCAATTAACCAAACCTTATCTCGAACAATTATGACCTCTTTATTAACCTTGTTTGTGGTTGTAGCGTTGTTTATTTATGGCGGAGAAACTATTCGTGGATTTTCTCTTGCTTTAATCATCGGGATTATCATTGGTACCTACTCTTCTATTTATGTGGCAGGGGCTTTAGCTGTAGCGATGGGGCTAAATAGAAAAGATTTCATGCCTAGCCAACGTAAAGTAGATGAGCGTCCTTAATTTTATTGTGAATACGGTGTGCACCGTATTCACAATGATGTAATTGAGTTAAGTAATTCTATTCAAATGGTGATTTGATTCTTCTTCCACATCTAGTTCTTCAATAGTTAATGAGGTGGTTTTTTTTATGCATTTTTCCTCAGAGAACTCTTTGATGATAAGAGCCATTTGAGTACTTGGATTTTTAATTAAGGTATTTTCTAAAGAAATAATTTCTAAGTACTTGCATAATTCATCTTTAGGAAATTTATTTTATTTGTCAATTAACCTGCTGAAATGATGCTTTTTTTTATGATTATGTTACTTTTAACCTGATATAGGCTGGACTATGATCAGTAGGTGTAAAAGAGAAGGTGATTCAATTGACAGATGATATAAAAAATGTGAGTTTCATAGAACGGCTGCATCATTTAATTATGCTTTTGCGTATTCCTCATTGGGCAAAGGCAGTCTTTGTTATGCTGGGTTTTTGTTATACTCCAGTACCTGGATATTTTATTCCTGCTTTATGGGCTTCTTTAGCATTTTGTCTTATTTCAAGTGCGGTATATATCTATAACGATATTGAAGACCGCACTGAGGATAGTTTGCATCCCCATAAGCAGTATCGACCTTTAGCTAGTGAAAAAATAAGCGTCGCCGAAGCAGTGGTGATGTTATTTTTATTACTGATTGCGGGGTTAACAGTGGGATGGTTGGTTTCAAAAAAATTAGCGCTTATTTTATGTCTTTATTTGGTAGTTAATATTGCCTATAACCATGTTTTAAAACTGATTCCTATTTGTGATGTGCTTTGTATTGCCGTTGGATTTATGTTGCGTGTTTTGGCAGGAACTGTAGGTATTGGTTTGCCTATTTCCAAATGGCTGGCCATTGCTGCAACATTATTGAGCTTATTTATTGCCTTGAATAAACGCCGTCTAGAGATGCGTTTGGGACTAAAAAATTCTACGCGCCAAGTGCTTAAAAAATATCATCCTGCTCTGTTGCATGGCTTAATTATCATCACGGGGGTTGCAACTTTTATAACTTATATTTTTTATATTGCCTATGCTCGCGATGAATCATTTTATTTCATGCTCACTATACCCTTTGCGGCTATTGCTCTTTGGCGTTTTGGTTGGTTAGCAACACAAAACATTGATAATGATGATCCTGTTATTGTGTTTTTAAATGATCGGTTATCACGGATTAATCTTTGGTGTTTCGTCGTCTTAACCTTTATGGCATTAGCACGATGACTTGTAGATTACGGTGGTATGATAGCATTTTTGTTGTGCTATTTATCTATTTATTTATTTTGCAAATGCAAGCAATTTGGCCGTTTACCATTGATGATATGTATATTTCTTTGCGTTACGCCAAGAATTGGGCGGCTGGTTATGGATTAGTATGGAATATTCATGAACCACCTGTTGAAGGGTATTCGAATTTTAGTTTTGTCGTATTGAGTGCTCTAGCCATAATATTTAATATGGATCCAGTTTTTGTTTTGAAAAGTGCTGGAGTTATTGGATTATTTTTTACCTGTTATTTTGTTTATTTAATTAGCCGGTTTTGGTTTAATAAGCGTCTGTCCTTATTGCCTTGCTTGAGCTTACTTCTTTATAAAGGACAAATTGTTTGGACGGCTAGTGGTTTGGAAACTACAATGTATGAGGCATTGATTTGTGCTTCAGTATATTATTGTTTTCGAGGTATGGGATACCAATTAGCACCACAGGTTCGAAACAATGCAAAAACCACCTATTTTATTGCCGCAGGGCTTACAATGGCGGTTGCAGGAATGACCAGGCCAGAGGCACCGGTGTTAATGATGCTTTTTTTTATCTTAATTTGCTTGGATAGACCACAGGTAGCGTGTAAACAATATTGGCAAGGAACATTGTTTTTTTGTGTAACTATTGGTCTTTTTTTTCTACCTTATTTTCTTTGGCGCCTTTATTATTTTGGTTATCTTTTTCCTAATTCAGTTTATTGCAAAGGGTTGAATGAAACATTTACCTTATCTTTAGATCTTAACTATTTGTATTTAAGTTTGCCTTGGCTTCTTTTTTCTATTCCTGCTTGTATTAAGGCTCAAGATAAGCGTTATTATTTTTTGTGGCTGCCAAGTCTATTATATTTATTGATGCTGGCGGATTCAGATCCAATAGTAGCTTTTTATAATCGTTTATTTTTACCCGCATTTGCTCTGCTTCTCCCTCTGGCGTTGCAAGGCATGAGAATATTGGCTTATGCACTCCTAAAAAGTAGAGATCAGTTTTTAAATGTATTGCTTTGTTTTCTTTTTATCTGGGCTTCTTTTTTCTTTATTCCCAAAATGACTTTAGCTGATTATCGTTATTTCAGTGAAAGTCCGGTGCAAGGAGAACAATTGCGTCAACACGTAGTGAATTGGTTAAATACCCATGCTTCTCCAGGAAGTCGAGTAGTGCTTGCTGACAGCGGGATGATCCCCTATCTTAGTAGTTTGAATTTTATTGATTCGTACTGCTTGAATAATTTAGCCATGGCGCATTATCCAGCATATCAGCGTTATACCCGTTTTTGTCATGAAATTATGCCAATGCACCCAGAGGTGATTATTCTTACTTCTCTTATTCAGCGCACAAAGGAGATTTATACTCCAAGTGATTTATGTTTAAAGGATTTGCTTGCAAAACAGAGTAATTATCAATTAAAGCAATCATATTTAAGTCCTAATCCTGATTCGCAATATAGATATGAAATTTATGAACGAAATGTAGAGTAAATAACTCCTCGTTTTTGAGGTTGTGGGAAATTCAAAAGATAAAAGAGAGTTTTTGGACCGCCTAAATCACTATTCTCAAATCAATAACTTTATCAATTAAGTCAGATTTTTGCGACACAACCGATTTTTTGCCTTTAAATTATAGTAACTCCCCAGGTATTTAATTGAGCTCACCAGCTTCCCCTCTCCACCGCGCGCAGCGTGGGGGAGAGGGATCAAGGGTGAGGGGGA
>NZ_JASGFU010000004.1:0-84428 GCF_047605385.1 Legionella sp. | reverse complement strand
TTACAAGCCTTTGGAACTCCATTTTTCTTACTTAAAAACTCCGAACTGGGGTTAGATAAAGAACACTATCGTGTATTAAACGACGTACATAGCTCATCAAAAGAAGTATCTCAACCTACATTGACATTAAAATACAATTCGCCTACTTACCGTTTTTTTACTGATGTGCATGAGTATTTACTTACGAGCTATGAGCTAGCAATGCATCGTGTTAACGGAAAGATACCTGTTAGCGAGATCAATTATACCAAAGAGCAATTAGCAGAATCTCAAGCATTTCTCGATTTAGAAAATACAACCAAGCAGGAAGAGCTGCCTGATAAAGCTAATTCAGTAATAGATTTTAGGCGCGAAGGAGTAACCATCTATGGTGCAGTGATACCACAAACAAAAGATGAGAATAAAGATCCAGGCATTTGTTCTTCGATAGAGTCTTTTGCAGGAGATGAGATTAGTTCACCTGACTCAAAGGCTAATAAGATTTTTAACTTTGGTGGACAATTTCTTGAAGCCATTGTTCTTAATGAGTTTTCAAATTCAATTACAATGACAAATGATGAACGCCTTAGACTAAAACCAGCTCAAGTTAAAGGGCATGTTAACTGGTCTAAAGATCCTGAAACCAAAGAAATTTATGCTACAGTGTCTGTTAAAATATTAACTTGTAATAACCCAATAGGAAATATTCTTGTCATGAGTACTAATAGTGACTCACTCAAAGAAGTTAAAGACATGAGTATAGAACTTGAGAAAGTGATGAAACAATGTCATTTAGAAACAACAGGAAAAACTGAAGAAAATATAGTTCCTATATGTGAAATGAAAGCAAAACTGAAATTAGTTGAAAATGATTTGGGTTCTGGTTATTTTTTAAAAGCGGATGAGCTTAATATTAAAATTAATACCCATGATTTGATTTCTAGTAAAGCGCCCAAACTTGATGATTCGTTTCATTATGATGGACCTCGTATCACTTAATGAACGTGCAAAATGCTTTTTCGATATCTTTCCGCGCAATCAAGCATTAGAATATTTAATCAATTAAATATTCCAGACAATCCAATATCCACACGCATCCAAATATCACTTTATATTTCTTATTGACACTCTTTTATATTTGCAATTATAATTTTTCTTTATCACCAGGGGTGCTAAGCCTAATATTGCTTAGCTGAGAATCACCCTTTGTACCTGCTCTGGATAATGCCAGCGAAGGAAGAGTGGATTATGAAAAATAAATTATCTATTTTTAAATTAGCTCCCGGATTTATCGGCACTCTGCGAAAAACAGAACCTGTTGAGAAGCAATTAAAGCTTATTGTCAAGCACCAATTCAATAAAGAATTATTTGATGGCACTCTTAATCCCATAGTTTTTGGTGATTATTTACATGATGATTACATTTATTTACATCATTACGCTCTTGCCTTACAAAAAATAGAAAAATCGCTAAAAAAGACCTATCCTTCCCTCGCGGAATTATTATATCATCTTGCAACAGATATCCTTGATAATGAAAAAAATATGCAAAAAGAATATGATAAATATTTTACTTATTCTGAAGCATCAAAACCCCAAGCCGCTATTACTAACTACATTCACTTTATTAATACTCACATTAACTCCCCTCTACCTGTTGCCTTATGCAGTATTTTGCCCTGCTTCATGATCTATTACCAATTAGGTATCCTGGGTAATCAACAAAAAGTAGAAAATAATCCTTATCAAAACTGGATAAATACCTATTCAAGTCCTGAATTTTCTCAAGCAACCCATGCTCTCATTGATGTGATCAATGAACTAGCGCAAAAAACTAATGCTGAAGTACTAGAACAAATGCGAAATGCTTTCGTCCAAGCAGTTACATTAGAATTACAATTTTTTGATGAAGTAGTCCCTGAGCTAATTCCAGCTTCGGTTATGGAGCTTAAGAAGATCGCATAACCAACGTAAAGAGCAATGCTGCATTCGCCGCAAACTCTTCTAAATGATTTTTTTTAAAGAACTCCAGGGACTGTCAACAGCCCCTAAGCTATTACAAATTTAACTTTTAGGAATCACTGCTATTTTAAAATTAATAATCACATCGTCTTTAACCACATCAGTATTTGCCCATTCACCAATACCAACACTAAAAGCACTACGTTTAATCGTTGCGTGTCCTGTAACAATCCAATGATTTTTTGAAGACTCAATAGCCGTAAAAGTGAAAGTAGCTGGTGCTGATTTATTTTTAATTGTCAGATCCCCAATAGCCTGATAAGTTGAATTATCTATTTTATTAAATTTTGTAGCTTTAAATTCTGCTTTGGGAAATTCTTTCACATTAAACCAATCTGGAGTTACCAATATATTTGCCAGTTCGGCATAAGATACAGAAAGAGAACCAGTTTGTACGATAATATCAATACTACTGTCCTGATATTTGATAGGATCGGCAATAACTGTCCCAGTAAAAGACTTAAATGAACCTGTAACCGGTGCGCCATTTTGTGTTCCAGTGAAAGAAATACTACTTTCAGTAGGAATAATATTCCATTGCGGTAAAATATCGGCATAGGCTATGGAACTGATAGTAAAGACACAAAAGAAAATGGAATGTAACAATTTCATGAGAACATCCTCCGTAATATATCATCCTTGTTAATAAAATGGTGCTTTAAAGCAGCAGCAAAATGCAAACTAATCGCAACAATCAATGCATAACCTAACCATTTGTGAATTTGCTGAAACAAAGCCAATTTTTGTGGATCTGCAGCAATCAAAGTAGGTAAAGTAAATAAACCAAAGAAAGATGGGGGGAAACCTGCTGCTGAAGTCAAGAACCAACCGGTAATTGGCATAGCAAACATAAATAAATATAAAGCCCAATGCATACTTCGTGCAGCTATTTTTTCCAATAAAGGTAAGGTTAATTCTGGATTCACATTGGTTAAATACCAAAATAACCTGAAAAAAGCTAAAAATAGCACTAATAAGCCATACTCTTTATGCCAATCATAAAATTTTAATGTCTGCAATCCCCAAGGCAAAGAAACCATATATAAGCCTAAAGCTAACAAACCAATAATCAAAATAGCTATAACCCAATGAAATAAAATAGCAACAATGCCAAATCGTGTCTTACTGTTTTTAATTTGCATAAATCATCCTTTCTTGGGAGATCAATTGTTACACAGAGGAACTGTATTTGTGATTATTATTCCGCTTTTTTGTCTTGATTTTCGAGAGTAACTGTTTCTGGTTTATTCAAATAAGCTTCTGCTTCAATATTAAGATGCACTGTATCATCAAGTGCTGGAGATAAAGCATTAATTCCAAAGTCAGAACGCTTAATGGTTGCTATTGCTGAAAAACCGGCTGTCATCCTATTAGTAATAGGATTCATACCTGACTTATTAAAGGTTACATGCATTACTACAGGCTTGGTCACACCATGTAGCGTTAGCATACCAGAGACATTGGCTTTATCCTTACCAACCATCTGTACCTTATCACTAACAAAGGTTGCTTTAGGAAATTGCTTTACATCAAAAAATAATTGGCTTTTAAGGTGGTCATCCAACTCCGGTAAACCTGTGGAAATATTGGCCATATTAATCTCGGCCGTCACTTTGCTTTGCTGAGGATGATCTTTATCAATGACTAATTGTCCAGTTGCATAAAATTTACCTGCCTGAGTGGAAAATCCAAGGTGTTTAATCGTCCAGAGTACATAAGTATGCTGATTATCTAAAATCAAAGTTTCAGGCTTTGCTTGTACTACTGAAGTAAATACAAGTAAACCAATTAATAAAGAAACCCAGCGTGCGAAACCATTCATGATGTAAGTCCTTATTTTACTGTTCAGATTTAAGACTGCCGCCAACTAACTTTTGGCACAATCCCTTTGGCATAAAAAGAAATGCATCTTTTTGCTTATCTTTAGTTGCAGAACCAGCACAAGAAGCCGTGGCAGTAGCGCAATCATTCATTCCCATTTTCGCAACACCATAGCATTTTTCCATTGCTGGAGTATCTTTACTGTCTGCTGCTGCACTAGTATTCGTCGCAGCCAGCACCAAAAACGCGGACACCACTGACTGAACAAGCTTATCCCTGGTCGACATAGTTCACCTCAAGCTGTTAAAATAGTGCTAGTTATAGTATGGGAAAATTAATAAAACAACAACTGTGATATTGCTCAAAGAGTTAGTGTAGAAATTCCCTCACCGTAAGGCACAATCGCCAAAAGAGGTGCTCTTAATTTGCGTTGTAACGTCTCGATATTTGCAGATAAAGCCAACATTTCTGCATCAATACAATTAGCAATCCATCCATGGCAAAAAATATTATGCGCTTGCAAAACAGATTCTGTAAGTAAAGTATGATTAAGACAACCTAATTTCATACCCACAACTAAAATCACTGGTAACTTAGCGATTTTTAAGAAATCAATCCAAGTTTCATCATTATTTAAAGGAACCATCAAACCACCCGCTCCTTCAATAAATAAATACTCGATTCCGGGTAGCTGTACATTGAGGCAATAATCAGCAATTTCAGCTGCAGACAATAAAACTCCTTCTTCTACTGCCGCGATATGCGGAGAAACGGGTGATTTAAATAACCAAGGATTAATGATCTCCTTATCCAAATGCGTTGCTTTTTGCAACTGATAAACATCACTACTAATAAGTTGTCCTTCTTTTTCAATGCAACCACTGGCAATCGGTTTAATTGCTGCCGCATTGACTAGCGAAGAGACTAAACTGGCAGTAATATAGGTTTTACCACAATCAGTATCAGTGCCGGTAATAAAATAACGTCTCACTTACAATAGCCCTCTTAGCTCATTAACAAACATATCCTGATGTGATAAAAACGGCATATGCGCGGCACGATTAAAAAAAACATAATTAAAAGTAGGATAAATCATCTGCATTGCTTTCATGGTTTTTACTGGAACAATAGGATCCAGGCGACCAAACATATAAGTCACAGGGCGTTTATATGTTTTCAAAGAGTTGCGAAAATCCCAAGTCTCTAAAATTTCCAAACCCAAAGCCAGGCTGTCAGGAGAAGGAGATTTATCCAAATGCAATTGAAATTGTCTTTTACCTGCATGTAACTGCACAAACTCTTCTAAAGTTGCCTCTGGATTTTTAAGCAAATTATGATAAAAACTCGCAAATACTGCTTTGGAAACTCCTGGCCACTCCTCATCCATCAAAAATCGTGGTGACGAAGCAATATTAATCAGTTGAGTGACTCGAGAGCTTTCTAAAGCCAAACGAGTAGCATAAAGCCCTCCCAGCGACCATCCGATGACGGCAAATTGCTCTGGTAACTGACTTAATAACTGTTGTTTAAACTCAGGCCATCCAATCTGTTCTGTTGCACCGAAACCTGGTAAATCTACCAAGATTAAGTGGTAATCAGCACTTAATTGTGACACTAAAGACAGCCAGATTGTATGTGTAAATCCCCAACCATGAAAAAAAACGACAGGAATTCCTTGACCATAGGCATTAAGATGTAGATTCATATATAGTATTAAGCATGTTAAATAGAAAATGTAATTGTTCAGGTGTATGATTAAAATTCAAAATTACCCGTAATCCTGTTTCTTTCTTGCTGACGGTCGGCGTCCTAATAGCAGAACAACTAATCCCTCTTTTTTTTAACTCTTGGATATAGTACATGGCCTTATGCGGACATCCTAAACGTAATTGCTGAATTGGCGTTGATGAGTCTGCCCAAATAAAGGGAGATTGTTTCGTTAACTCGCGAAATAATGCCACCATATTCATGAGCTTTAAACGACGCTCATCTGCCATAGCGACAACTTCCAAGGTATGTAATAAGCCATAGCTTAAAGCTGGACTGCAGGCCGTCGAGTAAATTAAGGAGCGTCCTGCTTGCAATATCGCAGTAATCCACGCATCTTCACCAGCAAGGACAGCTCCTTGTGAGGCAAAGGCTTTACCTAAGGGAATCACTCTTAAAGGAACTTGCCTTGCAGTTAAGCCATGATGAACAACTGCTCCTTTTCCTTGTTCTCCGATAACCCCAAAAGAATGGGCCTCATCAACCAATAGATCGGTTTGATTGTTCCTACACAAAGAAGAAATTTCAGCTAAAGGGGCCATTTGCCCACTCATACTAAAAACACCTTCGGTAATCAGCGCTGAAACGTCAGTTTTTGTGGTTAGCTTTAGTTGTAAGTCACTCAAGTCATTATGAAAATAACGGCTAAAATCAACCTGTGCCAAACGAAAACCATCATAAATTGAAGCATGCACTTCTTTATCAATAAAACAATGCACCTCTAAGCGCCCTAATAAAGCAGTTAAAGCCAAATTTGCTGCATATCCGGACACAAATAAAATACAATTTTCGACACCTAGCCAATCTGCAAATTTTTTTTCGACAGCACGATGATTTTCATGGTACCCACTAAGCAACATGGAAGCACCACTTCCACAAGGATAAGACGAATAGCCACGTTGGTATGCTGCAGCTATTTCTTTATGGCGTTGCAAAGAAAGGTAATCATTACTATCAAAATGAATTAGACCATCATTTTGAGCATTACCTACAATGCGCTGGCGCAATAAGCCTTGTTGTGCTAATTGCCGGGTATAGTTTTTAATTTGCTCATTTAAAAACATTGTACTCTCAGCTTTAATGAATATTCATTATTTATACCATCTCAGTTAAGCCAAGCTTATTAAATAAGATCTTATCCTTATGTCGTTGTGGATTATCTTCAGTCAATAATTTGTCGCCAATAAATACAGAGTTTGCTCCAACAAAATAACATAGAGCTTGCAATTCATCACTCATCTCAGTGCGACCAGCAGTTAAACGAATAACGCTTTTAGGCATCAATAGACGAGCAGTTGCGATAGTACGTACTAATTCAATGCCTTCAACTTGAGGCGACTTTGCCAATGGAGTTCCTGCAACCGGAATCAAACGATTAATAGGCACACTTTCAGGAGGAGTTTCTAAATTAGCAAGAGTGAGTAAAAACTCAATACGATCTTCACGGCTCTCACCCAAACCCAAAATACCACCACAACACACATTAATTCCTGCTTCCCGCACATTTTCCAAGGTTTGCAAGCGGTCACTAAATTTACGTGTCGTAACTACTTTTTCATAGTAAGAAGGTGAGGTATCAATATTATGATTATAATAATCCAAACCAGCCTCTTTTAAGTCTGCAGCCTGCTCTTTATTTAACATTCCCAAAGTCATACAAGTTTCTAAACCTAAGGCCTTTACACCAGCAATCATTTCTTGCAACTGTGGCATTACCTTCTCTGGAGGACAACGCCAGGCAGCACCCATACAAAAACGCTTGGCCCCACCCTCTTTAGCTTCTTGTGCTTTTTGTAAAACATCAGCAACCGACATCAATTTTTCTTTTTCCACACGCGTTTTATGATGCCCACTTTGTGCACAATAGCCGCAATCTTCAGGGCAAGCTCCAGTCTTAATACTTAATAAAGTAGCAAACTGCAACGAATTCGCCTCATGATGCTCACGATGTGCTTGATGTGCCTGGTTTAGCAAATCATTAAAAGATTGTTCATAAATTGCCGTAATTTCTGGGATGGTCCATTGTTTTTTCACTTGAGTCACAGCATACCCCTATTTTTTATATATAGAGGACATGATAAAGTCGCATCTTCGCTTGTCAACCAAAATCTTTTAAAATGGTCAACATAGAACAATTAATTACTCGTGATCTCCAACACATTTGGCACCCTGGTGCACAAATGAAAGACTTTGAAGAATATCCACCATTGGCTATTGAACGTGCTCAAGGCTGTTACCTCTATACCAACAAAGGTCAATTAATTGATGCCATCTCCAGCTGGTGGTGTAAATCTCTAGGTCATGGCTACCCACAAGTAATTGCCGCAATTAAAAAGCAAATGGATTCTTTTGAGCATGTTATTGCTGCAAATACTACTCATCCATCATTGGTTGAATTAGGTGAAGTTTTAGCACAAGTCACTGGAAAACAACATATTTTCTTTGCCAGTGATGGCGCAAGTGCTGTTGAAATTGCATTAAAATTAACGATTCACGCTAATCAACTTCGTGGTTTAGCACATAAAACACAATTTATTGCCCTAAAAAATGGATACCATGGTGAAACTCTTGCTACTATGGGGGTTAGTGACTTAGGAATTTATAAAGCACCTTATAGTGCTTATGGCCTTCCCTGTCATTTTATTGAACATATTCCTTACGTATATGATAAAAATGATCCGTTATGGAATAATAGTGAAGCCTATTGGCCAGTTGTTGAGAAGGAATTAAATGCCATTGCTCACTCTACATGTGCCATTATCCTTGAACCCATAGTGCAAGGAGCTGGGGGCATGCTCTGTTACAGCCCCGATTTTTTACGAAGACTTGCAGCTTGGGCAAAAGCTAATTCTATTTATTTGATTGCCGATGAAATTATGACTGGCTTAGGTCGGACTGGGGAATGGCTTGCATGCAATCATGCAGGAGTTGACCCCGATCTCATTTGCTTGTCCAAAGGCTTAACTTCCGGCTCAATTCCTCTTAGCTGCGTGATGATTGATCATTGCCTATTTGAACTTTTTTATGATGACTATAGCAGTGGTAAATCGTTTTTACATTCACATACCTACAGTGGTAATTCACTGGCGGTAAGTGCCGCTTTAGCAACGATTAAAGCCATGCAAGAAGAGCAAATAATTCCCAACGTGCAAAACCTTGGTGACTATATGCGCAAATGCATGCATGAAATTGCGCAGTTATCAGGTAAGATTACTAATGTGCGTGGTGTAGGAGCTATTGTTGCCGCAGATCTTGAATCCGGCTCTCAAAAACGTATTGGTAATAAGATCGCTCAAGAAGCGTTAAAACATGGTGCTTTGTTACGACCTATGGGCAATACTCTTTATTGGCTACCGCCGTTAAATATAAGTGGAAATATTATTGGGAAATTGGCGGAAATAACACTACACTCTATAAAAGCAGCATATGCATAAAAAGCTTAAATAATGAATCGACAGTGGCATTATTTGTCAGATTATTTTTATCGACAATTTAGAACAGTTTGGATATTAATCACGATTGCTCTTCTTGTACTTTGTTCCTACGTAGCATGGTATAGTAATATTCACAATACTCATACCACACTTAAAGAAACAGCAAATAATCTGGCATATAAAACAGATAATTTTATTAATAATGTATTTGCAGAAATACACTCCTTGCCTATTTATAAGAAAAAAAACGTAAGCTGCGAAAAGAATTTTATACCTTACTTACGCCATATTATTATCAATCACCCACAAATTTCTGGCTTGGCCATACTTGATACCAGTCATCATCTGATTTGTTCCACTTTGCCTCATAATAAAAATTTTCTTTTAACGCAAAACACCTCAACCCAAGCCCTTATAGGGCCACTTGAATTACCGATGTTTGATCAGCCCATTTTTTCCATTAAGAGAAAAACAGCTAATTATTATATCGAAGTTATTATTATGTCCTCGATACTAACAAATTTGTTGGAACCAGTAGAGTCGGGAATACATACTGTTATTTTATATGATAAAAATAAGAAAAAAAACATTCTAGAAATAGAACATACAAAGAAAGACTCCTGGCTCTATAAAAAGGTAATGGACTCTCAATTACTTTTTACCTCAAAACCTGTGTATGCTAGCGCTGCATTACAAAGTGTAGATGGTATAAAAGTAATTGTTATTCAATGTCATCAAACCATGTTTCATCATTTATGGTATAACCAAGCCCTACTCGGCCTTGATATTTTAGTCATTTCATTTCTTTTATACAGGTTATTAAAAAATCTTCTACGCAAACATTATTCACTTCAATGGTCGATCAAAAAAGCATTAAAGAATAAACAATTTTACCCAGTGTATCAGCCTTTGTTTGATATTAACGCCAACAGCTACACAGGAGCAGAAGTGCTTTTGAGATGGCAGGAAAGCAAAGACAAAGTCATCATGCCTGACTTTTTTATTGAAGAAGCAGAAGATACTGGTTTAATAGTACCAATAACTTTACAAATTATTGAAATTGCCTTTAAAGAAGCCAAAAGCATTTTAAAAGCGGATCCTTCATTTCATCTATCATTTAATATTTGTGCACTTCATTTTACTGATCCGGATTTTTTCAATAGATTCTATAAGCTTTTAAATGATTACACTGTTTCTCCTAATCAAATCTTGCTAGAAATCACTGAACGTGATTTATTAGATGAAAATAATGAAACCAATATTATGAAAATGCAAGAGCTGCGTGAGAAAGGCTTCTCTTTAGCAGTGGATGATTATGGAACAGGACATGCAAGTATTAGCTATTTGCAATATTTTCCTTTCAATTATCTTAAAATCGATAAATTATTTATACATGCCATTGGTACGAAGGCAATTACTGAATCATTAAACGATGCCATTATTGATTTAGCGAAGAAAATAAATTTAATTATTATTGCTGAAGGTGTAGAAACAGAAGAACAAGTAAATTACTTACTTAAAAATGGAGTCCAATTACTGCAAGGCTGGTATTTTTCAAAGGCATTGTCTATTGAACAATTAAGAAGCTTGCTTCGAGGAGAAAAAAATGAATGATGGAGTTCGTTGTTTCCTGATTGTATTACTTAGTTATGCATCTTTAACCTTTGCACAGCCTCTAGTAGATGATGGTAGAAATTTTTGGCAATGCACTACTCATGATACTACTGGTAACAAATGGGTTGCCCGTAGTTTTTATCAAAAAATAGCTTTAAATTTTGCCTTCGCCAATTGCAAGAAAGAAAGTACCGTACCAGCAACCTGTATCACTGCATCAGGAAATTGTGAGCAATTTATTCAAGGGGTGAGTATCAAACCAAAGTGGAAATGTACGGCTCTTGATTTCAATGCAATAGCATGGGAAGGCAACAGTTATTGGCAACTTTATGATGCCGCTTTAGCTGCTAAAAATTATTGCCGACAAAAAAGTAAAGTACCTGGAACCTGTTATGTTAATTTTGTTACCTGCGTCAATCAAAATGAGTTAAATAGCTAATGGTTTACTGTGTGGGTTTGACGGGTGGAATTGCTTGCGGTAAGAGTGCTGTTGCTGCTTTATTTGCATCCAGGGGAGTATCGATTATTAATGCTGATCAGATTTCCCGAGATCTGACTGCCAAAGGTCAAGAAGCATTAGACCAAATTGTTGCCCATTTTGGTCATACGGTTTTAACAGCTACTGGTGAACTTAACCGTAAGACATTAAGAGAGATTATTTTTTCTAATACTGAAGAACGAGTTTGGCTTGAGCAACTTCTACATCCACTCATACGTCAACACATTAAAAAACAAGTAGAGGCTTGTCCAAACCCTTATTGTATTGCAGAAATTCCTCTACTCATCGATAAAACTCACTATCCTTATATAAATCGTATCTTATTAATAACCGCACCGTTAAAAACACAAATTAGTCGTATCATGCAACGTGATAACTGTTCACAAAAGCAAGCCCAGGCAATACTTGCCATCCAACCGAATCTTAATGTGCGTTTACAGTACGCAGATGATATTTTAGAAAATGATGGCACCTTGATTGAGTTAAAATTTAAAGTCAATAAGTTACATCAACGTTATCTACAACTTGCTCAGAAGTAAAACTAAAAGAATGCCATGCTATAAGAGTTTGTCCTTAAAATTTGGGGATTAATGCGATCACTTGGCGATTAGCTTCAGGAAAATCATCCGCATTTAACTCCCCTTGCTTTACCCAAGCCATAGCCAATTGCCCTTCAATACAGGAAGGATTACCTTTAAATTCGGTAACTAAAAAAACCAGTAACTGCACTGATTTATCCGTATATTGATGAATTACATCACCAAGAAATTGATACTTAATAACCTTTAAACCAATTTCTTCTTGGACTTCACGTATTAAAGCTTGCTCAGGAGATTCATTAAGCTCTAATTTACCGCCAGGAAACTCCCAACACCCACCATGCGAAGCATGAAGCGGGCGTTGGGTAATTAGAATCCGTTGCTGTTTATCAACAAGAACAGCTATAGCAACACGAATCACGCCAAACTACCGTGACATGATTTATATTTCTTACCAGAACCACAAGGACAAGGATCATTACGACCTATTTTCTTTTCTTGGCGTTTGTATGTTTGAGATTGAGGTACACCACTTTCATCATCATTAAATGAGTCACCATGGTTTAAATTCATTTTACTGATTTGATCCGCACGGCGTTGCTCTTCAACAGCATGAACATCTTCTTGATTTTGAATTTCAACAGAAGAAATAATACGAATCACATCATACTTTAAATTATCCAGCATCAAAGTAAATAAAGTAAAGGCTTCTTTTTTATATTCTTGCTTAGGATCTTTTTGCGCATAACCACGCAAATGAATACCTTGACGCAATTGATCCATAGCGGCTAAATGCTCACGCCATTGATTGTCTAGAGTTTGCAAGATCACTGATTTTTCAAATTGTGACATCACGGCTCTTCCTGCCTGATGTACTTTCTCATCATAATGCGCTTTTGCAGCTTCAAGAATTTTCTCTTTAATCTGCTCGGCTTGAATATGATGATCCTCTTCAATCCATTGCAGAAGAGGAATATCAAGCTTAAACTCTTCGGATAATACATCACTTAAAGCTTTGGAGTCCCATTGATCTTCTAAGCTTTGCGGTGGAATATAAGTATCCACCAGATTATCAATTACTTCTTCTCTCATCATGTTAATGACTTCCTCAGTATCAGTCATATCCATAATGGAAGCACGTTGAGTATAGATAACTTGACGTTGATCGTTAGCAACATTATCGTATTCAAGTAATTGCTTTCTTACGTCAAAATGGTGCCCTTCAAGCTTACGTTGTGCATTTTCAATCGCTTTAGTAACTAAGCTATGCTCAATAGGCTCACCTGGCTGCATTCCTAAGCGACGCATCATGGACGCTACACGCTCAGAAGCAAAGATACGCATTAAATTATCTTCAAGTGATAAATAAAAACGGCTACTACCCACATCACCTTGACGACCAGAGCGGCCACGTAATTGGTTATCGATACGACGTGATTCATGACGCTCTGAACCAATGATTCTTAACCCTCCTGCAGCCAACACTTCATCATGACGCTGTTGCCAAACTTGTTTTACTTTGGTTTTCTCTTCAGCGGTTGCGGTTTGAGGTAATTGTGCTAAATCAGCAGATAAACTTCCACCTAAAACAATATCCGTACCACGACCCGCCATATTAGTTGCAATAGTAACTGCACCAGGACGTCCTGCTTCAGCAATAATTTGCGCTTCTTTTTCATGAAACTTCGCATTTAAGACTTGGTGAGGGATGTGTGCTTTTTTTAGTAACTGACTTAAAAATTCAGAAGCTTCAATAGATGCAGTACCCACTAGAACAGGTTGCTTGCGTGCTACACACGCACACACATCATCAATAACTGCTTTAAATTTATCCTGTTGTGTTAAATAAACCAAATCAGATTCATCTTTACGCATCATCGGCTTATTGGTAGGGATGACTACCACATCAAGATTATAAATTTGCTGCAATTCATAAGCTTCTGTATCAGCGGTTCCAGTCATACCTGAGAGTTTATTATACATGCGGAAGAAATTCTGGAATGTAATAGAAGCCAAGGTTTGGTTTTCATTTTGAATAGCAACTCCCTCTTTAGCTTCTACTGCTTGATGTAAACCTTCAGACCAACGACGACCAGGCATCGTACGGCCAGTATGTTCATCAACGATTACGACTTGGCCATTACTCACAATATAATCTACATCACGATGAAACATTGCATGTGCTTTAAGTGCAGCATTCACATGATGCATCAACATAATATTGCTGGCATGGTAAAGGCTCTCACCTTCTTTCAACAACTTGGCATTAGTCAACAACTCTTCAATGTGCTGATGGCCCGCATCCGTTAAGTGCGCTTGCTTTTGCTTTTCATCAACGGTGAAATCACTCTCACCACCTTCTTCCTCTTGTTTTTTCAAATGTGGAATAAGTTTATTAATCTTAATGTAGAGTTCCGAGCTGTCTTCTGCAGCACCAGAAATAATTAATGGAGTACGTGCTTCATCAATAAGAATCGAATCTACCTCATCCACAATCGCAAAATTAAGCTCACGCTGAACTTTATCAGCAAGACTAAACGCCATATTATCGCGCAAATAGTCGAAACCAAACTCATTATTGGTTCCATAAACAATGTCAGAACGATAAGCTTGTTGTTTGTCATGATGTGACATGTCAGGATAAATTACACCAACGGTAAGCCCTAAAAATTCATAAATCGGACGCATCCATTGGCTATCACGTTTCGCCAAATAATCGTTTACTGTGACCACATGCACACCGTGACCACCAATCGCATTCAAATAGGCAGGTAAAGTCGCAACTAAAGTCTTACCTTCCCCGGTACGCATTTCTGCGACATTGCCTTCGTGCAGCACCATTCCACCAATTAATTGCACATCAAAATGGCGTAAGTTTAAGGTACGAACAGAAACTTCACGAACGGTAGCAAAAGCTTCAGCTAACATTTCATCAAGACTTTCTCCCTCTGCAAACCGAGCTCTGAATTGTTGTGTTTTTGCAGCCAACTCCGTATCAGTGAGTGCTTGCATTTGTGCTTCAAACGCATTAACAGCCACTACTGCCTTTTCCATACGCCGTAATGTACGCTCATTTCGGCTTCCAAACATTTTCTTGATCAACGTATTCAGCATGGCCTAAATAATCCTCTGGAGATTTAAAATAGCAAAATGCCTAATGTACTAAAATTCATGGGAAAATACCATGAATACCTTTATTAAAATCGATTGATACTCATCAATAATCATCTGTTATGTTACTGTTTCCATTTCAGATAGGTATTGCACTAGTTGTTGCATTAGAGAGAGGTCTTTCGTTTGCATCATTAACATCAAGCTTTTCTTCCATTGACTTGCTCCAGGCAAACCAAAAGCTAAGTTAAATACTGGTTTTACCAATAAACTAAGCGGAATACCTTTATTATAGGCTTTTTGTAAATAATCAGTATATTTAACAAAGGCTTTTTTACGTGAAAGTTTAGAAATTTGAGGATACAGTTGTTGATGAATTTCAGCAATTTGATAGGGATTATCACACGCCAAACGTCCTAACATGACTCCATCAACCCGATCCAAGTGTTCTGCCATATCTGGAATTGTCGCAATATTCCCATTAATCACTATGGGAATATGAGGAATTTCTTTTTTAATGCGATAAACAAAATCATAATTTATCGGTGGAATGGTTCTGTTTTGTTTTGGGCTTAAACCGTTTAACCATGCCTTACGTGCATGCACAATAATTTTTTGACAGCCTGCAGCAATTAATTGATGGACAAAATCACTAAAAAACTCATAACTGTCTTGCTGATCAATACCAATACGTACTTTAGCCGTTACCGGCAACGTTGTAGTTTCACGCATTGCGTGGATGCAAGCCATCACCACAACTGGTTTATTCATTAAACAAGCACCAAAGTGTCCTGCTTTAACCCGATCACTAGGGCAACCTAAATTAAGATTCACTTCATCATAACCTTCTCGCTGTGCAAGTTGCGCACAATATCCTAAATCATGTGGATCAGAACCACCTAATTGTAAAGCAACGGGATGTTCAATTACATCAAATTGCAATGCACGCACTGGATTATTTTGAATGGCTCCTGCGGTTTGCATTTCGGTATATAACAAAGCATGAGGCGCTAATATACGCATAAATACGCGAAAATGACTGTATGTCCAGTCAATCATTGGTGCAATAGCTAAAGGTGAAAAAAGAGCGTCTGACACAATAATAAATTAATTAGCAAAAGGATTATTATAATGCAATCGCTCTATTTTATACAAAAATATTGGTAATAAAATACTTAGACAATTTAAATTAAGCACAAATAAGGCCGTTTAAACAATATTCTCTTGCTCTATCACATTCATTGCTTGCACCATCAACTGCAAACGTGTTCTTCCTTGGAAAAAATTAATATCTAATTTATACGCAATATGAATATAACGAGCTCGATGATTTGGCCAATTATTCAAATCCACATTAAATGCAATCGCATCTACTGGTTGTCCACCTTGAGTTGGCATCAAAGTCATTTTTAAATGATTTTTTCCAACCAAACGTTGATCCAATAATTCAAACACATTATCAAATACCGGCTCTGCAAATTGTTGACCCCATGGACCAGATTGATGAATCAATTGTGCTGTTTCCAAGCTCAATTCAGCCGCCACTAAAGGGCCATCGGTCAGTAACTCACCCTCACATTGTGATAAATCAAGATGCTTACTCACTTCAGCGACTAAAGCATTACGAAAAGCATTTATTGCTTGTGGTCGAATACTCACCCCTGCTGCCATGGCATGTCCACCAAATTTGGTAATTAATCCTGGATGGTCTTTATCTATTGCTGCGAGCACATCGCGAATATTTAAATCAGGTACTGAACGTGCTGAACCTTTGAGCTCTTCATCACTAACTTGAGCAAAAGCAATTACTGGACGATGATAACGCTCTTTCATTCGCCCTGCTAAAATTCCAATCACCCCTTGATGCCAGGTTTTATCAAAAAGACACAAAGCTAAAGGCAAGTGCTTTCCTTGATAATCATTACTCATTGCCAACTTTTCTAAAGCCAACATGGCTTGTTCTTTCATCTCCAGTTCAATTTGTTTTCGCTCCTGATTTAATTCATCTAATTGCAAGCAATAGTTTCTCGCCTGATTTGGATCTTTGGAAATTAAACATTCAATACCTAAAGACATATCATCTAATCGACCTGCAGCATTTAATCTAGGAGCAATCGCAAAACCCAGATCCGACTCTCGTAGGCGAGAACATTCACGTCCAGAAACTTCAATTAAAGCCTTAATGCCTTCACGACATTGTCCCTGGCGAATTCTCGCCATTCCCTGATTAACCATAATGCGATTATTCTGATCTAAACCCACCACATCGGCAACTGTTCCCAATGCGACCAAATCCAGAAAACTGGCCATATTAGGCTCAGGAATCTGCATGCTGACAAACCAATCTCTGTTACCAAGATGTCTGCGTAAAGCCAGCATTACATAAAAAATAACTCCTACTCCCGCAATTGATTTACTAGGAAATGCACATCCTTTTTGATTTGGATTAACAATTGCACAAGCATCAGGTACCGTCTCTGCAGGCAAATGATGATCGGTAATCAAAACATCAATACCTAATTGATTTGCTCGCTCAACACCCTCAAAACTGGCAATGCCATTATCTACAGTAATGATGAGCTGAGGATTCCATTGACTGGCAACCTCAACAATTTGCGGTGTCAGCCCATAACCAAACTCAAAGCGATTAGGCACTAAATAATCAATATACTGTGCACCCATCTCTTTTAATGCGGTAATAGCCAAAGCAGTTGACGTTGCACCATCCGCGTCAAAATCACCAATAATTAAAATACGTTGCTGTTCACGCAATGCCTGTTCCAGGCGTGCACAGGCTTCATTAATTCCTTTTAATAAATTAAACGGTAATAAAGTCTGCAATTGTTTATCTAACTGTGAGGCTTCCGTAATTCCTCGAGCAGCAAAAATCCTTTTAAGAACCTCTGGTATATTAGGTAAATTTAAAATATGAGTTGGTTGCGGACGACGTTTAATACGCATAAGTTAATTTTCTCCATAATCGAGTAAACCAATTGCTATTAACACTGGTATAAGCCACATTATTCCAATACCAATGAGCATTTAGTTTTTTTAATTCGTCTTGATGAGATGTACTAAGTACTGAAAGATCATTAATTAATAGAATCTGCTGCTCTTTAATTTTTATTGATGGGTCATACAAACAAGCCTTGGTACTGCATAATTGAGCAATAGAAAACAATGTTTCATCAGCGCAAATGCTGATTTTTTTGGGCTCAGTTAATTTAGCGTTCCCCCAAGGCCATAGACCATTCATGTCTGAATCATTTACTTTAGAAGCAAGGAGCATTTGGCTTTCAGTGATAAATTTTTGCCAAAATAAAGTAGAGTCCATTTGCGCCAATTCTGGCATTAAAGATCGACTTAATAAATAATAGGCTGGTTTTGATTGTAAAGGATGTTGTTTAGGGTCATGAAGTAGCCAGGTTTCTGCATTGTGATAATATAGGGTCATTTCCTCTTCACGCAGATACTTGGCAAAAAAGGTAAACCAAGACTTGGAGGTGGATTCATCCAGCCGTAACTCTTTTCCAATAGCCACAATTAATGCATCATTATGGGTTACTTGCCAGTGTATAGGGCTCAAAATTAACCAATCCCCTTCAAGACCATGCATTCTTCGTAATAAATCAGCCAAAGGGGGATCTTCAGGGTCATAACCTAGGGCAGTGAATAAGTTCAGTAAGACATTGCCTGCGGATACTAATGATTTTACCTGTGTTGGAATGGAGTCGCATTCTGCATTGAGAATAAGATACACCTTAGCTCCTATTATTTAATCTTTAATGTATTGTTGCTAGCCCATGTTCTTATGCTGTAATCACTCCATCGCGACGAAACATTGCCTTTAAGTTTCTTAACGCTTGGCGTGTGCGATCTTTATTCTCAATTAAACCAAAACGCACAAAACCATCCCCTTGTTGACCAAAACCAATACCAGGAGAAACAGCTACGTGAGCCTCCTTAAGCAAATACTTACTGAACTCTAATGATCCCATAGAAACATAATGTGTGGGAATTGGAGCCCATACAAACATCGTTGCCTTAGGTCTAGTCACCTGCCAGCCTAACTCATTAAGTCCATCACAAAGCACATTGCGACGGCTTTCATAAAGAGCTCGAATTTCATGGACACAATCATCGCTACCTTCCAGGGCGGCAATCGCAGCAACCTGGATAGGAGTGAAGGTTCCATAATCCAAATAAGATTTAATCCGCGTCAACGCAGCAACCAAGTCTTTATTTCCACACGCAAACCCAACGCGCCAACCAGGCATATTGTATGACTTGGACATAGAATAAGTTTCAATAGCAATATCAGTTGCCCCGGGGACTTGCAAAATAGATGGTGCTTTATAACCATCAAAAACGATATCCGCATAAGCAAGGTCATGAATAATCCAAATGTTATGTTTTTTACCAAGCTCGACTACTCGCTCAAAAAACTCATAGTTAACACACTGTGTGCTTGGATTTGCTGGGAAATTAATCACTAAAGCTTTAGGTTTTGGCAAACTGCTATTAATTGTCTCCTCAACGGCCACTAGAAATTGCATTTCATCGATTAAAGGAATTTGCTTCACATTGGCGCCAGCAATAATAAAGCCATAGGTGTGGATAGGATAAGCAGGGTCAGGTACTAAAATAGTATCTCCGGGGCCACTAATTGCCAGAGCCAGATGCGCCAAGCCCTCTTTGGAACCAATCGTGGCTAAAACTTGGGTTTCACTGTCTAAATGAACATCATAATTCCGGTGATACCAACTAGCCATAGCGCGTCTTAAACGTGGAATCCCCTTAGACATTGAATAACGATGAGTATCAGGTCTTTGCACCACTTCAACTAATTTATTAACAATATGTGGCGGTGTGGGTTGATCAGGGTTACCCATACCAAAATCAATAATGTCTTCTCCACGTGCTCGTGCTTCTGTTTTCAATTGCGTCATAGTATTGAAAACATAGGGGGGGAGTCGTTTAATTCGTGGAAATTGATTCATAATATTAACCTCTATAGTATACTCACGGCCACTATAACTTAACAAACTACCTAAAACCATGCATATTCATCTAGAAACCGCAGAAAATCATGCAATTCAGGCGTATAGCGACCATCAAATTCAAATTAACTCTGTAGTTTATGAGCAGAGTTTAATTGTTTCCAAAGAAGAAATCTTTACTGAACTGACAATAAAAAATATTCAAAATATCGATGAGAATTATCTACAACAATTGTTACAATTGAAACCAGAAGTCATTATTATTGGTCATAAAAATACTGGTAAGTTTCCGCCTATGTCCATTATAGAGCAATTAGCTCAACAACATATTGGCATTGAATGTATGTCAATTGGTGCTGCGTGTAGAACCTATAATGTCTTGCTCAGCGAAGATCGCTGTGTGGTTGCCGGATTTATTTTATAACAATAGTCTCCCCTACATGACAAAAAAATCGGTCATGGACAAAGAACAATAGTAAATGTAGGCTGAAATCTGCCTACATTTACTATTGTTGGGCAAATACATCATTAGAAATAAACTGCGAACCAAAATGCTTTGTGTTTTGGTGTGTTACAATAGCAATCGTTGTAATTTTGCTCTTATCTTCGTTTAAATGTCCGGAGAAACTAACTACTGATCCGCAAGTGGGATACTCCACACTAAATGTAATCGCATTTCCAAGTACATAACCTGTAACAGGACGTGCAACACCAACCACATCTTCACATTCTTTAGTCGCTACAGCAGTTGTGAATAGGCCTGTGACATTATCACCATTGCTAAAATTTAATTCTAAAGTTGAATTACGTAAATTTTTATAATGAAGGGTGGTCGCTTGATCTGCCGCTCCTGCTTGATTAACAAATAAACCCAGTAAAGCGACGCCAGCGAGAACAGATAATTTCATAATTCTTAACTCCATTAAAAACAAGTTGCCAACAGATTGTTGGTATGGCGATTTTAATGGAAATAGAATTAATTTCAACCAAGCTATTTTAAAGCTGCCGACGTGCTTCCAAAACATTAGGGATTTGTGACAATTTAGTAAGCAAGCGCGATAAACTATTCAAGCCATCGATATCTACTGTTAAGGTAATATAGGTCATATTTTCATGCTTATTGCTTTGTGTTTGTAAAGAATAAACATGTGCTTTTTCATTAGCCAGTAAGGACGTCACATCTTTTAACAGTTCCGAGCGGTTAAATGCTTTAATTAAGACATCAACCATATAATTTTCACGAGTTGCACTGCCCCAGCTTACCTGTAAGAAGCGTTGTTTTTGACGTTCGCTTGCATGAATAATGTTCGGACAATCCTGGCGATGCACGGAAACACCACGCCCAATAGTAATATAACCAATTACTGGATCACCTGGTACCGGTTGACAGCAGCGAGCCATAAAAGTTAATAAATTCCCTACACCCTCAATACGTAGGTCACTACCGGTAATTTCAGGCTTTGCATGTGTTTTAACAAGTTTTTCTAAATTAATCTCGGAAGTACTAGGTGGTGCAAGCTTACTAATAATTTGCCCCATCTTAATATCACTACGCCCCAAGTTTGCATAGAGATCATCCAGCTTTTTAAAATGCAAGGCGCTAACCGCTTCATTTAATCTGTCTGATTTAATACCTAAAGCCTTCAATTCCTTATCTAATAATTCACGACCTTCTTGCACATTACGTTCATAATCTTGCATTTTGAACCAATGCAATACTTTAGCTTTGGCCCGTGAAGTCTTTAAATAATTCAAATGAGGATTTATCCAGTCACGAGAAGGCTTAAGCTGTTTTCCAGCCAAGATCTCAACTCGATCTCCGGTTTTTAATTGGTATGTTAAAGGCACGATATGGCCATTAATACGTGCACCGCGACATCGATGTCCCAAATCACTGTGGACATAATAAGCAAAATCCAGAGGAGTCACGCCATGTGGCAAATCTAAAACATCACCATCTGGTGTAAATACATATACTCGATCTTCCAAAAACTCCGTTGTGGTACTTTCAGGTATGCCTTTATTGCTGGCCATTTCTTTATGCCAAGCCAATACATCACGCAACCATTCTATTTTACGCTCATGGCTTTCTTTACGAGTACCACCACCTTCTTTATATTTCCAATGTGCAGCAACTCCCATTTCTGCTAAATCATGCATGTGAAAGGTTCTAATTTGTACCTCAAATACCCTACCCTCAGGCCCTTCTACGGCGGTATGTAATGATTGGTAACCATTAGCTTTAGGATTGATAATATAATCATCAAATTCAGCAGGAATTTGTTTCCATAAGGTATGCACCATTCCTAATACTTCATAGCATTGAGGCTCAGTAGCAACTAAAACACGTACAGCGGTAGCATCATAGATTTCATCAAGGGCTACATTCTTACGTGTCATTTTTTTATAAATACTATGAATGTGTTTGGAGCGCCCATACACAGCAAAATGCTCAATGTCATTTTGTTTAATTTGCTCATTAAGCTGCGCTACAATCATATTAACAAAATTATCACGATCCAGCCGTTTAGCCTTTAATCCTTTAGCAATTGCTTTATATTGCTCTGGGTGTAAATGCCGAAAAGCCAAATCCTCCATCTCCCATTTAATGGCACCAATACCCAACCGATTGGCCAATGGCGCATAAATTTCCATTGCCTCAGTAGCAAGTTGTATGCGTAGTGCTTCCGGTAGATGAGAAGTTGCTCTTAAAACACATAAACGTTCAGCAAGTTTAATCAATACCACACGTACATCATCGACCATGGCCAATAACATTTTACGAATATTATCAATTTGTTGTTTATTTTGTGGATACTTATTAAGGGATTGCATATTGTGCATGGCGCTCATGCGCTCAATACCTTTGACCAATTTTGCAATATTAGGGCCAAGTTGTTCTTCAACATCGTCCAGAGTTAAATCAGCATAATGGACATTTTCAAAGATAATAGCTGCAGCCAAGGTTTCTTGGTCAACTTCTAAGTCAGCTAATAAATCAGCCATCGCCAAGCCTTGCTGCAAACAGGATTGTCCGGTTTCAGTAGCATGTTCCTGTCCCGCCAATTGACTTAAAACACATGCACTGCGTATAAGTTCAAGATTATCCAGATAACCTTTGGCGCCAAGCTGATGTAACCATAGATCAACATCAATGGTACCATCAGCCGTTAATGGAACAGTATCTTTTACTCTAACCATGAGTTTTATCCTTTTTCAAACAACGCAATTGACTCAACATGGGCAGTATGAGGGAACATATCCATTACGCCGGCTTTTATTAAGACATACCCTTTTTGATTCACTAAAATATCAGTATCTCTTGCTAATGTTACTGGATTACATGACACATAAACAATACGCTCCGGATTAAGGACATCAATTTGCTTCACCAACTCAAGCGCCCCAGAACGTGGAGGATCGATTAATACCTTAGTACAGTGCTGCTGTACCAGTTTTTGTACTTCATGCACATCATCTAAATTGGCTACATAAAAATCCACATTGCCTAGGTTATTTGCTTTTGCATTCATATAAGCGCGTTCAACCATTGCGGAGCTACCCTCAACACCAAGTACCTTGGCAGCAAACTTTGCCATTGGCAACGAAAAATTGCCCAACCCACAAAATAAGTCTAGCACGATATCTGTACTTTTTATGTCCATTAATTCCATAGCCAACACAACCATAGCACGATTTAACTCTGCATTTACTTGCGTAAAATCGTTAGGATGGAATAAATAGGTAATTTGATAGTCAGGCAAACTGTAAGTTAAATAGTTACTTGCTTGCGGTGGATAAAAACAAGATACGGTATCAGGACCACCTGGTTGTAAGAAGATCTTATACTGGTGTTGTATTGCAAACTCTTGAATCTTCAATGCGTCATGTTCAGTAAGTGCAGATAGATTGCGAAAAATCAATCCTATTTCTTCATCACCTGCAGCTACTTCAATTTGTGCGATACAATGCTTGTCTTCCATTGAATCAATTAAATGCCGTAAAGGAATAATATCCGCATCTACTTTGGCATTTAATATCGGGCATTGACTAATTTCAGTAATAAAGCGTGGGCTGTTTCGTTCACGAAATCCAACCAAAGTTGCTTGTTTTTTTTCAACATAACGTACACTTAAACGTGCCTTATTACGATAATTCCACTGTTTGGCCACTAAGGGTGCTAATATGGTTTGTGGCTGAGTATGGCCATAGCGTGCAAGTAAATCTAAAAGTTGTTCTTGTTTAAAATGAATTTGTTCTGCTTCGCTCATATGTTGTAAGGAACAGCCGCCACAAAAAGCATAATGCGGGCATTTAGGTTCCACTCGTAATGGGGAAGGTTTGATCACTGACAATAACTGCCCTTCATCAAAATCTTTTTTGATGCGCGTATATTGAAACTCTACTGTCTCATCTGGCAAAGCACCTTGAATAAAAGTTGCTTTGCCATTAATACGAGCTACCCCCTTTCCGTCATGACTTAAATTAACCACTTCTGCAGTTTGTGGGGTAAGATTAGGTTTAGATCGATTTCTTCTCATGAAATTATTCTCAACAAGGATATCTTTAAATCAAGGAACGATGGCTGGCAAGGGTAGCATAGGGCTATTGGGTTGTCATGATAATTAGCCGTTTTGATTAAAATCTAGAATATTTACTTCTCTTAACTTCCCACAAGGCTTACAAGAGGATAAGTTAAGTAATAGTGAGCCACAATGCATAACCTATACTTCTTTAGGTGAGAAAGACTTACATACTTTTCTTAAAGAACTCCCTAAAGCAGCATGTGAAATTTTCTAAAATTTTAACAGAACACCCCCCCTAAAGCAGGAGATAAAATTAAAAACGATATTTTCATATATAAGAGCATAAAAAACTCAGTTTAAATTTTTTATTTTCCTTGGAACTACTCGCCCTATCTACTAACTGCGTAGCCCACAGGAGTAGCAGTTAGAAGAAATCATCCCTATTGTTTAAGTTTAGATCATAAATACATTTAACTGATTTTTCAAACAATTCACAGCCCTATACACAGACTTATCCACAGATTTTGTGGATAACATAATTCTATGAGAAATAAAAAAAATAAAAGGAAAGCCTGTCTAGCAAAGGATCATGTAAGAGTTATGCGTATTTTAAGAGGGATATGCTTGAGGATTAGTTTGTAAGTTATCCACAGATGTGAACAAAAGATATTTTTCAGATTAGCTTGCTATGATAACAAAGAAAAAAGAAAAAAACAGTCTTGACATAGAATTTTTATAAATTCTTTTTAAAAACTATGGCATCTTCGATGAATTCATTGTCGGTGTAATAGGCTTTTTTAATTTTGTTAATTTTAAACCCAAAAGATTCATAGAGATGTACTGCTGTTTTATTACTTGGTCTTACTTCTAAAATAATATAAGCCATTTCTTTATTTTCAGAAATGGTCGCTACCAGGTACTCTAAAAATTTTCGTCCATAACCTTTAGATTGGAAGTGCTTGGCAATACAGAAATTTAAAAGATGACAATAACCATCTTTCTCCCTACAAATAATATAGCCACTAATAACCCGCTGTTCTCTAATTTGAATTTCAAGAATAAGGCAATTATAACCGGCTCGAACACAGTCTTTTATGATACTCTTCTTCCAGGGAGCGATATGTGTGGTAATTTCAATAGCATAAACATCGTCGATATCCGCTTCAGTCATAGGACGAATATTATAATTCATGCTCAACTCCTTAAACAGGTTTTAATGGAGTTATGTAAGAGCACGGCGTCCTCCCGAAGATGAGGACTCATTACCGTGCCAATAAGCCTATTTCTTCTTTTTAGGCAAATACAGATCCGTTATCGTACCGTCAAAAGCTTCAGCAGCCTGTACAATTGTCTCAGTTAAAGTTGGATGAGGATGAATAGTCAATGCAATGTCCTCAACATCACAACACATCTCGATTGCCAATGCAGTTTCTGCAATCAACTCACCTGCATTGACTCCAACAATACCTGCACCTAATATACGTTTTGTACCTGGGCAGAATAACAATTTGGTCATCCCTTCCTCGCGGCCCATGCTTAATGCACGCCCACTTGCAGCCCAAGGGAATGCTCCTTTCTCATAAGGGATATTCTTTTCTTTGGCTTCTTTTTCAGTTAAACCAGCCCAGGCAATTTCAGGATCAGTGTAAGCAACACTCGCAATGCATTTAGGATCAAAATAATGCTTCATTCCTGCGATCACTTCCGCTGCTATCTTGCCCTCTGGAATTGCTTTATGTGCCAACATTGGTTGACCAACCACATCACCGATCGCAAAAATATGAGGAACATTTGTTCTTTGCTGATTATCAACTTTAATGAAACCACGTTCATCTATTTTAACACCTGCTTTCCCCGCATCAATTGCGCCACCATTAGGTTTTCTACCTACAGCGACTAAAACTTGTTGGAAGCAAAGCGGTTTATCTGTTTTATGCTCACCTTCCATTGAAACATAAATTCCATCTTTTTTCGCTTCAACTGCGGTCACTTTAGTTTTCAGCAAGAACTTAACACCTTTTTTCGCCATGCGCTTTTGCAATACAGTCACTAAATCAAGATCTGCACCAGGAATTAATTGATCCATAAATTCAACTACAGTAACGTCTACACCTAAAGCTGAATAGACTGTAGCCATTTCCAAGCCAATAATACCACCACCAAGAACTAATAAATTGCCTTTGATATCCGCTAATTCTAAAGCACCAGTAGAACTGAAAATACGTTTGTCTTCTGGAATAAATGGTAAATTAACCGACTCTGAACCCACAGCAATGATTGCGTTTTCAAATTCAATTTCAACCAGACCATCTTTAGTTTCAACGGTAATTTGATGAGTGCCTGAAAACTTACCAACGCCAGTTACTACTTCAACTTTACGTTGTTTTGCTAAAGCTTTTAAGCCACCTGTCAATCTGGAAACGCGAGAGTCTTTAAAAGCAACCATTTTTTTACTGTCTAATTTAGGTTTACCAAAATCAACTCCTTGCTCTGCTATCTCATGAGCTTCATCAACAACTTTAGCAATATGCAATAAGGCTTTGGAGGGGATACAACCCACATTTAAGCACACACCACCTAATGAATCATAACGCTCAACAAGAACAACCGCTTTGCCTAAATCTGCTGCTCTAAATGCTGCGGTGTATCCGCCAGGTCCACTTCCTAAAACTACTACCTCAGTTTTGATTTTATTAGCCATTGCAAGCCTCTTATCTTAAATTAATTTATTAATACATAAGATTTCTCTTTCTTTAAAAAAGAAAGGAACGTTTTTTAAAGTAAAATTCTTCGTATATCTGCCAAACACTCTGCAATATAACGTGTAAATCGAGCTGCCTCTGCTCCATCAATCACGCGATGATCATAAGACAAAGATAAAGGCAGTATTAATCTTGGTTGGAATACGCCGTCTTGATAAACCGGTTTGATTTCAGAGCGAGACAGACCAAGAATAGCAACTTCAGGGCTATTAACAATCGGCGTAAATGACGTTCCGCCAATACCGCCAAGACTGGATATGGTAAAGCAACCACCAGACATATCCCCAGGCATTAATCCCTTATCACGTGCTTTGACACTTAAACGCCTCATTTCCATTGCAATTTCGGTCACAGTGAGTTTATCTACGTTTTTGATTACTGGAACCACTAAACCATTAGGAGTTTCTACAGCAATGCCAATATTGCAGTATTTCTTATAAGTTAAATTAGCGCCTGAAGCATCCAAAGAAGCATTGAACTGTGGGTAAACACGGAGTGCTTTACTTACTACTGCGCATACAAACGCTAATAAAGTCAGCTTATAGCCTTTGTCTTTAGCATGATCTGTTTCAGTTTTTCTAAATGCTTCAATATCGGTAATATCAGCAGAGTCAAACTGCGTTACATGAGGAATAGTAATCCAGGAGCGATGTACATTTTGCCCAGTAAGCTTTTTAATTTTATTTAAAGGTTTGATCTCAATTTCACCAAAAAGAGAAAAATCAATACTTGGCGCCGCAGGCATTGCTAAAGTGCCTGGAGCTGTAGATACCGCACTTAAACGGGCTTTAACATACGCTTGAAGATCTTCTTTCATGATACGTGACTTGCGACCAGAACCTTGAACATCCGCAAGATTAACACCTAATTCTCTTGCCATACGACGTACTGCAGGCCCTGCAGCAATTACTGTTGATGGTGGAATATAATCATTAGCTGGGGAGGCTTGTGCTTGCACGGTTGCTGCTTCACTTACAGATGCAGCAGTTGCTGGTACAGCTGTAGGCCGTGGTGCAGCTTTGGGCGCAGTAGTTTTAGAAACAGCAACAAGAATCACATCACCTTCTGCAACTTTATCACCAATTTTCAGGCTCATTTTCGTCACAGTACCCGTAACTGGAGAAGGAATCTCCATACTGGCTTTATCTGATTCTAAAGTAATTAATGGCGTGTCAACACTGATACTATCACCTTCTTTAACCATTATTTCGATGACATCTACTTGCGTTGCACCACCAATATCAGGCACCTTCACTTCAATTTCTTTGGTGTCAACTGAAGTTGTAGTTTCTTGTACAGAAGAAGCTTCGGGTTGATTTTCTTGTGGAATGACTGTAGGCTTTGGTTCTTCTTTCGGTGTATCAGCTACCTTATCTGCAACAACAAAAAGAATTACATCTCCCTCAGAAACTTTATCACCAACTTTAACATTCAACTTGGTAACCGTCCCCTCAATAGGTGAAGGAATTTCCATACTGGCTTTGTCTGACTCCAAAGTAATAAGTGGTGTATCAATACTAATTTTATCACCAACTTTTACTAAAATTTCAATTACATCCACTTGTGTAGACCCACCAATATCAGGGATCTTAACTTCTATATCATTTGCCATATCTATCCTCTAATCTAGCCTTCATGAAGGCAAAGCCTATAGCTATTAAATTAAGAGCTCCACTGTCGTCGTCCCCACGAAGGTGGGATCCATTTGTATGGGGGCACAAAACCAACATTGGAAATGGATTACCGCCTTCGCGAAAATGACAAAATTATTAACTTACCCGTGAAGCAAAAACCCTAGCATGGAAACTCTTAGTGAGTTACCGGATCTAACTTGTCAGGATTAATGTTATATCGCTTCATTGCATCAACAACTTTAGATTTATCAATGCTTCCTTCAGCATTCAAAGCGTTTAATGCAGCCAAGACTATGTATTTAGCATCTACTTCAAAGAAATGACGTAAACGTTCACGGGTGTCGCTTCTACCATAGCCATCAGTACCCAGAGTCACGTAACGATTAGGTACGTAAGGACGAATTTGATCTGCAAAAAGGCGCATATAATCACTAGCAGCAATTACAGGATCTGATTTTTCTTTTAATTGCCGAGTGACATAACTTTCTTGTGCTTTTTTCTCAGGATGCATTGCATTATGTCGCTCAACGGCTAAACCATCGCGTCTTAATTCATTAAAGCTGGTTACACTCCAAATATCAGAAGTAATTGCATAATCTTCTTCTAACATTTCTGCGGCTTTAATTACTTCACGCAAAATAGTGCCACATCCCATTAATTGCACATGTAGCCTGGATTTTTTCTTATTCTCTTTTAATAAGTACATTCCTTTAATAATGCCATCTTCCACACCTTTAGGCATATCTGGCTGAATGTAGTTTTCATTCATTACCGTAATATAATAGAAAACATTTTCCATTTTTTCATACATACGGTACAAACCATTTTGAATAATCACCGCAAGCTCATAAGCATAAGTTGGATCGTAAGAGACACAGTTTGGAATTGTTGACGCTAAAATATGGCTATGCCCGTCTTGATGTTGTAAGCCTTCACCTGCAAGTGTGGTTCTCCCTGCAGTTCCACCCAATAAGAACCCGCGAGCTTGCATATCTCCAGCTGCCCACGCTAAATCGCCAATGCGTTGGAAGCCAAACATGGAGTAATAAATATAAAATGGAATCATTGCCAATTTATTTGTACTGTAGGAAGTCGCTGCGGCAATCCAGGAACAAAACGCACCCGCTTCATTAATTCCCTCTTCAAGAATTTGTCCATCGGTTGCTTCGCGATAAAACATTACTTGCTCATGATCCACGGGAGTATAGAGCTGCCCTACTGGTGAGTAAATACCAATTTGACGGAAAAGACCTTCCATACCAAAAGTACGGCATTCATCCGGAACAATAGGCACAATTCGCGAGCTGAGTTCTTTATTCTTTAATAAAACAGAAAGAATACGTACAAAAGCCATAGTGGTAGAAATTTCACGCTCACCCAAACCACTGGTTATTGCAGAAAATTCGGCAAGCTCTGGAGCTATTAATGGTTCTATCTCAGATGTGCGTGTAGGTAAATAACCACCTAACGCCTCGCGCTGTTTTTTAATGTATTTAATTTCTGGGCTATCGTCTGCAGGTTTATAAAATGGTATGTCAGTAATTTGCTCATCAGTTATTGGGATATTGAAACGATCTCTAAACATGCGTAATTGATCTACAGTCATTTTTTTCTGTTGATGAGTAATGTTCTGCCCTTCACCTGCTGCACCCATACCATAACCTTTAATCGTTTTAGCTAAAATAACGGTGGGGCTTCCTTTATGCTCTACAGCTTGGGCATAAGCAGCATAGACTTTCTGAGAATCATGACCACCACGGTTCAAACGCCAAATATCGTCATCAGAATAGTTTTCAACCATTTTTTTCAATTCAGGATATTCATTAAAAAAATGTTGTCGTACATAAGCACCATTATTGGCTTTATAAGTTTGATATTGACCATCAACGCATTCTTCCATACGTTTTTGCAACCAACCCTCTTTATCTTGTGCCAAAAGCGGATCCCAACGGCCACCCCAAATGACCTTGACGACATTCCAGCCTGCACCACGAAATACACGTTCAAGCTCTTGAATGATTTTTCCATTACCGCGCACAGGACCATCCAAACGTTGTAAATTACAATTTACAACAAAAATCAGATTGTCGAGTTTTTCTCTTGCGGCAATACTTAATGCACCTAATGATTCTGGCTCATCGGTTTCACCATCACCTAGGAAGGCCCATACTTTACGGCCTGTTTCTTTAATCAAACCACGATTTTCCAGATATTTTAAGAAACGTGCTTGATAAATCGCCTGCAATGGCCCCAAGCCCATGGAAACTGTAGGGAATTGCCAAAAATCGTGCATCAACCATGGATGTGGATAAGAAGATAAACCATCCACTTCAACTTCTTGCCTAAAGTAAGCCAATTGCTGTTCACTTAAACGGCCTTCAAGGAAAGCACGTGCATAAATACCAGGCGAAGAATGACCTTGGATGTATAAAAGATCGCCTCCACCCTCACTGTTAGGACCTTTAAAAAAATGATTAAACCCTGTTTCGTATAAAGTAGATGCAGAAGCATAAGATGCAATATGCCCACCTAATTCAGATGCATATTTTCCAGCACGCAAAACCATAGCAACGGCATTCCAGCGAATCAACGCGTTGATTCGCTTGCTCATCCCTTCATCAGGAGGCATTTGTTTTTCTTCGTAGGGTTTAATGGTATTCCGATAAGGAGTATTTAGGGAACTACTTAAATTCACTCCTTCAGTATTCGCCTTATTAATCAGTTGTTGTAAAAGAAAAGCGCCACGCTTAGCACCATCATTGGCTAATACAGCTTCAAGGGCATCCAGCCATTCGCGCGTTTCAATAGGATCTATATCTAAATTAGTTTCATTTGCCATGAAAATGTCCCCGACATTCTATCTATACACAATTAGGTACCGCTTGTAATCGTTTTGGGATTACGCCAGAACAATTTTGTTTGCAGACCTCTAAATCTGCCATGCAGTTACAGGTTACTTTGCGGCATTGTAGTAGATCACGATAAGAATTCAACTCACGTGTGACCTTTTCACCTTGAACTTTGCGTTCATTTACATATTTTGTAAAATTTTCTGCCGATCGTAGTGTTGAACGCCAAGAACAATTAGGGCAATTATCAACACAATGCTGACGGCAATATTCAAAATGTTGTACACATCTTAGTTGGCATTGATCTATTTTTTGCCTTACAAGTGAATTTTTAGACGCGCAACTCAATAAACTGAGCGCTAAAAGACAACATATTATTCTTATTAAAAAACTCATGTATTAAAATCCACATATAAATTATTACAACCACGAAATTAAAGTAAACATAGCAATAAATGCCAACATCACAATAATCGCATGCTCAACTAAACTTTCAGCTGCAGGCAGTGCAACTTCATCTGCGTCATTGGCACGTAACGCTTGCAAACCACATTCACGTAACATTTCCTGATTAAAATCTGGTTTAGCAACAAAAGAGCTGCAAAAGAGTTTAACACCGCGTTGAAAATTACCGACAACCAAGTACAATAGCGCAGTTAAACGTGCAGGAATCCACTCTAGTAAATCAGTCATTTCATTTGCCTGAAAACTTACAAGATTAATATCCCGACACAAAGTAATTAAGCGATAAGTGACCACAGCGATCGGGCCAGCAACAATGTACCAAAAAACAACAGAAAACAATTGGCGGTTCACCATAAAAAAATAATCACCTACTAACTGATTGGTATCTTTCGTCACTGATTGCGCTACTGGATAAAAAACATTTTGCGGCCCAAGGCAATAAAAAAAGATGATAATACTGAAAAGCAACCCCATAAAGCCATAAAAAAGTCCATGCATTAATAAATAAACAAATGCAGTAATAGCAATCAAGGGCAAAACAATTAAAGCCAACAGAGCCCAAGGATTAGTAAAAAAATTATTTTTATCTGCATTACCCTTAATGCGTTGATAATATTCACTAAACCAGTTGAAACGCTGGAATGAAATGGTATGTACCAAAAAACGTTCGCTAAACAAGCACAGTAATATAACCAATAATTTCATTATAATTAATCCTTACGCATTTTATCAGATAGTGCTATAGGGGTTGGGTATTTCAACACAACCAGATATGAAGAAACAATAAACGTTAAAATAGTTGTTGCTTGGATAAGATTTGATGCCTTATCCGAAATAAGTTTAGTGCTAAATGCAATACTTGCCACTAATAAGGAAAACTCGCTTGCCTGCCCTAAACGAAAACCTACTTCTTTAGCTACAGTTCTTTTCTCACCGGAGCGATTAAGCAGCACAAAGAATAAGGCTGGTTTCACGATAAGGACTAAGGCGGAAAGGATAATAGCGGGAATAAATAATTGTTGCGCATACCCAAAATTAAATGTAGCGCCGATGGAGAAGAAAAACATCACCAAAAAGAAATCTCGTAGTGGCTTTAAGCTTTCGGCAATGAAAAGAGAAATAGGGCTCGCTGCTAAAGCAACGCCTGCTACAAATGCACCGATGTCTTCTGATAATCCGATTTTTTGGGCCAAAACTGACAACCCCAAGCACCAACCAATTGATAATAAAAACACATATTCCTGAGTTCTATCAAAACGGGCCAATAAGCGAATGAGAATGTGTTTCTCAAAGAGAAAAGCAAATAATCCCAGTGCGGGTAAATCAAGGCCTACTAAAAATAGATCATTCCAAGATAATCCACTTGCTTGCTGAGCACCATTGATGAGGATTAACACTACAATCGCAATCACATCTTGCATTAGCAGCACACTGATCATCACCTCACCAGTATGTTGATGATGCAAAATAGTCGTAGGTAATAATTTCAAGCCGATAATTGTACTTGAAAACATCATCGAAGCACCCAAAGTCCATGACTCTATTTCAGTCAATCCAAAATAACGACCAACAGTATAAGCCATAAGCCCAAAAACCACAGAGCTAATTAAGGCAATCCAGGTAACCTTTTTGAGCATGTGAATTAAGTTTTGTGGTTGTAAGTGTAAACCCAACAAGAAGAGCAAAAACACGATCCCTATATCACCTATTTGCTGGATGGTGGTTATATCAGGTACTAAACGTAATCCCCAAGGTCCAAAAATGGCTCCCAAGAGAATATAAGCAACCAGTAAGGATTGTTTGGTATAGAGAACAAGTGTCGATAAAAACGCAGCCCCTGCAAAAATTAAGAACATGGTATAAAATACAGAGCCTTCATGCATCGATCGAACACCTCACAGTTATAATAAATAATGTTATCTATTAATCCATTACCAAACTACCAATTATCCCATATACATTCATTAAATCAACACGGAGAAGGAGTCTTTAACGCCATTTTGTGCTAATTTTCGTTTTAAGGCATCAGCAGCACTTTTATTGTCCAAAGGTCCTACTTTGACTATATAGCGTTGTTGATAACGTTCAACCATTATTGGGGCTCGTGAAAAGCGCGCTATTTTTGCTTTTAACTGCTTCGCTAAAACTTCAGAGAAAAAGGCTCCTGTCTGAATAAAATAACGACCTTGTACTAATGGCCCTGCTAAAGCTTCAATTTCTACATGAGCCGTCCCTTTAGGAAATACTCCCAGCTTTAACGCAGCAGCATAAGATAAATCAATAATTCGATTGGAATGAAATGGACCGCGATCATTAACTTTTACTATTGCTACTTTACCGTTATTTAAGTTTTTTACGCGTACGTAAGTAGGTAATGGCAATGTTTTATGTGCTGCAGACATTACGTACATATTATAAGGTTCGCCACTTGAAGTTCTTTGTTTGTGGAATTTCGTACCGTACCAAGAGGCAATACCTCGTGCTTTATAACGATGTGAATTAGCGAGTACCTTATAGGTTTTGCCGTCTACATAATATTCTGTAGGATTCCCATACCGACTTATGGGCTCCTTCTTTGGAACCGGTTCTTTGAAACTAAGTTGTTTTTGGTTAGTGGGTGCGCCATCTTGTGCTTGTGTATAACGATTATCTTTATTTTTATAACGGTTATAAATAGCTTGGTTATGATTCTGCTGAATGCCTTTTGCACGAACCTGCCCCCTTACATTGCCAGAGTGAAGAGACTGATTTGTAGAATGACAACCAGCCAAGAATATCGCCACAGCAATAAGTATCTTTCTCATATAGTTCCATTTTGAAATAAAAGTTTGCTCTTAATATACATTAATTGTTAGAAAATTTCGAAATTTTGCCTGCAATAAATTTAAAACAAAAAAATAATTTAATATTTTACTTGCGTAGATTGGTTGCTTGTAAAATGCTGTGGTAAGATACGTGATTTGTAACCATGCCAGGCAATAAAGGTAAAAAAATGACCCGCTCGACGTCTATTTTATTAACAACACTTTTTCTTATCACCTTGATTATTCAATCATCTAATACTTTTGCAGAAGGGAAGGACGTATTAGAGCGGCCGACCTCTGGCACAGAATTGGAAAGACCTTCTCCCAATGTCACTAATAAACCTATGGTAACTCCTGCAGCACCTATTTTGAATGCTAAAGCATACATTTTAATTGATGTAAACAGTGGTAAAATTATTGCTGAGAAAAACAGTGAAGAGCATTTGCCTCCAGCCAGTTTAACTAAAATGATGACTCTTTACGTCATCTCTCATGCATTGCACCATGAACAGATCCATTTAACTGATATGGTGCGCGTAAGTAAAGAAGCATGGAAAATTGGTGGTTCGCGCATGTTTATTAAAGAAGGCCAGCAAGTTGCAGTTGAAGATTTATTAAAAGGGATTATTGTAGATTCTGGTAATGATGCCTGCGTTGCTATGGCGGAACATGTTGGCGGTACAGAAAACTCATTTACCGATCTTATGAATCAACAGGCACAAAATCTGGGCATGAAAAACAGTCATTTTACAGACAGTACTGGTTTACCTGATCCTAACCTCTACACTACTGCAAAAGATTTAGCAATTCTCGGTCGTGCATTAATTATTGATTTCCCCCAATATTATGATTGGTATAAGCAAAAATGGTTTACTTATAATGGCATTCGTCAGCCAAACCGTAACCGTTTATTATGGCGTGATAACCAAGTAGACGGCATTAAAACAGGTCACACTAATGATGCTGGTTTCTGCCTTGTTTCTTCAGCCAAACGCGATAACATGCGTTTATTGGCGGTGGTTCTAGGTGAACCTAATGACTCTTCTCGTGCCGATGATAGTGAAAAATTATTAAATTATGGCTTTAGATTTTTTGAAACGCACCAATTATATAAATCAGGTCAAACAGTAGCAGAACTTCCTTTATATAAAGGTGTAGTGAATAAAGTCTTGATTGGTTTGAATGAAGATCACTACATCACCATTCCTACTGGACAATATCAGCGTCTTAATGTTTCAACCAAAGTACCTTCATTCTTGGAAGCACCAATTAAGAAAGGCGACAAAATTGGGGATTTAGTTGTACAATTTGATAATAGCATTGTTTCAACTCGACCAATCTATGCTCTGCAAGACGTTGAGTCAGGTGGGTTTTTCACACGTATTAAAGACTCTGTGCGTTTGGCATTTAAACGCTGGTTTGGCTCTTAAGGCTGGTGCATTATGACAAATACGACACTAATTGAGTTTCCTTGCCATTTTCCTATAAAAATCATGGGGCCTAACACCGCTGCTTTTTTACAGGAAATCAAGGAAATAACATTGAAGCACTTTCCAAAAATTGAACAAGAAAACATTACTCATAAAAAAAGTAAAGGTAATAATTATCTTGCGATCACAGTGACCGTTTATGCTGAAAACCAAAACATGCTTGATAACTTCTACAGAGAAGTTTCTAAGCATTCTGAAATAAAAATGGTTCTATAAATGCAAATACGGCAACTCGGCGTACAAAATTACGAGGAAATTTGGCAGCAGATGAAAGAGTTTACTCTGAATCGTGATGTACAAACCCCTGATGAATTATGGCTTTTAGAGCATTTCCCGGTATATACCCAAGGACAAGCAGGTAAATCAGAACATATATTAAATTCTGCATCCATTCCCATCGTACAATCTGATCGAGGCGGCCAAGTAACTTATCATGGTCCTGGACAATTAGTTGCTTACATCTTAATGGACATCAGCCGCAGAAATTTAGGGATTAGGACTCTAGTCTGCCAATTAGAGCAAATTATCATTTCCGTATTGTCTCACTATGATATTGAGGCCAATGTTCGTTGTGGTGCTCCTGGTGTCTATATCAATGAACAAAAAATTGCTTCCATCGGTTTAAGAGTAAAAAATGGTTGTACTTACCATGGAATTTCGTTAAATGTAGATATGGATTTAAAACCTTTTTTAGGAATTAACCCTTGTGGATTTGCAAAAATGGAAATGACACAGATAAGCCATTTTTATCCTAAAGTAGTATTAGATGATGTGAATCAGCATTTTTCACAAAGCTTTCTACAACAATTTAATTAAGAGATCCTATGAGTTTGTTAGTAGATTATGTACAACCGCTTACTAATTGGTTACAACAAAACCCTCATTGGTCATTATTAATCACCTTTCTCATTTCTTTAGCTGAATCACTAGCCATAATCGGCAGTATTGTCCCAGGCAGTGTCACGATGACAGCCCTTGGGATACTCGCAGGCTCGGGAATTATGCGTGTAGACCTAACGCTATTGGCAGCAATTTTAGGTGCTGTTGCTGGTGATAGCCTTAGTTATACCTTGGGCTATGTGTACAGCGAACGCCTTGCTGAGATGTGGCCTTTTAAGAAATATCCACAATGGCTCAAATATGGTAAAGATTTTTTTGCCTTACATGGTGGGAAGAGCGTTTTAATTGGCCGCTTCATAGGACCTTTACGTTCCATCATTCCCGTAATTGCTGGAATATTACATATGAAGCAATGGCGTTTTCTTATTGCTAATGTGCTTTCAGCCATCGGTTGGGCTTTACTTTACGTCATGCCAGGCGTAGTCATTGGGGCCGCCAGCCATGAACTTTCTGGAGAAAGCGCTACTCGACTTTTTGTCCTTATCCTTATCATTCTTGCAGTAATTTGGATAATCAGCTTGATGATCAAATGGTTAGTCAGCAAATTAAATTCATTTTTTAAACGGCATTTACATGCCATTTGGACACGTGTCTTGAAGCATAAATCAGTATTGGGTCGCTTATGCAAAATGCTAACACCCAAAGGCGAACTGAATCACGACATTACAGCTTCTCTTGCTTTACAAGCAATGCTTTATCTAATAAGTTTTATCATTCTTTTGATACTGGAACTACAAGGTCAATGGATCTCCTCGCTAAATATGCCCACTTATTTGTTCCTGCAAAGTGTACATACTTTTGTCTTACAAGCCTTTTTTATTTTTTGTACTCAACTCACTTCGACTCTAACCATTTGTACCCTTTTTGTTATTTGCTGTATTTGGTTTATTCATAACAAACATTTGAAAGCCATATTTTATTTAAGCGGCTTAGTTATCTGTGCCACATTTTTCACTTCTTTACTTAATCAATACATTACTAGCCCAAGGCCTACAGGTATATTAATGATAATGCCTGGTTCATCTTTTCCAGCAAATCATTTACTCGTTGCTACTGCCTTCTATGGCTTTTTATTATTTTATATTAATCAAATCTACTCTTTATTTACCAATACACTGAGAACCTTTGTATTTACTATTCTTGGTTTAAGTGGTTTAGGTGCACTTTATTTAGGCGATTACTGGCTAACAGATGTTCTTGCCGCTTATTTTGCAGGAGCAACTATTAATCTGTTTTTTTGTTTAATCTATAGAAAAACTAATTTAGCTTCGTTAAAAGTAGCTAATGCTGCACCTATTGCGTGTTCTCTATTCTTCGGCGTTCTAGTTGCCAGCTCAATCTCTACGTATTTTAACTTCCATACTCTATCTTACAATCATACTCCTTACCATAAAGAATTTTCCCTAAATGAGAAGGTATGGTGGAATCAGAAAAAGCCCATTTTGCCGCTTTATAGACTTAATCGCATTGGCAAAAGGATTAGTCTCTTAAATATTGAATATTCAGGAGACTTGGATTTACTAGAAGACTATCTGGAGCAAAATGGCTGGAAATCACATACTGAATCTTTTTTTACTAACTTACTAACCTGGATAAATAATCAATCTAATGGGGTTAAATTACCTTTGCTCACGCAACTCTATGAAAATAAAGGCCCCTCCCTTTTTATGATATATACAGACAAGCAGACTAATTTATCGTTAGAATTGCGCATTTGGGAATCAAATTATAATTTATCAGAATTTAATCGTCCCTTATGGATTGGTAGTATGCATCCAAATACATCATCCAATATTAAAACAACTACAAATCCTAAATACATACTTAATTTAATTGACCCTTCGAATTACCTATTTTCGCCAAAAAATCCGTTTGCGATAAAAAAAATTAGTGTGCCGAATACTCTTATAAAAACAACAACCTTCCCAACACAGCCCTATATCATTTTGATTAAAGACAAACATGAAGCAACAGTTCAATAGACCCTAGCCATCATTTTAAAATACTGATATAAATAGATAAGTTCTTGAGTGCTAAATTAATTTGAGAGATTTACTCAATGTATACCCTGGCCAAGATTATCCAATATTTTTTCCCGTTTATTGCATTGGTGCTCCTGATTATTGGTGAGCAAAGAAGAGCTATACACTATATTGTTTCTTCTTTATGGTTAAGTCTTATTGCTTTATTAATTCACTTTCAGTTTTCTGGTAATCAGATTTTTAGTACTTATTTTGATTACATGAATGCATCAATTTATTCGTTTACCTTATTCATATTGCTCTTGGCGCTAATCCGTATTATCACGCACTTATGTATGAGTTCCAGTTCTTTTAAATACCTTGGCAGTTTTCTTAATGCCTTTTTTATGGTGGGTGCATTATTAGTAATTACCAATTTATGGATTAACGCCTTTTTTATAGAACATAAAAAAGAAAGGACACCAATAATACAAGTAGCACTTTTCGACAAACCCAGTTATTGCCATTATAAATACGTATTTTATAAAGTGATACCTGACAATTCCGTCATGTATCTATGCCCTAATTATTACGGACTTATCGCTTCTATAGGGCGTTTAGAGGACAGCCCTGATTTTATAATGAGCCGATTTAACTTATCAGCGAAAAAAACAAGTGCGAGACCAATAAAATAATTGCTAAGTTATTGAACTCCAGGGAATATTTACAGAAAAACCTGGGAAATTTAAATTGTTCTGAGGATTATTATTTGATACCATGCCTATAATTTATCATGTTAGTGTTTTTATGAAGCGGCTTTTTACTCTATTTATTGTGTTATCTAGTCTTAATGCTTTTTCTATGACACATAAGCTTGATTGGGATCAAGCCGTTGATCGTGCAATAAAGCGTTATGGCCTGCGTGTTGAGCCGCAGCTTAAATCATATTTTACTAAAGCTGGAGTAAACTATCCACCCCGTGAGGTTGCTCTTCTTGCATTTAAATCAGAACGCAAAATAGAACTCTGGGCAAGAAATTCAGAGAAATCTTGGAAACATATTCATAATTATCCCTTAGCTGGCTTTAGTGGTCGCTTGGGCCCCAAGCTTCGCGAAAATGATAAACAAATCCCAGAAGGTGTGTATAAATTAGTCAATTTTAATCCTTTTAGCAGCATGCACTTATCAATGATGCTTAATTACCCTAATAATTTTGATCGTCAAAAAGGGTATCAAGATGGGCGCAGAAATTTAGGTAATAACATTTTCATTCATGGTAAGAATTTATCCGTAGGTTGTTTGGCTGTTGGCGATTTAGCGATTGATCAATTATTTATTTTAGCACGACGTGTGGGCTTAAATAATATTCAAGTGATTATTGCACCCAATGACTTACGTCATCAAAAACCGTCCACAACAAATTTTGCTCAACCACGATGGTTACCAGAATTATATAAGCAAATTGCTGAATCGCTTAAGCCATTTAATAATAAGAGCTCATATACAACCTGACAAAACAAAGCCCTATTTGTGAGCTTGTGGTGCGACATCTTCTAAATTTTTGTCGCCAACTCTTCTTTCTTCTATTGGCAAATAATCCCATCTTTGAGAGAGCTCCGGCGATACCTGGAATGGCTATCCCCACTCCTACAATAGCTCCAGCGACACCAAAATTAGTTAAAATCCTATTGATAGCAAAGTGCACTATTAGTACAATTAGATAAATTATTTTCAATAGAGCTTTTGATATGCAACTCAGTTCAAACGTCCTTTCTTTGCTGCAAACCATCATACATAACGAACATTCCCTAAATCAAAACCTTGAAAAGCTCATTAAAATTCTCGAAGAAGGTGGATTGGATCAAGCCATGCAAGCTTACTTTGAAGAAATATTACACAGCAAACGACAAAACTCATACGAGAACAACCCCTTACACCGGACGATAACACTCCAGACATTTCTTACAGCCCTAATACAAACTTACCTGAAAGACACAATAACTAAAGAAACCATACAAATCCTTGAAAAATACCTCAGAGAAGATAGAAAAACAAAAACTCTAGACAATAAACTAAAAAAACAGTTTGAAACTTACTGTCTGGAGCAGATGCAAAAAAAGATACAAGCCGTTAGTGTCGATGTAAAGCTTATAACTGCGTTTGATGCATTTTTGGAAGCCCTTCGACTCGGATTTTTTGAAGACAATAGTAATGTCAGAAATACCATCGTAAACCAACATATTAGAGAACAGGAAGAGCGCACCGAATACCAACAAAACGACATCCTGTTACTACGCGACTATTTTCATCAATGGATGCTTGAGAAAAAATTACTTTTAGAACCCACAGACCAGAGCATGCTCGATACAGTGCTTGTAAAACGAGCATCTATTGTTGAAAGCGATGTCAAATTCAATCACTTGTTTACCACAGCGTTGCGACGTAATCTATTGAATCAAGAAAGAAATTCAAATAAACAACAATTGCTACTCCAAGCCACACAAAATCTACTTGATCCAAACTTAAACAGCATCATTCTAGAGGTGATTGCTCTAAGGTCTTACCAAGAGCTTTTGGTGAAACAAGAAGATACTGTCGTATTTTCTTATGATAAGACCAAGGGTATTCTCATCAACCAAGCATTTTTAGACAACAGCCAAGCTGAAACTGCAGAGCTACTAACAATAATCAACAACTTAAAAGCCAACACCTCGAGAGCCTATTTTTCTCCTTATGGAAGTCCTCTAGACAATCTCCGATTTGAGGTAGGAAATTTAGCACGAGAAGCTGCTAAACAAGAAGGCAGCATCTTTTGCATGGATGAAAAAATTCCCGTATCCCAACTAGGCCGCGAAGGAGTAAAAAGCTATCTTTCATTCTTGCAGAATCAATTTACTCAAGATCTCCAAAAAAATAAAATCACCAAAGGATATTCGCTCTATATCCCTCATCGTCAATCATCGAATAATCCTATCAAGGTATCAACGCTCGAAGGTATGAATGAATTCATCCAATCCATAAAACGCAATGAAACCGACTGTTTTTTTTGCCAAGACATTAGTTTACACATTTCCGAACTAAACGACGAGCTCTTCACCGTACTGATTCAAAGCATCAAACTACTCGATACTGCAAAACTGCCTCAACTCCATTTGTATCTCCATAAACTCCAAACACAACAGATTCAAAGCCTCGTAACAATATTACACGACATGAAAAACACTCGCGTCCAATTTAATAATCTACCTACTCTTGAAGTCGCTTTATTATTAGAGGCAGAAAACGAATGCGCGCATCAAACCATCTTAAGCACCGATATTCTAGCCCAAGAAACTACGGCAAAACACATTACATTATTCAACCAAACAAAAATAAATGTCCTATTACAAGAAGAGATTATTCTCCCACAACTCAACAATAAAGTAGGTATTCAAAATAAATACCATTTTGAACACCAAGTCGAAGAGCAAACTGAAGCAGAAATACAGCAATCCTGGCAAATCGATCAACACCAAGAAGTCAAACACGACAGTCATTACAAAACAGGATTGCTACGAGATGAGAAAAATCAGTTAATTTCCTGGCACGACCTCGAAGCAGGGATGGATCCCAATCATGCCGATCATTATCAAGCCAAGAAAAAAGTCGGTGAAGAAATCTTACAATATCACTACAAAGATAGAGATATTCTAGATCTCTGGGAGCGTTTAACAGGAAATAACAAGATCACCAATCAAAACGCCATTCTTGACGCATCAAACTCATTGTCGATGGCGATACATTTTTATTCGGCACATGTACCAAAACAAGTCAGTATCAAAGCCCTAACCGAGATCGTACGCCACCCCCACCTATACCAAAATGGCGTGCATTTAGAGCACCTGCCACAAAACATGTATTTTAGCGCACTGGAAGGAGCCTTGTTTATAAGTACAGAAAAACCCGACATGGCATCAACCCCTTTCACTCAAAAACCATCACGTGTACCCTCTACCGATCTACCGAGTACCAGCTATTACTCAGTCCTGATTAACGCACATTTACCCTCTATGCAGATGTTTGAACTCTTTAAAAACAACCTAGATGTGTATCTTGCCTGGCATTGCTGGAGAAGAAACTTCATTACATTAAGCTTTTTTAATTCTGAGGGCATACACCAGTTAACTAGGGCTTTAAGCGAGGAACTGAACAATAAAAGCGATCAAGAAAAAGCGTCTATCATTGAATATTTTGTACAGGCTTTAAATTATTATTACTACGCCAAAATCGCCTATCAATTAACCAAAGTTCCCAAGAGCTCCGTTTTATTTGAAGAACAAGAAAGATCGCAGGAAGCACTAGGTGTCGAATATGCTCTTTCCTCTACTTTAATCGCAAACTTGTCCGAAGATATAAAAAATGCCATCCATCAACAAATCACTGAAGTCTTATCGCAAGACAACCTCAAAAACGAAGAACAAACAGCCTATCCTTATCGAGATCTAATTGTTTCAATTCAAAAATCATTATCCATCGACCAATCAAACCTGGTTCGTCTCATGCAAAGCCTTGGTCACAGCAATGAAATCCGATTTATGGAGCTGCTATTGTGCCAAGACGCATCGTTTGCAGCCGTTTTTATACAATTCCTAAACCAGATCGAACACGTTTGGGGTGCTGTCGGGCTTAGTGATTTTGTCGATGTTTTTTTAAAACCTAACTTGAATTTTGCCAGTCTTTGCTATCCAGAACAGCAAAAAGCCGTGCAGCAATTACTCCAATTAACGCCAGTGGAATACCACTGGTGGCAACAACTGACCCACCAACACGCTATTGAAAGTGGTTACTGCGATCTGGCTATATGCATGAATGCCTTTCAAGGCTTTCTAATCCAATTACGTGCCTTAAAATTGTATGATAATTTAAGCATGCCCTGCCCGCTACAAGACATCGTAAACCTACCGGTGGATTTAAGCCGATTGATTACCATTTTACAAAAAGTCAAAAACCCCACAGAACAATGGAATAACCTAGCAAAATTGGATCTGAGTGCCTGCGGAGTAATTCAAGCAGTTCATAAAAAAGAGTTTCACTTCGTCAGTTCCGACATGCAATTAAACGTGCACTATGAAAATACATTACAACAAACGATACAACAGTATAACTTGTATAAGAGCTACAGATTGTATGAACATTATGATTCCCGCTTTATTAATGATGCTCTTTGCAAGCAACTTGAGGAAAAGCTAGATCAAACCTCTGCAGACGAGATACAAGCCTTATTTGAGCTCGCTCTACTCACCTTCTTTCGATACATTGGCAGTGAAAAATATGTGGCTCCTATGAGCGTATACCAACATCTGGTAGGAATGATGCAACTGCCTACACACTACACCATAATAAAGAAATGTGAAGGAGTTACCTACATAAACGACGTTCTACAAACCAAACCAATCCCACTAAAAAACTCAGAACCCTTAATATGCAGTCTCTTATTAACACTGCTCGCCTATACAACAACGGGAAAACGTGGCTTAGATCACATGCTCAAGCAAGAAAAAGCTAGAGCTACACAGTTTCAGACGTTCCTTGAAGCAACCTATGAATGCGCATTAGTGAACCATAACGAACCAAAGCTTCAAACCCAGTTCAATGCGATAAATGCCGTTTCGTATTCAACACTTGTTCGTATATTAAACGATTGCATTATATTGGCTAACAAAGAACGCTATTCAAGCGAAGAGCAAAAAATACACTTAGACTTATCCGAGCTAACACAAATTCTGAAACACATTAAACAAGGGGACAAGGAGTATAGAGCCCTAACGAATGTTGAAAAAACTAAACTGTATTCTTTTGAAATAAAAGACCAATGGCAAGAACGGGACGTATGGGGACGAATCGATAATCAATTCTTGTTCACTCAACAATTACATCGAGAATACAAGCAATATTTCATTGACGCCCTATATCGTATGAAACAATACAATTCTAAAATACATTACCCATCCTTTTTAGTGTTTGGCCTACATTTGAAAAATACTCCCTGGAGTTTTGACCAAAAAGGACGCTTGCTACGCATCTTGAGTTTAGTGAAATTTGAGCAAGCGAAATACTGCAACATAGTGCCACAATATCTTGAATGGTTAGAACAGCTGACTACGCTGCAACAAAAAATAGATGCAAAAACTTTTGACAACTACATAGTAAGCATTGCCGGACGCGTCCCCACTCTGTTTCATTCGTTGAGCCTAAGTACCTTACTCACTCTAGGCCAAGACTATCTCACCCAATTGGAAATGAGCAAGTCCATCGATGCATCGATTTTTGTCTACTCGTATTTAAGTAATTTTCATGCTGATCATACACTAAGTGACAGCCAAGATCCCAATTTTTACCCAAATGCCGAATTTGTGGAGAACAAGTACAAAGGCTTAGGACAGCATTATCACAGTATCAAAACTATTCTGTTGCAGGATTATCCTGCGGCGTTTGGTGACGATAAAATCGCTCTTTGGAATCAATTTTTATACATTTTGAACGAGATGAAAAAGTCCAAAGAGCAAGCGTTACTCTTACAAACTTTGCTGCAATCGACTAAGAAAAAAGTCGACCTTAAAACCTTAAACGAATGGTTAGAGGCTCTGCTATTGCCAGTTACCAGTAAACCCGTATTTCAAGCAGAATACTTTCAACTGGCAAGCCCGGAGTTATTGAAACATCCTAAGAAACCTCAGTATCTAGAAATAGTAAGCCAGTGGTTTGCCAACCAAGAACAATTTTCCTTACCCCAATCCACGACTTACTACAGCCGATTGATTCACTGCCTCAACCGCATACAAACCTATTCTTTCTCAGCAGAGCATTTAAAAAACATACAAAGAACGCTGGAGGTCTTTGCAAGGCTGTATTCCAATAAAGACTACAACTGGTACATCATCCTCGATGAACTGCTAAACACCTGGGCTAGCAAAAATCTACCTACTGAATCTCTCAACCAGTTCTGTCTAGCGATCAATCGCTTGCAAGAGATATCCTATAGAAATGATTCGCACAAAAAGATAATTGAACGTAGCCTTTCCTTATGGCTGGAAAACATCCAAAACACCTTTGATTTGACGATTCAACTGGTCACCCAGTGGGATGAAAAAAATTCACAAAAAAACATAGATTTCCTACTGATCTTAGCCCAGATAGAGCACTTGAATCTAACCCGAGTATCACAATTTTTACAGGCCCTGAATCAAGAAGACCGACGAAAATTAGCTCTGTGTTACGAGCAAAGCCCCATACCAAATTCCTCGTTAATAAATGATCTGATCGAAAGAAAAATTACCCTCGATCAATGCATCACACAACATACCCAAGATCCACATCATGAACGTAGCCTAGAGAAATACGCGCAGCAATTTAACAATGATCTCTTCTGGCCATACCTCGATAAAGTAAGAAACCTATTATCAGAATATGATGATATTTCGAACCCGGCTATGCTCTTCCCTGCTCAACTTAGGTTTATCAACCAAATTGGGCAATACGAGTTGGCTCAGTTGCCGCTGCAAGAACTCAGCAAAAGGCTTCACGATTGCCGTGAAAAACTCAACTCTGCGCAAACCAAGGATGAACGGCTAGTGGTCTATTTAACCGCACTCAGTATCGTCCGAGAGGCCATTTATAAAACCAGTAGTGTTCCTTCAATTCTCTGGCTATCGCCCATCCAGTTATTAGGCATTTTCACGTTTATTAATCGCTTAAACGATACGGATATACCACCCTTATTTTTACAAATGGCAACCGGAGAAGGGAAATCCTTATTGGCAGTAGCCTTAGGTATTTTGTCGTGGATCAACGGCAAGCCCGCTGCCATTGTCACGCACCGTGCCTCCTTAGCGCTGCGTGATGCCCAAGTCTATCAGAAATTGTTTGAAGCTTTGAATATCGAATGCCAACATCTCACTGTGGAAAATTATCAATTTCGCTCCAAGTTGAGGCATATTGTTCACGATAAAAAACCTGAACTCAGTGGGATATATTACGTGAATTTTAATGATTTGGCAGTCATCCATCAGCAAGAATTATTGGATACCGGCAAACACATGCCCGCGATGTCCTTTGTGATCGACGAAGCAGATGAGCTTATTTTACACAATCCCACAGATAATAATTTAACCAAATCCATGGGAGTACAAAATAATCACCCTTACGCTTGGGCTTTTGAAGGCTTGGCGGCCTATCTAGAACGGTACAACCCCAATAAAGAATCCGCCAACATCCGCATGGAGGATGTAGTACAATTTTTACAAAAATACTCCCCTCTAGGTGTCAGCGCTTGCCAACAAGTTGAATTTCTTTTGGTATTAAAAGAATATCTACAGGCCTCCTGGCAAGAAAAAACTCTGCAAGAAAGAGAAGATTTTATTCCAAAGTCGGTGTATCCAGGAAGTGATAAAAAAGAATACTACGCGGCAGTTTTGATCAATGACAAACATATGCCCACAAACGTCACTTTCAATGGCCTGGTGCAACAAGCCTTACACGGTCGATTGAATTACCAAGCGAAAAAGAAACAATTAGCTCAGTATTACACTGTAGCCTCAGAAACTCAATTGTACTCCACCATGTCTCCCGATGCTTTAATCACGTGGATGAAATCTTCGGGGCTAGTGACCGCTATTAGCGCAACGATTGGCTCTGAATCCGAACTCAAAGAAATGAAACTCAATCTGAATTTTGATTTCGTTAAACTCCCGAAAGCTCAGAGCAAAACTCGTATGGAATACCCCGTGCGCTTTCTCAAAAACGCACAAGAGCAATTGCAAGCCATTCAAAATATCTGTGAACATTATACCGGCGATAAAACTCGTCTTAAATCCCGTGCGATTTTGATCGTAGTGGAAGACATCGATACTGCAGAAAAAGTATACACTTACCTAGTAAATAAGGCGCAAAAAAATTGGGTAGTTTCTTGTTTGCATTCTGGTTTGGATGAAATCAGCGACGCAAGCTTGAGCGAACTCGAACGTCAATCCGGTCAATCGAATCATATTCTTATTGCCGTCAGCGGGTTGATAAGCCGTGGATTTGACATTAAATTGAAGGACACCTCACAACTGGTAGTCGTTACTACCTATCTCAAAAATTTGGTGGACGACATCCAAGTAAAAGGCCGTACTGGACGCATTAATCCATTAACCGGCAAACGAGATAAAGGAAAGTTTTTCTCTGTCTACAATTTAGAAAAAGAAACAGCACGTTATCCTGATCTGGAAAACAGCACCAAAGACTTAATGCTCAATTCAGACGGCTTTAAGCATCAACAATATTTTGCTCATTATCGCCAAGAATCTGCGGACCGCTTGCGTCGTCAATTAACCAGTATTACAAAAAATGCGATTCAGGCTGATTTTTTTGAACTCTGGACGGCTATCTATCACGATACAGCCATCACCAAAGTCATGCGCGACAAGATCATGGCTTTGTACACAGAAGGACTCAAAAAAATCAGCAACACCATACCTTTCGGAGATGTGATGTTCAATACCGAGACGCTGAATCCCTTAGAACAATACAATACTAGCTTACTAAACCTCTACAAAGACACACTCGCAGCCATGGCAGAAGTTCTTTCAAAAACAAGTAATAATAGTAGTACACGCACGTCTAAATTGCTGGAAAATATCCAAAAAGAACAAGCAAGCTTACTGCTTACGCATCACCTCACTAAGACCAACCGTTCCGTAAAGCTTTTACCAAAAGTCTACGAACAATGGAAAGAAGGAGTTTATTTCAATGCTTATTTAAATGCCGGAAGCCAAACTTTCCTAAATTATTGGGAGCATCTCTATAAAAGTTGGTGGTTATCTGCGGAAGATAAAGCTTCTTTGCAAACCCAAAAAGAACAACTAGGCAAAGCCATCTTTTTGAAAAGTATTAAAAAATTTGATTTTACAACCCAGCTTAAACATATGATGACTGCTGGGAATAACCAAGATAGTTCGCAGGCTTATTTACAAATATATAAACCTGCTCAACCCATGTTCAACCAAGTACAAGGAGAAGAAGAGCTTTTCATCATATCAGTTAGCAAACAACTGAATGAAGGACAATCCATTGTGTTCATTCAAGATCCTTTAATCAACAAAGCCTACCAGATTGTGTTCAAGGGATTTGACATGGAGCTCTTTAATAAACTACAAGTTGCTTTGCAAAAAGCTTTTTTTGAACACAAGATTTCCTCGAAATTAGCTTTTACTATCAAGCCAATTACATTTGTTGATAGAAAGGCCTTTGAATTAACTGTAGATTTTTCTAGCCATGATTTAGACCACATCGATAGAAAAGCTTTGTTGGCAGAAATCGCAAAAACATTTGATCTTGAGCTGCAACCACTTTCCCAGATGGATTGCATGCCATCGCTTGCAGCCATGAAAGACATTCACTTAAAGAGCTCTGGCAAAAACAGTAGCCAATTTATAGGCACACGCCAAGAATATTATGAACATTATTTTTTAGCTAATCCTTACTTTTCTCAGCAAGTCTTTGCCGATTATACAAAACCCGTACACTATATAAACTACTCAGGCATCCCCTGCATCGCAGCCCCACTCCCTTTTGAAGACTATCACTCATTGCTTGAGAACCATAAAAAGCGCAAGGTCCTAAACCTCTTGCAAACGAACATTACCGAACTTAGTAAAAATGTGATGAAAAACCGTTGGTTACTCAAGCAACAGCGCGAAATATTAATCGATTTAAGCATGAGAATTATTCGCTCCGAACCCAAAGATAGTCTGCACTCGATCTATGAAAAATGGGTGACAGGATGTTATATAATCGCAGGAAAAGAACAACCCCCGTTGCACATATTAAAACAGCAAGAGGTGCAAATATACGCCTTACTCTTCCAAACAAAATCTCCGAATTTAACTCCTTTATGTGAGACTTTAAAAATGGAATGTGCACAGAACATCCAGCAAATGAGCGTAAATTTTATGTAAGTCTGATAATGCTACACTACGACGCTTATTTGCGGATATAAAAAATGAAGCCTCCCATGGAAATACACTAGCTTATGTTCAAATTTTAAGGCAAATCCAAGTGAAACTTTAATGCTGAATTGATCTTAGATAAGATTAAATTGCTAACTACGCCTGAATTTTCATATTAGAAATTCTGTTTTTAGAAATGGTTCTAATTTGATGACATTGGGCTTTTGAAGCTTTCGACAATTTAATTTCCTATAACCTCAAAGAAACCAAAAATTTACTTACCTCTTCTGGAGTTAACTCATAAGTCTGGCCGCGGGCCAAAAATCTGGGCATGAAGAGACTACCATAGCGAATGCGAATCAGACGACTCACTTCCAATCCCTGTGATTCCCATAAACGACGAACCTCTCGATTACGGCCCTCATTTAAAATCACATGGTACCAAGTATTCGCACCATCACCACCACGAAACTCTAAACGGTTAAATTTGGCAAGACCATCATCTAACTCCACTCCTTTTTGCAAATTAGCCAAAATTTCCGGGCTCACTTGGCCATGAACACGAACAGCATATTCGCGTTCTAATTCATAGCGAGGATGCATCAACTTATTAGCGAGCTCACCATTATTCGTGAAAATTAGTAAGCCCGAGGTATTTAGATCCAAACGTCCTACTTGCACCCAACGACTATTTTTCAAATGCGGTAAATGATCAAATACTGTTTTTTCAAATTTAGGGTCATGGCGACTGGATATTTCCCCCACAGGCTTATGATAAAGGAGAATTCGTATACTTTGCTTTATTTTCAAAGGATTAGGAATTAATTTTCCTTTCACAGTAATTTTGTCATTGCCAGTAGCGGAATCTCCTAATTTTGCGAGTTGTCCATTCACTTGCACCCAACCACTTTCAATCCATCGCTCCATTTCACGACGTGAACCAAGGCCAGCCTGACTCAATATTTTTTGTAACCTTTCGCTGCTCATTCAGTAATACACTCTTCATTCGGGTTATTTAAAGTTAATGTTTCCAATACTTCGGGTAAGGATGGAAGTTCATTTAAATTTTTAAGATTAAAATAATTTAAAAATTCTCTAGTTGTGGTATATACCGCAGGCTTACCCGCTACATCCTTATATCCCGCAATGCGAATCCATTCTCTTTCTAATAAAGTTCTCATGATTTGGCTGTTGACGGCAACGCCTCGTATTTCTTCTATATCACCACGAGTTACTGGTTGCTTATACGCAATAATTGCTAAAGTTTCTAGCAAAGCACGTGAATATTTAGACGGTTTTTCAATTTGTAAGCGCGCAATCCAAGAGCCATATTCTTTTTTTGTTTGAATGATAAATCCTGTAGCAACTTGAATTAATTCGAATGACCGTGTTGTATACTCTTCTTTTAAAAGCTCAATGATGAAGTTTATTTGTTCCTTAGCAGGCCTCTGCCACTCTTCAAATACTGCGAGCATTTTATCCAAAGATAAAGGCTCATTGCTGCTTAATAGTAAGGCTTCAATAATCTGTTTTAATGCACTCTCATCCATTTAAGCCGCCTGCAGATGTATTGCTGAAAAAGCGTCATTTTGGGTAATCACTACTAAAGATTGCCTTGCTAATTCAAGTATTGCCAGTAAAGACACGACCAATCCCATACGCCCTTCTTCTAAAGTAAATAATTGACGAAATTCCAAAACCTTATGTTCTTGCAATTGCACTAAAATTATACTCATACGCTCACGCACTGACATGGCTTCGCGGCTGATGGTATGATGGCTCACATGCTCTTCGCGTTTTAGTAAAGAGTGCATTGCTTCAATCAATTCAGCCAATTCAACCTCTGGATACACTTTAATCGCTTTTATCTCAGAGGTAACAAGCTCAATGGTAAAATTATCCCTGTCTTGCCTAGGTAGTGAATCAATAAGTTCTGCCGCTAATTTTATTTGCTCATAAGCTTGTAAACGCTTTACCAAGGCCATGCGCGGATCTTCTTCTTCCTCTTCATTTTGAGGATTCACTGGTAATAACATGCGTGATTTAATTTCAGCTAACATGGCCGCCATTAATAAATAATCTGCAGCCAACTCCATGCGCCGACATTCCATTAACTGAATATAATGTAAGTATTGTTGGGTAATGCTAACTATAGGAATATTCAATATATCAATATTCTGTTTACGAATAAGATATAAAAGCAAATCCAAAGGCCCGCTGAATGAATCCAGCAGTACTTCTAATGCATCTGGTGGAATAAATAAATCATCAGGGATCTGAGTAAATTCTTTGCCATCAACAACTGCTCTAACCCCAGACCTGATTGATAATTCAACTTCCATTAATAGTTAATTCCCATCACTTCTCTAACAACTCCCATAGTTTTCGAAGCTTCTTCACGCGCCGCTTCACTTCCTTCGGAAATAATACGCTTTACTGAACCTAAATCAGACTCATATTCTGTGATTGCTTGCTGAATAGGTTGCAGTTCTTTATTGATACTATCAATAACCGGTCTTTTGCAATCAATACAACCAATTCCTGCTGAACGGCAACCTTTTTGTACCCAATCTTTGACTTCATCGTTAGAGTAAATTTTATGAAATTGCCATACAGGACATTTTTCAGGTTCGCCAGGATCAGTACGTTTCACCCGCGCTGGATCTGTAGGCATGGTTAATACTTTCTTTTCTACATGCGAAGGTTCTTCTCTTAACATAATGGTATTATGATAAGATTTAGACATTTTCTGCCCATCAGTACCAGGCATTTTCGAAGTAGGAGACAGCAATGCATGCGGCTCAGGAAGAATGATTTTTCCACTGCCTTCCAAATAACCTAATAAACGCTCTTTTTCCCCAATGGATAAATTGGATTGGTCTTCTAATAAAGCCCTGGCGGTTTCGATCGATTCATGAATTCCATCCTCTTGAAACTGGCGCCGCAATTCACTATATATTTTGCTATTTTTCTTCCCCATTTTTTTAATGGCTGCATTTGCTAGCTCTTCAAAATTGGGCTCTTTTCCATAGATATGATTAAAGCGGCGCGCGACCTCACGAGTTAACTCAATATGCGCTACCTGATCTTCACCCACAGGAACATAATCAGCGCGATATAATAAAACATCCGCGCTTTGCAATAAGGGATAACCCAAAAAACCATAAGTCGCTAAATCTTTTTCTTTTAATTTTTCTTGCTGATCTTTATAGCTGGGGACTCTTTCTAACCAACCTAAGGGTGTGATCATAGATAAAAGCAAATGCAACTCTGCATGCTCAGGAACCCATGATTGAATAAACAAACGTGACAAACCTGGATTAACACCACATGCTAGCCAGTCAATAATCATATCCCAGAGATGCTGTTCAATAGCCCCTGTTTCTGCATATTGAGTGGTTAAACCATGCCAATCTGCAGCAAAAAAGAAGCAGTCATATTGATGTTGTAATTTAAGCCAATTTTTTATTACACCATGGTAGTGACCCAAGTGTAATCTTCCACTAACACGCATTCCCGAAACAACTCGTTTGTTGGAAGTAAATAATGCTGACATCAATATCCTCTTTTATTAAATTATACAAACAATAGAATCCTCTCCAAACATAGAAGAAGTCTCAATCTATAATTCTCGTATGGTGAACAAGCTATCTAAAAGGTTCTGGATCACCTTTTCCTTCTCTTAAAATGACAGGGTAATCTCCAGATAAATCAACTATGGTTGTGGGCTCTTGTCCACAATTACCGCCATCAATCACTAAATCAACCTGATTTCCTAATATATCTCTAATGGCTTCCGGCTCACTCAAAGGGGCCTGAGCACCTGGAAGAATCAGTGTCGTACTCATTAATGGAGCCTCTAAAGTGTCCAACAAAGACAAAGTAATAGTATTGTCAGGCACCCGTAAACCCAAGGTTTTTCTCTTAGGATGCAGCATCAATCGTGGCACTTCATGAGTCGCATTCAGAATAAAAGTATAAGAACCAGGTGTTAAGGCTTTTAATAAGCGAAAAATTGGATTAGGTACGCGCGCATAGGTGCCCAATTGCGATAAATCACGACACACAAGCGTCATATTATGATTTTTATCCATTTGTCTTAAGCGACGAATGCGTTCAAGCGCTGACTTGTTTCCCAAACTACAACCTAAGGCATAACCTGAATCTGTAGGATAAACAATGAGGCCACCATCTTCAATAATAGATGCAGCTTTTCTCAATAAACGTGATTGCGGATTATCAGGATGTAATGCAAAAAACTGACTCATAAGGTCCCCTGTTCAATGTTCCATTCTTGCCAAATAGGCACACAGTTTACCGGTAACTGCTTCTGAGCACCTAGATTGGTACGCGATATAGCATCGCTATGAAAATCCGAGCCCGAAGAAGCCAACAAATTAAATCGTAGACTGACTCCGGCCATTTCATTAATTTCCATAACATTCATGTCTCCAGAAACTACCTCAATGCCCACACCGCCAGCTTCCTTAAATTCATTAATTAACTCATGCAATTTAGATCGCGTCAATCCGTATTTCAGTGGATGAGCAATAACCGCTTGCCCACCATTAGCAACAATTGCCTCAACAGCTTCTTGAACACTAATCCACGGGGTTGGAATATAGGCTTTTCTACCACGCACAAGGTATTGCTTAAATGCCGATTGTTGGTCACGGGCTTTACTTTCATTTACTAAAACCTGTGCAAAATGTGGTCGTGCTGCTCGCTCATGCCCTGCCAAAGCACATGCTTTAGTATAAGCATCGACTACACCAAATTGCTCTAAAGCTTCCCCAATTTGTTTGGCTCGATTAATACGACTTTGCACTTGACGCTGGATTAGAGCAAAAAGATGTTCCGTATGTTTGATCTGATAACCAAGAATATGAAAATCATGTTTTTTCCAACGCGTACTAAGCTCAATGCCATTAATAATGCGAATTGAAGTGGATGCGGCTGCAGTTAATAAATCAGGATAACCTGCCACTGTATCATGGTCTGTAAGCGACAGACAACGAATTTGTAATTGCTTTGCTTTTTTAATGAGTTCTTGAGGGCTTAAGGTCCCATCAGAAAAATAACTATGGCAATGAAGATCAATCATAAATTTTGCATCATTACAAAAATGATGATTGTAGCATGAATATTAATAAGTGTTTAGATTTTGTATTATTTCCTCCTAAGAGCCTCAGAATTAAATGTTACCGAACTCAATGTAAATGAATTTCATATTAATTAAATCATTTGTTTTTCATCTCCTAAGAAGCGATTCATCAAGCCATAGCGATTATTTTTATATCTTTATGTTTTATTTGTTTTATTTTAAATACAGATAAATTTTCTTGAACTGTTGACGTCTACAAAATAACTGATATACTGCGCAACCATTGATTGGAGAGATGGCCGAGTGGTCGAAGGCGCTCCCCTGCTAAGGGAGTATGGGAGAAATCCCATCGAGGGTTCGAATCCCTCTCTCTCCGCCAATCAACGCGCCCGTAGCTCAGTTGGATAGAGTATTTGGCTACGAACCAAAGGGTCGGAGGTTCGAATCCTTCCGGGCGCGCCATTAATATTCTCCTGTAAAGAGGCACGCTCTCATTAAAATCATATCGAGAGTAAATAAAGCATTTTTTAAACTCATCGGGATTTAAAATCGAAAATACACGAGCATATGTGTTTTTAGATGGTATGCCATTTTCAAAAGGTAAAAATCGACGTAAATAATCTAATTTTTCTTCTCCGAATGTGACAAAATCACGCCAGCTCTGAGCTCCACATATGTTAGCGCAGAGCACAACAAATAATATTTCTGTTAAGGGATATAATTTCTTTCTATCGTTCCTGGGGTCTTCGAGCCTCTCGAAATGACATAAAAATCCAGGTGTATCTTCCTCTGACATCATTAAACTCCTTGCAAAAACAAAGAGGTTAAAAGGTAATGTTAATTAATGCATTAATTCAGATTGGCCACTTTACAGATGATTCCTCGCTATGCTCGGAAAGACGTCACATTTTTAATGGGACAGCCGTGTTTCATATGGAATTAGCTATAGCAAAGTTTTTGAAAATCTTTTGATAACCCGAATCCTTGCTTTCTGTATAAAAAATTAATGTTAACCCATAAAATCAACAAAATGTCCTATAATATTACTTTGAGAGCGCGAGGCAATAAAAAACTCTCTTTGATTTTTATTTACACATGACAATAACTTAACTAAAAAGGATTTTTATGAAAAAAAATAAATTGACTAATATCCATGATAATAACAACAAAACCCCACAAGTTCATGCTATCACAAAAAATTTTAATACAGGAGAGTGTAATATTGTGGTAATTGACCAGAACAATGTTATAGGTTATGCATATTCAGAAGAGTCCCAAAAAGAAGAAAAATATCATTATAAGATTTTTTTTCCAGAAAACTATAAACTAAAAATTATGCCTAATGGCGATTATTTTCATAGAGATTCGAATAATACATATTTTTTATCGAATGTTTATAGTACTGTATGTGAAGCATTGCCTGAGCAGATTGATACAAATATATGTGCAATGACACGGGAACAAAGAGGGTCTATGGAATTTGTATGTGCTTCCAAAGACAAAGCGAAACTCTACAATTATGTGATAAAAAAATATCCCAATCCCAAATCTTCTATGGAGGGCTGGGAAGAAGATGCATACATCTATACTTTTAGTGATAGCAAAAAAGTTTTCCAGAGTCCTAGCTCACAAATCACTTCTGTAGCAAGTTTGCATTGCAAATATGAATACACCAATAATACGAATAATATCCTCAAAAAACAAAAAACAAAAACCAGAAAAAACTTAAAAGACTCTTTTTTCTATGATGACGAAGACGAATATAAATATGAGGAATACATCATCAATAACACTAATAATAATAACGTCAAGAATCCTCTTTTCTACGATAGCGAAGATGAAAATAAAGATACAATCAGAGAGTCCAAAGTCGTTGTTGCATTAAACAATGGAGATATTTTTTTAGGTAAACAAGCTGATATTGGTTCATCTTTTATATGGGAAAACATAGCACAGCTTAGTCAGTTAAGATTTGATGATGCAGAATTATATGTTTCTGAACAGAATTTATTGCTTGTTTATAGTCAAAATAGAAAAATGCTGGCGGTTTACAATCCTGAAACCAAAGAATTAATCAGTTGTCCCTGTCCTCAATTAACTAACCCGCATTTGTCAGGAGATTATTTCACTGGTTTATTTCAAGAGCCTGACAAAAAAAATAGAATAAAGAATAAATTATTGGTATTTTCATTAAAAACAGGAAAAAACACAACATATGAACTTTCAAAACAGATCAGCGATTTATTGGTAATTGACGAGAAAATAATTTGTTTGGTTAAAAATAATAAGATTTGTTTTGTTAAGAATTTTATAACCTCTTCTTCACTGCTTGCTTTCTTTCGTAAAGATAGAGATTCCTTATATTCTCAACCGCTTAGTGGATCTCAAACATCAGATGGGATTGACATGGATATTTTAAATAATACACCATAATCTTACTTGGGTGAAATCCAAAGACCGTACCTCGGGGACACCGAGGTACGCTGCACTTTAAACACAAGCTTTATTTTTCAGCCAGGATATTAATCTTTCTAACAAAACACTTGGTTTCACCACTCCAAGGCATAGTGAATGCATCACAATGATAACTAACAACCACATGGCGATTATTCTGCATTGCAAAATCAGCCTGTTTTACCAAATCTGAATTATATTGACCTAAAGTAAAATAAAATGCACGCCCACTAACACCGCTGGCATTCTCCAGGCCACCAAGTATCATTTCTCCTTCATAAGTTCCCCAAAACTTACCTTCTTTAGCTACCTTAACAATAATTCCTGATTTCTGTCCTTTTTGCACTGTCCAGCAACCAGTTAAAGAGAATGCAGATGCCAATAAAATTGTGCTAATTAATATTTTTTTCATAATAACTTTTCCTAAATTGCACATTGAAGTTTAATATAGGATGTCTATTGCTGATTATCAAGTACCCAACATCACCGCAAGCCACATTAAAGCACCGTAATAACTGCTAATAATAAATGCCCTAAAACATTGCTCACGTTGACGATTAGCAATCAGTTTTTGCTGTTGGATAAGAACTAAAGCAGCAGCTCCCCAACACAAATAAAACCAATAAGTTACATTAATGGTCTGTGACCAATAAAACCATAAACTATGCAAAATACATTGAAATAAGCCAATGATTATTTGGTCATAGTTTCCAAAATAAATAGCGGTCGATTTTACGCCAATGCGCAAATCGTCTTCTTTATCCATCATTGCATACATTGTGTCATAAGCAACAATCCATGAAAAATTAAGTACAAATATTAAGGCACATTCAGCATTTAAAGCCAAATTAGAAGCTTTATATGCCATTGGAATTCCCATAGAAAATGCCAGGCCCAAAACAAACTGCGGTGCATCCAAGAAGCGTTTGCAAAAAGGATAAAAAATAGAAATTAATAAGGCAATACATCCAAGATAAAAGCAGGACCAAGATAGATTAATCAAGATGATTAAAGCAGCCATTAATAAAACAAACACTAAAATAAACGACTCATGCAATGTGACTTCACCTGCAGTAAGTGGACGTAACTGAGTTCTTTCGACATGCTTATCGATATTACGATCTGCAATATCATTAATGACACAACCTGCGGCGCGCATTAACACAGTCCCCATAAGAAATAAGATTACTAGTTTTAGAGGAGGCATGCCTTGATTCGCCAGCCATAAAGCCCATGCAGTAGGATACCATAATAGTAACGTACCTATAGGCTTGTCAAAACGCATTAAACGCCAATAAGCATTCCAATTCATGAGGTAATGTCTCCTAATTCAGGCAACATAATTTCTATCAAATAAAAAGATTCTTGTTGCTGAAATAAAAATTCAGCAATACGTACCCATAAAGTCCCGTGAATATCGTCAATGTATTTCTTTACCCAATAAAACTCAACACATTGATCATCAATAGGATAATTAATCGCATTAATACGTCGTACGCGAGGCTCATCGAAAATTAAATTTCTAATCGATTCTTTTTCTAGTCGTTTGAAAAATTCAGGTTCCAAATCATAGCATTTTTGCGGAATAATGCTACGCGCATACCAATAGGGCACTCCATAGCCTTTCATAATAATTTCGCGCTGAAAAACAGAAACATCATGCACATCAAGTAAACTTTTAGACCACAAATCGGTGGTAATCCATTGTTGTGTAATTAGCTCTAGGTGCGCATCACCTTTAGCCTTACGTAATTTATCTGTTAATGAATCTTGATAATTCACCCACTCTAAAAATTGTTTTGAACATGAAGCCTTGAGTGAGTAAATAAGATGTGTATTTATAGGCATAACTTAGGTTTTTAGATAAAAAAATCTCTAAGATCTTACAGAATTAATATTCTTAGAACAAGCGATTACTCACTCTAATTCTGCCAAGACGATTTAAAATAATTATCTTATTCTTCGCTGTGCTTATATTCATCAGGTTAAAATGGCCATTGCTAATGGCATGCATAGGATTATCAGAGAAAAGAATCTTATTGTCTGAATGCGCACCAATCCAAGTTAACTGCCATTGTGGATGATACCATTGCCATTGATGCAGTATTTCTGACTGATGCTGTTTAGAACTCCAGGTAGTTAATAATAATCCATGAGACCAGTCTAATGAGTCATCCACAGGCTGTAAAATTACAGATTTTCCAAGAATTAATGCCTGCATTTTAGCGTATTGCACAGCAGAACTAAGTTCATCAATGATGGTTTGTTGTTCATTATTACGTACTAGGTAAGAATAAGAAGCAATACTTAATGTAGTAAGAAGTATCAATAATGTCATAGTAATCACAAGTTCTAGCAGAGTAAATCCTTTATTTTTCATAAAGATGCCTTAAAAAATTGCTTCATCAAATTCAGGTCATGAAAAACATTTTTTTTCGCACCGGGGTAGGAAATTAAATAATCAGGATCTAGGCTTCGTACAATCAGGCCGTTGCTATTAATATCGTTAAGAAAATTGTTTTTATTTAAACCAAAAATCAAAATAGCGGCTGCACATTGCACTTCATTAGTTGCTAAGACTCCTTGCTCAGTAACAGAAATCACTTTAAGTTCAGATTCAGATAAATGAAGGTAGGCAAGCATTTGTCGCAATAGTGCCAGCCCTTTTTCACTTAAATTTGTAGAAGTAAAAACCAGAAGCTTTAAAGTTTCAGAGGTTACAATATTATTATTTTCTTGTAATACTAAAGTAGACTCTCTCTTTATCCAGGGTCTAATCCCTAAGTGATTGAGATAATAAAGACTGGCATCACTGTACATAATAAACTTTTACGCTAAATAAAAGTAGTATATCTTGAACTAATGATGACACAAAATATTAGGACAAATAAATTAGGAAAGATTAAACTGATTATCACTTGTTGTCTCTTCCTCAACAGAGGCTTTTTCCTCTTTAGGAGGAACAATCTGTTTAAAAGTGCCTTTAAAATCTTTAAATTGCTCAATTCTATTTTGCTTAGTAGCTTCTGTTAATGCAGCATCTTCTTGTTTTTCAAGATTATCTTTTAGGTCATTACACATTGTTACCAGAGTATTAAGTGAAGGGCGTTGATTTGGATCTGCCTTCATCGCAGATTCAATTAAATTTTGAATTTTTTCTCCATCAGGTGTTTTAAATATAGGAAAATTAAAATCTAGAGGGTCACCCTTTCCCTCTTGAAACTTATTCATTATAAGTTTATCTATGAGCGCATTTTCTTCGGCTGGCGTTAATTTTCCTCTCATTAGAGTGTACATCATAAGACCGACTTGATAGGTCATAAATGGTTCTGCATTATACTTTCCTTTTTCCGGGAGTTCAGGAGGAGCATAAGCCCCTGTTGTTTGAACGTCTTGAGCTATTTTTCCATCATGAACAGGCATTACAGATTTTAAATCACCTGTAACCACGCTTCCATCTTGACGACGTAAGAAATTCGTCGCCTTAATATCTGTGTATGCTTTATTATGAGTGTAAAAATCACGAGCCATTGAAGCAACTTGTTGTGTCATGTCAACAACAACAGAGGTAATCTCTTGCATGTTTTTTTTTGCTTTATCTTGTTGATCAATGCGATACTTAAGTAGATCACCATCAGAGCAAAATTCTGAAACAGCAAGACACTTCTGAGCCCCCTCATCAGGAGGTAAGATTTGATAAAATTCTTCTTTAGCAAGGTATTTTTTTAAGTCACTATTGCTTTTTACCTCCTGCAATACGACAAAATTAACTTGGGAATAATTTTTTTCAAGACGCAGAATATACTTTTGCTCCGTTTCTATATCGGTAACTAGCCAGTTTCTGTTATTCATTCCTCCCTTATAACTAGTTTGGAGCTTTTTTTGATTTTTATTATCTTCATCTAAAAAAAATGTTTCCGTAGTTCCTTGTAATTTATCGGCTATACTCTTTTTTTCTTTAGAAGGGGTTTTTGTTAATAAAACTTCGCTCTGGGATTCTTTTAATATCTTTACTATTTTGGGTGCTCCTGTCTGTTTTAATTCGGCAAGATATTTAAGATTGCTCTCTATTTGTTTAAACCCCTCTACTTCAGGTTGTTTTTTAACCAAATCGTTTATTTCATCATTTATTTGATTTAATAATGTATTAAATCGGTTATTCATTTGCGGCTTATCAACGGGAATTCTCATCAATAAAATTTGATTTTGTAATTCGTCTAGAGCGGTCATTAATTCCCTTGGAGTTTTTGTACGTTTTATCTCTGCAATGCTCTCAAGCTTCCCCTCTATTTCTTTATACTGATCTGATTGTAATCCTATCTTGTTTTTAGTTGCCTTTGTCCATTGTTCTTTATTAGGCAAGGAAGAAATCTCTGCTTGATATGATTTTAAAAATAATTCTTCTTTATTAACTGGTGTTGGATTTTTAGTTAATAAAGTTATTTCTCTACTTACTGGATCTGCTAAATACCATTGTAAAAAATCATTGTATCTTGGCTCTGGTTTGCTTACATTTTTCTGAATTATTTTGTCTGATAAAGCATCAATTCGCTGCAATAGGGACAAATTCGTCATCAACTTATTCTTAGAAGCACTTTTATTATATTGTTCAATAAGGTGCTCTAATTGAGCCATAAAATCACTATGTGGAGCAACACCAGTAATTGAAGGTAGCATAATTAAGTCACTTTAAAAAATTAATAAATTTAGTTTAACTATGGAATATGTTTTAATTTTTGTCAAAATGCATGCTAGATGCTTATTTATTGGTTTGCTATAATTCTGGTTTGCTATAATTCGAAGAGGTAATAGTAATAGAGGTCCATAAGCATGCTAACTAACCAAAATAGAACTTCCTGGAATGAGTTACTTAGAAAATTAAATCTCAACCCCAATAATATGAAAGAAAAGGATATTTTTACTCTCAAAGAGTGGTGTAAAGAAAATATTCAATCTAATTTTTCAGAAAACTCTTTAAAGGACATAGAAAATCTTTTTAATGCTTATGAAAGACTAAACTCCGAAACATCTTTATCGACTATTTTTGATACAGATCTAGATTATAATGTACTTCATCAGGCTTCCAAATTAGGTTTTGATTGTTTCATTGCTAACAGTCTTGTAACCTATAATGGGGATGTTAGTCAATTATTAATGTCAAAATCCAAAAGTGGAAATACTCCTTTACATGTGGCAGCACTTTTTGGCAATTTACCTGCACTTGAGATTTTATTGGATCGATGCCCTAATGCCGCCAATGAATTTAACCAAGCAGGTAAGCTTCCCATTCATTTAGCAGCAGTTAAGAATAAAATGGATGAAAAATTAAATTGTGTTAAAAAATTATTACCAAAAACCAATAAAAAAGCTCTCACGCATGAAGATAATGCCGGAATGTCGTTATTATTAAGCCTTGTTGCTTTTGATAACATCCAAATCATGGAGGATATCCTAAAAGAAGATCCAAAATTAATATCTTTATCCGACATGAAAGGCCAAAATATATTGCATTTGGCTATTATTCAACAGTGTCCAAAGTTGCTCGATCATTTTTTATCTAATAAGCAATTGATGATGCAAACAACAAGCAATAATTCTACTACGTTACATTTAGCTTGCCGATATGGCGAAGAAAATGTGATTCGTAAAGTATTAAAGGAAACCCCCGAAAATAGCAGAACTATCAAGGATGAACATTCCAAGCAGCCATCAGATTATATAGCCCAAAGATCATCTAAGTTTTCGCAGAGTCTATTGGATGAATTCGACATTCCTCGTAATAATCATGTACCAAGAAATTAAATATATAATTTCCCATACGAGATATTAATAGTTATTTTTAAGTATGTACTGTGGGATAATTCCTTTTATTCTGCTTTTTTGATGCCCCTCCCTCAATACAATAAATAATAAGCCGTCAGCTGCAATATTCCATTTTAGAATTGCCGATAAAATATAATTAACATAAATTTGTAATGAGTTAAATAGTGCTAATACTTTTTAAAATTTGAGCAACAACACGTTCTGGATGTGCTGCCTGAGTGATTGGTCGACCAACAACTAAATAATCACTGCCTAGGGTAATTGCTTCTTTAGGTGTCATGATTCGCTGTTGATCATTTTTAGCATCATTAGACAAACGAATACCGGGAGTGACGGCAATAAACTTTGAACCACATTGCTGCTTAATTGCGTGAATCTCATGAGCAGAGCAAACCACGCCATCTAAACCTGACTCCTTGGCTAATATTGCCAGCCGTTTGACCTGTTCAATCACTGGAATCGTAACACCAGTAGAGGCGAGATCAATTTGGCTAAAGCTAGTGAGCACGGTAACTGCAATTAAAATTGGACGGTCTGCACCATAAGAGTCAATCGCTTCTCTTGCAGAATGCATCATATTCATCCCACCAGAAGCATGAACATTCAACATCCACACACCGAGCTCAGCACTTGCTTTACAAGCCTGCGCTACAGTATTAGGAATATCATGAAATTTTAAATCTAGGAACACCTTAAATTGCCGTGCAATTAATTGTTTTACAAACTGAGTTCCAAACAAAGTAAAAAGTTCACTTCCAACCTTTAAAGCACATAGTTTAGGATCCAGTTTATCCACCAAACAAAGAGCATCCTGCTCACGATTAAAATCCAAGGCAACAATTAATTTTGAAACCATATTAAGCCATTACTTCTTCTGTTTGTAGTGCTAAGGCGCGCCTTACTGCTTCGACTACCCGCACTTGTTCTGCTTCTTGCAAGTAAGGGTGCATTGGCAAACTAATAACACGTCGACTTGCGTTTTCTGCAATTGGGAAATCACCTGCTGAATAACCTAAATAACTCATTGCCTCTTGTAAGTGCAATGGTGAAGGATAGTGAACCGCTGTAGGAATATCTGACTCCTGCATTGATTTTTGAAACTCATCACGGTTATCTACTTCAATAGTATATTGAGCATAAACACTTGTATTATGACGATGAATGAATGGCGTTTTTACTAGGGAAGACAGCATATTGTCATAGCGCTTGGCCACTTTCTGACGCATAATAATTTCGTCGGGGAACAATTTCATTTTTTCAATCAATACTGCTGCTTGAATCGTATCCATACGTCCATTAATACCAATACGGCAATGGCTGTAACGAGCATTTTGACCATGAATTCGCACTTCAATCAGTTTCTTAGCTAATTCATCATTATCAGTAAAACATGCACCTGAATCCCCATAACCACCAAGTGGTTTAGAAGGAAAAAAGCTGGTACAACCAATAGTTGATAAAGAGCAAGAACGCTTGTCTTTGTACATCGCTCCAAAGCTTTGTGCTGCATCTTCAATAACGGCAATGCCATATTTAGCTGCAGTTGCATTAATTTCATCATGTTCCGAACATTGGCCATATAATCCTACAGGCATAATCGCTTTAGTCTTACTAGTAATTACTGCTTCTACTTGATTAGGATCCAAATTATACGTTAAGGGATCAATATCCACAAAAACAGGCTTTGCATGGCATAAACTAATAACCTCTGAAGTAGCAAAGAAACTAAATGGACTAGTAATGACTTCGTCGCCAGGTTGAATTTCCAATGCCATTAATGCCATCAATAAAGCATCAGTTCCGCTTGAATTCACAATTGCATGCTTTACACCAACAAATTCAGCTAATTGCTTTTCCAACTGGGTAATTTCTGGCCCCATGATATATTGACCGTGATTCAATACATTTCTAATGCTATTTAAAATATCGTGCTCAATTAAAGAATACTGTGTTTTTAAATCGATAAATTGCATCATAATCTCTTCAAATAGTGTATAAACGTTAATCGTATCGCTTGGAGGCATGTATACTCTTACTTTACCTAATAAAGCGCTACCACTAATACCCTTCTAAACCATGAACAGGCTTCATTTTTCCCCAATTTTTACAACTAGGGCAGTGCCAATGTAAGTGTTTACCACCAAAACCACAATGGATGCAGCGATACACTGGCTTATTATCTAAAAATTTACTCGTAATGTCGTGAAGCATTTGTAATTTATCACGTACCTTTCCATGAGCAGATTCAAGGTGCCAATAAATTAATTGGTTTAAACCTCGTATTGATGGATGTTTGCTCAAATTATCCGCTACAAAATCAATAGCGGCATCCATACTCTTGTGCTGTCTTAAATAATTCGCGATAACAAATAGCACTGAAGCTCGTGGATTATCTTCCAAAGTTTGCTCTAGGTAATTAATGCAATCACTCATTGAATCTAATTCTTTATGACAAACAACTAAAGGCTCGATAATTTCCGTCAAAAAGTCAGCATCTTGCTGTGGGACTCGCTTTAAGGAACGAATCGCATGCTTGAAACGCCCTTCTTTCATTTCAAGATTTGCATGCATTAGACTGGCACGAACAGAAGCAGGATCCACGCTTATTGCCTGTTTAATACAATAAGCGGCTTTATCAATAGCATTTGCTTTCAGTGCTTCGTGGGCCATTTCGCAGTAATAATGAGCAGCTTGATGGTGATAACTAGTTCCAGAAGATATTTCTAATTTTTTGATAATATCTAAAGCTTTTTCCCAAGCTCTCTCCTGCTGGTAAATTGCTAATAAACCATGCAAACTGCTAGTTTCCTTGGAACCATCTAATTCAACAACCTCAAGGAAAATTCGCTCAGCACGGTCAAAAAGTCCCGCGCTCATATAATCTTGCCCAAGAGCCATTAGTGATTCTTTTCTTTGTAAAATACTCAATTGTGGCCTGGCAATTAAATTTTGATGAATGCGAATAGCGCGATCCACTTCGCCTCTGCGTCGAAATAAACTGCCTAAAGCAAGATGTGTTTCGACAGTGTCACTATCAACTTCAAGTAACTTAATAAATATATCAACAGCTTTATCTGATTGCTCGTTCAATAAATAATTAAGGCCAACAACATATTCACGTGATAAACGATTATAAAGAGTGGGATCAGACTTAGACTTGTTGCGGTTTGCCACCCACCAGCCTGACCACGCAGCTGCAGGCAATAGTAATGGCCACAAATCAATCATTTATTACTCCCCTTCGCATATAATTAGTAAGTTCCATCATAATTAATGTTGATCTTGTAAAGGAATTGAACGTAAATTTTTAATTTCCTTTTCTGTAAGCTTTAATTGGTTTTTTATTCTATTGCATTCAGCCTTTAAACGCCAATAACGACCAATAAACAAAATAAATCCAATCAGAATGCCAATTCCTAGCATAATGGTAATAAGAACAGATATAGGCATAGACACTGTAGTAAAATAAAAATTTACTTTTACAGGCGTAGCATTTAATGCGGCAAAACTAACGCCAATAATAATAAGCAGTATATAAATAACCAACATTACTATGCGCATACTTATTCCTTTTACGTAGATGGGCTTTAGCCCAACAATCAATTTTGCAATAAGCACTAAACCCAGGCACTTACAAACTATTAAGTTAAATGCATCATTGTCTCCCCACGAAGGTGGGAATCCATTTTCATGTAGGCACAGCGCTGCTGTTGGCAATGTGCTCCACAAATACTGGACTAGAAAAATTATATTGTACTAAATAAAAAAAGCGTAGAACACTCTACGCTTCTTAATACATCATTTAGAAAAGAGATTACTCACCTTCTTTACTGGCCATTTTTTCTTTAAGCAAGTCACCTAAAGTAGTTGTAGAAGTACCTTCTGTTCTAGAATACTTCTTAATGGCATCAGCTTCATCTTGAGCATCTTTTGCTTTTACTGATAAAGAGATTGCACGGTTTTTACGATCCACATTGATGATTTTTGCTTCAATCTCATCACCTTCTTTAACGTGTTGAGTTGCATCATCAATACGCTCATCAGACAATTCACTCGCACGGATTGTACCAATGATGTCATCTGCTAAAGTTACAGTAACAGATTTAGCATCCACCGCAGTTACCTTACCTTTAACAATCGCCCCTTTAGTGTATTCATCAACAAAGCTCGTGAAATTATCGCCTTCAAGTTGTTTCAAACCTAAAGAAATACGCTCACGCTCTGGATCAATTGCCAGTATAACAGCTTCCAGCTCTTGGCCTTTCTTATATTGTTTTACGGCTTCTTCACCAGGAACAGTCCATGAAATGTCAGATAGGTGCACTAAACCATCGATGTCACCATCTAAGCCAATGAAGATACCAAAATCAGTGATTGAACGAATCTTACCAGTAACTTTTTGACCTTTACTGTGAGTAGCGGCAAATTGTTGCCATGGATTACCAACACATTGTTTCATACCTAAAGAAATACGACGTCGTTCTTCATCAATTTCAAGAACCATTACATCAACAACATCCCCCATGGAAACCACTTTGCTTGGGTGAACATTTTTGTTAGTCCAATCCATCTCAGACATGTGAACCAAGCCTTCGACGCCTTCTTCAATTTCAACGAAGCAGCCATAATCAGTGATGTTGGTTACTTTACCTTGTAATCTCTTATGTAAAGGATATCTTTCAACCAGATCAACCCAAGGATCATTGCCTAATTGTTTCATACCTAAAGAAACACGATTTCTTTCGCTATCAAAGCTTAATACTTTAACTTTTACGTCCTGGCCAACTGATAATACTTCACTTGGATGCTTCACACGCTTCCAGGAAATATCAGTGATGTGTAATAGACCATCTATGCCGCCAAGATCAATGAACGCTCCGTAGTCAGTGAGGTTCTTAACAATACCATGAAGTTCTTGACCATCGTGTAATGATTCCAGAAGAGCTTGTCTATCAGCACTGCTTTCTTCTTCGACAACTGCACGTCGGGAAACAACAATATTGTTACGCTTTAAGTCCATCTTAATCACTTTGAACTCAAGCTCTTTGCCTTCTAAATAAGAAGGATCTCTTACAGGTCTGACGTCGACTAATGAGCCAGGTAAGAATGCGCGAATAGTACCGATTTCAACAGTGAAACCGCCTTTAACTTTACCAGAAATAAGACCGGTAACGGTTTCGTTATTTTCATGTGATTTGGATAATTTGCGCCATGCTTCTTGGCGTTTAGCTTTTTCTCTTGAAAGGAGCGTCTCGCCGTAGCCATCTTCAACTGAATCTAAGGCCACTTCGACAGTATCACCTAGGCTAACTTCCAGGGCACCATCTTTGTCATAAAATTCTTCTTTGGCAACAATACCTTCGGATTTTAAGCCAGCGTTTAATATGACGTGATCATTATCGATACCAATCACTTTAGCGGTAATAATCGCACCTGGGTAGAATTGAGCACCAGCAATACTTTGCTCAAATAATTCTTTGAAACTTTCAGACATGTTAATAAACTCTTTAGTAATAATACGAAAGGATAAGTTCCACTTACCTTTCCCCCTAAGATCATTGAATATTTAAGAAAATACACAACGAAAATAACTTAAACATTTTTTAAACGTTCATCTATTAATTTTAATACAGTATTGAACACTTGTACAATGTTTAAGCTGGTTGTATCAATTTGCACTGCATCCGCTGCAGGCTTTAATGGCGCATGTGTCCGAGCTGAATCTCTTGCATCACGTTTAACCAGTTCTTCTACAACCTGCGCGAGGCTAACACCTTTTTCTTTTTCTTTCAACTGTAAATATCGCCTATTTGCTCTTTCTTCTTCATTTGCATACAAAAATATCTTCAACATGGCATTTGGAAAAACCACAGTGCCCATATCACGACCATCGGTAACCAAACCAGGAGGCTGCGCAAAATTACGCTGGCGCTCCAATAAGGCAGTTCTTACTTCGGGAATAATTGCAATTTTTGATGCATCTTGACCACATTGTTCACTACGTACAGCAGCACTCACATTTTCTCCATCTAAAATGGCTTGTGGACCACTTTCATCGGAATAATCAAAATGTAAATTCAATGCATGCGCTAGTTGAGTTAAACACTCTACTTCATTGGCTTGAATATTATTTTTTCTGGCGGCATATGCTAAAACACGATAAATCGCCCCACTGTCCAACATATTCCAATGAAGATGCTTTGCCAGCAAATGGCATAAAGTTCCTTTGCCAGTACCACTGGGACCATCCAGCGTAATTACAGGTATTGTCTTATCGTGCATTATCTGCTACATCCTCTATTTGTAGTTGAAGTTCTTTTGCTGTTTCTACGAATAATGGGAATGATGTAGCAACATTGTCACAGTTTTTTATGGTCACCGGTGCATTAGCCACTGCTCCAGCAATGGCAAAAGACATGGCAATACGATGATCACCCAAGCTATCAACCGTCCCTCCTTGTAAAACACCGCCTTCGATCAAAGCACCTTCGTCAAGTGCTTGAGCGTTAATCCCTAGCTCCTTTAAACCATTAACCATCGCTGTAATACGATCGCTTTCTTTAAAACGCAATTCTTTCGCACCATGTAGTGTGGTTTGTCCGTGAGCACAAGCAGCAGCAATAAAAATAATAGGAAATTCATCAATAGCAAGTGGCACCAGCTCTGAAGGGATATTAATTCCCTTCAAAAAAGCATGTCTTACTCGTAGATCAGCAACCCATTCTTCACCTTGTTGGTGCTGATTTAGCAAAGTAATATCAGCACCCATTTCCAGTAAAATATGTAAAATTCCTGTTCGTGTGGAATTAATCCCAACATTACGTATCAATATATCAGAATCTGGAATAATCGTTGCCGCCACAATAAAAAAGGCAGCCGACGAAATATCACCAGGAATAAAAAGCTCCGTCGCAATTAATTCGCTATCAGCATTAACTGTAATAGTATTCTTGTTATACTGCACTGGATAAGAAAAACTTTCCAACATTATTTCAGTGTGATTACGGCTAATTTCACTCTCAATAATCGTTGTTTCACCCTCAGCATAAAGCCCCGCCAATAAAATACAAGATTTGACCTGAGCACTGGCTTGTGGCAATTCATAATGAATTCCTTTAAGTTTTTTGCCGCCTTTAATCTTAATTGGTGGTTTACCATCAATCGTAGAAATATCTGCACCCATTTGCATTAATGGCTTACTAATGCGTAACATTGGACGTTTTAATAAACTTTCATCACCAGTCAATTCACTATCGAAAGATTGAGCTGCTAATAATCCGGCAAGCAGACGCATGCTTGTTCCTGAGTTACCGCAATGAATCATTTGCTCTGGTTTTTTTAAACCGTATTTACCTACACCATAAATAACTACTTGTTGCTCATCAGGCCCTTCAATGGTTACCCCCATGGCTTGAAAAGCATTTAATGTGGCTAGACAGTCTTCGCCATTGAGAAAACCATTAATAACGGTAGTCCCTTTAGCCAAGGCACCAAAGATAATTGAACGATGAGAGATTGACTTGTCTCCGGGGACTTTGATTTCACCTTGCATGACTCGCGTTGGTTTGCTGACTAAATTAAGTACTTTCACCGATAGTTTTCCTTTGCAAATTCAGCCATAAATTTAATTAAAGCGTCAACCCCTGATAAAGGCATTGAATTATACATACTCGCACGTACCCCTCCTACCAAAGCATGGCCTTTTAAAGCATAAAGCCCTCTTTGATTAGCTTGCTGCAGAAATGTCGTTTCCAGCGATTTATCTTTTAATGAAAAACAAATATTGACTAATGAACGTGCTTCTTTTTCAACTCGAGTGATATAAAAATCCGTTGAATCTAAAAATTGATATATTTTAGCTGCTTTTTCCTGAGTACGCTGATACAGTACATTAATACCTCCTTGAGCTTTAATCCAATCAAACATTTTTGCCGCAATATAAAAATTAAATGTTGGAGGTGTGGCATAAAGCGAGCGATATTCTGCTTGCAGTTGATAATTCATCATGGATGGAACCGTGGGGTTGGGAGCTCGTTCTAATAAATTATTTCGAATAATCACGATTGTTAACCCAGCATTCGCAATATTTTTTTGCGCTCCAGCAAAAATCACGCCGTAATCATTAATATTGATTGGTTCTGTGAGTAAACATGAAGTCATATCAGCTACTAAATACCCTTCGCTTAGTTTAGGTACAAAGGGGAAACGAGTACCATTAATTGTCTCATTTGGAGTGAAATAAACATAAGTCGTATTTTCTTTAATATCCCAAACGCGTTGAGCAGGAATTGAGGTATAACCATTAAGTGCATCACTGGCGATACAATATGCTTTTTTCAGATTTTGTGCTTCAAGCAATGCCATATGAGACCATATGCCAGTATCTAAGTAACCCGCCTGTTCATTAGGCTGTAAAAGATTCATCGGAATCATACTAAACTGAGTACGCCCAGCACTACCAAGAAACAGAATTTGATAGTTCTGGGGTACTGCAAGAAGATATCTTAAAGTTTGCTCTGCATGATTGCATAAAGACATGAACTCTGGGGTACGATGCCCAATTTCCATGACTGACATCCCCGTATTATTCCAATCCAGCAATTCTGCCTGAGCTTCTCTTAATATGGACTCAGGCAACATTGCTGGGCCTGCACCAAAATTATAGTTCCTGGTTATCATCGTTGTTGCTGTTGTTTTCGCTTTCTGAGTCATTATTCATCTCCGCATCTTCAGACTCGTCACCCAGCTCTTCGATTTTTTGCATGCCAACAACTAATTCGCCAGAGCTGACATTAATTAAACGAACTCCCTGAGTATTCCTGCCAATTACTGAAAGCTCATTGACTCTAAAACGAACCAACGTACCCTTATCAGTAATTAACATGGCTTCATCGTTATCATTTACCTGTACTGATCGTACTACTTTACCATTACGCTCAGTAACCTGAATGGAAATAACCCCCTGACCACCACGACCTGAAACACGATACTCTTCAATAGCAGTTCGTTTTCCATAGCCATTTTCTGTTGCGGTCAAGATAGTTCCATTAGGATGAGCAACAATCAATGAAATTACAGCCTGATTGTCTTCGATACGAATACCACGTACCCCGCGTGCCGTACGTCCTGTGGGTCGCACTTTTGACTCATCAAAGCGAATCACCTTTCCTGCATCAGTAAAAAGCATAATGTCTTTTGTACCATCAGTAATATCCACACCAACCAGACGATCATTTTCATCTAAATCAATAGCAATAATTCCATTTGATCGAGGCTTGCTAAACGCATTCAACGGTACTTTTTTCACTGTGCCATATTTTGTTGCCATGAATACATAATAGCCTTCTTTGTATTCTCTTACAGGAAGCATAGCATTTATTTCTTCACTTTCTGCAAGCGGCAAGATATTAATAATAGGACGTCCACGTGAAATTCGACTTGCCAAAGGGAGCTGATAAACTTTTAACCAGTATAATTTACCGTGGTTGGAGAAACACAATAAAGTATCATGAGTGCTGGCAATGACGAGCCGAGCAACAAAATCCTCATCTTTAACATTTGTCGCAGATTTACCTTTACCGCCGCGACGCTGCGCTTGATAAGCTGAAAGCGGCTGATATTTTACATATCCTTGGTGGGATAAGGTCACAACAACATCTTCTTCAGTAATTAAATCTTCAATGGTAATGTCTTCTTGAGACGCAATAATTTCTGTACGACGCTCATCACCAAATTGCGTTCTTGCCTCAATAAACTCATCACGAATTACTTGCATTAAACGCTCTGGAGAAGCAAGAATATCTAATAATTCTTTGATAAGACCTAATAACTCTTCAAATTCATTAAGAATCTTATCTTGTTCTAAAGCAGTTAAACGATGCAATCTTAATTCAAGAATTGCCTGTGCTTGCGCGGCAGATAATTTATACCCAGTATCAGTCATCCCAAATTCACTAGATAAATCATCAGGCCTTGATGCATCCGCTCCTGCACGTTCCAACATTGTTTTAACCATACCTGGCTGCCATACTTTAGCCAGCAAAGAATCTTTTGCGTCTTGTGGCGTTGGAGATTGCTTAATTAAAGCGATCATTTCATCAATATTGGCAAGAGCAATACCCAAGCCTTCTAATAAATGAGCGCGCGCTCTAGCCTTTTTCAATTCAAATAAAGTTCTACGAGTCACTACCTCACGACGATGTTTAATGAAGTACTCTAATATTTCCTTTAGATTCAAGGTACGTGGTTGACCATCCACCAGGGCAACCATATTAATGCCAAAGACATTTTGCATTTGCGTATGAGTGAATAAATTATTTAATACTACATCGGGCACTTCATTACGTTTTAACTCAATAACTACACGCATACCTTGTTTGTCAGACTCATCACGTAGCCCAGAAATACCTTCAATTTTCTTATCACGCACTAATTCAGCAATACGCTCAACTAAACGAGCTTTATTTACCTGATAAGGCAATTCATGAACGATAATTGCTTGCCGGCCAGAGTCTTTATCAGTTTCTACATCAGTACGTGCACGAATCACTACTCGCCCTTTTCCAGTACGATAACCTTGAATAATTCCTGCTCTACCATTAATAATCGCAGCAGTTGGGAAATCAGGCCCGGGAATAATTTCCATAATGTCGTCAATGCTTAGTTCTGGATTATCAACTAAAGCAATACAGGCATTAATTACTTCAGTTAAGTTGTGTGGTGGTATATTGGTTGCCATACCCACTGCAATTCCTGAAGAACCGTTCACTAACAAATTCGGTATACGTGAAGGAAGAACTACTGGAGCAAACTCGGTTTCATCATAATTTGGACTGAAATCTACAGTTTCTTTTTCTAAATCCACCAATAAAGCATGCGCCACGCGTGACATACGTACTTCAGTATAACGCATTGCTGCAGGAGCATCACCGTCAACAGAACCAAAATTTCCTTGACCGTCAACCAACATATAGCGCATTGAGAAAGGTTGCGCCATACGTACAATAGTATCGTAAACAGCCGTATCACCATGCGGGTGGTATTTACCAATCACATCCCCAACCACACGAGCGGATTTTTTATAGGGTTTATTCCAATCGTTACCCAACTCATTCATCGCATAAAGCACACGTCGATGCACAGGTTTGAGCCCATCGCGTACATCAGGCAATGCTCGGCCCACAATAACACTCATCGCATAATCCAGATAGGATTGCTTTAATTCGTCTTCAATATTAACTGGCAAGACTTCTTTAGCTAGATAAACCATAATTTGGACGTATCCTTATGAGAAATTTTGTGGTAAAGGATATCATACAGTAGACTTTAAATGAATCGAGTGCACAAGAAAATTGTGCTTAAAAAATAGACTAAGGCATTGTATTATTGGCCTCTATCTTAATAAAATTTCTATTATTTTTTGCATCGCACAAAAAATTATTTTTTTTACTGTCATTCTTTTTAATTCTCAACCATAATATTTCTTTAGTTAGGTTTAAATTGACTGCATATGCTCATTTTGTATATAGTGCAGCGCATATATAGAATATTTGGAGAGGCGATGACAAAAAAAACAGCTAAACTCAGCATTGAAGGCCATGAATCATTGGAATTACCAATATACTCACCTACATTAGGTAATGATGTAATCGACATTTCTCAACTTGGCTCTGCTGGTGTATTTACTTTTGATCAAGGCTTCGTTTCAACAGCATCTTGCGAATCCAAAATCACTTATATTGATGGTGATAAAGGTGTTTTATTGTACAGAGGTTATCCTATTGAGCAATTGGCTGAAAAGAAAGATTTTCTTGATGTATGTTACCTATTACTTAATGGTGAGTTACCTAATAACAATGAGAAGAAAGAATTTGTAAACTTAATTAATAACCATACAATGGTACATCAGCAAATGTATCAATTTTTGAATGGTTTTCGTCGTGATGCGCACCCAATGGCAATTATGGTGGGAATTGTTGGTGCATTATCCGCATTCTATCATGACACGATGGATTTAAATAATGCACAAGATCGCTTTATTTCAGCAATTCGTTTAGTTGCAAAAATGCCTACTTTAGCAGCAATGAGTTATAAATACTCAATTGGTCTACCTTATATGTATCCACAGAATAAGATGTCTTATTCAGAGAACTTTCTGCACATGATGTTTGGTGTTCCATCTGAAGACATCACTCCAGACCCTGTTTTAGTTAAAGCAATGGATACTATTTTTATTCTGCATGCTGACCACGAGCAAAATGCTTCTACATCTACTGTACGTCTTGCTGGCTCAACTGGTGCTAACCCATTTGCATGTATTTCTGCTGGTATCGGTGCATTATGGGGCCCCGCTCATGGCGGTGCAAACGAAGCATGCTTGAACATGTTAAAAGAAATTGGTGATGTAAGCCATATTAATCATTACATACAACGTGCTAAAGATAAAGACGACCCATTCCGTCTCATGGGCTTTGGCCATCGTGTTTATAAGAGCTATGATCCTAGAGCAAAAGTAATGCGTCAAACATGCTATGATGTTTTAGAAGCTGTAGGCGCTAAAGATGCTCCTTTATTTAAGTTAGCGATGGAATTAGAACGTATTGCTCTGGAAGACGATTACTTCATTGAGAAGAAATTGTATCCAAATGTTGACTTTTATTCTGGTCTGACTTTAAGCGCTATTGGTATTCCAACTAATATGTTTACAGTGATTTTTGCTTTAGCACGTACTGTAGGTTGGATGAGTCACTGGATGGAAATGGTTTCCAGCAAATCAAGAATCGGTAGACCACGTCAGCTCTATACTGGTGAAAAAAACAGAGATGTTCCTTAATTAACCATATGTTATTGGATTCTTTGGCATAGACTAGAGAATCCATCTTATTACTTCTATTGGATATTTTCTCAAAGAACTCTTCTAATGCTGATAAAATTGCGCCTTTACAACAGGACAGTACGTTATCTAGCTCGAATGCTATAGAATTCTGATTCTTTGATTGGAATATCGTCTTGCGACAAAATCATTTCTTCCTGTAATAAATTTTGATTGCATACATTCCAAAATGATGCTGAATTGCCAGAAAGACTTACGTGCGAAATATCATACCCAGCTTTTTTTGCCTGCTGCAACTCATCGCATTGCACCTCGTAGTTGGAGTAAACCCAATAATTATCATCATTACTTTTTTCATCTACTCTAGATAACCATGCATCTAGCAATTCAGTAAAATCTGATAAATTAGTATCTGCCTCTGAGGAGCTATTTTGTACTTCTGTATTTATTAAGTTTGTTTGGACAGAGTTACAATCTATTCTTGCTGATAGTACATCTGCTTCTTTATTAGCATTTATAAGATCATTTTGTGTAGTTTGATTCAGAAGGCCAGGAGCATATTTCTTGAGTAACTCTTGAAACCTTGCATTAGTAATTGCTAATTTCCACTTTGAATAATCCCGGTTGGATACATAAATCTGATACCCATGTGAATAGAAAATCTTGCCCAAGCCAAATTTTTTTGCTTTTTTATTAAATTTGTTTTTTATATTATTAGCTTGCTTCCAATGTTTCATAGTACTATAAAAATAGTTATCCTCTGGAAAAAATTCCAGATCATAAGGTATCCTTTGTCTAACTCTATTTTGGTTTTGAATAACCATCTGATTTCAAACCTATTTAAATTAAATATTCATTTAATATAACTGACGCATTAAATACATTTATCAATCAAGGATTTTAAACAACAACTGCCCACCATTATGCATTTAACATTCACGCAATTTTTTTAAAAATAAGAACAAATTGAATTTTAAGAAAATATGAACTTATAACTGTTCAGACAATAATGTCAACTTAACGATTACACTAATGTTTAGCGATAATATTGTACCATACCTTATTCCTAATGGGGATTAGGATGATAAATTTCGGGGATTAATTCTTTCTCTTGCTGTTTTAAAAAAATCCGTGAGGGTTTTTATTTTAAAAGGATAACTTTCTATTTCACCCTGAGAGGCATTTTTAAAAATAAACAGGACTTAATGCCCGATTTACCTCGATGGTGTGCACAAAATAACCGTTATTATTCATAATGAATAATGTTTGCTCATTAAGAATAGATGAAATGATACTATCGTCTATTCTTAGAGCTTTATTGGCAATTTCTTTTGAAATTTCCATGGATAATGAATTATTTTCTATTGGTTTAATAATGCCAGCTGAATTTTCAATCCCTTGCAATGAATTCTTTATTCTGTTGATAAAATGATCATAAATAATTTTTTGAAGTACTTTAGAATATGGTTGCCGCATGCTCTGCGACAATCCAAACAGTTTCATTCTAAATTTTATGGCCATTTGAAATAATTTTTCTTGATAGTGTTGATCAATCCATTGCAGGATAATTACGGTAATATCCTTTTTTTCATACAAACGCCCACAAAGCAGTAAGAACGGCAAAAAATCCACAATCATGTCAAAATCATTAGGGATTGGAAATCCTAAAGTTGAGAGGATACGTTGCTGAGTGTAAAACATTTCAATGTAACCAGATAGAGCTAACTAAACCGGCTACACACGAATCGTTTTACTCACTTATGTTATAAGAGAATACATTTCTCGAAGAATGAGGGTTTTCTTTTAAATGCTCAGTTTTTTCTTTTGAAGAGGCAAAAAATTGACATTTTATGGTTTGTTTTGATTCGTTAGCAGCATCTAACTGCTCTGATAGGGAGTGAGAAAGTATCTTATTAACGGTTTAGCAAGGCTTCTTCGTTTCTTTGCTCTCTATAATCATTTAATGAAAGCTCATAAAGCGTATTTAAATGGTGAAAAAAATCACTGTAATGAACTGGAGTATTTTTTAGCGCCAACAAATTGGTAATAAGAGGATTACTCCGTTTGAAATACGTTTCATGATCTGTAGATATAACGCAGAATGGCTGACAAAAAAAGAACTCTATACTCTTAAATTGCTTGCCTTCTACTTCATAATTTATTTGATTATCAACTAAACAACTTTCAAAAGAACGATTGTAGTGAAATGGAGAAGCTCCATAAATTGACTGTTGAAGTAACATAATAAAATTAATTGCCAGCAGTGGATTTGTCGGTAACTCCCAAATAAAAATATCCATCTTAAACTGGGCTACAGTTTCATCATCATCACGCTCTTTCCCCGAAAAGTGGATAGAATCTGGAATCGTAGTGCATAGTATTTTGTCAAGAGAAGAAAAATCGGGAAGTTTGCTAGAGAACTCTTCTGAATAAAGCAAATCGGATACTTCTACAAGAGATGTTATGGGTTCTACCTCAAATGTTGTAGGGGTTCATTTGAGAGATTCTTGATAAATTATTTCTGCTCTTATTTTAATTAATTCGCCTTCACAATATATAGTAAGATTTAAATCCATATAATTTCCTCGTCATGTGAGTTTTGCCTAAAAAGTAATTGAAAGGGAGATCTCTTTTATATTCATTGAGCGCACAATGAAAAAACATGCAGACTCAAGTGAAAACTCCAGCAGATTTTACTGTACTATTGAACGATGATTTTATCAATTATTAATGGCTTCTATTCTTAGTGTTAGATCTGAACAAGAACTGACGTTCTTCAAAGCGTGCTGCCAACCGCGGTAATCTGTCTCAACAGTATCTTTAGCGCGCTCAGGTAAAAATCGTTGCTCAATATCCCAAGTTGCATGTAATTCGTCAACAGAACTAAATATTCCACTACCTAAAGCGGCTAAAATGGCTGCACCTTTCGCAGTAGTTTCAATATCCTTAGGCTTTTGTACCTGTATCTGACATTGATCCGCTAAAAACTGCAAAAACCATTGATTCGCGGCCATTCCACCATCAACACGTAATAAAGAAAGAGCTAAAAGACTATCCTCTCGCATGCAGGTAAACACTTCTCGTGTTTGATAGCAAACACCTTCTAATGCAGCCCTGGCAAAATGAGCTCTTTGGGTGGAAAGTGATAAACCAACAATTGCTGCCCCTGGTGTAGATAACCAGTGGGGGGCCCCTAATCCAGTAAAGGCAGATACTAAATACACTCCATTATTACTCTCTAAACTACGAGCCAGCATTTCCGTTTCAGCAGAATTATGAATTAATTGCATTTCATCTCGTAACCATTTAACAGTAGTTCCTGCATGATAAATGCTGCCTTCTAAACCATAAACAGTCTCACCATGAATTTTATAAGCAATAGTAGTCAGTAATTTATGTCGTGAAACTACAGGTTTATGCCCTGTATTTAACACTAAAAAACCACCTGTTCCATAAGTAGCCTTCACCATGCCTGACTCAAAACATCCTTGGCCGATTAAAGCTGCCTGCTGGTCACCTGCAACTCCAGTAATGGGAATTTCTATCCCTAACCATTGTTTCTCAATCACGCCAAAATAACTGTCACAAGCTCGAACTTCTGGCAAAACTGACGCTGGTATTGCAAAAAGCTCTAAAAGTTCTTTATCCCACTGTTCGGTTTTAATATTAAATAGCATGGTTCGCGAGGCGTTTGTAACATCCGTTAAATGCAAATGACCTTGAGTTAAACGCCAAATCAAAAAACTATCGATGGTGCCAAATGCCAAATCCCCTTTGTTAGCAAGCTCTTTGGCTTCTATATGATGCTCTAACAGCCAATTTAGTTTACTGGCAGAAAAATAAGGATCCGGCAGTAAACCTGTTTTTTCCTGAATTATCTGTGCCTGAGCCTTAAAAGCCTGACAGTAATCTGTTGTTCTTCTATCTTGCCAAACAATGGCGGGAGCTAGACAAGCTCCGGTTTTTTTATTCCAAATGACTGTTGTTTCTCGTTGATTTGTTAAACCACAAGCGATTAAGCGTTCTTTAGGTATTTGTGCTACTACATCACGCATTGCCATCAGTGTTTTATGCCAGATTTCTTCTGGATCATGCTCAACCCAACCTGTTTCAGGATAATATTGAGTTAATGCATATTGGCTACAAACAACAACCTCACCTTGAGGAGTATAAATCATTGCTCGCGTACTGCTTGTTCCTTGATCGATGGCAAGTAAATAATTCATTATGTCAGTGATCCTTATTTTTATTTTACACGTTAGATTTTGTCTAAAATCATAAAGATAAGATCTTATTTTTAAAGATGACAGCAAAAGAAAATACATTGTATATTATTAAGTGTAAACCTTTTATGGAGACTCAAACATGAATCAAATATTTGATGTTGCAATTATTGGTGGCGGCATCAATGGATGTGGTTGCGCAGCAGATGCTGCCTTAAGAGGCTTATCTGTTGTATTGCTTGAACAAGATGATTTGGCTTCAAAAACCTCCTCCAGTAGCACCAAATTGATTCATGGCGGCTTAAGATATCTTGAGCATTATGAATTTAATCTAGTCAAGAAAGCCCTGGTTGAACGACAAAGGCTTTTAGATTTAGCACCTCATTTAGTTTATCCACAAGCATTGGTTCTGCCTTATGAACAACATATGCGCCCCGCCTGGTTTTTACGCTTAGGATTATTCATCTATGATCATTTAAGTTTCAAAAATCGCTTGCCAAGAAGTAAACGCATTAATAGAAGAAAAACTCCCTCTTTATTTTCTCCATTAAAAAATAAATTAGATCAGGGGCTTTTATTTTATGACGGAACTGCCGATGATTCACGACTCACACTAGTTAATGCAATACAAGCTAAAAATCATGGTGCAAGTATTAGAACTCATTCCACAGTAACTAAAGCAGATACGGTCAATAACATCTGGAAACTCACAGTACAACCCCAGCAAGGCGCGAATTACACACTTTATGCTAAAACACTCATTAATGCTGCTGGCCCATGGGTAACCAATGTGGAGCAATTAACCCATACACCCAAACATCAAAAAATTAGCTTGATCAAAGGCAGCCATATTGTGGTTCCACAAATGTATGAAGGAGAGCATGCCTATTTCTTACAACACCAAGACAAACGAATGATCTTTGTCATTCCCTATCATGGCTTTAGCATGATTGGTACAACTGATGTGTCTTTACAAGAAAAGCCAGAAACAGTGAGCATCAGTAATGAAGAAATTAACTATCTGCTGGACTTAGTCAATCAATATTTTAAAACAAGAATATCTGAAAATGATATTATTTATACTTGGAGCGGTATTAGAGCTTTATTAGCTAATGATACTAAAAAAGCTCAAACATTAAGTCGTGATTATGACTATAAGCTTTATCTAAAACCAGCTCCAGTGGTCACTATTTATGGTGGAAAAATTACCACTTATCGGCAACTTGCAGAAGAAACAATAAACTGTCTTAAAGCGATTTTTCCTGAGCTAAAGCCTTCTTCTACAGCAACCACACCATTACCAGGTGCAACTTTTGAATGCATGAATTTTGACGAATATGTGCGTTATGCCAGAGATAAATATCAATGGATGGACACGCAGCTATTAAATCGCTATTTATATACTTACGGTACTTATATGGAAAAAATTATGAGGTTATGCCCTGATGAAAAGGCATTAGGAAAGTGCTATGGAGCTGACTTATATCAAGCAGAAATTGACTACCTGATTGTAGAAGAATGGGCACGAAGCTGTGATGATATTCTCAAACGTCGCACCAAATTGGATTTAAGCATGGATGAAGCCAGTAAAAAAGAACTGGGACATTATCTCGACAATATTACTTCTTATCATCGTGCTCAAACTGAGCCTTTATTGCACTAACATCTGCAACTACTGCCTGCTCAACTAACTCATTTAAGGTTGATGCCGGCATGCTTCCGGCATTAGAATAAATAATAATACTGTCTTTAAATACCATTAGATGAGGAATTGAGCGAATTTCAAAAAAATCCGCCATTTCTTGCTCTGCCTCAATATTCACCTTGGCAAATTTTATGTTGGGAAATTTTTCTGAAACTTGTTCATAAATTACTGAAAATTGTTTACATGGTGCACACCAATCTGCCCAAAAATCGACAAATACAATTTTATTATCATTAATTAAAGACTCAAACTCACCACTTGTTATGTTTTGACTTGGCATGATTCTTCCTTAACTTCGAGTGCAGTTACAATTTTATGAAATACATCATCCACATCACCAGTACCAGCAATACTATGAAACGCTGGAGCCTCTGGATCACCATTTTCTGCCCAGGACTTATAATAGTTAATCAATGGCGCCGTTTGTTTTTTATACACTTCTAAACGTTTTTTTACTGTTTCCTCTTTATCATCTTCACGTTGAATTAAAGGCTCGCCGGTAATATCATCCAAACCTTCGTGTTTTGGTGGCTGATTCACAATATGATAAACACGACCAGAAGACTGATGAATACGCCGCCCACTAATGCGTTTGATAATTTCATCATCATTCACTGCAATTTCAATGACGTGATCTAAATGAATACCAGCGTGTTTTAATGCATCAGCTTGCACGATGGTTCTTGGAAAACCATCAAACAAAAAACCATTTTTGCAATCACTGTGTTTTAAACGCTCTTTAACTAAACCAATAATGATGTCATCAGAAACAAGACCACCTGCTTCCATAATTTTTTGCGCACTTAGACCTAGTGAGGTGCCTTGCGCAATTGCAGCACGCAACATATCACCTGTTGAGATTTGCGGTATTTTATAACGTTCAATAAGCCGCAAAGCTTGGGTTCCTTTTCCAGCACCTGGCCCACCCAAAAGCATTAATCGCATTAAAAACTCCTTAGTCACTGCTTCAGTTCAATTTTCTGAGTATACATTACTTTTAAACTTTATAAATTAATTCTTAAAGCCAAGAATGCCGCCTTAATGAAGCTCTACATGAGTTAAGCTGCATTGCATATGATTGTGAGCGCGCCTTTACTTTACGAGCAATAAGCATTAGCCATGATTTTCTTAAATAAGTTTTACGCATATACCCCCCCACACCCTCGTGATATGCTAAATAGAGAGAATATGCATCTGCACGATTAATACCCGCACGTCGATGCGCTGTATTGGCGTACCAACCAATAAAATCCACACCATCAGCGAAACTATGACGTGAAGAAAACAAACCGCCATTGTTTTGTTTGTATTCTTTCCAAGTACCATGCAAAGCTTGAGCATAACCTGTAGCTGAGCTAGGCCTACTCCAAGGAATAAAACCTAAAAATCTGGTGCGTGGAGGTTTTGCATGAGATTGAAATTTTGATTCTTGATGAATAATTGCCATTTGCACAGGAACCGGAACTAACCATCGCCGCTCTACATCCTTAGCATGAGCATACCATTTAGGATATTCTCTGAAAATACGACATACATTATTTAAATCTGATGGTGGTGGTGTAACACATGAACTGAGTGGTACAAACACCAATAGAATAATAAATGTACGTAACTTATTAAATTGAAACAAAGAATCCATAAGTAATTGAATGAAGAAAAAGTGAATTCTAGCAAATTTAATGAGTACAATCCATGTCTAATCTACAAGGTCACTCCCATTAAGTTACCAAATGAAAGGTATAAGCCTGGTTGTGACCTTACCTATGATCGAGACATACCACGACATTGATGACCAGCCGAAACGTACATCGAACGGAGGCAAAACAATAAGTACAGCGCACGCAGCATAGAGAAAAAAGATAATGATTTTCTGAGCTGGCTCCTTCTCATATGATATGCCTGCTTCGGTACGACGCTTAAGAAGAGCCGGATCATGTTTTGCTAAATAGACGCTGTATGCGGCAGATGAGATAATAAACACTACCATATAAGCCCAACCTTGCCAGTAACTTAAGGTACCTGCGGGGATAAAAAGAAGTGCAAGTATAACAAACGTCCCTAAAATTGAAGATCGAATCAGTTGCTTATATGAATTAGTTTTGACTTGCTCTGACACAACTACTTGAAAAAGTGAGAGTTTCCG
>NZ_JASGFU010000003.1:0-84880 GCF_047605385.1 Legionella sp. | reverse complement strand
GCTACGGCCTTAAGCTCTCTCAAATGAAGTCGCTTCGCGACACTATTTAATCCCCTCACCCTTGATCCCTCTCCCCCACGCTGCGCGCGGTGGAGAGGGGAAGCCGGTGAGCTCAATTAAATACCTGGGGAGTTACTGAAAGTTTTAAAATTTACAAGTTGGGTGCAGGTAATATTTGGGAGCCTGAGCAGATTAAAACATTTGTAAAAAAAGAAATCCAAAGCGAAAACCCTCTGCTTTTATTTTTCAAATCCTTTGAGCCCAATGGACCCTCGTCAATATATAATATTGTTCAGAGTGCTAAGTATTTAATTGTTATTCACAAATTTCTTTATCAGTTTCGATTTTTGTCAAATTTTGCGCTTCTTAGCTAGTTGTTGTGTAGCTGCAGAAAGATCTAAATTCGAATTGCATAGTGGTGGCGAGGCCAATGGAGCTTGCGGGAAAAATCGAGATGGATTTTTAGCCCCATTTTGTGAGGTTTGAACAGGTGAGGTTGCTATAGTAGCGTGAAGATTAAGTCTACTTGTTTCTAAGGGGATAAGTTTATTGATTATTGGATAAGATGGTAAATTTATTTGTTCTTTTAACGCAGATAACCTATAAGTTGTTGAATCCGCTAGCGGCGCCATTGTATAAGTCGGTTTATCCGTTTGATGAAACGAGCATGCAGGAAAATAATATTCCGAATTGTCAAATGACTGATCATTAATATGCAATGCATCTTTTTGTGCGAATATTGTAGGAAGCTCTGATGTGATTCCTTCATCATAATTTGTAGAGTAGTTAGTGTAGTTTACTTCCTCATTGTTAACTGAGGGGAAGTGCAAAGTAGCTGGCAAGGCCAAGTTTATTGGTGATAAGAACGATAAGTTATTCGTTAGTACATTTGGATAATTTACTATCAGGTTAGGAAGTGTTGAATAAGAGGATGTTGTGTTTTGATGCTCTAGGTCTGTAATCAAACTTTGAGAGTGGCTAGTTGGATCCAGATGAGAAACGAAAGGTGCGTTCATTATAAAATTGGGTAAATACCCTTGTGCTTCCTCACCTTGAAAATTGGATAAAGAAGAATTTGTTTCTGCTACATCACTGCCTAAATCGTTATCATTTTCTAGGATTGATGCCGACAAAGGAGCGAGTTGATTTAAAAAAGAACTTTCACTTGCAGGCGTGCCCAATTCAGATCCAGTTATATTTCTTTTTCGTATCTCCTTATCATAGCTTTCATTATAGGCTTGAATATAATCCTTGGATTTAGTGGCATTTGTTGTAAAATCTGTCTTTGTACAGCCTTTCTTTGCGGCCGCTGCCCCCGCACATTTCCCACGATGTTTGTCTTTCTTTTCCTCTTGGGTCACCTCTTTCCCTGTTGTTTTCTTACCCTTGCTAAAAATAGACTTAACGGTTTGATTGTAGAATTTTTTTTGTTCTTCTTCGTTATCTATATTATCTAAAAAAGTAAGAGTGATTAATCCGTCTAATCTATTTGTCTTTATTCTACCTTTTAACAAAGGTTCTTTTTTTATCTTATTATTCAGAGTTCGTAGAAAACTTTTGATATTCTGATTACCAATAGAAAAAGTCATCTTATTACCAGAAATTTTGGGGTCAACAGGTAAAACTGTATAATCTATAAGGTCATAAGATCTTTTTTGGATCAGTTTTTCTCTAAGAGGGAAGGAACTTAACATGATTTATCTTCCGAGAGTTATTTAGACTAATATTCTTAATTTTAAACTAATTGCCTTAATTAAATATTAAATGCTAAACAAATTTTATAAAACCTTAGGACGTTATTATCATTTTTTTCTAAAATTGAAATAGTAATGGAGTAGGGGAAAATAGTCAGAGCGAAATGTTAAGTCGGTAGTGTTTAAAAAAACTCAGAATAAAGATCTAGTAGTGTTTCTACGCCTTTATTCTGAGTTAATACAAAAAATCGATTTATTATAACGAAGCTACAGCGTGACGGATTAGATAAATTATCTCCTGCCTTTTCCAAACGCTCAAGCAGACTACGATTGTCTGTAGCGATAGCATGGCGGATTGTTAATTCACGGAGGCCTGCCAGCATTTTTGTAATCACTTCTACTTTTGTAGTAAATCTCATATTGAACTAATATAAAACTATTTTCCTGTTAGTTTTGATTTAAAGTAACTTTTCATTTCAATGATTGTCACACTTCGTCTGCGAGAAGATATAATCGTTGTAAATTATAATATTAATAGGAGGTGAAAATTATGGTAAGGCAAATTCTCATCGTTTCTATTCTGAGTTTATGTTTCATTATGCTCTTTTTTTATATTTTCCAGCGACACCTAATTTATTTCCCCACACATCAAACGCTGAATTTACAAGATTATCATGCAACGGATATGGTGTTGGTGTCATTATACACAAAAGATAATTTAGTATTAACCTCATGGTATAAACCAGCGCTACATAATCAACCAACTGTACTTTTTTTGCATGGCAATGCAGGACATATTGGATATCGTATGCCTTTAGCACGTCAATTCATTAATGCAGGATTTGGTATTTTTTTATTAGAATATCGTGGTTATGGAGAAAATAGAGGCTCACCTACAGAAGAGGGGTTATATGAAGATGCTCGCACGGCATTACGATTTTTATATGAAAACGAAGTGGCATTGAACCAAATTATTTTATACGGAGAGTCATTGGGCACAGGTATTGCGACAAAGCTTGCAGCTGAAAATACTGTTTGTGCTGTAATTTTGCAATCACCTTTTACCTCCTTGGCTAGCTTATCTCGTTATCATTACCCATGGCTCATCATAAAACCCTGGGATCAATTTGATTCACTTAAGCGTATAAAACAAATCCATGCTCCATTGTTAGTATTACATGGCAAACGTGATCAAGTGGTACCCTTTGATGAAGGATTAACTCTTTTTAATCAAGCAAATGAGCCTAAAAAAATGCTAGTATTTGATGATAAAAATCATAACGACTTATGGGATTCACCTGATTTTTATAAAGAAATCTTTCATTTTATTCGGATGCACTGTCTTAATAAGTAATGAATTGCGGTACTAAGGAGGCATCATGATTCTTTCCACAACTTGGATGCGCCAAATTAGGGATTTTTCTAGCAGCTTGCTATTTTCCAATACAAAAACTTGAAAAAATATGTCCTAACAAATCATCGGAACTAAACTCACCAGTTATTTCACAAAGCACCTGATGAGCTAAACGTAAATCTTCGGCTAATAATTCACCGGCACGATGCTCAGCAAGTTGTTGTTGGCCAGTTGTTAATAATTGCATCGCATCATCTAAAGCTTGCAAATGACGACGACGAGCAAGAAATTGACCCTCAGTGGGTTGATAACCTACTACATCTTTAATTATTTGCTTTAAACCAGCAACTCCCTCACCTGATTTTGCAGAAAGATAAACCATTTGACCCTGTACTTTAGCGTTATAAGCAACGGTATCAATTTTATTAAAAACCGTAATGATAGGCACTGCTGGCGGCAATGCTGCCTGAATCTCTTGTGTCAATAAATGGTGATGCTCTGGATCATTAATATCTACCACCAATAAAACGCAATCGGCTTTTTTTAATTCTTGCCAAGCACGTTTAATTCCTTCTTTTTCAACAATGTCATCGGATTCGCGTAACCCTGCGGTATCAATGATGTGTAAGGGAATATCATCTAAAAGAATATGTTCACGCATCACATCACGGGTGGTTCCTGCAATTTCAGTAACAATTGCAATGTCACGCCCTGCCAAGTTATTGATTAAGGTTGATTTTCCGGCATTAGGTCTTCCAGCGATCACTAAAGATAAACCTTCACGAAGTATGACTCCCTGATTCGTTTGAGAACGAATAACTTCCAGATTGGTTAAAATAGTTTGCAATAAGTTTCCTATTTTACCATCATTAAGAAAATCAATTTCCTCTTCAGGAAAATCAATCGCAGCCTCAACGTATAAGCGTAAATAAATTAATTGTTCATTTAATTCATTGATTTTATGTGAAAATTCACCTTGTAAGGATTTTAAAGCCATGCGAGCTGCCGTTTCTGAACTGGCATGAATCAAATCAGCAATCGCCTCTGCTTGAGTGAGGTCGATTTTATCGTTTAAAAAAGCGCGCTCGGAAAACTCTCCTGGTCGCGCTAAACGTGCTCCAGCGTGTATACAAGCCTTTACCAACAAGTCTAAAACTACGGGGGAACCATGTGCTTGCAATTCAATAACATCTTCGCCTGTAAATGAATACGGAGCATTAAAATACAGCATCAAACCTTGATCAATTAAAGTTTCAGCATAAAAAGAACAAAAAGAGGCTAATCTTGGTTGTAATTCTTTATTACCATTAATAGTCATGGCAATTGCGTAGGATTTTGGTCCAGATAATCGAACGATACCAACCCCACCACGTCCTGGTGGAGTTGCTATAGCGACTATGGTTTCACGAGACATTTACTTTGCTGCAGTAACAAGTTTCTTTTTCACTGGCTTTTCATCAGAGTACTTGCGGGTAATGTACCATTGTTGAAGTATGGACAAAGTATTATTCACAATCCAGTACAGTACTAAACCTGCTGGAAAATTCCAGAATAATCCAGTAAAAAGAATGGGTAAAAACATCATCACTTTAGCCTGCATTGGATCGGGTGGCGCAGGGTTTAACTTCTGCTGAATTAACATGGTGGCACCCATAATCAGTGGCAGAACATGGTAAGAATCTGCTGAAGCCAAGTCGTTAATCCATAAAATAAATGGCGCCTGTCGTAATTCAACACTTTCTAATAATACCCAGTATAAAGCAATGAATACAGGAATTTGGATAAGAATTGGCAAGCATCCCCCTAAAGGATTTACTTTTTCTTGTTTGTACAATTCCATTGTTGCTTGACTTATCTTCGCTTTATCATCGCCATAACGTTCACGTAAGGCTTGTAATTTAGGTTGCAATTTACGCATGCCAGCCATTGATTTATAGCTAGTAGCAGATAAACGGTAAAAAGCTAATTTAATCAATACAGTAACTAAAACAATAGACCAACCCCAATTACCGATAACATTATAAATGGCCTTCATTAAAGAAAACAATAAAGAAGAAACAAACCATAACACACCATAATCCACAGTTAAATCTAAAGATGGGGCAATATTTTTCAAAACGCTGGTGATTTCTGGGCCTATATAAAGTTGCGCACCAATGTTTTTTTGCTCGTTGGGTTGCAAACTAATTGGCTGGCTTACTGCACCAATAACAAAATCATTATTAAAGGCACGAGTGTAAAACTTATTGTTGGCATTGACATCGGGAATCCAGGCACTTAGGAAATAATGCTGCTGCATGGCAATCCAACCGCCCTTGCTGTCAACATCAAGATTGTTTTTGGCCATATCACCAAAGCTGACTTTTTGATAGCGGTGTTTACCAGGCTCAGAGTATGAAGCACCAGTATATGAACCTACATGAAAAACACTGGACTTATCTTCTTTAGGTGAACTACGTAATAGCTGGGTATTCATATACCCTTTCCATTCATTGCTGCCTTGGTTTACGATTTTGTAATTGACTTCAATCAAGTAACTGCCTTTAGTAAAGATGAATTCTTTAGTAACCGCTAAACCTTCTTCGTTTTTACCGTTTAGGGTAACTATTAATTTATCTTGATTTGGAGTCAGTTCATATTGAGTTTTATCGCTAGTAAATCCGAAATTAAGCTCCTTGCCTTTTTGTCCAGAAGCAACAAAGAGGCTGCTATTAGCTACATAACGTTCATTAGCATTATTTTGTAACAATAAAAAAGATTTATTTTTCTCATCAACGCTTAAAGGATAATCAAGCAACTTACCTGAAACAATATTGCCTTGTTGCAAATCAATTGCTACATCCAAGACATCGGTTTTAACTTCAACTAATGAAGTCGATGTGCTTAAAGGTGAGTTAACGACTGCTGGTTCAGACGCATCATTAGCAGCACCCATTTGTGGTAATAAAGGTTCGCTGACATTTTGTGATGCGCTGGAGTTATCCACAGAAACTTGCTTGGGTGGATAATCTGTTTGCCAAGCATTCCAAAGCGATAAACCAACCAGCGTTAGCGCCATATATAAAACAACACGTCGTATATCCATTAAAGCTTCTCATCGTTAGGGTGTACGGGGTCATAACCACCTTGTGCCCAAGGGTGGCAACGTAATAGTCTTTTAATAGCCATCCATAATCCTTTGGTTATGCCATATTGGGTTATGGCACTTTCCGCATAGTACGAACAACTAGGATAATAGCGACAAGAGGGTTTAAGCAAGGGACCAATCAAATATTGGTATAATTTGATTGGAAAACACGCTATTTGCCGAAGCATGAGGTTAATTTTTCCCATGATTTGCCTAATCTTGTGTTAATTTTTGAGTTTGCTTGCTTTGCGACACCTTGTCTGGCTAAAAAAATCATATCAATGGCAGGTAAATCCCTTTGCCGAAAACCTTCCCTAATAAGCCGTTTAATACGATTTCGATCATGAGCTTTCGCTATCATTTTTTTTGATAATGCCAACCCAAGTCGGGCATAACCTAAATTATTCTCTCGAAAGAGAATAATAAAGTCAGATGTTACAATTTTTTTTGCTTGTTCAAACACATGATTATAATCTTTTTTAGTTCGTAATCGCTGTGTTTTTCTAAAAACAAACACTTAGGCTGTCAAGCGCTTACGACCTTTTGCACGACGACGTTTAATAACTAATCTTCCTGCACGAGTAGCCATACGCTCGCGAAAACCATGATCGCGTTTACGTTTTAAATTACTTGGTTGAAAGGTGCGTTTCATGATGAACCTGTTTATAAATTTATGAGGCTGATAATGATAGAGAACTTTTTATCTACTGTCAATTTCGATGATTGATTATTTTACGAGTAACGCAAAATTTGGTGATCTGTAGCATAGTAAGCAAAATGTAGGAGTGAGTATTTATGCACAGGTGTTAATAAAATATAATTCTTTATTTTAAAATTTTGTTTTTGTTATATAGTAACCATTTTTCTGTGGATATGTTTTTTTAATTATTTAAAATCAATAAGTTACATTAATTTTAATACTGTTTGTAACTGCTGTTTTTGCTTGTGATCTATTTGTTGATTTTTCAATGTCTTGAATTATTCCTATACTTATCTTCACATTATTCGCCTTATTTAATCCTGGTTATTAATAACTTAGTTACATCAATGTGATTTAATAACTGGCAGATGGGTTTATGTTTAATCATAATTATTGGAGAATTTGATTTGAGATGAAATTAAACTTTTTTCATGCACATATTCTTTATATAAATTTTGTTCTAGCTTAAAACTAATAAGTATGCTTGTTATAAAAATAAACCAAGTCATCATTATTGATGACTGTATTAATGATAATCCATATAAAATAATGCCATACCACATAAGGCATAATAGTCCGCCTAGAAAAATTGAAAATAAACGCGCATAATTTTTGTAAGATAATTGCACGCTGGATATTCCTCCAACACAATTAACGAATGCTAATCCCACTACTACATCAATAAAATAATGCGCACCTATTCCAAAAATAGCAACTAAAGTAATTAATGCAAATATTGAGATAAATGCTTTAGTTAAAGAATCTAATAACCACGCATATCTTAATAAAGTAATAGTCCATGCGGTATGCAACGAAGGAATACAATTTCTTGGATAATAAACTGGACAGAAGATAGGTTTGGGTTTTTCTGTAAAAAATGTTTCAGGTAAACTAAAAGGCCAAGTTTGGTTAAATGCATAACGAGAACCACAGGCCGGAACCACATTATAAAGTGCATAGCCTATAATGCCAACTAAAAATAATTCAGTGATAAAACTTATAGGAATTTCATTTTTGGCATTTTCTAATTTTACATAAATGAATAAGGCGGCTATAGGTAGTATCATATAAACCAAATCTATAACCAAAGACATGCCAAGAGGCATAGTTTGAATAAATGTACCGATTACTAAACTTGGATAAAAGCCCAATGCACCATCAACGGCCATTAATAGTTCATCATAAACCAATGGATGGCTACGATTATTTGCAACTAAAAAATATTGAGACAAAGTTATAAATAATGGGAAAGATATATATAAGCAAAAAGCATTAATTAGAAAAGTTCTTTTTTTTAAATTAATGAAAATTTCTTGAATGAAATGTATTAAACCTACCATCCAAAAAATTGACATGGACACTAAATAATAAGAAACATTACTCATCTGCAAAAAGATATAGCTATACAACATCCAAAATACAATAGCTAAATAAATATAAGTTCCCGTTCGTGTGTTTTTTAAGATATAGTGGTAATACAGTCCTAAACTACAAACAATTCCCAAAAAAGAAAAAAAAGTAGACCAATAATAGAGTTTGAAAAGTTCAGCATATTTTATATTATAAAAAGTTATTCCTAGAAGAAGAACGGTTAAACCTATAAGTAGATAATTTACTTTAGATGACATTTGTATTCGTTTGCTCATTTTCCAAAAATAATCATTAACTTGTTTCTGCATGTATAATCCCTAATCGTCTAATGACCACCTTAACCTTCAATTTCTTCTTATATCTCATTATTGAGTGCAAAATTAAGATTATCCATAAAGTGTAGAATAAAATAAGTCTATTTAAATAATATCAAAAATACACAATTATGAATCAGAGGTAATTCAGCCGTTAAACTCATTTTGCATTTATAGAACCAGCACTTAATGAATTTGTTAACAAACTTTATTATTAAAATAATTCTTTATTTAAATATTTATGTTTATTATATAGTAGAAGATTTATGTGGGTATTTTTTAATTTTTATTAATATTCAATTAGTTATATTGGTTTAATCTTGTATATAAGTCACACTTTATATTGTAATCTCTTTGTCAGTAACTTAAATATTAATTTTATCCACTGATTTATATTCATTTTATACTTAGGATTATCACTGGTTTATCCATAACTACTTCACGGCCTCTTCCTCATTAAAATAGAATGATGGAAAAGTGATTGTTAATATGTTAATTTTATTTATTTAAAGATGAAGTTATTGTTTACTGTGCCCTTTAAAGAAGGATCTAACCGATAATTTGATGCTATAATTTCATGGTTAGATATTTTTGATTCACAAAAAACTGAATTACTTTAATTCATTATTTTCTTGTGGATAACTTTGCCTTTATCATCAAGGCTGAGTATAATCGCCTCCTTCGCTTTAGCGAGGCGCAGTAATTTCACTGTAAATTTCATGTTTAATTATCTTGCTGTCCCGGTACTTTCAGTGGCACTATTTATATTGGTGGATAATTAGTTTTTACCTGTTTTTGGGTTTTAATTTTCTTTTACCATTCTTCTTTAGATGGGGAGTTACGTTGTGTCAGCAGCTGTTTGGCAAAAATGTTTAGGCTTGTTGCAGAATGAGTATTCTGCGCAGCAATTTAATACTTGGTTACGTCCATTACAGGTTTATTCTGAAGAGCAACGCTTGGTATTATTAGCGCCTAATCGCTTTGTGGTTGATTGGGTAAAAAAACATTTTTTTGTACGTATCGAAGAATTAATCAAACAATTTGCTGGGGATGAAATTAAGTCCATTTCCATTGAAATTGGGAGTAAGGCTTCTGAGTCTAGTTCATCTGGTTCTTCCACTGCCGTTGCTGGTGAGCGAATAGTTGCTTCCTTAGTTAACGAAGATGAAGTCGCTAGAAATGTACCCAAAAAAACAGTTGATTATAAAAGCAGCCATCTGAATAAAAAATTCTTGTTTGAAAGTTTTGTTGAAGGGAATTCAAACCAATTGGCTCGTGCAGCTTCAATGCAAGTTGCAGAACGTCCTGGAGACGCTTATAACCCGCTGTTTATTTATGGTGGTGTGGGGTTAGGTAAGACCCATTTAATGCATGCTATTGGTAACGAAATTCTTAAAAATAATCCTGAAGCGAAAATATTATATTTGCATTCGGAACGCTTTGTTGCAGACATGGTTAAGGCTTTGCAAACTAATTCAATTAATGAATTTAAACGTTTTTATCGCTCACTTAACGCTTTACTTATTGATGATATTCAATTTTTTGCAGGAAAAGATCGCTCGCAAGAAGAGTTTTTTCATACTTTTAATGCCTTACTTGAAGGGCAGCAACAAATTATTTTAACCAGTGATCGTTATCCCAAAGAAATTGAAGGCATGGAAGAGCGTTTAAAATCTCGTTTTGGCTGGGGATTAACAGTGGCTGTAGAGCCTCCTGAATTAGAGACCCGAGTCGCCATTTTAATTAGTAAGGCAGAGCAATCAAATATTGAATTGCCTTATGAGGTGGCTTTCTTTATTGCGAAGCGTATTCGTTCTAACGTAAGAGAGCTTGAAGGTGCTTTACGTCGCGTTATAGCCAATGCACATTTCACTGGTAAGCCCATCACTATTGAGTTTGTGCATGAGGCATTACGTGATCTTTTGGCTTTACAGGATAAATTAGTGACTATTGAGAATATTCTCAAAACAGTTGCTGAATATTATAAAGTTAAAGTCGCTGATATTTTATCAAAACGTCGTAGCCGCTCGATTGCCAGGCCACGACAGATGGCAATGGCTTTGAGTAAAGAGTTAACCAACCATAGCTTGCCAGAAATTGGCGACCATTTTGGTGGGCGCGATCATACAACAGTGATTCATGCCTGTAGAAAAGTCAAAGAGTTAATTCAGGATGACAGTGATTTTGCTGAGGATTATAAAAATTTAATGCGTATCTTGTCTTCTTAAGGGGTAGATTGTGCTGGAATTTTCAATAAAAAAAGAAGACTTGCTTACACCTCTTTTAACTGTTGCAGGTGCAGTTGATAAAAGGCAATCTTTAGCCATATTGTCTAATTTCTTATTTAAAATAACAGATGGATTGCTATTTATCACAGCTACGGATTTGGAAATTGAAATAGCAGCACATGTTGCCTGCGAATCAAAAGAATTAACCGGTGCGATTACTGTCCCCGCCAAGAAATTTATTGATATTATTCGTTCCTTGGATGAGCAAGCGAATCCTAATTTTATTGTTGATAATGGTATCTTAACTATTAAGCAGGGGCGCAGTACGTTTAAACTTACTACGTTGCCAGCTGAAGGTTATCCTTTGAGTGAAGATGAGTGCAATGAAGTTGAATTAAGTATCCCACGTTTGGTTTTATTGCAATTATTACAATCCACTCATTTTGCTATGTCGCAGCAAGATGTGCGTGTATTTTTAAATGGTTTATTTTTAGATTTTGAACCTAATCAAATCTCTGCAGTTGCTACAGATGGACATCGCATGGCTATTAGTCGGTATCAGTGTACGCATGGCAATGATAAAAAATTATTACTTCCTAAAAAAGGAGTGCAAGAATTACTACGACTTTTAAATAGCATTGATGATGAGAATGTATTATTAGCAGCGGGAAAATCACATGTTAAATTAGTGTGTTCTCAGTTTGTTTTTTTATCAAAGCTAATTGAAGCTCGCTTTCCTCCTTACGCTAAAGCAATTCCTAAAAATCAGGACAAGCAAATTGTTATTGATTGCACCATTTTAAAACGTGCTTTATCACGAATTGTCATTTTAGCTCATGAAAAATCAAAAGCGGTGCTGTTGCATTTACAATCAGGACAATTGACTTTAATTGCTAATAATAACGAACAAGAAGAAGCAATTGAGTCTTTAGTCGCTGAAACTCAAGGTGAAGAATTAAAAATTGGTTTGAATGCTACTTATTTATTGGATGTGCTTTCGCATTTTGGGGAAGGAGAGATCCGTTTGTCTTTATCCACAACTGACAGTAGTATTTTAATTGAAGCGCTTGATGATGATAATTATCAATACATTATCATGCCTATGAAGATATGATTCTCTCTGAATTAAAAATTCATTCCTTACGAAACATAGCTACTGCGCAGATGCGCCTAAACCCAAGATTTAATTTTATCTGTGGAGCAAATGGTAGTGGTAAAACATCTATTCTTGAAGCGTTGTATTTATTAAGTTGTGGTCACTCTTTTCGTTCTCGCGAAATCTCGCCGATTATTACTCATGGTGAGTCGTCATTTACGGTTTTTGCTCGTGGAACTAAAGAGGAGACTATTAGTATTCAAAAATCTCCTTCTGAATTGACGCAAATTAAGTTAAATAATCAATTTTGTTCCACTACCAGTCAATTGGCTTATGCTCTGCCTTGTCAAATCTTTTATTCTGATCTTTTTCAAATTATTGATGCTGGTGCATCAATACGACGTAGCGTATTGGATTGGGGATTGTTTCACGTGAAACCAGAGTATCTTTTCCTATTAAAAACATATAAGAAAGTATTAAAGCAAAGAAATGTTTTACTCAGGCAACGAGCTCCCTACCTACACTTTATTCCGTGGGACAAACAATTAAGTGAATTGGCAGAACAATTGGATCGATTGCGATACGAATACTTTACTGAATGGGCTGATGAATTTACTGAAGTACTGAGTAAGTTAAGTGCTTTGTCGTGCACTTTACATTATCTTAAAGGTTGGGATAGAAAAAAATCAGGTATGAGTTTAGATAAAGTTTTAGCAGAGCATTTTGAAAGTGATTGCCATAAAATGTATACACAATATGGTGCTCATCAGGCAGACATTCAAATTGAAAGCAATGAAAGTAAAGTCAAGCAATATCTTTCACGCGGACAGCAAAAAATTATTTTAATTGCTTTAAAGTTAGCGCAGAGTAATTTGGTAAAACAAGAGTGTCTTTATTTACTCGATGATTTGCCCGCAGAACTTGACGAAGAACATCAAAAAAGAATTATCGATTATCTTGCTCAGATGAAAGGCCAATATATAATTACTGCAAATTCAAATATTGATCATTTACTTCCTTATTGCGAGAATGAAAGCTCATCTCTATTTTATGTGGTAGACGGAGAATTAAGCGATTAGGTTGATACTTAAGTTAAGAGGGAAGAGAATGCATCTCAATGTTCCACGTGAAACATCAAATCAATCTAATAGCGTGACAAGGTAGAAATTTTTCATGATATTCATCATAATTGGAATGAATGTATCAGGTGTGGATAAATTTTTTCCAAAAGAATATGAAGGAAAAAAAGAAATAAAATTATTGGTGAACATTTCTGATAAATGTTTGCAGAAATCAGGCTGAGTTTTTTTTGCTACCGGTACTCGTGACATCCTTTTATTTAATTTTTGATTAGAATATCATTCATTACCCATTCTTCAATCAGTGCAAATTAATTTTTCTTCTCCCATAGTTTTCTGATTTAAATTTTATAGAGAAATGTTGGATTATCTCAAAAAAATTAAAAAATGGTTGCTCGCTTTGAAGCTTTATTCCAACGCTTTCAAATAAGACTCGAACTTGTAAATTGAATTTTGTCTAAAAATTGATTAAAATAGACATTTTAAAAACTAAATTGAAAATTATGCCTCATCCAATATTAGATAAAAAACTTAGTGAAATTCATGGTGTTATGATTCAGTTTCGTGGTGAAAAGAATCCTCTTTCTAGTATAGCAAAGCACTTCAACTGTGATAGCCAAACTATTACTCGCTATATTGATAGACTTGTTACTAATGATGGTCAAAAAATTACCTATGATCAATTGATGTTAATGTCTGTAGCGGATGCTCAAGCTGAATTTTCTAACTATGACAAGCCCTTAATGGATAGTATAGATACTACTAGAGTTATCTTTCCTCAAGAAGTTTTTTCGCGTGAATTCATTCCTAAAATGTTGAATGGGAAACTTTGTTATGTGCATGACTCCAAAGTAGCAACTCATACAAAAGCTCTGTCTTTAAAGCATTATGCCTTTATCAGAACGGTTAAAAATTTAGGGGGTAATCCTATTGATTTTAAGGTAGAACAATTAGATGGAGCCCATTGCATTGTGATGAATGAAAGAGACCTTAAGGAGTGGGAACGATTAAAGCCAAAATATGAGCAAAGGAAGCAAGAAAATAAAGAAAACATAAAAGGTGAGAACCTTGAAGATAGTTTAAACACGCTTCAGCATGATGCTTTAGTTGATCAGCCATCAGTAGATAAGAAGTATGATACCGTGAAAACAGAAAGTGATTGTACAGTATTAAGTGAGGTAAGTGATAAGGAAACGCATTATGACTCCCAACAGCCTACTGTTTCTTCACAAGTATTTCTCCCCAACATGGCGGCTGCACCTTCTAATATAGGAATGACTTATTCAGAGAATACGCAGGATAGTTTTTTCTTTAATCCTTCTCAAAGCCATTCATCCTCTTTAGGGGTGATTAATAATCCTTTGTCTAATGCAGACATTCCTTTTTTAACTTTCGAAGTGAAGAAACAACCTTTAAATAAAGAAGATCTTCCTAAAACATCTACGAATTTTTCGCAATTACATGTTGTTGACTCATCTATTAATAATCCCCAGCGGTTTTTTGGTAATAAAAGAAAGAATGTTGTGGAAAGATGCGACCCAAATTTAGATATCAAAAGACGCGTAAGAAAATGACCGTGTTTCATTTTGAATGATGAGGTAAATGGCTTGTGATAGCACCTTTTAGAAGGTGATAGAGACGGTGCTTTTTAAGATATTAACTAAAAGGCATAACACAAGTACCAATATTTGTGTGGTCTTTGCCCATTTAAAAATTCATGGAGTTTAATACAATGGTTAAAGTATGCAATCACTCATTGCAAGTTATTAAATTTTGACGCAGCTGTATTTGCCAATACCTTACTGGCATAGAGCACATTTTATTTTGTGTCGAATTATTCCCGGAATAAAATAGAGGTAAGGTTTTGGTAATCACCAATAATAGGCCAGCACATATAAACCACCCACAAATTATGCTATCATTGGGATAATTTTCAAATCTCTTGCAATAAGGGTTTAAGAGGACCTTCTAATGAGCGTTGATGCCAGTTATGATTCGAGTAATATTAAAGTCCTAAAGGGGTTAGATGCTGTAAGAAAAAGACCTGGGATGTACATTGGTGATACTGATGATGGGACTGGTCTTCATCATATGGTTTTTGAAGTAGTGGATAATTCAATTGATGAAGCATTAGCTGGTTATTGTAAAGAAATTTTTGTTACCATTCATGCTGATGAATCCATCACCGTTAAAGACGATGGACGTGGAATACCGGTTGATATTCATAAAGAAGAAGGCCGTTCTGCTGCAGAAGTTATCCTTACAATATTGCATGCCGGTGGTAAATTCGATGATAATTCTTATAAAGTTTCCGGTGGTCTACACGGTGTAGGGGTTTCCGTGGTTAATGCCTTATCGGAAGAGTTGCATTTAACCATCCGTCGCTATGGTAAAGTTCATGAGCAGCATTATCGCCATGGTGTTCCTGATGCTCCCATCGAGATTACTGGTGATGCAACAGGTACAGGAACACAAATCTGGTTTAAACCCAGTGCAGAAACTTTTTCTAATATTGAGTTTCATTACGATATTTTGGCGAAACGTTTAAGAGAATTATCCTATCTTAATTCTGGTGTTTGTATTCATTTATTTGATGAACGCACGCAACGGCAAGATACCTTCCACTATGAAGGGGGTATTACTGCTTTTGTGGAGCATTTAAATAAAAATAAAACTCTGGTTACGCCTGCGATTTTCTCAATGACTACTGAAAAAGACAATATAGGTATTGAATTGTCAATGCAGTGGAATGACTCTTATCAAGAAACATTGTTTTGTTTTACGAATAACATCCCACAGCGAGACGGTGGCACACATATGGCCGGATTTCGGGCGGCATTAACGCGCACCTTAAATAATTATATTGAAGCGGAAGGCTATGCTAAAAAAGCAAAAGTTTCACCTACTGGGGATGATGCGCGAGAAGGTTTAACTGCGGTACTTTCTGTAAAAGTACCTGATCCCAAGTTCTCCTCACAAACTAAGGATAAATTGGTCTCTTCTGAAGTAAAATCAGCGGTTGAATCCAGCGTTGCGGAAAAACTTAATGATTTCTTGTTGGAAAATCCAGCTTCTGCTAAAGCAATCGTTGCGAAAATTATTGACGCAGCAAGAGCGCGTGAAGCCGCTCGTCGTGCACGTGAAATGACGCGTCGTAAAGGAGCCTTGGATATTGCTGGTCTGCCAGGAAAGTTAGCTGATTGTCAAGAGAAGGATCCTGCTCTTTCAGAATTATACCTGGTGGAAGGAGATTCAGCAGGTGGTTCCGCAAAACAAGGGCGTGATCGTAAATTCCAGGCTATTTTGCCACTCAAAGGAAAGATCTTAAACGTCGAGAAAGCGCGCTTTGATAAGATGCTTGCTTCACAAGAAGTGGCTACACTCATTACTGCGTTAGGTTGTGGTATTGGTCCTGATGAATATGATCCAGATAAAGTACGTTATCACCGTATTATTATTATGACCGACGCCGACGTCGATGGCTCACATATTCGTACTTTATTATTGACCTTCTTCTACAGACAAACACCAGAATTACTAGAGCGTGGCTATATTTATATTGCACAACCACCATTATATAAAGTTAAACGTGGTAAACAAGAGCAGTATGTTAAAGATGATGAAGCTTTATTTGAATACTTAACACAAAGTGCCTTGGAAGATGCTGAGTTTTATCCTTCAAAAGAAGCTCCGCCAATTGCGGCAAGAGCTTTAGAGGAGTTGGTGCAACAATTCCGTCGTGTAGAGAAAATTACCAGACGCTATAAGCGAAGATACCCCACTGCTATTTTAAAACGAGTTGCTTATTTACCGATGTTGCATAATGAAGATTTTAATCAAGAAGCAAAAATAGCGGCTTGGTGCAAGCAATTGGATCTTAGTTTACAGCAATCAGACAGCAAGACAGAGCGTTATCAAGTACAATCATATGCTTTAGAGGAAAGTAATTTATTTGTTCCACGAATTACAGTAAATCAGCACGGAATGGATCATTACATTATGATGAATGCTGAATTTTTCTATTCTAAAGACTATAAAGAAATGGTTGTTTTAGGCTCTAAATTATCGAGTTTGGTTGAAGAAGGTGCTTATGTGAAACGTGGTGAGAAAGAACTTGCCGTTGAAAGTTTTGAACAAGCGCTTGATTGGCTGATGAATGAAGCTAAAAAAGGCCAAGCGATACAACGATATAAAGGTCTTGGCGAAATGAACCCAGAACAATTATGGGAAACCACAATGGATCCTTCAATAAGGCGTATGCTGCAAGTCAGTATTGAAGATGCCGTTGCTGCAGATGCCATATTTACTACTTTAATGGGGGATAATGTTGAACCAAGACGCGATTTTATCGAGTCGAATGCTTTGGATGCAGAAAATATTGATATTTAGGATATGTTCTAGTGAATTGAACAATTGGGCCTTATTTGGGCCCAACTTATCATGGTTTTAAGGGTGATTAAATCTTTGTATGAGAAACTCGTTTTACATCAATAGCGAGTAATTTAAAGTAATCATAAGACATATAAAACTCACCCCAATAACCCACTGAGGAGCTCCAAGAGTTACGCAAAGTCAGTAAACCTTTATGCTTTTTGCCGCGATTATCCACAACTTGGGCTTCATTATCATAGCCTGTAATCACCATTTCATGAGCGGCATCAATAGAGTCAACACCTGCTAAAACTGCGTCAGATAATACCCATGTGTCCTCATAAAACCAGGTTTTGTAGAAAGCAACAGCTCCAGCTGTTCCTAATTCAATGCTGGGTAATAACACAGCAAAAGCTACACGATCTCCTTCGTTTAATGCTTCTTTTACATTATTTAAAGTACTTTCAGCATCGTCTTTATTGCGGATATTAGACCAGGTTGCTAAATTGCCAATAATTGGCTCACTTAAGGATGCAAAACTTTCAGGTGTCATATACGATTTTTTACTATGGGAGGAATAAGTTGGGTAGTCAAATAAACCACCGCATCCATAAGATTTTTGATTTTTTTTGCTAATTACCCCATATTGTTGAATTTGTGTAAGAACCTCAATAGGATAACTACCATTCCAACCACTATTGCTATAACCATGTAGCTCTAGATAAGAACCTAACTGTAGGTTACATACTTGACTTATATAATCACCTTGGCCAAGAAGCGCATCAAACGCAGCCGTTATCGCAAAAGTAACACAAGTTCCATGTCTGCCTTGATCAAGAACAGGCACGTTATTCATGCCAAGCTTAACAGATTTAGGTAGTTCAGAATGTAATAGTTTATTAGTATTAGGAACAAATTGATTCTCATGTTTTGCCATATTATGAGCTTGATTGGCAAGATGAGCTTTTTCTTCATCAGATAATTTTACTTTTAATAATTGAATTACCTTCTTACCTTCTTTGCCAGCATCCGGGGCTTCTTGGCGAAGCGATGAATTGGACTCATGTGTTTTTAAAGTGTATGTGTTGGAACCGACGATTTCAAAGGCAGATTCTGCATAAGTTAATGGAGCCATTACTGCACTAAGAACTAACGTACATAACAGAAGAGAGCGAATCTTTTTTAAGTTCATTAAAAATCTCATAGCATAAAAACGTGGTTTATTGTTGCGCTAAATGATTTCGATGTCAACATATTCTGCTGCCAGGGATTTTTAAAGTTATAAGAGTCTCAAAAATGGAAAGAGAAAATACAATGAAACTGTACTAGACTAAAAAAAAGGACATTTAAATAGTAAGGTTGGTGTTCTATGGGATCTCTAGCTGGCCTAACACAAGCTGAAGTGCTTAAGGCGATTTATAATGCAACAATTTTTTCTGGTATTGGCATTATCGAGCAAAAAATGTTAGCAGATAAAAGTGTGGTTACTCATTGTGGCACGGATGAAATCATTATTGAGCAAGGTGAAATTGGGGATAAGCTTTATATTATCGTTAAGGGGCGGATGTTAGTTTCTGTAAAAGACATCGATTTAGGGCACAAACGAATTAATACTCTAGGCCCTGGAGATGTATTCGGGGAAATCGCAATTTTAAGACGTATCCCCAGAACGGCGCGTGTCAGTACTTTGACACCGTGCACTTTTTTATCGATTAATGCACAAGATTTTTTTGATGCATATCAGTATTTCCCTGCCCGAGCACGAGATAATATCCAGTTAGTCATTGCAAAAAGATTACAACAGCTTGCATCATCCGGGTACTAATGCTCTTTTTAAAAAGAGCAAGTTGCGGAATTATTGGTTTCTGGTGCAAATGATGTTGATAAAGATAAGCTAATCGCGATAGAATACAACTAAGGTGAGGAACTCTCAGATACAGCTTCTGAGTAGCAAAGTACCTCCGTGTACTATACTTGTCCCTTCAATTTTGACATCCTGTCAGACATGTCCATGTCATCCCTTTGAAATTTAAGTATATCTTATCCTTGAATATTGTCATTGCGAGGATAGAGCAGTGCAATGTAAGAAATTTCTCAAAGAGCATGGGGTCTTGTCTTATCTTTATATGACAAGTTGCGTCTTGAATGATGCAACCGATGTTTTTTAGCGCACAGACTTAGGTTGTTGTTGAGTAATGCAATGAATTCCACCGCCTCCAGTAAATACATCCAACGCATCAATCTGAGTAATTTGGTGATTTGGAAATAGATGCGTAAATAATTTATAAGCCGCACTATCATATTCTCCATAACCAAAAGCCGGCATGACGATACCTTGATTCGCCAAATAAAAATTAATATAGGATAAAGTTAAACGTTTGCCATGTATAAAAGTTGCAGGAGGCTGTTCTACTGTATGGATTTCAAGTTTGCGTTCTTGGGCATCGGTTGCGGATCGCAGGACTGCTAAATTTTCCTGCATGTTTGCATAATTAACATCTCTTTTATCCTCAGTATTTAAGCATAATATTTTTCCTGGAGCGATAAAGCAGGCTATTTCATCGATATGTCCATTGGTTTCATCACCGAGTAATCCTTTGTTAAGCCAAATGATTTTTTCGGTACCTAGGTATTCATATAAATAGTGCTCAATTTCCTGTTGGTTTAGTTGTGGATTGCGATTTTTATTGAGTAAGCATTCACGGCTGGTTAACACTGTACCTTCGCCATCAACATGAAAAGAGCCTCCTTCCATTATTAGAGAAGCAGAAAAAGATAAGGCTTTAGTTGTCTCAATAATAACTTCTGAGACTTTATTATCTAAATTATAATCTTGATAATTTTCACCCCAAGCATTGTGAATCCAATTAATTCCTGCCAAGTGCTTTTCTTTATTCAGTAAAAACGTTGGCCCTATATCGCGAGTCCATGAGTCATTGAGAGGCAATAATTGGAGAGTTATTTCTGGACGACATAATTTTCGTGCTTGCGCCTCATCATCAGGACGAACCAACATGGTAACTGGTTCGTATTGAGCAATTGCATGGGCTACACGAGCATAAGCTACACGTGCTTTATTAAGACCAATTTGGGACCATGTATCCAAGTGGCAAGGCCAGGCCATCCAACAGCGTTCATGAGGATACCATTCTGCGGGCATGAAAAAACCACTTTGTTTTGGTGTCCTATTTATTCTTTCATTTCGCTCTTGGATCATTAGATTGCTCCTTTAAACTCATTATGGGTCATAAGAAGCCCTTAGATATAAGGGCAATAGCTCAAAATGTCGTATGAGGTTTGTTGGATGTAGTATAGGTGTTATTATTAGGATCTTGAGGTGTTTCTTTTTTACCAAAAGTACGGTAATGATTTTCTCTAAGAGATGTTTTGTCTGGAGCCATTGATTTGGCAATTAGAGTAAAAGGATTAGCACTATCATGGGCCGAGGAAGTTAACAGCTGGAGTTGGCGTATTATTTGGCTGCGTAACTTGCCTGAGGTCTGAGCTAGTTTTGTTCCAATGTTTTTTTCATGATCTTTAAGCATATGAGTCACCAGAAGAGAACAAGTAAGGTATCGTTGTGCATCAAATTCTTCGGTAAAAAAAGTTTCTGGTTGATTACTTAATAACATGCTCAGTTGGTGGCGTAAGGAACACATTGTACTTAAATGGTTTGCCAAGTCGCTATTAGGAAAGATTTCACTGACTTGTTTGGCCAGACTCGCGCGTTCTTTTCCAGGCACCGAGATAACCATGCGCTCTGCAAGATTAAGCTCTGAATGTCTGAATAGGTTCAGAGCATAGTCTTTATATTCGTTAAAGAGATCCATCGAATCTTTAAATGTCTGATGCGGATACTTATTGTTTACATCAAGTATGGCAAAAATACTGCTTTTTATTTGATGTATCTTGATTAAGATGGCATAAAATGTTGTGTCATTTGATAGATGAGATGCAATAGGTTGCATCTCTAAATAATACTTCTGTAGTTCTTTTGAGGAGCAGTGCGAAATTATTTTAATTGCCAACTCTTTCTTTTCTTCACTTGAGAGTGCATTAAGGATCTTTTGATGTTGTGTTAAATCCTCGCCGGTTGCAAACAGTTGATAGGGGTTATCGTGTTTTAATATAAATTCACGAGTATGTGGCATTGTTGCTCTCCTTAAAGTGTTATGGTGGAGATGAGTTACTATTTTAACACATTTCCCATATCGAATAATTATCACCACAAGGCTTTAAGGTTGGATTTGGCCTTGGTTTTTTCCATATATCATTAAGTTAACTCAAAGAAGTTTTTCAAGAATTAAATTTGTATACCTATAGTAACTAATTAAACTTGAGCTGTCATGAAAATAAGCTAAAGTTTTCTTTAAAAGGGTCGAATAAGCTATTAGATGCTCGTTTTGCCTTTTAAAATTACAATAACAATAAGGAGTAGGCAATGTCTAAAAATCATTTATTACAAGACCCTTTTTTAAATGAGTTACGTAAGGAAAAGGTACCTGTTTCCATTTTCTTAGTTAATGGAATTAAGTTGCATGGAGTGGTCGATTCTTTTGATCAATATGTAGTAATGCTCAAGAATTCAATTACACAAATGGTTTATAAACATGCTATTTCCACAGTAGTACCTTCACGTGCAATTAAGGTTCCTACTGCTGATGAGGGAACTGGTGGAACTGAAGGATCTGTGGCAGACTAGGCGCTTTGACAATGTGGGTTTTGTAAGTATACCCACGTTGTCTTGGTGTCGGCGTTTTTTTATTTTGTAAACGCCTTTTAGTCGGAGAATAATGTAGTGTTTGAACGTCCGCAAGGTGGTGAGCGAGCTATATTAGTACAATTGGCACTGCCTGGGGTTGATGCTGAAAAAGCATTGCAAGAATTTGAAGAATTGGCAAGTTCAGCAAGTGCTGAAGTATTAGATTGTGTTTTAGGCACAAGAGGTACACCTGAAGCTAAGTATTATGTGGGAAAAGGTAAAGCAGAGGAAATTGCCCATCTGGTCAAAGTGTTTGATGCGGAGCTGGTGCTTGTCAATCATGAATTATCTCCCTCTCAAGAGCGTAATCTGGAGCGTTTACTTGAATGTCGTGTTGTAGATCGCAGCGGTTTAATTCTTGATATTTTCGCACAACGTGCCCGGACTTTTGAAGGAAAACTACAGGTTGAATTGGCGCAATTACAGCATTTATCCACACGCTTAGTCCGAGGGTGGACGCATTTGGAGCGGCAAAAAGGAGGGATTGGTCTTCGCGGTCCTGGGGAAACGCAATTAGAAACAGACCGTCGTTTATTGCGTGAACGTATTAAATACATTAACCGGCGTTTGGAAAAAGTACGCTGCAGTCGCGATCAAAACCGTCAGGCGCGTAAAAAGGCGGCCATGCCTACAGTTTCTTTAGTGGGGTATACGAATGCTGGAAAGTCTACTTTATTTAATGCGTTAACTGGTGAAAATATTTACGTGGCTAACCAGTTATTTGCTACCTTGGACCCTACCATGCGCCAATTAAGTTTACCTGGTTCTTCTTCCGTTATTTTGGCTGACACCGTAGGTTTTATTCGCGATTTGCCGCACCATTTAGTCGAAGCCTTTCGTGCAACTTTAGAAGAAACCCAGCAAGCTGATTTATTGCTCCATGTCATTGATATTTCAGATCCTCATTGGCGTGAAACGGTATTTTCCGTACAACAAGTTTTGCATGAGCTGGGAGTTAATGATATTCCAGTAATTCAAGTTTTTAATAAAATTGATTTAAAAGAAGGTTGGGAAGCCAAGATTGATTTAAACCCACAGTGGTGTAAGGTCTGGGTTTCTGCTGCAGCCAATATCGGTTTGGATTTGCTCAAAGAAGCAATCAGTACTCAATTGCATGGTGCAATTTTGTTTGAAGATGTGGTGATTAAGCCAACCCAGGCTAAATTGCGAGCACAATTATACCAGTTAGGCGCGGTACTTAGTGAGGCGATTAATGAGGAAGGTGACTGGTTATTAAAAATCCGTATTACCCAGTCACAAAAACAACGTTTGTTTGAAGAACAAGCCTAATTAGGTTATTTTTTCTGAAATTGCCTTTTCCAAGGAGCGAACATTTTGTCCTCCATACAAAGTATTCACTAACTCACCCTGAGGATTAAAAATAAAAGTTACCGGCACGCCTACAATATTCCCCAGGCCTAAAGCAAAGGCAGGATCACGGCGCAAAGAAGGGTATTGGATATTTAGTTCTTGAATCAGATTATTTTGTTTATAAGTGGGTAAGGCATCATAATTTACTGCAAATAAAGCCACTTGATCGTGAGCATGTTTGTGGTAAAAACGATTAAATTCGGGTATTTCTTCTATACATGTTTTACACCATCTCGCCCAATAGTTGATTACTATCCATTTTCCTCTAAGAGATGCAAAAGAAATATTATTTCCTTTCATGTCCTTAAGTAAAATATCTGCCTGACAAATGGTTGTTGAACTCATTAAGATAAGGACAGATAAAAATTTTTTTATTTGTAAATTCATCGTGACTCCACGGAGCAAAAAGAATAGTAATTGGTGAATAATGCAGTATAGAGAAGAACATATTGTCGCTAACAGAAGGTGTTCTGTAAAGAGTTGGAGATAGAGTTTCACTTATAAGGATTTAGACAACTAGCGTTGGTTGATGATAAATAATCTCGCTAGGCTCCCCCTAGCGAGCACAATTTTAGTTAAAGAGAAGATTTTTTAGGCTGTGAAGTGTTAGACGGTTTAGATTCTGGCAAATCTTTAGCTGATTTAAAAAATTGAGGTAACTCCCCAGGTATTTAATCCCCTCACCCTTGATCCCTCTCCCCCACGCTGCACGTGGTGGAGAGGGGAAGCCGGTGAGCTCAATTAAATACCTGGGGAGTTACAAATTGAGAATGATATTTAATGCTTTTTTCGCAAAGGTAATCTTTAAGAAAATCGGTAAATTTTACTACTGCAACAGCCAAGGACTCGATAAAGGTTAAAGATTGCTTATTTTTAGTAATTGCTTTATAAGTACTTCGACCGTATCTCCACTTCCACTCTGAACTGCTTTAAAAAGAGGAGCCTCTGTCGGTGTATTTTTTCAAACAAGCAACGTGGCGTTTCAGTCGTTTAATGGCACGACCTATGCTTATGTGGCCGATAATACGAACGTTCTTTGGCAATGTCCTATCAATCAAGCAACGGGTACCTTTAGTGGGAGTTGTACGGCGCTAACCAATACAGTCGCTTTTACTGTCACGTTCTCAGTAAATTTTCAAACCATAAATGGCAGCAAGTATGCTTATATCTCTGACTTATCCAATACTCTCTGGCAATGTCCCATAAATACATCAACGGGTGCTTTTAGTGGTCCTTGTGTTGGCCTAGCAAACTCACCTGACTTTGTTGGTGTTCAATCCATTTTATTTAGCTTTTTTTAAATATCTATGATTTTATTATCCCGCTTTGGCGGGATAATTTATGGAAGCGTGTGATTACATGGATTTTGTAGGCGTTGTAGGCATAGGTGCAACCCTCTGAGCGTTTCGTTCATTTTGTTTATGGAGTTCTGGGAGCAATGGAACGACCAACCCAGTTAAGAGATATACTCAATAAACTTCAAACTGCGAATTTTATACCCTAGGTTCTGTGAACGAAATTTCTAGCGAGTAAATAGGGTCAAGCCCTGGAGGGATCGACCCTAATGCTTTCCTATCAATTACAAACTTAAAACTTGCCTTAAACCATCATCAAGTGAATTCAAATCTTTATCAGAAAGTGTCCCTGCAAATTTTTTTAATCTACTTTTATCAACTGTTCGGATTTGATCGCATATTGCTGTAACTTGCTTATCAAGACAAGATACTGCAATGGTTATTGGATGTCTGGCTTTTGCAGAAGTGGAAAGAGGAATAACTACTACTGTATGTCGTGCCTGATTAATTGGTGTTGCTCCCACTAGAACACACGGACGTTGTTTATTGATTTCTGATCCAGTGGTCGGATTAAGATCTACCCAATAAATATCACCACGATTCATCGGTTAATCCATCCTGAATGGTTCTATCCCAATCTTGCATTTCGCGATTTAATTCAATATCTTGCTCAACAGCCATAGCACATTCATAAAGCGCTTTTTCCCGTTTTTCTATTTCTTGCTCTAACAGTTGAGTAATCACTTTACTGCGTTGTTTTTGAGGTATAGAAGCGCGCATTCGAGAAGCAACTTTATCAGGTATTGATATAAGAATTTTACTCATAGTAATCTCCATCTAATATACATATAGTATATCCTATATCTTCTATCAAAAATAGAAGAGAGAAAAACAAATGAGATTTTATTTAATTTCATCAGTGTGATTAGAATTGATTAGCTTCTTTTACTTCTGAATAGAGAACTACACAATTTCTCCCCGATTTTTTGGCAATATATAAAGCTTTATCTGCTTGTTCGATAAGCTCTTCTTGATCTTTACTATCATTGGGATAAATAGCAATGCCAATTGAAACAGACATAGGTCCAACTTGTTGGGCACCGTACTTGAGTTGTAGCTTAGTAACATTAGAACAGATACTCTTGGCTCGGTTTTTAGCATTTTCCATATCAATATTGTGCAACATCAAAACAAATTCCTCTCCACCATAACGTGATGCGACATCGCCTTGTCTTATAGCACTGTCTAGCATTTCACTTACTGCCTTTAAGACGGCATCTCCTGCATCATGGCCATGAGTATCGTTAATTTTTTTAAAATGGTCTAAATCCAGCATGAGAATGGCAAAAGAAAAGTGATCTCGTTCAGCTTGATGAATTTGTTTAAAAAGAGCATCCTCAAGATAGCGTCTATTATAAAGACCAGTTAGTGGATCACGAATTGATTGATAACGTAAATTTTCTCGTAACCGCACATTGGCTAAAGCTAAGGCAGTTAATTCGGTAAACGCAGTGATAATAAGATATTCTTCATTGCTAAATTTAAATGATGGGTTATGAATCTCAAGATAGAGAAGGCCATAAATATCATTTTGTGCCATAAGAGGTACACAAATTAAAGTGGAGGTTTTTTGAATATCTTCTTTAATATGTTCACAAATTAATTCTTTGCGCTGTTCACTAATTTCATGAACTCTTCCTAAACGTATACCCCAACATTGTTCAGGAGTAAATATCTCTTCCTGGTTTTCTGGGTTACCCCAGTCTATTGCTTTTTCAAGATAGTTTTTTGAAGGATGCATGATATAAAGATAGCCGCTACTAAAATGAAGTAATTGCTTCGCATATTTTGCCATTACTTTACTTAATTCATCCTGTGAACTGGCGGCGAGCAGAATATCGCTCATATCCACTAATAAAGTGATTTGTTTATTTTTTAGCTGTAGTTCTTTTAACCCTTCACTTAATTTTTCATTCGATTCTTGAAGAGCTGAATGTTCTTTTACTTTGTTGGTAATATCGCGAACATTATGAACCAATCCTTTTATTTCATTATGTTCATTTTTGACCAGAATAGATCTTAGTTCATAAATCGTTTTTCCCTCTTCATAGTTCATGATTTTTACTTCTTCTTCAGGACGTAAGGAGTCTTTCCATATTTCTAACCAATGGTTTTTTGCCGTAAGAAGTGGTGAGAATACATCTTTTTTATTCATTCCTATAATTAAAGATTTACCAAATAATTTTTTAAATTCAAGATGATAAGCTTCGTTAAAAACAATAAGATGATTTTTATCATCAAATGCAGCAATCATGTCGGTAGTGCTTTCAATAATCTGTCGAAGATGTGTACGTGTGTTACGAATTTTATGCTCGATAAGTTCTCTGTTTATTAGCTCAAAATTAGCTAATAAAAAAGGAATAACCAAAAAGGTTAGACTCACTATGCCGCCCCAAATAAGAAACATTCTGCTTATATAGGCTTGATGTAAAGTATCTATAGTCCGGTCATATAATAACACCTCTTCTACCGCTTTAATTTCTTTTCCTAAGTCTTTAATTTGATTTGAAGCTTCTTCACTGTGATTAAAGAGTTTCTCTCCTTCAGGAGTATTAAATTTATCTGCATCTTTTAAAGCAATTATCTGATTTAAAAGAGCAAGTCGGTCGTCAATAAGTTTAGAAAACTCATTAAGTCTTTCTTGTTGTCTAATATTATCTGTAGTTAAAGCATAAGATTCTTTTATCGCTTTATTAATTTGGGGTTTTATTATATTGATGTTTGCCAGATAATTTTTATCACCGGTAACTAAATAACTTCGTTGTTTGGATTCTATTTCAGAGAGAGAAAAAAGCGCAGTATCCATTTTTCTGATTACTTCATATGTATGAGTGACCCACTCATTAGCCCCCACCAGATTTCTTAATTCTTTATAGGAGGAAATGCTCATAATGCTAAATAGCAAAAGTGCCAGGATGAAAATAGTATTTAAAACCGATTTACTTAATTTAATCGGCCTAATTTTCTTAACCATCATTCCTTGTCTCTTTTTAAATCTATTAGGTTAAATGTAGCATATGTGTAGCATTAATTAATATGAATCCATAACGCGATACTCCCGAAAGTCAATAAACTGTGAGCAAATTTCTAATTTCCAGCTATACTTATTTATGATTTTAAACTTAACTAAGGAAGGTATCATGTATAAGAAATTGTTAGGAACACTCGCATTGGCTTGTTCTTTAGTATTTGGCTCTACTGCAATGGCTCATGCGTTTGGCTGTGGTGAAGGTATGGACAAAATGGTCCAGTCTTTAAACTTGGATGATTCACAAAAACAAAAAGTCAAGCCAATTATCGATTCACTGAAGACCAGTATGCAACAAAACCGTGAACAAATGAAAGATTTGAGTAAGCAAATCAATGCGCAAGTTACTTCTCCAAATATGGATCAATCTGCAGTGAATGATTTGGTTGATAAAAAAGTAAAAATGATTGGCGATATAATAAAAGCAAAAATAAATGCGAAAAGCCAAATTTTTGCTGTTCTTAACGATCAACAAAAAGCGCAATTTAAAGATATGATGAAAAAAATGCATGATAAAATGGAAGCGCAATTCAAAAGCTGCCATGAACAAGCCCAAGAGTAGTTGATTTTATTAATGAAAAAGGCCCGGATCTGGGGCCTTTTTGCATTTGTCCTGCATATCTACTAGTAAATTAATTATCTTATTGATAATTATCATATTCTTTTGCAATCCTTTTGGCGTAAAATAGAAAAATAATATTTTTTGAGCTATGCTTAAACAGCAACCAGAGTCATGCAATTAATGGAGAGTTTCCGAGTGTGAAAGGGGGTACCGCCATGAGCAATATTAAAGTCGAGCGGTTAACTAATGGGGTAATGATTCGCGAAGGTGCGGGAGTGAAGTTGCACCGTTATATTGGTGTAGAACGAACCAATGACTTTGAGCCATTGTTGCTGCTTGATTATTTTGACAGCAATAATCCCATAGATTTTATGGCCGGTTTTCCACCTCATCCTCATCGTGGTTTTGAAACCATAACTTATTTATTGGATGGAAGCATTACTCACGAAGACAATAAAGGCCATAAAGGCGTTATTGGTGCGGGTGATGTGCAATGGATGACTGCAGGAAGAGGGATTGTGCATTCAGAAATGCCTTCTTCAAAAAGCGGCTGTTTGCATGGATTACAATTGTGGTTGAATTTACCTGCTGCAGAAAAAATGCGCGAACCTCGTTATCAAGAGTTGCAAAGCAAGCAACTTCCTGTTGAAAAAAACGATTCCGGTGTAGAGATTAAAGTCATTGCAGGAAGTACTGATAAGGGAACTACCTCGCCAATTAATGGCATTGCGACCGAGCCTTTATTTTTTGATATCAGTTTACCTTTAGGGGTGCACATGACTCAACATATTCCCGATAATTATCAGGCTGTGGTACTGGTTATTGTCGGAGCGGTTTTAATCGGAGAACAAGTAGTTTCTCAAGGTGTGCTGGCCAAATTAAGTTCCGGAAAAAAGTTGACCATGATTGGTGAAAAAGACAGTCAATGCCTGTTAATTGCCGCAGTAAAACTACATGAACCTATTGCCCGTCATGGTCCTTTTGTCATGAACACACAAATAGAAGTCATGCAAGCTTTAGATGATTTTCGCAGAGGGAAGTTTTAAGTAATATGTCATTTTTTAATTTCTTCTTTCATTAATTTCTCAGTTAATTCTCTAAAAAATATACTCAGTGTTTATTGGAGTGTATATAATATTTTCTTAGTTCTATTTGGTACTTGGCAGATGATTGCATGAACACAAAAATACTTTCTCACCAAATTAAAAGATTTAAAGAAAATGCCAGCTTAATAAAAAGATACTGGACAGGATTTTCTCCTCTTATTAATGCTCTTGAAGAAAAACTTCTGAGCTATCCAGAGCGTGAACTTACAGTAAATGACAGATATGAGCTTATTAGCACGATTTCAGATCTATACACTGAAAAAATGGATAAGAATGAAGAATACTTGATTGACACACTCTGTGGTGAGATATGTGGTGGACGTCCCTATAAGGAGTTAATGGCCGCTATTATAAAATTGCAAGAGTGTAACAAACTCAATGAAAAAAATTGGGAGCTTATTAGCCACTCTGGCAGTTGTAAAAAGCTCACTGAGCTATTAGTGGTATTAGATCCAAAATGGATAGAAGATGAAAAAGTACGTGATTCCCTGCGATCAAACACTTATTCAATTGACCCAAAACATGTAAAAAGATTACAAGATGAAGGCGTAATGTTTTCCACTGCTTTAAAGCTTTTAAAGGTAAGACAACATGTTCCTCAATTAATTGAACTGTTAGTGGCCCTAAAAAAACAAAATATCTGGGGAAAAGAAGTTATTTCATTAATTGCTCAGTGCATTGGGAATGATCCACAAATAACATACGCATTGTTTTCTGAGTTGCAGGAAAGTCTTTTTTTATTAGAAGCGAAAGATCTCCTTAATATGAAAAGCTATAACCTCTTAATGCAGAATTATTTTCAAACTCGTGTTGTTACCAATGCATTGGTAACGTTTCAAGACAATGATTTATTAGCTGTACTATCATCCAAATTAGTCTATAAAATTTTAAATAAGCGATTGACTAATATTCAAGAAATTATAAAGGGATTAAAGATACTTTATGAAAATAAAATATTAACTGATGAATCTGCCTCAGCAATCGTTTGGAGTGAGAATGGTAAAGACTGGCAGTATTCTTCTGATAAGATTGCCGAAGTTATAGTGGCAGGAAATTATTTTGGAAAATTAGAGCACACATTAAACTGGGTGCGCTCTCAGCTAAAGCCGGAGCGGAAAGCAGCTCCTTTAAAAGCATTACAAGATGCAAATATCAGAAATCCCAAATATTTAGATTTGATTTTATCAGACAAGACTGAATCTATAACTTTTCTTATTCCCTTATTAATTAAAATGGAGCAAGCGGGCTTTTCTGATGAAATTAACGTGGTTAAGGCTCATATTGATGCCATTTGGATGTTAATAAAAACGAGTCTACTCACTAAAGGAAACTATGAGGGGTATAAAACACTTCCCTGGAAGCAACAGATCCTGGTTGATGACCTGTATACCTATGGCTTATTAACTCAAGAGTTACTTATTGATGTTTTTAGGGGAAAATTTGAACGAGAGCGGCTAGATACGTTAATAAGCGCACCCAATCGAGAGTTTACTTCTTGTTCCAATGATCAAAAGATAAAAAATCCATCACTCAAGTTCACTGTAGAGTTGGATGAAAATGACACCTTTGCCATCTTAAATTTTCATGACTATATGGACAAAATAAAGTGCAATAAACACTCCTTAGTCGTTACACATTTAGATCAAATTCAAAGAAAGTTGCATCCTCATATCCTCTCTGAAAATTTTATTCATTCGTTCACGAATCCATATAACGATAATAAAGCGTTAATGAATAACTTGGTCTATGAATCTTTTGGTTCTGCTTTTGGTTCCATGGTGCACACTGCTTTTGCCAAGCATGAACCTATTGAACTAAGGCCTGATGATATTCATCTATTAATTATGCAAGGAGTAGCTCGTTTCCTTCAAAAATACCCTAATGATTTTAAAAAGTCGATGAAGCCAATTTCTAATGAGCGAGAAATTAATTTAACGTTCCTGAATGAGCAGATAGATTGGGACAATGTACCATTCGCTTTTGCAGAAAAACTTCGTCAGTGGATTAAAAATACCAAGTTAATCAGCCTTCTTTTGCAGAACTATAGCCAAACTACTGAAATAGATAAAAAAGTGAAGGCGGTAACGTTGATGGGAGCTTGTTCTGCCTATGTTACTTTTAGCATAGCTACACTTTGTTTTATACCACAATTTGTTTTGCAAGGTACCAAAGAGGATTGGTGTAAAATTGGGAGGCTTGGTGATAATTTAATTAGAGAATTAGTATTAAATGAGAAGCACAAGGGAGAAGGAGTTAATTTACTCTATCGTTGGCTACAGCGGTTAAGGCCTATCCTAAAAAATATGTATGCTGCGCGAATGGGAGAAACCAATAGCGAATTTTGGCAAAGTTTTTATAAATTTGAAAGTCATTCTGGAGGTAATACGATCACTGGGAATATTATATATTTCTATCCTTTTCTAATTAATCGTGCTTCAAGTAACAGCGACGTAGCCGATTTGCGTATTAATGAATACATTCTTGGAGAAGATATTACATTGGGCCGTCTACATAATGGGTCATTAATAGGTCCAAGAAGCGACTCGCTTCCCACCAATATTACTTCGATTGATTTTACACTTAACAACGGTTCCACTGCAGACGAAATGGGAATGAAAGCCGGGATAGTGGCTTTTAAGAAAAATCCAAACAACAGATTAAGTGCCCATGTGGACTATAGTATTTTTTATAAAAAGCCGCATGATAAGATTTCCTCAAATCGGAACAATGAGCCATTAAAAAAAGAGGGAGAAAATAATCTACAAGAGGATCGTACTTATCGTTGTTTATGAAACTTGTGCAAGTCTGTTTTCATTCCCACTGCAATAATAAAAAGATGTTTCATCTGTCTGATTTTGAGCAAATATTGAGTGACTAGGTTATTTTGTGTATACTAATTTTTTTCTTAATTTCTTTGTGGCTGATTTTTATGTTAAGAAAACTTGTAATATTTCCCTTATTTTTTCTTTCCCATCAAGCTTTTTCTACCGAAGTACTTAATTTATATCAAGCCCCATTAAGTAGTTTAAACTCCTTTGTGCTAACACAAAAGCACAAAAATAAGGCGCGTTCCATGGTCAGTGGAGTTGTGAATACATCCACATTACAAGAGGTCAACCAAACACAAAAAGACAGCAAAACGATCACTCGTTATCAGCAACTTTATCGCGGACTCACTGTAGTGGGGGCGCAGGTGACTCTTACCAACGAAGCCAATCATGCCGCGCAAGTGAATGGTCATTTACTTACAGACATTCATCTCAATACCAAGCCTGCGATCACTCAACAACAAGCATTAAATACTGCAAAAATATCCTGGCAAGGTTTTAATCCGCAAACACCGATGCATGAAGAGAAAGTCGAGTTACAAATTAGAGTCGAGGTGAATAATGAACCTCAATTGACATACCTGGTTTCATTTAAAAGTACAGAAGCAGATGGTAAGCCCGCGTGGCCTTTTTTTATTATTGATGCGCACACCGGAGTCATCCATAAGCAATGGAATAATGTAAAACAATTTGCTGATGGTGGGCCTGGTGGTAATGAAAAGGTACATGAGTATTGGTACGGTAAAGACGGCTTGCCAGCCTTGGAAGTAACCCAAAAAGGAACAACCTGCGTTATGGAAACTCCTGCAGTTAAATTGGTTAATTTAGGATTTGCATGGGACTGGGAGAATCTTTTAATCAATTCCTTTGAATATCCATGTAATAACAATCAAGGCGATTTTATCAATGGTGCTTTTTCGCCAATAAATGATGCGTATTTTTTCGGTCATGTCATTGTTGATATGTATCGCAATTGGTATGGTGTCAATGCCTTACAAACTCCTGACGGAGCCCCCTCACAATTAATCATGCGTGTGCATTTTGGCCAAGGTTATGATAATGCGTTTTGGGAAGGTGGCGCGATGTCTTTTGGGGATGGCTCAGCTTTTTATCCTTTGGTGTCTTTAGATATTGCTGGGCATGAAGTTACCCATGGTTTTACCGAACAACATGCAAACCTTGAATATCATGATCAGTCAGGGGCATTAAATGAATCATTATCCGATATGGCAGGACAAGTAGCTAGGGCCTATTTACTGGAAAAGTCCCCCGAACTGTATAATAAAATGTATTTAGAACCGAATACAGTGACTTGGGGAATTGGTGAAACAATCGTGCGTGACTCGTTTGGTAAGGCGTTACGATTTATGGATTATCCTTCTGCGGATGGTAATTCGGCTGATTGTTTTGATAAGACTCTAGCTCAAAGTCACGGTGCTTATTGTGCTATTAGTTATGAAGATGTGCTTCGCTTTGCTGAGCAATTACCAGGCCCACAATACCAACAAAATTTTATTGTCCATACTGCCAGCGGTATTTTTAACAAGGCATTTTATTTATTAGCCAAAGAAATTAGCATTAAAAAAACCTACCATCTAATGATCATGGCAAATAGCAAGTATTGGACTCCCACCACAGATTTCGAACAAGGCGCTTGTGGCGTGCTCTACAGTGCACGTGACTTAGCTGTGGATGTAAATAAAGTAAAAAAAGTGTTTGCCAGAGTTGGTATTGACACCCAGAATTGCTCCATAGCGTAGTCATCATTCAGAGGCGCTTGCGACGAGGACTCTCCGATATTCGGAGATCTCTCGCTAACGCTCGAGATGACGTGGTGGACTTAAGTTGACGCCATTACGTGAACGGTGACTAAATATTTGCACTATCGCGCACGTTTTGGAGCTCTAAGCAAGGAGTCTCCTTATAAGAGGCTAATGAGTGAATATTTAATTCGTCATTCATGTTAGATAATTTATCTAAAATCATAATGTGCTCATCTGCAACATGCTGCCAGTTTCGTTGTGCTAAGGTTGTATATAATTGTAGTTGCTGTTCAAGTAATGTTTGTCGATTAGCTAATCCCCATTCAATACGCGTTGCCAAATTACGCCAGTCATAAGGATCAAATAGCATAAGCTGTTGCAAATCCTTATCGATAATAATTTCTGTAGTAACCGAAATTTTTGCCATAATAACTGGTGTGCCTACCGATAAGGATTCCGTAAGGGTAAAAGGACAGCCACCTTCACTTAAACTGGGATTTACAGTAAGGTCTGCTAATTTATAGCAGGCAGCTAATTCATTACTCGTCAAATTCGTAAGTAATAAAACATCATGACTCAATTGGTGCTTTTTAATATAGTCTGGGATTTCTTTTAGTGTATTAAATGTACCTGTCAAAATCAGTTTATGATCAATATAACGTTTCCGTAATAGATAGTTATAAGCACGTAAAAGAGTTAATACATTTTTTGAAGGCCTAAATTGGCTCGCATAAAACAAAAATTTTACAGAGGTATTACTAAACTTACGTACATACTCGGATGAGGATTTTAGAAATATTCCCGCCAATAGTTTTTTACAATAAAGCAAAGACGCTTGCGCTTTTTCATAATCATCACCTCTTTCTATGGTTACCAAAGAAGCCAAATTAATCGATCCATGAGGAATCACATGAATGTTTTTTGCTGATTTATGGTAATGCGACATTAATGTACTTTTTTTAATATGCTCGCTATAAGTGACAAAATGTTTACCTCCATAGATAGTTTCCTCTACTTGCTTAAACTTTTTCAAAAACCCTCGCTCACCTGAAAATCCTACCGGAAACTCTGTTAAAACAACATCAGGAACGCAAATTAAACCAGGAGCTTTAATTTGGTTAAATGAAGGCCAAAATGCTGTTGGGGTATACCAAGCCTTAATTTATGGCATGCCATTAATCAACTTTAACATTAAGCTAATTTCTCTTTGGGCAATATGTTGATAGAGATCAAGAACTTCCGCATTTGTTTTAGGGCTAATTAACATTCTTTTAAACTTTGATGTAGCACGTCCTAGAGAGAACTTTTTGCTAAATTGCATTATGATGTGCGATCCTTTTTTCATAGTCATGAATAGCAGAAAGCTTAAAAGTACAAATGGCGATCCTAATAGAAATAAACTTACAAGGAGGATAAATTCCAGGATATTTCGGGAAACAAATAAGCGATATTGTAGATTTGTAATCGTAATGAGTGATAACTTAGATAATTGTTTTTTTAGACGAGTAAAAAAAGAGGTTTTTACAGGCCGTTGTTTATATTGTTGATAAAGTTCGTAACATTTTAAAGATAATGGGTATTTCGTTGGCGTAATGATATCAAAACTTTCCAGAGGAACCTTTTCACTGATACATAATTCAATTAACCCTACTTTGCTCCAGCATGGGCAAACAATAACAAACCGAACATCTTTACGTTGAGCTGCGCCTTTCAAAAAAGCAGTTAGGTGACGCCCTAATCCCTCATAACGTAAATCAACTGTGGGTGGATAAGCCAAATAAATTCCATAGTTTCTTATAAGCATTCTCTAACTACCTTCCAATACTCAATTGCTAGATTATTAAATGAAAGAGTCTCACTTAATTTGTTGTTAGCTAATAGCGAACGTTGTTGTCCATGATGTTCCTCCATCCATTTTAGCTGTGCTGCCATTTGCCTGGGATTATCTGAGTTCATCCAGGCTAAACCGATCTTAAATAGTGCATTAATTTCACGCATGGCTGGATAATCGCTAGAAAGAGAAGGAACACTAAATTGAGCTGCTTCAAGTACACTGAACGTTCCGTTATCTATTTGAGCAGCATGCCAAAGAAACGTTGCGTGTTTTAATTTTTGTTGATAGGTTGCATCAAAAAGTTCGCCAAGTATCTTTACCTTCTTTTTTAATGTAGAAGAATTTTGATAAATATCATAAACTTGACGAAGATGAGGACTTTCATTATCAAGTAACTTCTTGGTCTCACACCCTGTAATATAACACTCTAAATTGCCTCCCCAACGTTCATAATATTCCTGAAGGGCAAGAAAAGCATTCACATGATTTTTATGCAAACTCTTATTTGTTGTCCAAATGAAATAAGGATTTTCTATGCTAGTATCGAGATTGGATGTTAAGTTTTTAAATTTAGGAACTAGAAAAGGCACCTTAAATACCTTTTCAGGTTTAAGCCCTGCGTATTGTATCGCATCTTGTGCTGTAAAATCAGTAGTAACCATAATCCGTTGAGCGTGATGAGCAGCAGATAAAAAAGCCATATTAATATCTTGTGGAAGACATGGAATATAACGTTGAAGATAATCATAAATCATCAATACATAAGGTCGTAGAGGAAGTAATGGATGTTCTAATCGATCCGAAATAATAAGCCAAAGATCACAATCCAGGAGGTAGTTAATACCGTCATCAGGAACAATATAATTAGTTTCTGTAGCCTGCCATTCTCCATGGCCTGCATAGATCATTGCTCTACAAGCAGCCTCTTTATCTAACATTTTCCAGTGGAATACACGGCGAAAAGTAGTAGGAACGTCGCTGTAAGTATCATCGTTATACAGCCGCTCATTATCAGGATGGGCAATGATTATCTCAACGTCCTCATTATCTAATTTGCTTCCGACAAGTAAGGCTTTAATTAGCAGATTCATCCCTCTTAAAGTACCTCCGGAATAAGTAAGAGGAAGAATAACTGCAATACGCTTTTGTGGTTTTGAATGTTTGGCTAACGAATGACGATAAGTTGCTAATTCATCGAGAATCAGATTGAAGTTTCTTTTATAAGTTTCTTTACAGTTTTCAGGCTTCATTGCCTCTAAAAGAACTGCTTGAGTTAAGCGCAGATGTTCAATAAATAGTTTATCATGATTAAAAATTCGTTTAATTTTTGTCCGTGCTTCTTTAATTGACTTACAGCGTCCCGGCAAATTCCCTCCTCCTAATTTATCCAGCATGCCCCCTGCCATAAAAAGTAATGGCATGCCTGCCTGTATTGCTTCAAAAGGATGATAGTGAATATGATGAGATTCGGTTGACGAGTAAAACATCACACAATGAGTACGCATAATAGCCGCATACTGCTCTTGCTCAACAAAACTCACAACATTTGGATCAGTTACAGCAATAGACTGCGTGTCGACAATAGTGTAATCGAAACCATCAAAATTATGAATAAAGTGCTCGTATACCTGTTTATAGTAATCTGAGGTACCGGTGTGTGGACAAACAAAATACGTTTTTCTTGTCCAGTCCAATCAGTTCTAATCGTGGTATTATTCAGTCCAACAGGTAGATAGCAGTTTTTTGCCTGAAAAAATTGCCCTTCAATGTCTTTTAAATGCTCATATCCTGCGCCGAACCAAAAACGATGACTCGCTTTCATTAGCTTTGCCATACATTGCGAGCCTGCAAGCTCATAAAGTAATTGCGTATAATTAGTGCCACTACTTAAACCAAAAGCCCTCAATACAATGGAGCCTAGGAAAAAACGACTAGTTGCTTCAATTTGACGCAAGAAAAAACCAATAATCGCAACATCAAAATATTCATTGGCAATTCGCCAGGCTTCTTCACTTGGATTTTCATACCAGTTTTGGGCATTTAACAGTGCCAAATCTTTCTCAGGAATAGAAAGACTGGCATCTAAAGAATAATCCACATCCGTAGACAAATTAGATTTGTCGACGGGATATGATTTTGGGGCAAATACTTCGGTAATACCTAGTCCTGCCAATTGGTCTATTTCAAAGCATCGGAATGTTGAATCATTTAATAACCACATAACACGAACAGGTTTTTCTTTCATAACTTAATCTAATCCATTAATATGCTTGTAATGATAAATGGCTTTATCAATCAATCCATCAAAAACAACATTGCCGTGATGAAGTACAATGCCGCGTTTGCACAACGATTGTAAGGAAGAAAAATCATGCGATGCTAAAACAATAATTTGCGCTTGATTGATGAGTCCTTCGATACGCTGTTTTGCTTTTATCATGAAATTGGCATCTCCAGCACCTATTACCTCATCCAGAAGAAGAATGTCTCCTCCTACGACTGTAGAAATAGCAAACGCTAAACGCATTTGCATACCGGCTGAATAGGTTTTGATAGGATAATCAATAAATTCACCTAGCTCGGCAAACCCGATAATTTCTTCTTCTTTGGTACGAATAAATCGTGGCGTCAAACCAAGCAATAATCCACGATAGAGAATATTTTCTCGCCCTGTGGCATCGGGTTCAAAACCCAGGCTTAAGTCAAATAAGGAGCGAATTTGTCCGTGGGTAGTTAATTTGCCTGAAGAAATAGGATAAAGGCCTGCAATCGTTTTAAGAAACAATGACTTGCCAGCGCCATTATGGCCGATCAAACCGACACGTTCACCTTGCTGGATAGTGAGAGATATATTTTTCAAAGCATGAATGTCTGTTAGCCTCGGTTTATTGATAGAGGGACGAAGCCTTCTACTCAATAGAGATTTAAAGGAGCGTTCTTTATATGCCATTGAGGCATAAAGGAGATTAACCTCCTCTAAAATAATTTGGCTAGTTGTCATAGGTAGAACACCACCTTAGGCTCTACTTTACAACCTATTATTATTGCTAACAAAGTGAAAAATACCATAGTTCCCAGGCAAAATAGATAATTATGGATGGTGGGCCAATGGCCTTCCATGATCGGAGCACGAATAATCTGCAGCAAATGATAAATTGGATTATAATCAATCAATGCATCAAGACCACCTTATTACGAAACATCGCTGTTTCAAAATAAACAGGAGAAACAAACCAAGATGCCTGCAAAATTAAGCCCATAGCATGCGGGATATCACGAAATCGTGCGCCAAAATAAGCTAATAAAGTAGCCAAAGGCCAGGTAATCATAGCAATTAAGGGGAAAAAACTAAGGACAGCTAACCAAGAACAATTGATATGATATGGTGCTACATATCCTGCCCATACCCATAACACACAGGCAGCTAATGTGAATGTAATTAGATTACTTACAATTAATCTTAAAGTATAAATGGCCAAAGGATGTTTAATTTGTTTGATATAGGCATCGGCCTGGACAAAAGCCAAAGAACCTCCTGTTAAAGAGGAAGCAATAAATTCCCAGGTGAGTAAACCAGATAAAATATACGGTACATAAAGGACAATATCAGTATGGAACAATCGACTAAATACTAGCGCTAAAAGAAGTGTCATACCCAGAGGTTGCAGGATAGACCATAATATACCCATAGAAGAGCGCCGCCACTTGGCTCTAAGATCGGCAAGCGCTAAATGAATCAAAAAATAACGTGCTTTCCAGATTCCATTGAAATAAGAATTTAATTTAACTGCTGCTTTTTTCATAAATTATAACTTTCTAACTTCTCTAAAAAAGGTTCTTATTGCTGTGGTTATTTTCTCTACATCCGTAAAGCTTAATCCAGGAAAACTTGGAAGATTAATACCTCGTTCACTAATATCTATTGCCTGAGGAAAATAACCCTCTTTTTTACAATGTGGCAAGGTATGGGCCGGATAAAATACAGGTCTTGTTTCAATACCTACTTGTGCTAAATAGCTTCTCAGCAACTGCCGATAAGCCTTGTTATTTACTAAAATAGAGCACATCCAATAAGAATGGCGGGTATTTTCAATCTCGGCATGCATTTCTAACGGTAAATCACGTAGTCCCATTTCATACCATTGCGCAATTTGTCTTTTTTTTAGCTAAAATATCATCTGCTTGTTCCAATTGTGCCAAACCAATGGCTGCGCAAATATTCGTCATACGATAATTAAAACCTAGTACATCATGCCAGTACTCAGTGGTAGTGGATACACCCTGGCTTTTGAGATGACATGCTTTCGCCATGAGCTCTTTATCTTGAGTAACGACCATTTCCCCTTCACCGGTGGTAATTGTTTTGTTGCCAAAAAAACTAAAAGTCGCAATATCTCCAAAGGTACCTACGTGGCGTCCTTTATAATAAGTACCAAATGCTTCGGCGCAATCTTCAATGAGAAGCAACTGGTGTTTATCACAAATTACTTTCAAAGTATCCATTTCACAAGGTACGAATTGCCTCAAATTACCTGTTGCCGAAGACCCCTTTAAATAAGTATGTAAATTGCATCGTTGCCTCAATATTGCTGTTGCCGAAGGGAGAAGCAAGAATGGGAGCAATTTGTATGGATTTATATTTAAAAACAGAGCGTTTGCGTTATCGTCGAGGAAATCGAGCGGTGAAAAAGCGTATATTGGATGAATTTTGTGAAACCCATGTTTATCACCGAAAAGCAGCAGCTCGTTTGCTGAGACAAGCACCAATTTCTGATAGAAAACCGAAGAAACCAGGAAAAAAGAAAACATATGAACCTGCAGTATTATTGGAACCGCTTAAAACAATATGGCTGGCAACGGATCAAATGTGTGGTAAGCGCTTACAAAGGGCGCTTCCTTTATGGCTGCCCCATTATCAGAAGCATCATGAACCTTTGTTGGAAGACATATCAACTCAACTTCTATCAATGAGTGCTGCCACGATTGATCGTTTACTAAAACCCATTAAAGTACGTTATGGGAAGGGTTTAAGTGGAACGAAACCTGGAAGCCTTTTAAGGAAACATATTCCGATTAGCACCAATCAGTGGGACTCCAAACAAGTTGGTTTTATGGAAGCAGATACTGTCGCGCACTGTGGTACTTCGTTGATGGGTGATTTTGTCTGGTCGATAACGCTCACTGATATTTTTAGTGGCTGGACAGAGATGCGTGCTGCATGGAACAAAGGAGCGGCTGGGATCATGGAGGGGATTGAAGATATAGAAACCCATTTACCGTTTGAAATAAAAGGTTTTGATTGTGATAACGGATCAGAGTTTCTCAATTGGCATCTTGTTCGTTATTTTACTGATCACCCTGAAAAACAGCGTTCTATTCAATTTACACGCTCAAGACCTTATCATAGTAACGATAATGCCCATGTTGAGCAAAAAAACTGGACTCATGTGCGACAAGTCTTTGGGTATCATCGCTTTGATAATCCCAAGTTAGTAAAATTCATGAATGATTTATATGCTAATGAACTATCATTGCTTTTTAATTTTTTCTACCCCTGTATTAAACTGGTTGATAAAGTACGCATTGAATCAAGGATTAAGAAAAAGTATGACAAAGCACACACTCCTTATCAACGATTAATGGCATCAAATGGCCTTACTTTAGAGCAGAAAAAAACGCTTAAGGATAAATTTATTACACTTGGCCCATTTTATTTACAAAAAACATTCAAAAGAAGCTAAAATTACTATTTAAGCAAGTGAATGTTCAAAATACAAAACAGAGAAAGGCCATTTAATGAAGCAATCGAGCACTGATGGAAATAAAGCCTATGGATATGATGGACGAGTCCTTCGGACCAGCCTGTGCCCTTCGGGACTTGTGGACAAAGCTATGGATAACGAAAAAATGTTATCCACAGCTATTGACCACACTCACAGGCTTCTCGCCCACATACCCACCAGGCTCAATAACAATTATTTTTTAACTGCAATAAAATCTCTCAAAAGCAACACCCTTTTTGAGGCAACGACTCAGTACTTTTTTTGTTCTTCGGCAACACCCTTCATTGAGGCATCAGGGCTGTCCCATTAAAAAAACATTGACATTTTGTTAAAAAAGAGATTTTCTGCATCATTTTTCACAATGAGGTAGGAAGTATGGACAACCGTGAGGAACTCATTAAGTATACTTTAGTAATAGGTGGAATGTATATACATAATTCATAAAGACTTATTTTTAATCTAGATGTTGTTTGCTGATCAAAATAATTAGTATATAATTGCCCTGCCGCTCTAATGCGTTGCAATTATTAGCTAATTTTTCATTGAGGTTGAGATCGAATGATTATAGATTTCGTTATTCTTGGTATACTCATATTGAGCTTACTTTCTGTTGCCGTAATGGTAATTAAGCTTAGGCACCAACCTTCAGAAAAACTTTCTATCTCCGAATATATTAAGCTCTCAATCAGTGGTGTGGTTGCGTTTATTGCAGATACCATAGGAGTTGGAAGTTTTGCCGTTAACGTAACTTTGGCGAAGTTAATGAATACTTTTCGCGATGATGAAATGCCTGCTGTAAATAATGGTGCTCAGGTTGTTCCTGGAACGATTGAATCTTTATTCTTTATGCGCTTAATTGATGTTGACCTTACAACGCTTCTCACCTTAGTTACGGGAACTTGTGTGGGTGGTTTGCTTGGTGGTTTTGTGGTGAGTCGACTTAGTAAGCAAGCCATCCGTTTAGCCATGCTTTGGGCATTTGCTTTAATTATTGTTTTATTGATTGCACATCAATTTAGCCTTTTACCCATTGGTGGAGAATTGACTTCTTTATCTTCTTGGAAGTTAGTGATCGGTTTTTTTGCTTTAGTAGTTTGTGGGGCATTGACTTCTGTTGGTGTAGGGCTGTTTGTTATGGTGCAAGGTGTATTGTTTTTAATGAACATTTCTCCTGCTGTTGCTTTCCCAATTATGACTACTGCTGGAGCTATGCAACAACCTTTGACTACTTTGGTATTTCTACAACAGAATAAAATTCCATTAAAGAAAACTTTGATTCTCAGTCTTGCCGGTTGTGTTGGGGTTTTAATCACGATTCCTTTATTTAAATACTTAACTGTTGCTTGGTTGCATTTATTACTCTTATGCATCTTGGTATATAATTTTATTGCAGTCGCGAGAACTTATCTACGTTTTCGCCCCGAAAAGAATTATAACCAATCCCAGATTTCTGATTCGCTGGTAGCGGCTGAATAGGCTTCTATAGTATAATCAGCCTCATTTTTATCATTTAAAGTAGTAGTATGGACGAGCCAGTCAGTAAATCCCAAAAAAAAAGAGACGCTGATTATTTGCAAAAAATAGGTGTAAAATTTATCGATCTTAGTTTGGCAAAGCTGGATTTATTGCCTCTTCCTGAGAACCTGTATAAAGCTATTATTGATGCAAAATCAATTAAAAGTCATGGTGCTCAAAGAAGACAGGCACAGTTGATTGGTAAATTAATGCGTGCCGCAGAATTCGAAGAGATTATTGTGGCTTATGAGCGTATTATTGCCGAGGAAAGTGCGGTCACGGCGTCGTTTCATGAAGTTGAAGTTTGGCGAGAGCGTTTAATTAATGAAGGTAAACCAGCCCTTACGGAATTTATTGCAACTTACCAACCAGAAGAAGTACAACAATTAAGGCAACTCATTAAAAAAGCAGTTGATGAGCAACAGAAAGGAAAAAATGCTGGTGCTGCTAAAGCACTTTTTCGTTATTTAAGGACATATATTCTATGAATTATTCCCTGTTTATCAGTTGTCCACGCGGGCTTGAGTATTTGCTGGAAGAGGAAGTCAAGGTCTTAGGACTTAAAGTAACCCGTGTGAGTCCGCAAGGAGTGTTTGGTGAAGGCAGTTTGCAGACGATTTATCAATTATGCCTTTGGTCACGTATTGCTAACCGTGTACAGCTAATACTATTTAGTGGTTATGTCCGCAACGAGCAAGCCGTGCATCATTTATGTACCGAGTTTCACTGGCAAACAGTTTTTTCGCATGATAAAACTTTAGCCATCGAATTTCATGGTTCTTCAGAACATATTCGTAATACTATGTATGGAGCACAATTGGTTAAAGACGCAATTGTGGATCATTTTCGTCGTTTAAATGGTACACGCCCCTCCATTGATAAAGAAAAACCACAAATTCTTATCCACGCTTATTTAAAAAATGATGAATTGACAGTAAGTTTTGATCTAACAGGTTATAGCCTACATCAACGCGGCTATCGTACTCAGACAGGAAATGCACCGATTAAAGAGAATGTCGCAGCTGCATTATTACTCCGAGCGAAATGGCCTGATTTAGCAACACAAGGATATATGCTCCATGATCCTTTTTGTGGCTCCGGTACTTTAGTGATCGAGGCAGCAATGATGGCTTCTCATGTGGCGCCTGGTTTAATACGTCAAGATCAATCCCTACGGTATTGGGTGCAGCATCAAGAAACTTTATGGAAAAAACTACGCGAAGACGCTTTAGCACAAGTAAAGCCTCTACCTATTACTTTATTAGGAACTGACAAGGATAATAAGGCGATTGCCTTATCTAAGGCGAATGCTGAGCGGGCTGGAGTGGCGCCTTTAGTGGTATTTAAAAATCTGCCTTTGAAAGAGTCTTACACTGCAGTTGATATGGGCCTAAAAGGCATTGTTGTTTGTAATCCTCCTTATGGCGAGCGTTTAGGGGATACCACTCAATTGGTGCCAGAGTACCAACAATTAGGAAAGAATTTATATGAGCACTATAAAGGCTGGAAAGCAGCCGTCATTACTTCCAATTCAGTCTTGGCTAAGGCCATAGGTTTGCGTTCGAATAAGCAATACACCTTATATAATGGAGCCATAGAGTGTAAGCTGTATTGTTTTGAGCTCAGCGCCAATAATGAATTAAAAGGAACGGCTAGTGGTCCTTTATCCGATAATGCGCAAATGTTATTAAATCGTTTGCAAAAAAATTATCGTCATTTACATAAATGGGCGCAGAAAAATCATATTTCTTGCTACCGTGTTTATGATGCAGATTTGCCTGAATATGCGTACGCTATTGATATTTATAATGATCAAGCCGTTTTACAAGAGTATGCTCCCCCGGCTAGTGTGCCTGTACATAAAGCAGAAAAGCATAGTTTGGAAGTCTTGCAGGTGGTGCCACGTGCTTTAGGAATTACTGCCGATAAATTAGTAATAAAACAGCGTAAGCAACAAAAGGGGAGCAATCAGTATCAAAAAATGGCGCAAACGCGTAACGCGATGATTGTCACTGAAGGCGCTGCGAAATTAAGAGTAAATCTTTATGATTATCTGGATACCGGATTATTTTTAGATCACCGCCCTATACGTTTAAGTTTTGCTAAATTAACACCTGGTACACGCTTTTTAAATTGTTTTTGTTATACCGGCTCTGCAAGCGTGCATGCGGCTTTAGCTGGCGCTTTAACTACGAATGTCGATTTATCAAATACTTATTTGCAATGGGCAGAAGATAATTTCCGCCTTAACCATTTAGATTTATCCAAACATCAATTTGTGCACTATGATTGCCGTGAATGGTTACGTGTAACCCGCGATCGTTTTGATGTCATCTTTTTAGATCCTCCGAGTTTTTCTAATTCCAAACGTATGACGGATACTATGGATATTCAACGCGATCATGCTTCTTTAATTAATTCGGCAATGCGTTTATTAAATCCGGGTGGCATTCTTTATTTTTCGACTAATTTTCGCCAATTTAAGTTAAATGCTGAACTTAGAGAAAAGTATTCTGTACAAGATATTAGTGCACAAACGATTGACCAGGATTTTAAACGAAATCAGAAAATCCATTATTGTTTTCAAATCACGCAGGCCTGGGATCACAGTCATTAACGTAAGTAGTACTTCATTGCCCCAAAGGACCCAAACCAAGAAATGACTTTCAATTAAGAATTAAGGTGACCATCAGGGTCACACCAAATAGCACAAGCCCCAAAAAAACATCCTATTTTAAATTGCATACGTTTTTCTTCATTTTTCATTTTGATTGTGAATCCAACTTAAAAGTGCTTTGGTGACTTCCTATATGTGAGAGTCCATACACACAGAAAGCGAAACAAAATAATCCAAGGCAGAATCCTGAAATTATCCCTAAAAATAGCCATAGCTTGTTGCATTTCTTTAAGGTCGTTCCCTCAATTTATAGGCTTGATGAGGCTATAAACCTCATCAGCATTTATTATTTATTGTCTATTTTCTTTTGCGAACAATCTGTGGTTATTCCACACGACTCCTTATACGGGCTTCAAGCCGTGCTATTTGCTCAGTCTGTGCTGCAATAATCTTAAGTAAAGACTCAATGGTAAGCGACGATGGCGGCTTCATCCATGTATTTGATCATATTTGTATTTTTTTTGTAACTCCCCAGGTATTTAATTGAGCTCACCCTTGATCCCTCTCCCCCACGCTGCGCGCGGTGGAGAGGGGAAGCCCGGTGAGCTCAATTAAATACCTGGGGAGTTACTTTTTTTTTTCAAGTAAGTTAGAAAATTATGTCAATCGACTGTCTCGTACTTCGACTCATGGACTCCTCGAACAAGTCGAGGGGTGGTTACAAAATCTCAAGCATAATGATGCAAATATTGGATGAAGACTCTACAAAATCATGTAATAACGCCCTTTTTATAATAAAACATTTGTCTTGATGTGCTAAATTTATCATAATAGCCCCTTTTTCAATCGAAATAGTTTCATGTCCGCAAAATTACTTACAATCAATTTATTAGAAGAGCTAGTGCATATTGCCGAGCGCAACCAGGAAGGAAAAACGGCAAATTATATTCCTGAGTTAGCTAATGTGAATCAAGAATTAACGGCAATTGCAGTACAGCCATTAGAAGGGAGTATGCTTTCTTACAGCAATGGTTCTCTTCAGCCAGTCACTTTGCAAAGTACAGGTAAATTGATCCCATTAATTGGCTTACTTGAAGAGTTTGGTGATGAGCAATTATTTGAGTGGGTTAAGGTTGAGCCTTCAGGTGATGATTTTGCATCAATTACCCGTTTGGAGCAATTTGGCCCTAAACCGTCAAATCCTATGCTTAACGCAGGTGCCATTACTTTGTGTTCTCATATCCCTGGTACTGGGGAGCAGCAATTTGGTTGGTTAGAACATTGGGTGCAAAAACTATTTAAACAACGATTAAGCATTAATCCTTTAGTTTTTGCTTCCGAAAAAAGAACAGGTAATCGTAACCGTTCCTTGGCTTATTTGCTAAAAAGCAGAAATAATCTGGGTACGGACGTTTCTGAGACATTGGACTTGTATTTTACTCTATGTTCTTATGAGGCTTTGTTGGAACAAATGTTGTTCTTGCCAACCTTACTTGCGAATGGTGGCTGTGATCCAGAAACTGGAGAACAGGTAATTTCTGCTGAAACCTGTAAAATTACATTAGCAATTATGGCAACTTGTGGTTTATATGATGAAACTGGCACACACATGGTGAAAACCGGTATGCCAGCTAAAAGCGGTGTTTCAGGTTACACCATTGCTGTGGTTCCAGGAAAAGCAGGGATTGTAGTTTTAAGCCCACGAGTAAACGCTAAAGGCAATAGCATCCGCGGTGAATTGATGTTGGAAGGCTTATCGAAAGCCATGCACTGGCACTTTGCCTTGCCTTAAGCCTTTCGCCGTTCAAACTACTCTGCTTCCTTACGAAGGCTAATGGCTAGTCGATTCCAAGCGCTCATCTTTAATCCTTGCGTTGGGATGCCCTCTATACATCATGCTCTTCAATGTCTGTTGTTCCATAAATTTGTGCCCGCAGGGGTTTCATATAGCCCGCCATGAAAAAAAGTTCGGCGACCAGAAATAATGGTGCAATCAGTGCTTGATTTAAATTATCCAAAAATGCAGGTTTTTTGCCTTCAAGATAATGACCATAGAATTGCAAGGCCCAGCCAATGACAAAGGTTAAAATAAAGGTCCATAAACCTAAGGTGGTGGGGCCATTTTCGCTAAACCAATGTGCAATCCATAAGAGAAAAAGGAGGATGGGTGTTATGGCTAAAGCCAGTTTCCATTCCAGCAGAAAATAGTAAATAAGTAGAGCGATTGTCGCAAACCAGGCCAGGTTACTGGCAAATACGTTGGGGATAATGATTTGTACAAATCCTAATAGGATCATCAATGACAGTACAATTAGAGGTACTCCTGCAAAATGTATATAACGTGTTATTTGTTTTTTATGGTAGCTGGCATATATTTGTGCTTGCTCAATAAATGGTTTCATTTTAAGAGTTCCTTAGATTTATTCTTACAAAACATAGCACACTATTGACTAAAAAAGTAATTTAGTGGAAGGAAAATGATTCAGGTATCAAAGGTATAAGTACCAACCATGTATAAGACGTTACCATTGCTAGAAGAACCAGGAATATAGGCTGCTTTTAAAGAAATATTGTTGATAAAAATTCCAGCCCAAGGTACGGCTCCTGGGAAAGGAATATTATGCATGATGTCTGGACGTGCAGTAATCAAAAAGGAATAACCCACACCTGCTTTAATGTTTGATGTAAAGAGGGTGACAAAGAGGCGAGCATAGCCAATTACTGGCTCCACATTTTTATGCGAGTCTAGAAAAGCAAAGGCGTAAATGCCATGCCAGTTTCCGCGCTCGTCAAACATACTTTTACCCAGGCCTCCACCCCACGCCAGTTCATTGTATTTTTTTGTATGCAACCATTCACGACTGTAGGTAAAGCGATTATGCCAAGCATATCCAGAAATATAGAGATCGGTCTTTCCTTCTTCCCAAGAGCGGTGAAGTCGTTCACATAATGGTCTAAAAATAGGAAGCCAGTATTTGTTGCAATCTTGATGTTTTGGCGCGGTGAATGCATTGTATGAGCAAAGCATTAAAAGGCAGACAATTATGTTTCTCATTTACAGTATTAACCTATGGCAATGCTCTAACAAATACTTAAAGCAGAACCATATATTTTATTTTATCTACTTCTTCTTGGCAAAACTTTTGCTTAAATAATAAAGGTTGCAAAATTGAGGGCATATTAACATGGACTTTTTTCGGAAAAAAGGGATCGATGCCTTAATAGAAGAGGAATCAAATCTGAAAAAATGTCTTACTGCATTTGATTTGATTTTTTTTGGCGTGGGTGCTGTGATTGGCGCTGGTATTTTTGTCCTAACCGGCATTGTTGCGGCAATTCATGCCGGTCCAGCTGTTGTTTTTTCCTATATGATTGCCGGTCTCGCTTGCACTTTTGCTGCTTTATCTTATGCTGAATTAGCCTCAACCATTGGTGGTTGTGGCAGTGCCTATGGTTATGCTTATGCTGGATTTGGTGAGTTAATCGCCTGGATTGTTGGCTGGGATTTACTGCTTGAGTATGCCATTTCTGTATCGGCAGTATCCGTTGGCTGGGGTGGTTATGCTGCTGATTTTTTAAAAACAATCCATTTACCTCTTCCACATTTGCTACGATATAGTCCTGCTCAAGGTGGAGTGATGAATATCTTACCTGTGTTTATTATCATGTTCTTGACCATGTTATTGATTTTAGGAGTGAAATCGAGCTCGCGAGTCAATAATTTGATGGTGGCGATTAAACTATTAGTCATTTTACTGTTTATTGTGATCGCCTGTGGCAATATCCAAGTAGCTAATTGGTTGCCATTTATGCCTTTTGGTTGGGCTGGAGTATTCAAAGGAGCGTCTTTAATTTTTTTTGCCTATATTGGTTTTGATGCGGTTTCTACTGCTGCAGAAGAAGCGGTTAATTCTCAGCGGGATTTACCCATTGGCATTATTGGCTCCTTAATTATTTGTACTCTTTTGTATATTATTGTAGCGGGATTGTTAACTGGTATTGCACATTATTCAAGCTTGAATGTGGCCTCACCGATTAGTCATGCCTTGTTAGCTCTAGGTTATAAAACTGCCGCGGGTGTCATTAGTATTGGCGCAATTGCGGGGTTAACAACCGTGATGTTGGTTTTATTTTATGGTTTAACGCGAGTGCTTTTAGCGATGTCGCGCGATGGTTTATTGCCAAAAGCAATGTCAAAAACCAGTACGGTTGGAAGGACACCGGCACGAATCATCTTGTTGTGCGGAACCATCATGGCACTTTTGGCAGCTTTTATCTCTTTAGATGTTTTGACCGAATTGGTTAATGTCGGTACTTTATTTGCTTTTATTATTGTTTGTGTTGGTGTTTTATATTTACGTTATAAACACCCTAAATTGCATCGACCCTTTAAAACTCCAGGAATGCCCTACATTCCTATTTTAGGGGCATTAAGTTGTTTTTATTTAATGATTAGTTTACCTTGGCTTACTTTGCTGCGTTTTATACTGTGGATGCTAATTGGTTTAATTGTTTATTTTGCCTATAGTTGCACCCACAGCGATCTAGCATAGACCATATAAAAGCAATGTAGCGGTAACAATTGCCGCTGCAGGAATGGTAAGTAACCATGAAAAGAATATTTTGCCGATAACACTCCAGTGAGCACCTTTGATGCCATCAGTTAAGCCGACACCAGTAATTGCTCCGGCAACTGTGTGCGTTGTGGATACCGGGATACCTAAATAGGTTGCTAGAAATAGAGAAATTGCGGCTCCTGATTCAGCCGCGCAACCTTTTAAGGTATTAAGTCTGGTTATTTTGGTGCCCATAGTGTGTACAATACGCCATCCTCCCGCTAAGGTGCCAAGGCTGATGGCGGTTTGGCACGAAATCACTACCCAAAGTGGTACATGAAAATCGCCGTGAATCCACGAAGAAGAAAACAGTAAAATGGTGATAATCCCCATAGTTTTTTGCGCGTCGTTACTACCGTGTGACAAACTTAGCATGGCAGAAGTTGTTAATTGTATGCCACAAAACAACAGTTTAAATTTGGCTTTCTTACTCGGAGGCACTATTTGTTGTAAACCATGGGTAAGAAATAAACTGATTAATAATCCAAGTATGGGAGATAAAAAAATTCCTAGCGCTACTTTGATAAAACCAGCCAATTTCAAGGCCGAAAAACCACCTTTGGCAATAGCTGCACCTGCCAAGCCGCCAATTAGGGCATGAGAAGAACTCGAAGGCAATCCATAATACCAGGTTACTAAATTCCAGCAAATGGCGCCTAGTAAGGTAGCTAGAATAAAATGGGAATCAACCAGATGCGAATCAATTAATCCTTCACCTATAGTATGAGCTACCGTCAAATTAAACACTAAAAAAGCAATGAAATTAAAAAAAGCTGCCCATATTACTGCTTGTTTGGGGGTAAGCACTTTAGTGGTAACAATAGTTGCAATGGAGTTTGCTGCGTCATGAAAGCCATTAATAAAATCGAATATAAGCGCAACGACGATAACTAACAGCGTAAATAGAGCAGCATCCATATAAACGAACCTTTATCTCTTTCTGATTATAAGTAAGAAAAAGAATTGTCTGTTATTTTATATATAATAGCTGCTTTTTGTCATTAATTTGGAGATCATGCTCATTAATTGTTTAATGGGATAGGGAAGTTCTATTCCCCCCGCATCTATAGCTGCGGTTGCGTGTTGGGTTTCATCTTCTTGCATTTGTTGTAAAATTGCTTGGGAGCGTTGGTCATACGCCGGTAATTGATTTAAATGATGATGTAGATGAGCAGTTACTTGTCGTTCAGTTTCTGCAACAAAACCTAAGCTTACCTTATCTCCTGCAATTCCAGCTAAAGCTCCGAGCAAAAGCGAGCAGCCATACCAAAAAAAATTAAGGATGCTTGGTTGGGAGCCTAGTTCTTGCAAGCGCTGTTCGCACCAAGCCAGGTGCTCGATTTCTTCAGCTGCAGCTTGATTCATTTGCTGTTTGATATGGGTTAATTGCGCAGTTAATGCTTGCCCTTGATAAAGCGCTTGCGCGCATACTTCCCCAGCATGATTTACCCTCATTAAGCCAGCAATGTGTTTTTTTTCTTGCGGTGTAAGCGCACCACTTTCCGCAATATTTTGTGCTGGGTAGCTACGGGCACTGCCTCTTTTGCTAGGAGGCAAGAGTGTACGTAGAGCGGTATCTAGTTCAGATAGTAAATGATCAAGAAGGCTTGTATAGCGCATAGTCATCTGGTTTAGGAACAGTAGCTTTATATTAGCCGGAACTGGTCCAGGAATGAAGCAGAAAATGTGAGTATATGCCCCGATGCATCATTAAAAAGCCACGCCAAAAACATTTACCTAAAAGTGTTATTTAATTTTGTGTAAATTGATTGATGGTTTTCGTGAGGCGGACTACTAATTCATTAATTTCTTTTTCATTAATAATTAATGGTGGTAATAAACGAATAACCGTATCGGCAGTCACATTAAAAATAAGGCGATTTTCAAGACCTAATGTACGCATATCCGTAGCTGGTCTATCTAATTCTATGCCAATCATAAAGCCTTTGCCGCGGATTGCTTTAACATGGGGATGATTACCCAGGTTATGTGTTAACTGCTCCATCAACAAGCGGCTGTTTTTGTTTACTTTTTCGCAAATTTTATCGCGCTCAATTACTTCTAAAACCGTCAATGCTGTGGCGCAAGCTAGAGGGTTACCACCAAAGGTAGAACCGTGGTTACCAGGCTTGAATAAATCAACCGCTCTTTTGCTCATTAAACAAGCGCCAATAGGTATGCCATTTCCTAATCCTTTGGCCGTAGTTAAAATATCAGGTTGAATATCATAATGCATGCAGGTATACAGTTTACCAGTACGTGCATTACCTGTTTGGATTTCATCTAAAATAAGCATCCAATCATGTTGTTCACATAATTTGGCAATGGCGCGTAGATAAGTTTCTTCAGCGGCGTAAATGCCTCCCTCACCTTGAATTGGCTCCAACATGATTGCAACAACATCTTCACGGTTGTTAGCAATAGTATGGATTGCTTCTAAATCATTAAATGGCGCACGAATGAAGCCGGGGACTAATGGCTCAAAACCGGCTTGCACTTTACGATTTCCAGAAGCAGTTAAAGTGGCCATGGTACGGCCGTGGAAGGCACGTTCCATTACGATAATGGATGGTGTTTCGATGCCTTTTTTGTGACCAAAAAGGCGAGTTAACTTGATTGCTGCTTCATTGGTTTCGGCACCTGAGTTGGCAAAAAATACTTGTTGCATGTTTGCCATTGACGTGAGTTTTTCAGCCAGTAATTCTTGTTGTTTGATGTGGAAAGTATTGGATGTATGCAACAGCTTTGCTGCTTGTTCCTGAATTGTTTTGGTGACATCAGGATGAGCATGGCCTAATCCACATACAGCTATTCCGCTTAGGCCATCGAGATATTCATTTCCTTGTTCATCATATAACCAAACATCTTTGCCATGAGTAAAAGTAACCGGCATAGGATTGTAGCTTGTAATTAAAGCCATTGTTATTTCCTTCTTACAAAAACACACTTCTTCAGCGGCGGGTGTGCTGAAGAAGGCAGTGCATCATGACACTTATTTTAAGCTGCTAGATACAAAATCCCAGTGTACCAAAGACCAAAATGCAGCGATATAATCAGGACGCGCATTACGATAATCAATGTAGTAAGCATGTTCCCAGACATCACAGGTTAATAACGCAGTTAAGCCCTCAGTCATTGGTGTGCCCGCATTGCTGGTACTCATGATTTTTAAGGATCCAGAAGCATCTTGTACCAGCCAGGCCCAACCGGAACCAAAGGTTGTGGCTGCAGCTTGCGTGAATTTTTCTTTAAATTCATTGAATGAGCCAAAATGCTTATTAATGGCATCAGCAAGTTTACCAGTAGGTTCGCCTCCGCCATTGGGACTTAAGCAATGCCAGTAAAACGTATGATTCCAGATTTGTGCCGCGTTATTGAAAATGCCGCCTGTAGATTTCTTGATGATCTCTTCAAGAGACATTGTTTCAAATTCCGTACCTGGGATTAATTTGTTCAAATTATTTACATAGGCCTGGTGATGTTTGCCATAGTGGTATTCAAGAGTTTCTTTAGAAATTTGTGGTGCTAGTGCGTCCATAGCATAAGGCAGTTTGGGCAGTGTAAATGTCATTATTATCTCCTGGATTTTGATTTGTCCTAAGTTTAGCAGGATAGTTACGATATTCAATGTTGACTGTAAAACATTTTCTATATGGTTTTTGTGCTAAAATGATTGTTATTGGGTCAGTTAGATTAAAATTTGATGCGCGAATAAGATCTTGAAATATTACAAACTTTAATCTTAATGCCTTGCTCGCTAATAATTTATAGGTTGCGACCTTGCCAGCTTTTCGCCATAATTGACGTTTTATTCGTTTTTAAAGGTATAAGATTGTGGATACTGTAGAAAAAATTAAAAAGCAAATCGCCGAAAATGCTATTTTACTGTATATGAAAGGCTCTCCCAAGATGCCTCAATGTGGGTTTTCTGCACGTGCGGTGCAATGCATTGAGTCTTGTGATGTTGATTTTGCCTATGTAGATGTACTTGCAAATCCAGACATCCGTCAAACATTACCACAAGTGTCTGATTGGCCTACATTTCCGCAATTGTATGTTAAAGGTGAACTTATTGGGGGTTCAGATATTATTGCCGAATTATTTCAGCAAGGTGAACTCGAAACCATATTACGTGATGCAATTGCTGCATAATTACAAGAAGTTAGCTCTACATAACAATAATAATCGGTGCAGAACTAATTTCTGTACTTTAATGGAGATCTTAGAATGAGTGTATTAGTCGGGCGAAAAGCTCCTGATTTTACTGTTGCTGCCGTAATGGGTAACGGTGAAATTGTTGATAAATTTAATTTGCATGAGCACATTAAAGGTAAATACGGGCTGGTATTTTTCTATCCTTTGGATTTTACTTTCGTATGTCCTTCTGAACTGATTGCGTTAGATCATCGTATTGATGAATTCAAGAGTCGTAATGTTGAAGTAATTAGTGTATCTATTGATTCACATTTTACTCATAATGCATACAGAAATACTCCAGTAAACAAAGGGGGGATCGGTCCTGTTCGCTATACTATGGCTGCCGACATAACCCACAGCATTTGTCAATCGTACGGTGTTGAGCATCCAGCCGCTGGTATTGCTTTCCGTGGTGCATTTATCATTGATACTAAAGGTATGGTGCGTGCCCAGATCGTTAATGATTTGCCAATTGGTCGTAATATCGAAGAAATCATCCGTACCATTGATGCAGTACAATTTTTTGAAGAAAAAGGCGAAGTATGCCCTGCAGGTTGGAACAAAGGTAAAGCAGGTATGAAAGCTTCCCCCGAAGGTGTTGCAGAGTACCTATCAGAATATTCTGGTGACTTATAATTTTCTTATTTCTATATGTTGGGCTTAGATGGCCCAACATTCATCAATCGCACTCAAACACGTGAACGTTCACGTGTTTGAGTGCTTGTGCGAACTGTTTGATTTTTAATACCCTTCAAAATTGGGTGCGATTGCCATAAACATTCATTGCTCATGTGTCATGCGCCATTTATTCACCATGTGACAAAATAAGTCTGCAGTTTTTTCCGCATCATAAATTGCTGAATGGGCTTCATTTGCATCAAATATAATCCCTGCTGATTGTAGCGCTTTGGCAAGCACTGTTTGTCCATAAATAAAACCACCTAGTGTGGCCGTATCAAAACAAGTAAACGCATGAAAGGGTGATTTAAGCCCGGTTCTTTTGATTGCTTCTTTAATGAACAATAAATCGAACCAAGCATTATGACCAACCAACACAGCACGTTGGCAGCGATTCTTTTTAAGTGCAGAAAAAATAGGCTTAAACAAGCATTCTAGAGCTTTTTTTTCATCCACAGCAAAGCGTAAAGGTTGAAATGGATCGATATGATTAAAATCCAGCGATTTTTGATCTAATTCTGCGCCTGAAAAAGGCAGGATATGCTCAAAATGGCTTTTACCACGTTGTAAATGCCCATGTTCATCCATATGTAAAATAACAACACACATTTCTAATAATGCATTTTTTTGCGGATCAACGCCTGCGGTTTCAACATCAACGACGACTGGTAAAAATCCGCGAAAACGCTCTTTCATCGTTAGGGATAATGCAGGATTACTTAGTGGCATGGATACTCCAGTGAATGGTTTCGCCAGCAGCCATGGGTACAACATGGCCAGCACCCAAAGGTAAGCATTTGGGAATGATTTGCGAGCTTCTAATGAGTTCAATGTGCTGTTGATTTATTGGTAATTGATAAAACTCTGCACCAAAACGACTCATAAAATTATTGAGCTTAGGTAATTGCTGTAGCTCATCAAAACACTGAGTGTACATTGCTAAAGCAAAAGGAGCAGAATAAATTCCCGCACAGCCACAGGCATTTTCTTTGTTGTTAATCTCATGTGGTGCGCTGTCAGTTCCAGCGAAAAATTTAGGATTACCACTGCATACAGCTTGTTGGAGGGCTTTTTGATCAGCCGCATGTTTTAATATCGGTAAACAATAATAATGAGGCTTAATTCCACCTGCCAATAGTTGATTACGGTTATACAACAAATGATGCGCTGTGATGGTTGCGGTAACGGTATGCGGTGCCTCAATGACATAATCAACTGCGGCTTTAGTAGAAATATGCTCTAAAACAATGCGTAATTTTGGGAAGTTATGTACTAATGGCTTTAAACTCTCTTCAATAAATAAGGCTTCGCGCTCAAAAATATCGCTATGAGTGACTTCACCATGAATTTGCAGTACCAGATTATTATTTTGTAGTACTTCCAATAAAGGATAAAGCTCTTTTAAGGATTTAGCTCCTGCTTCCGAATTGGTAGTTGCACCGGCAGGATATAGTTTGGCACCTAAAACAAACTTATTTACTGTTGCTTGCTCTAAGTCAGTAGCATCCACAGTCGTGTTTAGGTAAAAAGTCATGTAGGGTGAAAATTGTGTATCCGCCGGTAATGCAGCGAGGATCCTTTCACGATATGCCGTAAGCACTGATAAAGAAGTCAATGCGGGTTTGAGATTAGGCATAACTAAAGCACGTGCAAAATGTTGTGCACTGGCTGCTGCAGTGTGTTGCAATAACTCGTTGTCGCGCAGATGGACATGCCAATCATCTGGCTTAATAATGGTCAGAGAGTTCATAATTAAAGATTATTTTAACATCGTCGATATCCAAGGATAACATGAATTAGATCATTAGGATTATTAAAAATGAAATCCAAAGTTAATCGGTATGTATTTTTAAAGCGTATTGCTGCTGGTTATGCTCTTTCAATCAGTGCAACCTTCGCAATGGGACACATCAATTTTGCCTTACCTATGGGAGACAAAACCTGGCGCATGAGCGGTAACCCAATTCGATGTGGGCTGGTACTCACCATTCCCAATTATGGAGTGGGATATTTTGAACAATATGCTGCTCGTCAACCTCATTTTGTTTTACGTCAGTGGAATCAAGTAACACGACCTTTGCCTGCGGAAATTGTGGCCAGACCGCCAATGTGGAAACCTGCAGATCCTATTCTTTTAGTGGGAACAATGAATATTAATCCAGGCCCGTATAGCGTTTTTCTTAAGCCTGATTCAACATTAAAATTATTAACTTATTTATCACGAGGGTATGAAACCACATTTAATTATGAGTCAGATATAGGTTTTGGGGTTACTGTTGCACTTACCCCCATTGGTTTTCAAAAACCTTATGCTCGTTATCAACATTGTGTGGGGAACTTATTGCCATTTGGTTATGATAAAGTAAAAGATAGCATACTCCATTTTGCGCCTGATGGTCGTGAGCTAAGTGAGGACGATAAGGCACAATTACGTCGAATTGCGCAATATGTCGCAGCAGACAAGCAGATCCAAGTGATCCGCATTGTGGGTTATACAGATGAGACTGGGCGTAAGGGTTATAATAATGCAATTTCACAGAAGCGTGCACAAACTGTGCAAAATTATTTAGTGACACTTGGTGTACCAGAAGAACAATTATCGGTCACTTGGATGGGCCAACAACATCCAGTAGCCAGAAATGATACAGATGAAGGTCGTGCTGCAAATAGAAGAGTAATCATCAATTTGATTAAAAAATAGATTGCATGAGCAAAAAAAGCATCTATTTGAAAAATATTAAAATTTTTTTTCAAACTTTGCTTGATTTATTTTTTTTCGGAGCCATACTCATGGTGTTGCATGCTTCGAACCAAAGCGACGAAAGCATGCTGCTGGTAACTTTTGAGCCGTAAGTTATCAATAAAAAAATGCAAACCTAATAATAAAAAAAATATAGATGGAGACTTAGCATGTTAAGTTTGAAAAAGACAACAGCAGCAGTACTCGCTTTAGGTAGCAGTGCCGTATTTGCAGGTACTATGGGGCCTGTATGCACTCCAGGAAATGTAACTGTTCCTTGTGAACGTACAGCATGGAACATCGGCGGACAAGCTATCGATTTACAAATCATCAACAACAATGATAATGAATACGCTGCATTCCTACCTACTTTCGATGGTGTATATCGTGATCACAGTCGTTGGAATTGGGGCTTCCAGTTGGAAGGTTCTTATCATTTCAACACTGGTAATGATGCAACACTTGTTTGGTATCACTTAGATTCTGGTAACCATCGTTTTGGTTTCACAGATGTTGCTGGTGATCAGTTCTTTGGTTTTAACAATCACAAGTGGGATGCAGTTAACGGTGAATTAGGCCAATTTGTAGATTTCAGCGCGAACAAAAAAATCCGTTTTCATGGTGGTTTCCAATTTGCTCGTGTTAAAAATAACAGAGCATTTTCTGAATTTGTTCCAGCAACAGGTACTGAAGTGTTTAGCGTTGCAAGAAGATCTCAGTACAACGGTTTTGGTCCACGTACTGGTATTGACATGAACTACGTCTTCGCTGGATACGGTTTTGGTATTTATGCTAAAGCAGCAGCAGCTATTTTAGTTGGTACTACTAAGTTCAACGGTGATGTACCTCCATTCATTACAACTCCTTCTGCCATTACTTTCTACTCTGGTTCCAGAACTGCAATTGTTCCAGAACTTGAAGCTAAGTTAGGTGCTAACTACACTTACGCTATGGCACAAGGTGATTTATCTGTAGATGCAGGTTACATGTGGTTCAACTACTTCAATGCAATGGGTGATGCACCACGTATTGCTGAGCAGAGAGTGACTGACTTCGGTGCTTCTGGTCCTTACGTTGGTTTGAAATACGTAGGTAACGTTTAATTAGTTGCCATAATCTGCTTAATCTCCCACTTAATCACCCCGATTACTAACCGTAATCGGGGTGAGTTTTTTTAAAGCCATTCAAAAAGTTAGCTAAAGTAATTTCTCAGCCAATCCATTAGGAATGATCAAAATAATGCACCATGCTCTAAAAAGCATCTTTGTGTAATATATTGGATTTTTACTAAATTTCTTGACTTATATTCCTACGATCGAGATACTGCTCATCTTTTCATGCTTTGCGACAAATAATTGCAAGCATGTTTTGTTAATGAACATATTGTTGTCGTTAACAAAATAGGAACTTAATAATAACTTATATGGAGACTTTGCATGTCTAGTTTGAAAAAAACTGTATTAGCAGTTCTTGCTTTAGGTAGCAGTGCCGGATTTGCAGGCACAATGGGTCCAGTTTGCACTCCAGGTAACGTCACTGTTCCTTGCGAACATAGTGCATGGGAAATTGGTGGCTATGCATTAGATTTACAAACTGCCAACACTGGTGTTTACCGTCCTACGTTTACTGACTATACTTACCGCGATGCCAGCAGTAAATGGAACTGGGGTTTTGAATTAGAAGCTGGTTACCATTTCAATACTGGTAATGATATCAATATCAATTGGTACCATTTGGATACTACGAACCATTTCTTTGATCCCTTTGTTAACACAAGAATCAATCAAAAGTGGGATGCAGTTAACGGTGAATTAGGTCAATTTGTTGATTTTAGCGCGAACAAAAAAATCCGTTTTCATGGGGGTTTCCAATTCGCTCGTATCAAGTCAACGTTAACTAACTACATTCCTATTGTAGATTCTGCTGACAGATACAGCACCCAATTCAATGGATTCGGTCCACGTACTGGCATGGACATGAACTATGTATTTGGGAATGGATTTGGAATTTACGGTAAAGCAGCTACTTCTTTGCTTGTTGGTACTACTAAGTTCAATAATATATATGACATCTATACTACTTATCACGGTTCAAGAACAGCGGTTGTTCCTGAGTTAGAAGCCAAGTTAGGTGCTAACTACACTTACGCTATGGCTCAAGGCGACTTAACTTTGGATGCTGGTTACATGTGGTTCAACTACTTCAACGTTCTAGGTCAAGGTATCGATGGTGAGTACAGATCTCATGATTTCGCTGCTAGTGGTCCTTATGTTGGGTTAAAGTATGTAGCTAATATTTAATTAAACTATTAGCATAATCTTCCTCTATTTCCACCCCATTCTTGTATATGGGGTGAATTTTCTTCTGCCGATAAATGTGTTCAAAAAATAAATCTAATGAGTAAATAAAATGTATCTCTTTGAAAAAGATGATTAATTTCCTTGACTTGACTTCAATCAATATAGATACTCTTCCCTCTCTTGCATGCAGTGCCTCAAAAAAATGTATGCCAAGAGCCAGCCATTTAGCAAAAATAATTACAGCAAGCTCAGTAGATAGTGATGTGGAGAAAAGGATGTGCGTTTTAAAAAAAACAGCATTAACAATTCTATTTTTAGGAAGTAGTAGCCTCTTTGCAGGAGCTATGGGCCCTAGTTGCACACCAGGTAATGTGACTGTCCCCTGCGCACATGAAGCTTGGGATGTTGGTGTTCAAGGTTTATATTTGCAGACTGCATTCAATAAAGATTTTTCTTTCTATCCGACAGGAGCTAATGGAATTTACAAAGATCTGACGGGACATTGGGATTGGGCTTTTCAACTTGAAACCGCTTATTACTTTAATACAGGTAATGATCTGGCAATTACATGGTACCATTTGCATGCAAAAAACAGGCATTTTGGACTTAATCTTTTGGGATTGTTTAATCCAATTAATTTGCAATTAGATTTAAATAATCAATGGGATGCGCTACAGGTAGAATTTGGTCAATATGCCAATTTTAGTGAAGCCAGCAAAATCCGCTTTCATGGTGGTATCCAATATTCTCGAATTACATCAAACGTTAATGCAGTTATAGGCTACGCTGATGATTCTTTTTCTTTTGCTCCTGAAGGATTGGTAAATCCTGTGTCTCTCACAGCATTTAATACCGAATATAATGGTTTTGGCCCGCGTATAGGACTTGATTTGTTTTATGTGCTGGGTGACGGATTCAGTATATATGGCAAAACAGCGACATCGCTGTTGGTAGGAAGAGCTAAATTTAAAGATAAAGGACTTACTCCGGTTGTACTTGATGATATGGAAGTTGAACCAGTTTTAATCCCTATTTCAGCATCTGGCTCAAGGGCAATGATCGTACCTGAAATGGAGGCAAAAATAGGTGGAAATTACACATATCTATGGTCACATGGTGATATTATTATTGATGTTGGCTATGTGTGGTTTAACTACTTTAATACATTGAGCAACCAGAATATATTATCAAATATACAAATAAATCAAGAACTTAACCGAAAAACAGAAAGCACTGATTTTGGTGTTTCCGGCCCCTATTTTGGTTTAAAGTATGTGGGCAATATTTAATCGTTTGCTGTCTAAGAAATTTAGGTGAGGTGTTGACTTTGTCAAGCTTGATCAGGATAATTTGGCATCGTACGTTCACTGCTTAGGTAAAATACGTACAGTTGCTTGTTATCTATGGTTTTTCTTAGAAATAAGTAACGAAGGATTTAATAATAAAAAAGTGGAGATAAGTATGTTAAATTTGAATAAAACAGCGGCAGCTGTACTTGCTCTAGCGAGCAGTACTGCATTCGCTGGTACCATGGGACCAGTTTGCACCCCAGGTAATGTTACCGTTCCTTGCGAAAGAATGGCATGGGATATCGGTGGACAAGCGTTGTATTTGCAAACAACTACCAACAACGGTTTTTCTTATTATCCTAGCGTAAATAACGCTTCCGTATTCAATGACCTAAGTGGTCAATGGAGCTGGGGTTTCCAATTAGAAGGCTCTTACCATTTTAATACTGGCAATGATGTGACCGTTACTTGGTATCACTTAGATTCTAATACAAACAACGTATTTATTAATCCAGCGATTTTTGTTGGTGCTACAAATGTATTAGCGCAAAATAAAATGAGATGGGATGCAGTAAACGGTGAATTCGGTCAGTTCGTTGATTTTAGCGCGAACAAGAAAATGCGTTTCCACGGCGGTTTTCAATTCGCACGTGTTAAGCCTTCATCACTTATAAGCATTGCTGTTCCAACTGGCGTAGGCACTTTTGTGGAAGATAGCTTTAACTTAACTACTCAATACAACGGTTTTGGCCCACGTACTGGTTTGGATATGAACTATGAATTCGGTAATGGCGTAGGCATTTATGCTAAAGGTGCTGCTGCTGTATTAGTTGGTACTTCCAAGTTCAATAATGGTGGAATTACCAGTTTCGGATTAACTACTATTGTTCCACTTCACGGTTCTAGAACTGCAATCGTTCCTGAGGTAGAAGCAAAATTGGGTGCTGATTACACTTATGCTATGGCTCAAGGTGACTTGACCCTGGATGCTGGATATATGTGGTTTAACTACTTCAGCCCAGTCAATATGATTAGCATCGCTGGCTTGACGACAAGCGATTTTGGTGCTTCTGGTCCTTACTTCGGCTTGAAATATGTTGGAAATGTTTAATTTCTTAACTGACTAAGCTTTTAAGTAAAGCCCGTCATTCTTGATGATGGGCTTTTTTCTTTCTAATGGAGTATTTATGTTAAAGAAAACAACAATAGCTGTACTTGGATTAGCGGCAAGTGGTTTAGCAAATGCTGGAACCATGGGACCTGTTTGCGTTCCAGGGAATGTTACCGTTCCATGTGAAGCAAGTAAATGGGAGCTAGGTGCAGATGCTCTGTATTTAAGATCACTTTATGGTGCTGAAAAAACCTATCAATATCAGTTCTCTCCTCAGGTTGGTACTATTTACATTAAAGATGTTGGTAATTCCTGGGATTGGGGCTATCGTTTAGAAGGTTCTTATTATTTCAGCACTGGAAATGATGTTACTGTTAATTGGACTCACTTCCACAGCAATGCAAATCATGCAAACATTATTGCATTTTTACCTTTGAGCCCTGTAGCCATTCCATCACTCTTTAAAAACAGCGATCATTTTGATCAAGTAAATGTTGTTATGGGTCAGCATGTTGATTTTAGCATGAAGAACAAAATGCGTATTTATGCAGGCATGCAATATGCAAATATTCAATCAATGGCGCAAACCTATATTACTAATCCGGAAGTCGTTGCTTTAACTACTTCGCCATTGAATATTTTCAATAATACTGACTATAAAGGTTTTGGTCCTACTCTTGGTGTTAATTACACTTATGATCTCTACAATGGCTTAAGCATTGTTGCTAATGGTGCGGGTTCTCTGCTTTATGGGACAGCACGTTATCATGAAGGCATTGTTGTTAGTAATTTTGGTTTAATTGAAGCGCAAGCTTATGCGCGTAAGAAAGCAATTGTACCCAGTCTGGAAGCAAAACTAGGATTAAATTATACGTATAATTTTGCTCAAGGCATGATTGTAAACCTGGATGCAGGTTATCAGGTTATTAATTATTTCAATGTGTTAAGCACACAGCAATTCCAAATATTGGCTGCACCTAACGTTGCTTCAGTGAACTATGGATTATTTGGCCCATATTTTGGTATGCGACTTATAGGTGATGTATAATCGTAAACGACTCACTGTGAGTATGGGGCAGGCATCAATGCCTGTCCCTGAAATTCAACGTTATTAAATCACTGCAAAAATTCTCGCTTCTACAAAGTTCAGCTTGCTTATCAATTTTTCATAATTAAACTCTAGTAAGTACAAATTAGCCGCGCTATACTCTCCGGCCACATTCTGTGTGGAAGTAAAAATTGTAAACAGGAGTACCCGCATGAAGTTAAAAAAAATAGTATTGGCTTTAGTCTGTTTTTCATCGCCACTCTATGCGGAAAATGATCAGCAGTTACAAAGTCAAATCGAACTTTTACAAAAGCAAACGCAGCAGTTACAGTCGCAATTAGTTGCATTGCAAAAAAAATTGGATTCTCATCAGGAAAAGCACCTTGCTAAACGAACAACATATAGGACAGATAAAAAGGATATCGCTTCAGTAAGAAAACAAGAACCAGTTTCCGTGGAGAAAAAGCATCAGCACAAAGAAACAAAAATGGTTAAATACCATTCGTCAACACTTACTGTACATACTCCCCAAGAGCACCCTGAGTCCATTGGCTTTTATCCAACAGCTCTAGTAGCAGATGGCCGCGTCATTACCTATATTGCAGGAACTCCGGTAATTACCTCTCCCTATTTGGGAGCAAGACCAGCATTTGATGGTTCGGACTATATTGTTAACATTTCCAGCATTAACCGCGATATTCGCTTGATGCAACAAAGACGGCGTTTGTATGATGCCTATAAAAACATAGGTTATCCTATTCCTGAACGTCCTATCATTGCCATCAGTGGTAAAGCAGAACCTATTGGTATGATTAACAGCAATTACATGGGTGAGACAACTACTGATTTGGACTTGGGTTCAAGTGAATTGGCCGTGGCTGCAGCGCTTAACCAAAATGTCGAAGCGTATATGTCCATTGCCTATGATGGTAGCCCGCCAGAAATTGGTCCACGCATTAATAATTCTGTGTTTAACCTAAACTTAGGATTTGTGAACATTGGTAATTTAGATAAGACTCCACTGTATTTTACCGCAGGTCAATTGTATGTGCCTTTTGGGCGTTATTCCAGTTCCATGATTAGTGCACCTTTGACGATGAATTTGGCGCGCACCAAAACACGGCCTTTCATTCTGGGGTATAAGTCACAAGAAAATACCGGTCCATTTGCTGCAACCTATATTTATCGCAGCGATACTAACTTAGGTAAATCAGGTGTTGGCGGAGTGAATTTAGGTTATACTTTTGCCCATGATGAGATTACCGGTGAGGTTGGTACCAGTTATATTAGTTCAATTGCTGATTCTGCTGGCATGCAAAATACCGCTGCACGCCCAGGTACTTTTGGTGGTTTTGGTTCCTTGCTTCATGGAAATGAGCGCGTTAGAAAAACACAAGCGATAGATATCTATGGTAACTTAGGCTATGATCGTTTTAATTTTGCTGCAGAATGGGTAAGTACAATCCAATCATTTAGAGAGAAAGATTTAAGTTTTAATGGACGTGGTGCAAGACCACAAGCAATCCAAACTGAAATTGATATGACCTTCAAGACCTTTAATAAACCTTCATCAATCGGTGTTGGTTATCAATGGACCAAAGAGGCATTGGCTTTGAATTTACCACATCAGCGACTTATTGGTGTGTTTAATATTTCTATTTGGAAAGATACGGTAGAAAGTCTTGAATATCGACATGATATGGATTACTCCAGATCCCAATATGCTAATGGTGCTGCCCCAGCAGGTACTGTTAATGCTCCAACGCTAGGTACTGGTAAGTCTGCGGATACTGTTTCGGCGCAAATTGGGGTTTATTTCTAGTAGAAGTTGAGCCAAGGCTCAACCCACGTGTGATAATGATTGTGACGTAGGTCGGGCCAAGGCCCGACATTATCTGTGCTATCTTTATTCATAGGACTCTCACGCAAGGATTAAGGAATGTGTCGCTTAAGTTACAGGCAAAGTTCCAGCACCATATCCCGTTATTTGATACGCATGGTTGTTACCTTGCTTCTTGCAACTTCAAGCGCATCCGCAGCCAAGATCGTAGAATTAGGTATCAAAGGTTCTATTGGACCAGCAACTGCAGATTACGTAGTACGCACCATAGATACATCACAACAAGCAGATTTGATTTTAATCACTATTGATACTCCAGGAGGATTGGAAGAATCTATGCGGATCATGGTGCAGAAATTTTTATCATCAAAAGTACCTATAGTTGCTTATGTAAGCCCCACAGGTGCACGCGCAGCAAGTGCAGGAACGTACTTACTATATGCAAGTACGCTAGCCGCTATGGCTCCAGGAACCCAATTAGGTGCTGCAAGCCCTGTGCATATCGATGAACGCTTGGGTAATATTGGTAAAGGTGAAAAACAACCAACCATTATGGAAAAGAAAATCAATAATGATGCTGTGGCAACTATTCGTGCTTTGGCACAATTACGTGGCCGCAACTCTGCGTTTGCACAAGAAGCCGTATTAAACGCAAAAACGTTGACCGCATCAGAAGCACTTAAAGAGCATGTAATCAATTATATTGCTCTCAATAAGCATGATTTATTATCTCAGCTTAACGGGGTAACGGTAACGCAAAATAACCAACAAATCACGCTGAATACCAATAATCCAGATATTGAAGTTGTCAGTCCAGATTGGCGTACGTATTTCTTATCAATGATTACCGATCCTACCATAGCCTATATGTTGTTGCTCTTAGGAGTTTATGGAATTTTTTTTGAATTGGTTAATCCTGGTTTTGTTTTGCCTGGCGTGGTGGGCACTATTGCTATGCTGACGGCTTTGTATGCTTTACAATTAATGCCCATAAACTATGTGGGTTTTTGCCTTATCATTTTAGGGATAGGCTTTATTATTGCCGAAGTATTTTTACCAAGCTTTGGTTCCTTAGGTGTAGGCGGAACAATTGCTTTTGTGCTGGGTTCTATTATGCTCATTAATACTCATTCGCAAACCTATCATATTGCCTGGTCGGTGATTTGGGCTATGGCTTTAGTCAATATTTTGATCTTTATTATTATTTTAAGCATGGTAGTACGAGTACGTCGTCAAAAAGTGCGTCATGGATTTGCCTCATTGCTTGGCGCTAAAGGTAAAACTTTGGGAGATATTAATTTAAGCGGACAAGCCCTAATTAATGGCGAAATTTGGAATATACGTGCTTCGTGTTTTATTGCTGCCGGCAAAACAATAACAGTTGTAGGTAATCAAGGTTTGACTCTTGATGTGGAAGAAGAGTAATAGGACTAAGGAGAAAATCATGACACTGTTTCTTGGAATAATCATCGCTGCGTTTCTATTTTTATTGGCTTCTGCGATTAAAATATTTAGAGAATATGAACGCGGAGTCGTTTTTATGCTGGGACGTTTCTGGCGGGTTAAAGGTCCGGGATTGGTATTAATTATTCCTATTATTCAACAAGTGGTTCGCGTTGATTTGCGTACCATTGTGATGGATGTACCCAGTCAGGACGTTATTTCTAAAGATAACGTCTCGGTGCGGGTTAATGCAGTGCTTTATTTTAGAGTGGTTGCTCCAGAAAATGCGATTATTCAAGTAGAAAATTATTATGAAGCGACAAGTCAACTCGCACAAACTACTTTACGCTCGGTATTGGGCCAGCATGAGCTGGATGAAATGTTATCCGAACGTGAACGTTTAAACAGTGATGTGCAAAAAATTCTTGATGCACAAACCGATAATTGGGGCATCAAAGTCTCAAATGTAGAAATCAAGCATGTGGACTTGGATGAAAGTATGATCCGTGCCATTGCTAAACAAGCGGAAGCCGAGCGTGAGCGTCGTGCTAAAGTGATTCATGCCGAAGGGGAACTGCAAGCTTCAGCGAAATTATTGCAAGCATCGCAGGTTTTAGCGCAGCAACCACAAGCCATGCAGTTACGTTATTTGCAAACGTTGGCTGCGATTGCCGGTACAAATAATTCAACTATTGTTTTTCCGATGCCCATGGAATTAGGTGATATTTTGACGAGTATAGCAATGAAAAAGAATAGTTAGCAAATGGTTATGTCAGAAGAGGCCAGTAATCTTCCTGTCATTAAATTAAGAGTTTGTCATCCATGTTTGCATGCCTTTCATGAACGTTTACGGTTGTTTTTATTGAAAAAATCATAATAATTGTGTCATTATTTCCTACTAAGGTTAATAGCCATGGACGCCCAAATTAATTTTTTATATTTAAGACCCATTGTTTTTAGTTTCATTATTTTTGTATATGGTGTTCTTTTTTATTCCATAATTACTTGCCAATATAACGATGACTTTACTTCTTTTTACTCTTCAGCATTATCAGCAAAACAAGGGAATAATCCTTATCAAATAATGATGTCAAGCTTTCTTCCTATAGAAAGAGAAATTATCATTAATTTAAATCCCCCTATTATGTTATTATTAATTTCTCCCCTGTCTTATTTTACTTATCCCGTTGCCCTTAAAATTTGGTTAATTCTTTCTATTATTTTAGGTCTAATTGGAGCATGGATTACGTTTAGAAACATTTTTTCGCAAAATTTTATTAAGCAAAATTGGAGGGATCTTTTTATAGGATATTTATTTTTATTTTCGAGCTTAATGTGTTTATCCACCACTCAAATAGGTGGTCTATTAATGTTATGTATTATGCTTGGTTATTATTTTTACCTAAAAAATTATGAGTATCACGCTGGAATTCTATGGGGATTTATTATTGCGTTAAAGTTCTTTCCTGGATTATTGCTTTTTTATGTTTTAAGACAAGGTCGTACCAAGTTATTTGTTATTATGTTATTAACCATCGCTTTATGTTTTCTTATGCCCATTCTTGCTTATGGAGCAACGGTATATAAGCAATTTTACAATGGAATGACTAGTATTTCCTGGTACCAACATGATTGGAATACTTCTGTTTTAGGGGTTATTCATCGTATTTTTTCTGAGATGCAACTTATTGAGTGGATTATGCCCACTTATATTCTCGCAGTATGTATCTGTCTAATGGGGTATTTATGGTTTCTGACTCCCAAGACTGATCTTGATATAATTAACCACCAACCTTTTTGCCTCACTCTCGTAATGATGCTTGTAATAAGTCCTCTAGGTTGGATTTATTATTTTTCAATATTACTTTTTCCTTTATTGTTACTATGGACAAGTATCATGAAAGAAAGAGAAGAGTTTTCACAATCAGCTAAACTTTGGCTTGCAAGCTTGTTTTTCCTTAATTTTCCCAGATCAGGAGGCTCAAGTGCTCAAGAAGTATATTATGACAGATTAGTATTCACTTCATTTTATTTTATTGGGTTACTCATTTTACTCTATCTTTTGACAGTCAAGAAAAAATATTTGGGCAGTAATAATGATGTGTCTATTGATAATACAAAAAATTCGTTCGTGTTATATACATTTATTATTTTGGCGTTCGGTTTTATAGTACCAAGCACAGGAATTTTACTGCGCTTGTCTAGAGCTTGTGTGTATTAATGTACTCTACTCACTTATGGTGGTGATAAATATCTTGTCTCTCAATGTGCCACAAGGCATTTTCTTTATTTGCTTTTTGTGATAGAACTCTGCTTTTGTAGAAAGCAAAGAGGTTTCTCTAATGTCGATTAAATCAGATAAATGGATAGAAAAAATGGCGAAAGAGCACGGAATGATTGAACCATTCCAGCCTGGTCAAATGCGAGAAAATAACAGTGGCCGCATTATTTCTTATGGCGTGTCCAGCTATGGTTATGACGTTCGTTGCTCCAATGAATTTAAAATTTTTACCAATATCAATTCTGCAATAGTCGATCCTAAAGCTTTTGATGAAAATAGTTTTGTCGATGTACAATCTGATGTGTGCATTATTCCTCCCAATTCGTTTGCTTTAGCAAGGACTGTAGAATATTTTCGTATCCCACGTAATGTCCTCACGATTTGCTTGGGTAAATCCACCTATGCGCGTTGCGGAATTATTGTGAACGTCACTCCTTTAGAACCTGAATGGGAAGGGCATGTAACTTTGGAATTTTCAAATACTACAACCTTGCCTGCAAAAATTTATGCACACGAAGGCGTAGCACAAATGTTATTTTTAGAGGCTACAGAAGTTTGTGCTGTTTCTTATCGTGATCGTGGCGGTAAATATCAAGGCCAAACAGGCGTTACTCTACCACGCACTTAACTAATAAGGCCTGACATACCCAGGAGATTTGCACCTGGCCAAGGCCTTATCATTCTTCTGTAGGCAATTCATGATGGACACGGGATGCATCAACGCGCTCGCGTAATTCTTTACCGGGTTTAAAGTGTGGGCTATATTTGGCCTGAGTTACTACCTTTTCCCCTGTTTTTGGATTATGGGCATTACGTGGTGGACGATAATGCAATGAAAAACTGCCAAAACCACGAATTTCGATGCGTTGATTTTTAATGAGCGCATTACTCATTAATTCTAATATTTTGTTAATGCCATCTGCTACCTGCTTTTCAGTCAGATGAGTCATTTGTTCTGCAATTTTTGTGATTAATTCCGATTTAATCATAGTCACCCCTTGATTGTCATCTGTTCCAAAGTCTGTCACCAATACCGATTTAGGTGTTAACAATGCCCTTGTTTTATTAAGTATAGTTCGGGTAAGAAATTATTCAATATTTTCAAGAAGGTTAGTCTTTTTTCTTTCTTCGAGCATGTATAAAAGCTGAAACTACACCCCAACTCATTTGTATTTTAGTTTGAGTCACGACGGTAAAATGCTTGCTACATAAGGCTTTGCTGGTTGTAATAACTATTTTAAGATGAGGTAAATGTTCAAGACGCGCACAAATCTTTTCCCAGGTTGGATTAAATAAGGCGGTTGCATTAATAAATATAATATTGGCCGCATCTAAATCTACTTCGAGAAAATCGCCAAGGATGAATGTAATTTTTTTTGCTTTTCGCTCATAATGAGGAATTTTGGCTAATTGAGCCGCTTGCATACAGGCACTTTCATATAAGGCAGGAAGAATTTCAATGCCGACACTGCGACGTAGAGGGTAGGTCATTGCACAGGCGAGTACTGCTTTACCGGTTCCACTACCTAAATCATAAAAAACGGTTTCCTCATCAAGTGGAACTAACGATAAAAGTGCCAAAAATGGTAAAAACTCGATCTCTCCATAAACATAATCAAATGTGTCATGCCCTTTTCGTGCATGATGGGATAAAGCAAAGCCATTAATATTTTGGTACAGCTCTTGAAAAGTGTGCTCATGCTCCTGCAGGTTTAACATTTTTTGCCACTTATAAATATAAAGTTGTTTTCTTTTACTTTGAATATAAATCACCAATATCACTATAAGTAGGATTAGATAAATTAGCATCATTATTGAATGTGGCAATGTAGTATCCTTTGCGACTAATGTAAACAGACCGTAGGCTACAGTATTTCTGCTAAGTTTTGTTCACAGTTCGAAATTAAGCGTTTTTAATATAGCTTAATATTTTGCTTTTTTCTTCTTCACTTCACGCACTTTGGTTTCTACAATCTAAAAATATACAATAAATTCAATGATATGCTTTAATTTATCGGTATGTATTTCATTATCTTCTTGATCATGTCCTATTTTTTTCTTTAGATGAAAAATGTGTAAATAATTCACAGATAGTCTAGAATTATGAAGCATGGATTTATTTTATAGGGAGATCTTTATTTTGCAAATAATGATTAATAAGTATTCATATGCACTATATAGTTAATATTTCCTTAATTTTGATTCATTAAAATCAAATCATATCGTAGTCTATTAGGGGATAAGTTATGGGAGCGCCGCATAGTAGGGGGTCTAACGTTTTTTTTAAAGCTCCTGCAAGTCACATCGTAATTAATACCGGTGGTGAACAATTCCAAGCAGCAGCCGTAGCATTAATTGACTATTTAAAAAGCGGGGTAGCGGTCGATAGCAAAGTTTTAAGCAAAATTTTGGAGCGGTTTAAGAAATACTTCGACCATATTAACTCCGAACGTCTAAGCGTACCAAAAGATGATATGAGAAATTTAATAGCTAATTCTCGTACAGCAGATTTGGTTGATTGCAAGGCTCATGTGTTACGCCAATTCGCAGTTGATGAACTCTTTGCAGATCCTTTAAATTTAAATTATCGCGAAGTTTTTAAACAATTTGACGCTGAAACACCAAAAAGTACGCTTCGTAACCCTAAAGTTACACTCGATAAACAGGCACTAAGAGCTTTAGAAAAAGCATTGGGACTGGGGATTACTTTTTCCTTTAAAGATCAAGATAAAGAGTTAAGGAAACAAGAGAAAAGTTTTGAATTTGCGCAATCAGCCTTATTAATTCAAATTCAAGAAACTCATTATTATCCAGCAGTTAAAAATCAAAAAGACTACGCTTATGTTGGAAAACTAGCAATTCCCATTAAGCCCAAAATTATTCCTGCTGAACAAGAAGAAGGAACTTTGGTAGAGATTAAGAAAATGATTAAAGAAGCAGATGAGCAATTAGCTAAAGAGCGCCTCTACATAAGAAATAAATTGTTGACGGTGATAAGGTTGGGTGAGCTTCCCGAAGAAAAGTTAATGAGAAGTTATATTACTTTATTCTCAGATTTATCGTCACAGGAATTATACAAGATCACATTTATCCTTGGTCTGGAATATCCAGAACGCCTAGTTACCACGAGCAATAGGGTTAACCCAGAGAAATTGACTCTGGGGTTAGTTGATAAATTATCTGCTGGGGTGGTGGCAGGTGTATTTACTCTAGAGCAAATTTTTGATGTTGATAATGAACTAACTCCTGTCTCAGCACTGTCTTAAAAATCCTCTTTCCAGTGCTTATAGAAATCCCTGGGTCTTCATCCATTCATCATTAACAAATTTAGACATGTAATTACGAATCGAGTCAGGCAGAATAACCAGGCATTTTTGTTCTTTACTTAAAGACTTCGCGGCCTGCAAAGCCCCCCACATGGCAGCGCCTGAAGACCCCCCAACTAATAAACCTTCATCACGCATGAGTTGTCGTGCAACGCGAAATGAATTGGCGTCATTGGTTTTAATGTATTGATCAATGAGTTGATTATCTAAAACCTCAGGAAAGAAATCATAGCCAATTCCTTCGACATGATAAGGTTTAATTTCGTTGCCACCACCAAGAATAGAACCTTCAGGATCGATGCCGATAATTTTGATATTGGGATTGTATTCTTTAAGGCGTTTCGCAATGCCAGTGATCGTACCGCCTGTACCAACACTTGCAACGATCATATGTAAATCCTTACCAAAATCATCAATAATTTCTTGCGCTGTACCACGGTAGTGGGCATTAGGATTATTAGGGTTGGCGTACTGATCGAGAATGTAGGAATTTGGTATTTCTGTTTGCAATTTTTTGGCTAAAGAAATATGGCTATCTGGATCATTATAGGCTGCCTCAGTGGGAGTACGGTAAATTTTTGCTCCTAAACGTTCAAGCACAGACTGTTTTTCCTGGCTCATTTTTTCTGGCATGGTAATGATCACCTTATAGCCGAGAACTGCTCCAGCTAAGGCAATTCCTATACCGGTATTACCAGATGTGGGTTCAATTAACGTGTAGCCAGGCGTAATTAAGCCATCTCGTTCTGCATTGATTACCATTTCATAGCCGATGCGGTCTTTTACTGAGCCGCCTGGATTGAAAAATTCACATTTAGCATAAAGCTCACAATCCAAGTCTTGTCCCAAGCGTGTAATTTTAACCACTGGTGTGTGTCCGATGGTGCCGAGTATGTTTGGGTAAATCATAGTGTGCAGTCCTTTAGTCTTGAGTTATTGAATTTAATTATAGGAGGTTGATTGCAAAAACAAAATGAATCTAGTGTAGTGATAATAAAATCTTCTTCTTTTAAGTGGTGATTTTGATTTTTATAATTTATATTTAATAAGTTAATTAACAGAAGCATGGAGCAAAATATGATAAATTATAAATCAGTTAAATGGTGTGCGGGGGCGGCTTTAGCTTTGGGTTTAACCTCTTGCAGTCTATGGAATACACCACGTTCAAATTATGTTGATATGCATTATCAGCACCACAAACCACAATCTCAGGAGGTAGTTGTAAACAAGAAAAAGGTAGTACAAAAAACTTATGCTTCTAAGGATCCTACTCAAAAAGCAACACCAGGTCCAGTGCGTAAAGCGGCACCCCAGTTGCCAGTAATTCAATAATTTATCCATTGATACTCCCACAAACTGTGGGAGTGCAGTAAGGTTCCTTTTTTGTTTTATACTGAAATTATAAAAATACAGGACATAGGGAGCTTGGGATGGCAAATGTTGCGGAAGTGTTGGTTGACACATTAAATAATATGGGTGTTCGCCGTATTTATGGGATTGTGGGTGATTCTTTAAATGGTATTACCAATGCTTTGCAAAAATATCAGGAAATTGAATGGATTCATGTCCGCCATGAAGAGGCAGCAGCATTTGCCGCTGGTGCTGAAGCGCAATTAACTGGGAAACTCAGTGTGTGTGCAGGTAGTTGTGGGCCCGGAAATTTACATTTGATTAATGGTCTTTACGACGCTCATCGCAGTGGGGCACCGGTATTAGCCATCGCAGCACATATTCCTAGCCCTGAGGTGGGTAGCGATTATTTTCAAGAAACACATCCTAATATTTTATTTAAAGAATGCAGCTGTTTTTGTGAGGTGGTAACCTGCGCAGAGCAAATGCCGCGCTTGTTAAATATTGCCATACAAGCAGCTAAAGCAAAATCAGGAGTTGCCGTTTTAGTCTTATCTGGTGATGTGGCTTTGCAAAAAGCAATATATCCTGCTGTGAGTGCGGGCTTATCTTATGTTCAGTCTGACAGTGTGCCTCCTATGCCCGTTTTAAAAGACATTGCGAATCGTTTAAATGCAGCGAAAAATGTAACGTTATTTTGTGGTATTGGTGCTGCAAATGCGCATGAGGAATTGATGCAGTTATGTCACATCTTGAAGTCACCAGTCATCCATACTTTACGCAGCAAGCCATTTATTGAACCGAATAATCCTTATGATGTAGGTATGACAGGGTTTATTGGGTTTTCTTCAGGTTATCATGCTATGGAGGCATGCGATACCTTATTGCTATTAGGTACCAGTTTTCCATATCGTCAGTTTTATCCCAACAAAGCGCAAATCATCCAAATTGATTTGCACGCAGAACAACTTGGCAAGCGTGTCGATTTGACTGTGGGGGCGACTGGGGATGTTGCCTGTACTATTAAAGCATTATTACCTTTACTTGAGACGAAGAAAGACAGCAGTCATTTAGATAATGCCAGAGCTCATTATCAAAAAGCACGGCAGGGATTAGATTCATTGGCTAATAAGACGGAAGATAATAAGCCACTACATCCGCAATTTTTAGCAAAAACAATCAGTGAAGTTGCCGACGATGACACAATCTTTACGGTAGATGTTGGTACACCTACGGTATGGGCAGCACGCTATTTGAGTATGGATGGCAAACGACGTTTGCTTGGTTCATTTAACCATGGTTCCATGGCCAGTGCCCTGTCGCAAGCTATTGGCGCACAAGCAGCATATCCTGAGCGGCAAGTCATTGCCTTATGTGGCGATGGTGGTTTTTCGATGTTGATGGGTGATGTATTAACTTTAGCGCAACATAAATTGCCAATTAAGGTGATCATTTTTAATAATGGAACTTTAGGTTTTGTGGAAATGGAAATGCATGTAGGTGGCATGTTAGAGTATGGTACAACGTTGGATAATCCTAATTTTGCGGTTATGGCTGAAGCAGTTGGTATTAAAGGGGTTCGCATAGAGAGTGCTTCCGCTTTAGAGGTCGAGTTACATAAAGCTTTTGCCTATGAAGGGCCAATCGTTATGGATGTCGCAGTACATCGCAATGAGCTTATTTTGCCACCTAAGTTTGCTGCTGAGCAAGTTAAGGGTTTTAGCTTATATATGATGAAAGCGATTATTAATGGTCAAGGTGATGCGATTCTTGATCTGATGAAAACGAATTTATGGCGTGGTGATTAAAGTTTGTGGTTACCATTATGCCGCGGTAACCACAACGATGTAATTATTTACTGGGGTGCAATCATTTCCTCAGGTTTAACCAATTCAGCAAAACGTTCTGCCGTTAAGTAACCTAATTTAACAGCAGCTTCTTGCAAAGAAATATCATCATGATGCGCTGTTTTAGCAATCTTTGCCGCTTTATCATAGCCAATATGCTGATTTAAGGCGGTAACTAGCATGAGCGAATGATGTAAATAATAATCAATTACCTTATGGTTCGGTTCAATTCCTTCAACACAGAACTCTTGAAATGAACGGCAACTATCAGTTAATAAATTTAATGAATGCAAAACATTAAAAATGATTACTGGTTTAAACACATTTAGTTCAAAATTTCCTTGGCTGTCGGCAATACCTACAGCGGTATCATTACCTAAAACTTGAGTACAAACCATAGTCATGGCTTCGCATTGAGTGGGGTTTACTTTTCCGGGCATGATGGAGGAGCCTGGTTCATTTTCAGGAATAATCAGCTCACCAATACCACAACGAGGACCAGAAGCAAGCCAGCGAATGTCATTGGCAATTTTCATTAAGGCGCAAGCCAAAGTTTTCATGGCGCCATGGGCATGCACTAAAGGTTCATGTGCTGCTAGAGCGGCAAATTTATTTTCGGCGGTGACAAAAGGTAATTGCGTAATGTTGGCGATATGTTGCGCTACTTTGGCAGCAAATTGAGGATGAGTATTTAAACCCGTTCCTACGGCAGTACCACCAGCAGCTAATTCATATAATTCGGGCAATACCTCGTGCAAGCGTTTTAAGCAGGCATCCAATTGAGCGACATAGCCGGAAAATTCTTGTCCTAAAGTAATAGGTACTGCATCTTGCAAATGGGTTCTACCAATTTTAACGATGTCTTTAAACGCGATCATTTTAGCTGCAAAAGTATCGCGTAAATTTTTAATCGCGGGGATTAATTTTTCATTAAAGGCAAGCGCTGCAGCAATATGCATGGCTGTTGGGAAAGTGTCATTAGAAGATTGTGACATGTTTACATGATCATTAGGATGAATGGGTGTCTTACTTCCCAATTGTCCATTGGCTAATTCAATGGCACGGTTAGCAATTACCTCATTGGCATTCATATTTGATTGTGTACCGCTGCCAGTTTGCCAGACATGCAAAGGGAAATGGTTATCTAGCAAGCCTTTACTGACTTCATCAGCAGCTTTAACGATTAAATCTGCTTTATCCTTAGAAAGCTTGTCTAATTCAAGATTCGTTAAGGCTGCTGCTTTTTTTAGAATACCAAAAGCATGGGTGACTTCGCGTGGCATAAGGTCTTTACCAATATTAAAATGATGTAACGAGCGTTCGGTTTGTGCGCCCCAGTATTTATTCGCAGGGACAGCAATTTCTCCCATACTGTCTGATTCAATACGTGTTGTGCTCATGGTTGTTTGATTCCTTAAGAAAAGAAAGGATTTTAGCACATTGAATTCTTATGTTACATGTAAAATAGAAGCTTAAAATCTCAGATGTGTTGACAATTCATTAAGACCTGAGAGTTGACGACATTTCAATATTGCGGAGAATATTATCTTTAATTTCAGTTAAATTTAATTCTTGGCCATTCATTTGAATAATTACAGCATTCTTATTTTCACTACTCTTGGACTTACCCAAAGTAAGTTTCTGTGGATTTAAGTAATTTGTTTGAACAATAGCTTCCATTTCTTTTTCAGATAGTGAATCTTTAAAGGTTGATAATATATGGCACTTAACTATTTTTATCATGAGATCATCTTCGCCCTTAAGTACTGACTCTATGAATGGAAAGCTTTCTCCACTAAGAGTGGAAGACATTGCAACTATTGGTAAATTGATTTCTTCCCATTTTTTATTATTTAGAAAATCATTTAAAAGAATAATTCCTGCAATAGTTAAGGTTTTTTGGCAGTTAAAAACAAATTCAACTATATCATAAAATTGAGTATTTTTATCTTTATCTTTGAGATGAAGAAAGTCTGCATCAATCAAGAGCCATATTTCTTTTGACCATTTAGAATTGATATAACTACGTAAACTATCCACTGTAAATAATAACGCTTTTCTCACTTCGGGATCTAATGAGGAAAGCCCTTGAGCATGATAGTAATCATGTTCAGTGGCCTCAAAATTTGTCATCGCTTCATAATCATGGATATTTTTGTAAGGAATTGTGTGGGGGAAAAACATTGCTGATGGCCTAATTCCATGCCGTACCCCATGTTCTATATCATTAATGCTTTGTTCATTTAACCGCGGAAAAATAGGTGCGTAGTGATCCCCATATTCTGCCATTCCTAATGCATCTCTGGCACCAAATGATAAATGAATAACTTGATGAGTATCTGGGTCATGAGAAATCGTCTGCCTCTTTGCTAACTCAAATGCTAACCGGCCCTCATTTATATTAATATCTAAGCTGTTTAGTTGTTTAAAACCCTCTCCCTTTATTAGGTTAAATGTTTGTTCGGATTTTGGTAATTTTAAGAGTAATAATCTAAAAGCTTCCATATCTTCCTTTGTTTTTAGTTGTCTATTAATAAAGTCTCTGGGTGATCTTCTTGTATGATCTTGAGTAAAATGCGGAAGTAGATAATTTTTTGCTTCTTGGGTAAATTGGCCATGAGCATCTAAAATAGGATATGTATTTTCAATAGGTAATATACGATGAATCTCGCATAGCTGATATCGCTCTAAAATAGTAAAAAATTGCTGCATAGATATTTTATTAGAATCATAAAGAGCTAATGCGACTGCTAGTGTGTATTTATAAGAAGGAATATTTTTCAAATCACCTTTTTCAAGCTTCTCCAATAATTGCTTTTGTAACGTAGGCTCAATTAATTTATTGACTTTTTTTTCTTTTTGTGGATTTAAAAAATATAAAAATAGAGAAGAATGGCTGCCCTTAGGATTAACTTTAGTATAATAATGGTGCTCTTCATTAAATTGACGATAATATCGTTGAATTTTTTTTGCAGCTAACTCATAAGCTTGATGTTTGTTTTCTAAATCTGCTGGTTGAACTTTTTCTTTATTTAAAGGTTTATCTTTAAATAAAGAATTAGCCAGATGTTCATATTTTTTTTGTAATCGATTCCACGCTTGATGTGCATCATCTAAATTTTCTATTTTCATGATTTTCTATTTCTAAAAGGTATAAAAATAGTGTAGCAGATTTTTATATGTTGTTATTTTATGCATGTTACACAGTGGGAACAGATTAAGCAGTTGTCTTCATTGATAAACCAAGGCATGTGATAATGGAGTTTTTTGCGCTGAATCATTTAGAGATCACTATGAAAACAATTCGTATTTATCAACCTGGGGAATACCAATGTGGCCAATTGCTGGAATTATCTCCAGAAGCCAGTCAACATGTGGGGGTCGTTTTACGTATGCAAGTGGGGGAAAGGCTCACTTTATTTTGTGGGGATAATCGTGAATTTGGCGCAACCATTATTGCAGTGAAAAAAAAGCAGGTCAGTGTCATGGTAGAGACAGTGACTACAATAAACATTGAATCACCACTGAGCATTCATTTAGGTCAAGCCATTTCTAAAGGCGAACGGATGGAATGGGTGATGCAAAAAGCAGTCGAATTAGGTGTTGCCACTATTCGCCCTATAATTACTACACGTTGTGTGGTTAAGCTCGATAAAGAGCGGATGGCAAAAAAATTACATCAATGGCAAGCCATTGTCATCGCTGCTTGTGAACAGTGTGGGCGCAATACTGTCCCTAAAGTGCATCAGCCAGTATATTTGCAAGAGTATTTGCAGGAAGCTCAGGCTGATTTAAAACTCATTCTGGAACCTGAAACCGATAACAATTGGCGTGCTTATGACGTGCAAAAAAATACGATTGCCCTACTCATAGGGCCTGAGGGCGGATTTAGTGAAGCTGAAGTACAATTAGCACTAAGTCAAGATTTTCAACCCCTGTCTTTAGGACCAAGAATCTTACGTACAGAAACTGCAGCAATAACGGCACTAAGTGTTTTGCAAGCGGTAGGTGGTGATCTATAATAGTAAATTGGGCTGGAGCTTTTTGTTATTTTTTCTTAACCAGGTAAAATAACAACAGGCCCTAGTCAACGTAATTTTATATAACAGAGGTTTACCATGAGCAATCATATTAAAACAATAACAGATGCGAGCTTTGATGAAGAAGTAATTAATTCCAACAAGCCCGTTTTAGTTGACTTTTGGGCTGAGTGGTGTGGTCCTTGCCGTGCATTAACTCCAATTTTGGAAGAAATGGCAACTAGTCATGGAGAAGAAATTACTTTTGCAAAAATTAATATCGATGAAAATCCACAAGTACCTGCCAAGTTTGGTGTAATGAGCATACCTACATTGATTTTATTCAAAAATGGCCAGGTAGAAGCGGTAAAAATAGGATTATTAACTAAATCTCAGTTAAGTGCTTTTATTGAAAGCCACAATTAAAATATTTTTATTCTTTAATAAAAATATTGGATCTTAACGTAAAGCTGTGATAATGTTTGCCTTATGTGACATCTTGAGCTATAAAATGTTACATAGGCAGCAGAATCCTTAGCTGCTGTTCTTAAATATAAATTTTCTTCGGATAACTCTATTCTAAATAACAAATCAAGTGAGAAGTATGAATCTTAGCGAACTTAAGCAATTGCCTATTGCCGATCTTTTTAATATTGCTCAAGAGATTGGTGTTGAAAACCCTTCCCGTATGCGTAAACAAGAAATTATTTTTGCTATCTTAAAGGCTCATGCCTTAAAAGGGGCAGATATTCATGGTGATGGTGTTTTAGAAGTCCTGACTGATGGTTTTGGTTTCTTACGATCTGCTGATGGCTCTTATTTGGCTGGTCCCGACGATATTTATGTTTCACCAAGCCAAATCAGACGTTTTGGTTTGCGTTCAGGTGATACAATTTCAGGAAAAATTCGTCCACCTAAAGACAGCGAGCGTTATTTTGCCTTATTGAAGGTTGATGAAATCAATTACGACTCTCCAGATAGTGCCAAGCGCAAGATTCTATTTGAAAACCTTACTCCTTTATTTGCTACTGAGCGTTTAGTCATGGAGCAGGGTAACGGTAGTACTGAAGACTTAACAGCTCGCGTTGTCGATTTATGTGCACCTTTTGGCCGTGGGCAGCGTGGTTTGATTGTATCCCCTCCAAAAGCAGGTAAGACCTTAATGCTGCAAAATATTGCACGCTCTATTGAAAAAAATTACCCAGAGTGTTACCTCATTGTATTATTAATCGATGAGCGCCCCGAGGAAGTAACCGAAATGCAACGTTCGGTGAAAGGTGAAGTCGTAGCAAGCACCTTTGATGAACCTGCAAATCGTCACGTACAAGTGGCTGAAATGGTGATTGAAAAAGCCAAGCGTTTGGTGGAGCACAAACGTGATGTAGTTATTTTACTTGATTCGATTACTCGTTTAGCGCGTGCATACAACACGGTGATTCCTTCTTCAGGTAAAGTATTAACCGGAGGCGTGGATGCAAATGCCTTACAAAGACCAAAGCGTCTGTATGGTGCGGCACGTAATATTGAAGAAGGTGGTAGCCTGACGATTATTGCTACAGCGCTGGTTGATACGGGTTCTAAGATGGATGAGGTAATTTACGAAGAATTCAAAGGAACTGGTAACATGGAAATCCATTTGAGTCGTAATATTGCTGAACGTCGAGTGTTCCCAGCGATCAATATCAACCGCTCAGGTACTCGCCGTGAAGATCTCTTATTAAGCCCAGAAGAATTACAACGTACTTGGATTTTACGTAAGATTCTCCAATCGATGGATGAGTGCGATGCGATTGAATTTTTACTTGAGCGCATGAAGAATCACAAAACCAATGCTGAATTCTTCGATGCCATGAAGCGCCAGGAATAGAAGTCTTCTAAACAATAGCTTCTCCCGTCCTGGGAGAGGTTTTTCTTACACATTGACGATCTGAGATATTATGAGGAGTGATTAATGAAATACTCCGATCTACGAGACTTTATCGCGCAATTGGAGTCGCGCAATTTACTAAAGCGCATCACTTATCCTGTATCAACTCATCTTGAAATGACAGCAGTCAGTGACCGGGTTTTACGTGCTGGTGGCCCGGCCCTTCTCTTCACGAATACCCTAAATTCTAAAATGCCGGTTTTAACCAATTTATTTGGTACCGTTGAGCGTGTTGCTATGGGGATGGGTGAAGAAAGTATTACTGCCTTAAGAGAAGTAGGTAAATTATTAGCTGCCTTAAAAGAACCGGATCCTCCCAAGGGATTTAAGGACGCTTTTAATAAATTACCCTTGCTCAAACAGGCACTCAATATGGCACCAAAATATGTCAGTGGCGCGGAATGCCAATCTTATGTTTGGGAAAAAGATGAGGTGGATTTAACGACGCTACCCATTCAAACCTGTTGGCCTGGAGATGTAGCACCTTTGATTACTTGGGGACTCGTGACTACTAAAGGCCCGCATCAGACCCGAGAAAATATGGGGATTTATCGCCAGCAGCTGTTAAATAAAAACCAGCTGATTATGCGTTGGTTATCGCATCGTGGTGGCGCTTTAGATTATCAAGCGTGGCAGCAAGCTTATCCTGGCGAGCGTTTTCCAGTTGCGGTGACGTTAGGTGCAGATCCGGCAACAATTCTTGCAGCAGTAACGCCTGTGCCGGATACTTTGTCTGAATATGCTTTTGCCGGTTTATTACGGGGCCAGCGTACACGTTTAACTCGTTGTATTGGCAGTGACTTGCATGTACCAGCCAGTGCAGAAATTGTCCTGGAGGGTTATTTAGAGCCAGGACAAGAGGCTCCTGAAGGGCCTTATGGGGATCATACGGGTTATTATAACGAAATCCAATCGTTTCCTGTGTTTACTGTGGAGCGTATCACTCATCGTGAACAACCGATTTATCATAGCACCTACACCGGACGCCCACCGGATGAACCAGCGATTTTAGGTGTGGCCTTAAATGAAGTATTTATTCCTTTATTGCAAAAGCAATTTCCAGAAATTGTTGATTTTTATCTGCCACCAGAAGGTTGTTCTTATCGTTTAGCGGTAGTAACAATTAAAAAACAATACCCGGGGCATGCAAAGCGTATCATGATGGCGGTGTGGTCATTTTTACGACAATTTATGTACACCAAATTTGTTATTGTTTGCGATGATGATATTGATGCACGTAATTGGCAGGATGTAATTTGGGCAATGACTACGCGTATGGATCCTTCACGAGATACAGTAATGATGGACAATACGCCGATTGATTATCTTGATTTTGCCTCTCCGATTTCTGGTTTAGGCTCGAAGATGGGGATGGATGCAACGAATAAGTGGCCTGGTGAAACTCAGCGTGAATGGGGTAATCCCATTGTGATGGATGAAAAGATCTTAAAAAAAGTGGATGAGTATTGGTCTGCCTTGGGGTTAGAGTAATGAGTGAAAAAATCATTAAAGCGCATGTGGAGCAAATTGCACCGTTAACAGACAGCATCATGCAATTGGTGTTAGCACCAGAAGAATATGTGAATTATCATGCCGGGCAATATTTGCAGGTTCTCTTTGGGGAAGAGGCATTTAGTTATTCGATTGCTAATGCTCCTTTGGGCTCGCATAAATATGAGTTACATATTCGGCATAGTATTGAAAATCCTTACAACCAACGTTTGTTTGCCCATATTAAAGAATATGGCAGTGTCACCATTAGTTTACCCTTTGGTGAGTGTAGTCTAGAATGTCTGGATGCGTATAAACCCATCTTATTTATTGCTGGTGGTACTGGATTTGCTCCTATTAAAGCAATGGTAGAGCAGTTGTTATCCAATGGCGATCAGCGTCTTTTTGAATTGTATTGGGGTGCGCGCATGCAAAATGATTTGTATATGGATGAAAAGGTCAACAGCTGGCAAGCACATGTGAGTCGCTTTAAATATTTTTCTTCATTATCGACAGAAAACACAGAGCCTTTGGTTTCTTTTGTTCTAGCAAGACACCTTAAGGATTTAGAGGATTGGCAAATAGTGATTAGTGGTCCTTTTGATATGGTTTACAGTACCCGCGATGCTTTGGTTGCACATGGTGTGCCTGTAGAAAATTTATTTTCTGATGCATTTAATTTTGAAATGAAATAAGGAGCTATTTCATGCAGACATTTTATGAAATTCTTGGTTTGATTGGTGCAGGATTAATTTTATTTATTTTATACCGGTCAATTAAGGGTAATCCGGATCAATTTAGCCGTGAAAATTTAAGCAAAAGCTTTTTCACCATGGGGGTGTTGGCTTTGGTTTTGATTGGTTTTATCGCATTAATGGTGATTGGCTTGCGAAGTACATAAATACAGCCATTAATGTTTCATTTTCGGATTCTGATAAAATCCACCTTTCTCTTTTAGATACATGGTAATATGTGGATTGCTAATTGGCAATTTACTGGTATCGGCAATAAGCATGCATTCTTCAACGTAAGTCATTTGACTGCTGTCATCGACCAATAAGCGATACCAAGGGTGTCGTGTAGCGAATTCGCGCTTCGGGGCTTGTGGATTATAACGGCCAGAAGCTTGAAATAAGGGGTCAACATCAATAACAATCGCTCTATAACGACTGTGTTTGTGGATTACTAGATCTCCGATATTAAATTGAGCAACTTTATCCATTACAAGATCCTTTTCTTATTGTTGTTACATACATTTTATAAGCATTGTGCCTAATGTATCGACATTAAATTATAGATCTTGAGGCTTATACTCAATCTTTATGATCATGATTGTGTATAAAAAACACAAAACGCTTAGATAGAATTGTGGAATTTCCTCCATGGGGTGTGTTTACGCAAGGATAATATTGGCCAGAATAAGCAATATGAGTATTGTGAGCTCTTATCTATAAAGAAAAGAGTTCACGTAATGGCGTCAACTTAAGGATTTTTAAATAGAGTTGTAGGTTGGGCCTTG
>NZ_JASGFU010000002.1:0-99596 GCF_047605385.1 Legionella sp. | reverse complement strand
CGCGGTGGAGAGGGGAAGCCCGGTGAGCTCAATTAAATACCTGGGGAGTTACAAAAAATATCATTAATCTTTATATGTGTTAAACATGCTCAAAATAATTTTACCCGGATAAACTAATTCACTGCCTAATTAATCGCTTATTTAACCTTTTAGGCTTCACTTTTTCAGTTGAGCGATAAGGATTAATATCTAAGCCGCCCCGTCTGGTATAACGGCCATAAACCGTCAGTTTTTCTGGTTTACAATGCTGTAGAATATCTACAAAAATACGTTCAATACATTGCTCGTGGAATTCATTATGGTTACGAAACGATATCAGATACTTCAATAACCCTTCTCGATTAATTTGTTTTCCCGTATAGGCAATTTGTACGCTACCCCAATCTGGCTGATTTGTAACTAAGCAGTTCGACTTTAATAAATCTGAATACAGGATTTCTTCTACTTGCTTATCTTCTATAAAGAGATATTCAGGTTCAACAAGATAAACAGAGCAAGTCACATCGAGGTCATCAAGGCATTCACCTTGAGGCACTGCTTCAATTATAGAGGGTTCTTTTTCTTTCAAAGATAGAATTTTCACCTTAACCTCTCCATCTAAGCGCTTCTCTAAATCACGCTCGATAGCCAATTTAACTTCTTCATTATTTTTAAATCTGGTGTTATTGAATGAATTAAAATAGAGTTTCAATGATTTGGATTCGATTAAATATGGCGTCGAACAATCATAAATAATCTCAGCCAGTGCCACAATTGGTTTCCCTTTTTCATTGAGCCATGACACTTCATAATGGTTCCAGCAATCAAAGCCATAGAAGGGAAGCATGGCAGAGTCAATACCAATTTCTTTACGCTTCGCATCACGGGGAATGGCAAATAGTCGGTCTGGATTATAATGGGCATCGTACTCAGATGAACGACCTAATTCAGATTGCTCAGGTTTTGTGTAATATTTTTTTTCTAACGCTTCAGTCATGCGAGGAGTCTCCAAAATATTGATCTGATGTCTCTAATTTTATGATATTTCATTTAGTCTCCAGAGTAGAGTTTATTCTATCACGTAACGTAATGGTCAAGAGAAAATATTTATTTTTACAGACAATCAAATAGAAATGCGGCAAGAAGACCTGCATTAATTGCAGAAGATTGTTCAGGATTGTTATTTAAATGGACAACGGGCCAATAATCCTATCGATATCAGGTTTCCCATCTCAACTAAAAATAAAATTTCAAAAAGTAATCTCTTTGTTTTTTTATGATAATATGCATTCATTGAAAATCAATCAGAGTTTAAAATAGGCATAAAAGAAATTACATCGACACAAAATGAACTGGAACAAGTAAACCAGCAAATTCAGCAACAACATACCTACTTGCAAACACTTAGTGGCACTGCAGAATCAAAGCAATGAAGATGCAATACATCAACTCAGAGACTACGCTAAAAAAATAGAAAACGCGACTTATAGACTCTCACTTCTATCGTCTCAATTAGATGCTTATGACTATAAAACGAAACGAAGAATTGGATTGCTTTTTGATCAATCTAATGAAAAATTACGCGATAAATTAGTGAATTCAGTAAATATTCTAAATCCAGAGATCCCATCGCCTTGATATGGCAACGGCTTGGATTTAATTTTCTAATCAACTTATTGAGTCAAAATAAAACACCCAACCCGAGGGTCACCGTCTTTTGATACGTGACCTCTCCAATATTTTTCTGTATATTTTTGAATGCTCCATAATCTTGTTCATTCTCGTATTCAATAAATACATTCAAACCTGGTTTGAGGCGATAATAAGGTCGTACCGTATAACGCATTTGATTTAAACCACGACCAAGCTCAGCCTTAACAACAGTTTTTGAGGCCAAAATGGAACGAATACCGGTCTTGATAAAAAAATTGTTCGTTATTTGTGTAGCGCGTGGGAGCTCCAGATCTAGCCAGAATATATTATCTGATTTTCACAATTTATACGTTAACCTTGCATGAATTAAGTTTTATTAATTAATATGGACTTAAAAAATAATTAGAGAACACAGGATGCTATGTCATACCAAGTCAATCGTCTAAGCTCATTGCAAGAGCTGCTATTTTTATTATTCATGACCTGGATGAATATAACAATGGCTACTGAGCCACCATCCATAGGAAATTTTTCTCTCCCTTCCTCACAACAACCCGGCCCATTTTTTTCTTTTGGTCAAAATATTATTGATAAAAACCAATTGGTCGTTTCTTATAATCCTAGTTACTTATACAGTCAAACACAGCGCATTACCGAAGGAGTTCCCTCCTTTCTTTATGGAATAACAGACTCCGCCTCTCTATTGCTAACAGTCCCTATTGCATTAAGTTATAAAAATGGCACAGAAACTATGTCTGGGATGGGCGATTTGGTTATCGATTTAGAATATGCTTTTTATAGTCACGAAAATGCCAAATCGTCAGATCAAGCCACTATTATTTTCTCTCCTACCTTTCCTACTAGTAATTTAAATGGAATTTCCAAGAAACTTAACCCAAGCAATCGTATATCAGGATTTTCAAGAAAAAACTCTTCTTCTAGTTTTAATGCGATGACTTACTTCATTGGTTCAACTTACTCACGCACCTTAGTTAACTGGTACGGTTTTATTGCTCCAGGGCTCTTATTCATAGACAAATATGATTCCATTCAACAAGGAACACAATATTATTACAATTTAGGAGTAGGCCATAATATCAAAACAGTGAAAAACAAATATATATTTTTAGGGCTAGTGGAATTAAATGGTCAATATAGTGATAAAACCAAATTAGCCTCACATATTGTTCCTAACACAGGGGGAAATATTGTTTATGTAACCCCCTCGCTTTGGCTTTCTATACCTAAAATGATTTTCCAGGTTGGGATCTCCCTACCGGTTACTCAATTTTGGTATGGCAATCAAAGTAACATTTCTTACTATGTGGGTAGTATTGTTACTTGGACTATTCATTAGTCTGATGAATCTCGGTAGAGAGTCTACCACTCTCTTTTCCACCACTTTATCGATGAACATTGGGAAAATTTTATTGCGCAGCATCATCAAAAAAGGATTTTTGCTTGCAGTGCTCACGCAAAGACCTGTTACACTCAGGAACACTATACTACAGAAGATATGTTTTTATTTGGGCCAGAGTCAAATGGATTGCCTAAAGAAATAGTACAGACTTATAACTCAATCTACATTCCCATGCGCGAGAATAATCGCAGCTTAAATCTTGCAAATGCAGTAGTTGTTATTTTATATGAAGCATGGCGGCAATTAGATTTTAGCTGATTATGTAAAGGTAGCCTTGATCTTCAAAGCTACCTTTCAACTTTAAGCTCGCTTAATCTTAATGTCTCTAGAACCACTGGAAGAGCCTGTTTTTTTAGGCAGCACTACCCAAAGCATTCCCTTTTTAAAAGAGGCTTTTACATGCTCTGTGTCAATTGTTAAAGGTTTAGTTGAAATTGATTTTTCACCAGTAAATGTAAGTGTATTCTCTGCAAAAGATACTTTAAAAAATAATTTTACCGCCAATTTTTTCTCCTTATACTTCTCAAATAACTTGCTTTTGAATAAAACTGCTCTATTTATCATTAGCGAATAAAAATATGCGATAATTTACACATAGAATAATTAAATTTTACCATTTATGAATAACGCAAAAGAAATCTGTTGCCCCATTTGCAACAAACAAAATACCTGGAATCCAGAAAACTCATTCAGACCGTTTTGCTCTCGCCGTTGCAAACTCATTGATTTAGGTGAATGGGCTAATGAAAGTCGAAAAATTCATGGGAACCCTGTTTCTACAGAAATTATAAATTTATTGCATGATAATACCGAGAATTGAGATTAAGATCTGTATATTTTGCTAACCCAAACTAATAGGTATATTTTCAAGTACCCAAGTACAGTATTGCCGTTTTAATTAAAATCGGTACAATAGCGTCTAAGCTACCTTGATGGTACTTTAGTCCCATTAGTATAAGGAATAGTACTTATGATACCTCCTGAAGAATCGTTTACTGCTTCAGAATCATCTGAAAAAATTTGGGCTGAAATCAGTGAGAAACACTCTGAAATTGCCAAAGTAAAACAAGAATTGAATGACGCGGTGGAAGCTTATGCCACATGCAAAAGTTATCTTTCTCAATTATCTGCTAAATGGGTCAAATATCCTTTATGGCACCGTATAGTAATTGGCACAGTGAGTACCATTACTCTAATTATGTTTAGCTTAACTCTACATCTCTATCTATTGCTAACAGCCTCTCTGGTTACATTGGCTCTGATGTCTGTATTTTGCTATTTACTCTCCGACCATGCGGGCCAAACACAGCTGAGTACAGCCCCATTTAAAGAAATTATTAGTAAACTCACCAATCTTCTTGCATCACTTATTAAACTTTTCGATACGCTACACCTACAATTCGAAGAAGAAATAAAGGTTATTACTCAAGAAAATAAAAAATTTGGGCTGGAGATCAAACAGTTAAAAGGAGAAGTTATTGATCTAAATAAAACTATTGATGCTTTAAAAAAAATACCATTAGAATTAGAAAAAACTATTGAGCAAACACAACAAAGTACACAGAAAATTGAGCACGTTGCAAACGAGTATAAATTTCAGCTTGATGAATTGCAAAAAACTCATCAGCAAACTAAATCGAAATTGGATGAAACCCAAAATAGTTTGCTCTTAAGTGAGCAACGATTAAAAGAAATTACAGAACAATTTAAGCTAACCTCTCAACAATATGAACGAAATCTTAACTTTCTGAAAAATAGTTTGGCAACATTTCAAAATATGATTTTCATGGGAAAAACTCAACAAGAACAATTTAAAAATAAATTGCAAAGCATGCTCAATAAAGATGACTTAACCATGCAGCAAATTAATGAGGAATTAAGTTCAACTGCATCAAAATTAACCAATACTGCATATAAGTTTGATCAAACTATAGATGGCATCAAAGATCTCACTCGCCAACAGGAAGAAATGATGGCACAGATTGATCAATTGGTAGAAACCGCTTCCTATACTCGAGAAAGCGACTCATCTCGTTTTGCAGTATCGGCACAAGCACTGAAACAAACCAGTATCTTTACGAAAATACAGATGGGCTCTTCTACTACAGAAGAAACACCACCATTGAGTTTAGAACCTGCATTTCACTAGAAAGATAGGGAAATACGCCATAAGCAGTTAAGCTATCTTAAATTGCTACTTCATGGATTTAAAAATACTGCAGAATCAATAATCTTGTGCTAGAGTAATTACTGATGCTGCTTGGAAGAAGGGAGTAAGCTCTTTACGTTTTATATTTCAGCGTTAAATCATGTTTAACAATTAGTTTAAGGAAAAATGTTATTTAATATGAGAACTATAAAAAACACATTTTTCAAATTGAATATTGCTGCGATCTTATTAGCCTCAGGAACAACTATTTTTGCTACTTCTCCAAGCCAAGGACAATTAGTACTCATTAATGGCCTGGATAACCTCTCATCAACAAATAGTGATACCGCTTCACGCTCCAACATCATGGTCAAGGTATTTGATACTCATACTCCTACTTCACCATGCTACACGGTTGCAATACTAGGTTACAATAACGTGGCTATCATAAAATGGCAGGCCAATGGAATACACAACGCGGCATCTTGTGCAGGTACTGGTATTGGCACTGCTGCCCTATCTAAAATAGAAATTACTCCACTTAGCAAACTTGTTGGTAATAAAGTTACTGTGGTCTATGACGCCACTGTTGATACAAATGTCCCCAAGGCAAAAGCCAGCCCCATTACCTTCATGCCTCCAACAACTATTTATAGAAATATGACATTGATTATCAATGGCAGCGGGATTCCCAATACTGCTGGCCAAACAGCAGATTCAACACATTGGGGGTTTACTGTATCACCAACATCCCCTATTTTTGCTACGAGTAATGGGGCTTTAATAACAACCGGCATTCCGGGAGCTGTTGGAGCCTCTGGTTTAAAAGCTGAAAACCTAATGCGGCGTTATGGCATTATTCCTTATTATGCAGCTGTTCATAAAAAACTATAATGAAGATGATAAAAAACATATTATTAAAATCAATAGCTTTTATAACTTTGCTAGCTTCAGGAACAATTTTTGCTATCTCCCCAAACACTGGACAGTTAATCATAGTTAACAACCTTGCCAATGTAACATCTACCACGGGATTAACAGAATCTAACATTAGGGTAGAAGTGTATGATACCGCAGACAATACTCACCCCTGTACCACCGTTGCAAATCTTCCTTATAATGGAGTCACCATCGTTAAATGGTCTGCCGTTGGGGTGCACAGGCCAACTTTTTGTACTGGTACAGGTTTAGGCACTGCAGCAATTTATCAAGTAAAAATTACCCCTCTTCCCAAAATTATTGGTCATTCGTCTCAAGTAGTGTATGACGCAACCACCAATACACCACAAGCCATGGCAAGCCCGATTATTTTCACGCCACCAACCACTGTTTATGAAAATATAGCATTGGTCATTAACGGAAATGGTACGCCAAATACAACCACTGGCCAAATTGCTGACCAAACACATTGGGGGTTTACAGTAAATCCAACAATCCCTATTTTTGATACAGGTAATGGTGCTGTATTAATCACAGGAATTCCAGGTGCTGTTGGAGCTTATGGTTTAAATGCAGAAAAACTCTTACAAAATTATGGCATTATTTTCTAGCTGATTTATTTTATAATTCATCTAATCGTAATGATTGTTTGATGCTCCAAAAATCATGCCATGGATCTTCTTTTAATTGGTGTAAACGGTTAGGAAGCGTTTTAATCGTATACGTATTGTCTTCATGATGTTTGCTTAATTCTTCCCAAGCCAGTGGTGTAGACACCGGTGCATGAATTCTTGCTCGCGTAGAATAAACTCCAATGGCTGTCGCCGTGCGTTGGTTTCTTAAATAATCCACAAATATTTTTCCCGTGCGTTTCGATTTTGTCATGGTACTAAGGTATTTATCAGGCTTTAGCTTTTCTAAAAACTGAACAAAGACATGAGTAAATTTTTTAATATCTTCCCAATCGTATTCGGGTTTGATGGGAACCACAATATGCAATCCTTTACCACCAGTGCTTTTTATAAACGATTTTAAATGATATTGAGCTAAATAATCGCGTACTTCAAGCGCGCTCGCAACTACTTTACTCCAGGACACATTAGGCGCAGGATCTAAATCAAAGATAAGAATATCTGGCTGTTCCAGATGCTCAATAGTACTACCCCATGGATGAATTTCTAAAACCCCCATTTGCACAAGACTTAATAGTCCTTCTTTATTACTCAAATAAATATATTGTTCTACTTCCTTCTCGCCTTTCACCTCAATAGAATGGAGTGCTTTTGGAGTGGCTTTGTTATAATGTCTTTGATAGAAACATTCGCCGTAATGAGAAGGGCAACGCACTAAAGTTAAGGGTCTTAAGGAAATGAAAGGAAGCATATAATCGCTGACGGCATCATAATAAATAAGTAAATCTTCTTTGGTAATATTATCCTCAGGATATAACACTTTATCAGGATGACTAAGTATAAATGGTACCTTTGGTTTTTTAAACATTCGCTTTTTCAGTTTATTTCCTCCAAAGAAACACCCTCTTCTCGTATCACCTCAGAAGCTTTTCTTTTATTTTTAATTGAATTTTGTAATAACTGAAAATCAGATATTCCTTGCTTATCTAACATCACCACTTCACCATCTACTACTATATTTTCTATGGGTAACTCCTGTACGGCTGCTGCAATAGAAGGTAAATCATTCGTCCAATCTTTATTATTGCGCGATTTTAAAGTCACTTTATTGCCTTTTTTAAATGCTAAAATTCGATAGCCGTCAAATTTAATTTCATGAAGCCAGAGATTACTCTCTGGAGGCTTATCTACTAAAATCGCTAATTGGATAGGAATAAAATCAGGGTAAGGACTTTTGTTTAATCCTTTAGAAAGTAATAGAATAGGTTTTTTAAAAGCGTTTTTTTTTATGCGTTTTTTTGACTTTACTTTTTTTGCACCACTGCTACTCCAAATCTGCTCATAGTTTTTGGCAAGTTCATCCATAGTTTGGTGAGAGAGTACACTTTGATCTAAATCTTCAATAACATCATAATCGTCTTGATCTCTTGCATACTCATCTTGATATTTGATTAAAAACCAATGCTTCTCATCTTTAAAACGAATAAGATCCCAGCGTCCTTTTAATTTTTCAGCATGCAATTTAAAGCGTAAATGACCTTTTTCATAAGCTTGATAGGGATTTTTATCCAAAGGCTCCCAAGTTCCTTTATCCCAAAGCATCACCGTACCACCACCGTATTGACCTTTTGGAATAACACCTTCAAAACTCCCATATTCAATAGGATGATCTTCTACATGCATAGCTAGCCGTTTCACATGCGGGTCAAGACTTGGTCCTTTAGGAACAGCCCAGCTTTTTAATACACCATAGAGTTCCATGCGAAAATCATAATGAAGGTGACTTGCGGCATGTTTTTGGATGATAAATAAACAAGGAGTATCTTGGGTTACTTTACCTTTGGGCTCAGGCTTTTTGGAAAAATCTCTTTTTTTATGATATTTATTTAAACTCATCATGCACTCCTTTGCCGTCTTTATTTCAAAGTCCCATTTCATTTAAGCCTACTGTGAGTTTGATAAACGTGATAATCATCCATTGATTGCTCTATAAATGACGAAAGCCACCTAGGTGGCTTTCCAGTAAACCGAAATTAACCAGTCTACATTTTAATTATAGTTCATGTTAATAGATTGTCAAAAAATGCACACTCTATCTTCCAATTAGCCTTAACCATCTAAGTTATAAACAACCCATTAGGAACGTTTATTTTTGGAAGGTTCTTTAGAGGTGACGGAAAGTTTTGTCTCCTTTTTTTTCATACTCTGTTTGAGCAATGAGACAAAATCAACCACCGATTCATTGCTTTTAATTGTGGTATGCCCGATTTTTTTCCTTGATTTTTTAAGTTTAGCGATTTGTCGGTCAAGCCATTTAAATCCACGAACTCCTCAATATCTATTGTTTTGAACACGTCTGGGCTGGCTTTTTCAAACGCTTTTTCATCTACAATAATAGAACAACCTTTCTCATATTCCCAACCTTTTACAACCTCATTCCAAGTCACTTCTTTGCCAGTATCTTCACTGACTCGTTGATAACGTACTCGTGATTTATGCCATTTAATTGTTCAACTGTAATTCACTAAAAAATTTGAAGTTATCTTAGCATAGAAGCAACTTTTTCTGGTTCCGGTAATTAAACTTTCAGATGATGAGTTACAACAAATCAAAAAACTTGCAGCAAAAATTAGTGCAAGGTAATCGTTACACAGATTCATTGAAAAATAACCGATTTATAACAGTTTTTCACTTATCTGATAAAAAAATATCTCTTATAAAAACCCGTGCCTGCAAGGTTTTTGCCACTTAATGCAATAATTTGACTATTTTTTTCTGCAAATGACTAAATTATATACTATAAATATACAGTGTAATCATTTGGTTCTATTCACGGAGGAAAATAATGAAAAAACTAATAATTACATCTTCAGCTTTAGCCATATCTTTAAGTTTAGTTGGTTGCAATACCATGAGTAATACTGCCAACTACACCACTTCAACCGTAGGTCACGGCGTAAAATATGGCGCTAGAACCGTGGGTACTGGTGTCGGTGTTGTCGGTAACACCGGAACTGCTGTAGGAAGAGGGGTTGGTTCTGTATTCGGTAGTACTGTAGGTTGGATAGGTGGAAAACCTGCAAATTACCGATATACAAATACTTATCGCAAAAACGACATCATTTATCATAATGGCCATCAATATGTGGTAAAAAATGGTAGATATGTGCGTATTCACTAATAATCTGCAATCGCCCTCCTTAAGCTCGTTTAAGAAGGGCTTTTTTCTATTAGCTAATCAAAAAAAACACTGTAAAAATCAAACTCAAAAGAATAACCCAAGGATTAATTTTTTGCCGCGTTAACAACTTCAACACACTATAAAGAATAATCCCCCCACCAATCCCATTAGCAATTGAACACGTGTAAGGAATCATCATAATAATGACCATACAAGGTGCTGTCTCACTAATGTCTGCTAATTTCATATCCGTCAAATGCTTCATCATACAGCAAGCTACATAAAGCAAAGCTGGCCCCACAGCAAATGCAGGAATCATCTTCGCTAAGGGGAAAAAAAACAGCATTAACACAAAACCCACAGCAATCACCAAAGAAGTTAATCCCGTGCGCCCACCAGCCTCTATGCCTGTAGCCGATTCAATATATGGCGAAGTACTGGCCGAGCCTAAAATCCCAGCCAAAGTAGAGGCTGCTGCATCTGCAGTTAAACTGTAGCTTAATCGTTGCGAATAATTTTCTTTATGTTTAAAAACCGTAGGATTAAGCAAACCAATTAAAGTTCCTGTAGCATCAAAAATAGCAATTAAGAAAAAAGTAAATGTTGCTTTTAATGCGGTAGCGCTGGTTAACCCTGAAAAATCAAGCTTTAAAAAAGTAGGCTCCATTGATGGTGGCACTCCCATCACGCCTTGCCACTGGGTCATACCTAAAATAAGGCTCATTATACTAATGCTTAAAATCCCAAGAATAATTGCCCCGGGAATGCTGTAATAATCCAGCAATAAAATCAGCAAAAAGCCTAAGAAAAATAACGCAACCTCCGGTCTTTTAATATCACCGAGTTTCATTAAATTATGTGCATCATCAATTACGACCTGATTAGTTTGTAAAGCAATCAACGCGATTAATAAGCTAATACCAATGAGAATTGCAATTTGCAAATTATAAGGAATAGCCTCAATTAATAAACGTCGTAATTGGGTAAGGCTCACCAAAAAAAACAGCAGTCCTGAAACAAAAACCATTGCTAAAGCATGCTGCCAATCAATCCCCATGCCTTGAACCACACTGTATGAAAAATAAATATTCAAGGCCATTCCTGGGGCCACTCCAATGGGTGTATTGGCCATAATTCCCGTTAATGCACAAGCAAAAGCGGTAACTAAGCAAGTGGCTGTAAATACCGAGCCTTGATCCATCCCCGCATCATGCAAAATAGTGGGATTAACAAAGGCAATGTACACCATGGTTAAGAAGGTCGTCACCCCCGCTAAAATCTCTGTTCTTAGCGTAGTTCCTTTAAGAAAATATGACTTTAAATAATTCATGGGATAATTACTTGGGCAGAAAAATTTATCCTACACAAAGAGTTAGAATGTTGCAACAGATATACGGTACTCAGGATTATGAGACTTCAATGTCATTGATGTGCTCCATAGCAATAACAATCCACTAAATGATCATTAACCAAACCCACACTTTGCATGAACGCATAGCAAATCGTACTACCAACAAATTTAAACCCACGCTTTTTTAAATCTTTAGACATAACATCTGAAATTGGTGTTCTCGCCGGCACTTGTCTCATTTCGGTCCAATGATTTTTTATTGGTTTACCATCCACAAACTGCCAAATATAATCAGAAAAATCTTCACCTGCAGCGTTCATCTTTAAAAGCGCTTGTGCATTAGTAATCGCCGATTGAATTTTTAAGCGATTGCGAATAATGCCCGTGTCCGTCATTAAGGAAGCACTCTTTTTTTGATCATATAATGCCATTTTTTGGGCATCAAATTGGTCAAAAGCACGGCGAAAATTTTCCCGTTTTTTTAAAATGGTAAACCAGCTCAACCCCGCTTGCATACCCTCTAAAATTAACAATTCAAATAATGAGTGCTCATCATAAAGGGGCACCCCCCATTCATGATCATGATAATCCATATACAAAGGATCACTGCCAACCCAAGGACAACGTGTTTTCATTTTTACCTTATGGAGTTATTATCGTTTACAAAAAGTTGCAAAACTGAGCCATTATGGCCCAGTTTTTAATTTATCAACTCCAGGATTTAATGCGTTGCTCAACTTCTAAAGACAATGCATGATGTGCCATATCAGTAGGATGTACTGAGTCAGCAAATATATAACCATCTGAAGTATTAGGGCAAAGTATTGCTTCAACCGTACCGCAAACAGGTGTGGTATAGTTAACAAAGTAAAACGCTTGGCCATCAATTACAGTAGGCACGCCCCTTTTGGCATTAGTAATCAAATTATCCAAAGCAGCATAAGTATCAAAATAAAGCACTTTCATGCGATGCTTAGCAATCACTACACCTAATTTTTGATTTAACATCGAACTAAAAATAAAACTCAAATTCTTCACTTGCGCAGGGATAGTTGCATCACCCAACTCCACAGACAATCTATTAACTAAAGGTGTGGAACCAATATTGGGTAAAGACATAACCACAATACGCTTCGCCCCGCGTGCCCCTAAAATATCAACCAAATTCACAATATTACTGGTTGTTGCATCAGCCACTCGCAATAATTGCACTTGATTGGGTAATGGTACTTGCGATAAGGCAGCAAGAATATCATTCGCACCAGACCAAATGAAATAAACGGCTTTAGGATCTAAACGTGCAGGAGCAGTAGCTAAATAATTAGCAATTTGCTGCTGTATTGATGGCGCCCATGTTAGATCCATTCCAGGATTAGAGGTAGTCTTTGCTCCACCACAAGCATAATCAATACCTGTTAAATCAGGAGTAACAAAAGGCACAGGGTCTGGAAATGTAAATGTAGTATTGTTGGTAATCTTATCACTGGTTGTAGGAAATGGGCCCGTAGGAAGCGAAAAGCCCTTAATATCATGAGCAATATATTGCGCCCAAGTATACCCACCAAAAGTAGTGAACGTGGGAGCCTTAGCCGGAAATCCAGCAAGCGCAGTAAAATTATTATTAAAACCACTGTCCGTTAAACTATCACCAAAAAAATACACTTGGCTGATATCACTAAAAGGAATTGCCTGTGCAACATTGGGAACAACAACACCTATAGAACACACGCATGTTAAAACGCTCAAATGCATTTTAACATGTGCCACTATTTTCTCTATTTTTTTTAACATGAACTTATCTCCTTACAAGATCTTAACATCTATAACGTAATGCTAGAGATACAACATCATTGGAACCCTTATACTTCGCATCAACCACATTGACCTCTGTTGAATTACTAAATAGTCCCCTATTCAATTGAATAACGGAAACTCGTTTATCATTCATGAACACATGTGAGTAAGCACCATCAATAGATAAATTATTTTTCATGGCATAACTCAGACCAAAGTTTAACCAGAAACGATCTTGGTCAGGAATACGTGGATCGCGCCGCGTATCACGAGTAGGTGTTTGGTCAAAAGCAAAACCAGTACGCGCTGTCCATGAAGAGTTGTAACGATAATCAGCACCAATTGCAGCAAACCAAGTATTACGCCACCGCATTGGGATCTTGTTTTCCATTTCAAATGCATTAGGTGTTTCAATCGTTAATACATTTAAACGGTTCCAGAAATTTACTTGGAATCCTCCTTTAAGAGTCCACCACTCATTCACATCACGAGCCACTCCCAAACTGAAAACACCCGGTGTCTTAATGTGAGTAAGAACTTCAGTTTCTATATTTGCCATCATGGTGTTAATCGGTGCAGGAACCGCTGGACCAGGCATTGTATATTGGGTTCCTTCACCTTGAAGACGTGTAGCAATTTGCGAACGATAACTTATTCCTAAGCGCGTCAGTTGATCAGGTTGGTAAAGACCACCCAGGGTATAACCATAACCCCAACCATCACTTTCCAAATAACTGGGTTTGGTAGCAGCAACAAATGAATCCAGAGCGGAAATACCTGTGTAGATTCCATTGTAATTAGAAAATATTGTCTTTAAATATTGTGCTTGAAAACCAACTCCTATAGACCATTGCTCATTAAATTCATAAGCCAGCGATGGGTTTACGTTCACTGAATTTACTTCACTTTTTACAGAAACAAAACGTAATACCGAATCACGTGAATAATCATTGGATAAATAATAAGGCTCAACAATAGCAACACCCGCTGAAAACTTATCACCAAAGTGCCACCCCACATAACCATAAGGAATAAAAGCTGACTTACTTATGTTATTTTTATAAGTGCGACCATTTACTGGAGCAATAATACTGCTTAGAGGATCACCAGGAGCATTAAATATGTGAATTGCAGCCCCATCTCTCATATCAACACTGGGCAGAAATTCATTCGCACCAAGATAAAATTGAGTATTTTTTAATGTGGACATTGTTGCAGGGTTATTGAATAACGCAGAAACATCATTATTAGCTGCTGCGGCACCAGCCATTGCCGAACCCTGTAAACTCGTACTGGTCTCATTGACTTGAAAACCAGCAGCAAAAATAGGCATCCCCACTAAGGATTGAGAAGCAATCGCAATCGCTACTATTTCCTTATTAAAAAAACGCGTACTGATCACCTTAAACATCCTCCTTATTTATTTTCAACCATTCCGATGGCTTCGGACGTTGAATAGGGTTTCATTTTTCCTGACTTAGGTCAATGGTCGATAAAAAATAAATAACCAATCGTTTATAAAACATTAAAAAATCCGACTAAAATAAATAATATCTCACGCCATAAGGACTAAATTTCCATGAGTGATTTCTTTCAAACTCCGCCCAGCATAGGAAATCAATACGAAGAAGATCAAGTACTAAAAAATTACCTGAAATGGAAGCTTCCATTAAGCATGTATCAAGAAATTCAACCGGAATTGCTTCGTTTAGGAGCACGTGTAGTTACCGACATATTCCGTTTAAGCCAGGAAGCAGAGGCCTATCCTCCAAAGCATATTCCCTATGATCCTTGGGGAAAGCGTATTGATCATATAGAAGTTTCTTCTGCCTGGAAGGAGTTAGATAAAATTTCTGCACAGGAACAATTAATCACCATTGGTTACGAACGGCGCCACGGCGCCTTATCTCGTATTCATCAATTTACCAAATTGTACTTATTCCATCCTTCATCTGCTCTCTACAGTTGCCCCCTGGCAATGACCGATGGTGCAGCTCGTGCCCTGGAACTTTATGCAGATAACTCATTGAAAGATCATGCTTTTCCTCATTTAATCTCTGCCGATCCAGCACAATTCTGGACTTCAGGACAATGGATGACTGAACGCACTGGTGGTTCCGATGTGAGTGGCACCACCACCATTGCCAGACCTGATGGTAAATATTATCGCTTAAGTGGAGTAAAATGGTTTACCTCTGCCACTACTTCACAAATGGCCATGACTCTGGCACGAATTGAAGGCGCATCTACAAGCAGCAAAGGTTTAAGTTTATTTTATTTAGAGCTTCGCAATGATCAAGGTCAACTCAATGGTATTCGTATTAATCGTCTCAAAGACAAACTGGGAACTCGCGCCCTACCCACAGCTGAATTAACTTTAGAAAATACCTTGGCAATTCTTGTAGGTGACCCTGGAGATGGAATTAGAAAAATCTCTTCCTTATTTAATATAACTCGTATCCATAACGCTTGTTGCGCCGTAGGATACATGCGCCGTGCCTTGGCTCTTGCTCGTGACTATGCCAATAAACGTAGTGCCTTTGGTCACCTCTTATCACAACATGGCTTACATCTGGAAACTCTTGCCAATATGCAGATGGAATTTACTGGCTGCTTCCATTTAGTCTTTCATGCCATCGAATTACTTGGCAAAGATGAAGTAGGTGAAGCAAGCACTGCCGAACGTGCTGTATTAAGGCTATTAACGCCATTAGCAAAACTATACACCGCCAAAAAAGCCATTGCCCTGGTCAGTGAAGCCCTGGAAGCTTTTGGTGGTGCGGGATATGTAGAAGATACAGGACTCCCACAATTATTACGGAATGCACAAGTTTTATCTATTTGGGAAGGCACAACGAATATTTTAAGTCTTGATGTGTTACGTGCCATTCATCGCGAAAATGCTGCCGAAGCATTTTTACAAGACATGCAACAACGTCTTGATATCATCAAACAAGAACAATTAACAAAATTAAAAGTGAAAAGCCAAGAGGCTTTAAAAGCACTGCAAAACTATATGCAATCCATGATACAAATGAGTGACGAAGAACAGCAAATTGGAGCGCGTAAATTTGCCTTTTCGCTGGCTGAAACTTATATTGCAATATTATTATTAGAATACGCGCAATGGGCATTAACCAGCAATAACGATCCACGAGCAATAATCATTGCACGCCGTTGGGGTGAACACAATTTAACTTCTTTGCTTTATCCATCTGAGAGTTATAAGCAAGAATCAAGAATGCTAGCAATGGAGCTAGACTCTTAATGATTTCTATCTATGCTATGCTTTCGTATTTCTTGCATATAAGGGCATTTTTTAGATATCTTTTCTACTAAATGACCAATTATAACTCATAATGAGTCATAAATTACACATATTGATAATATTGTGTTAATATCAGTCAGTTAGAATAAGCTTCTTTTAAACATAAACACTCATGTGTAGAGATATATTATGCCAAGCAAAACAGAAAAAATTGAAAACCCGGTGACTACAGCTAATTCACCAACAAGTCAAAATGACCTTACTACCTTAGAATATCTTAATACTACATGGAAAATTGCTAACTTTGCGTTAATTTCCGCCGTTACTAGTAGTTTAGTACTGAGCATACAAACGCCAGTTAAAACGGCGCTAATCAACCTCATGAAATACAATACAGTATTTCCACCAATCTCCCCATACAACAGTGGTCTTTTAGGTATCATCACAGCTTATTATGCAGGTACTAAAGCCTCTATTTCTACGGCAGCGATACGTAGTGCCTATGTGACCAATACTCGTGGCAATAAACAGAATGAAAACATGGCTTATGAAGGCATGCCTAAAGAGAAATCCGTTATTGAAGAAGGAAGTCCCTCCAGACAAAAAGTAAAAACAACCTATGTTGCCGCTTCCGCGCTAGGTGAGGTATTACTTACCCAAGTTCCAGAATCATTATCGCAATTAAAGAAAATTCCTGAACTTCTTCCTGATAAATTTAAATGGTATAAACCTGCTAACTTTGGCGTGCTTTTCAGTAATGGTATTGGTACACGTTACTGTACAGGGCTGATTAATTTTGCGGCTATGTTGCAACTGGAAGATAAAATTGCCGATTCGTTGCCTATTAAAGAAAAAACGACAAAACATGCAGTAGCAGGAATGCTCAGTGGGGTAAGTGCTGCCGTTTTATCCTATCCTTTTACAGCATTTAAAGACTATGCATCAGTACAAATGACAATAAATAAGGAAGGAAATTTAGTAAATAAAGGTTCTTTTAATATTTTAAAAGAGCTATTTAATGAGCTAAAAATCAATCCCAGACAGGCAAGCAAACAATTTATAAATATGGCAAAAACACAAATTGTTATAAAATCTGGGTTTTCTGGAGTTATTTTTACTATCGTTGCGACAACAGAACAAGTCTTAAGCCATGAGCCCTTGGCAAAAATTGTTTCCAAACCAACTGCGCTGCGCTTTTTCTCTGCCTCAGTGAATGCATCACCTGCAGAAAAACCTTTATTTTCTGAGCAGATTCATTCACCTTTTTAAGCGTTATGCACATAAAAAAGTTTAATTAGTCATCAATTAAGATACAATATAGATTATTTTGAACAATATAAGGTTAATATCATAGTGCGTTTCTTTCTTAGACTAGCGACCGGAACGGCCATCAACACAACCTTAACGCTTGCTGTTGCTGGATTTGCCCACACAGTAACCTCATTTTCTGAAAACCGCTACAATTCATGGAAAACTTCGGTTCGCAACAAAACCAATGAGCCAATAAACCACGTCCCACACAATAATGAGGGCATAAAAATATAATTAACTATTAACTTCCTCTAAGAAATTTTTCACTGACAGTAGATCAAGATATGTCTTTTTCTTATCACGTGGATTACGTAGAAGATAAGCAGGGTGATAACTGACGATAATGGGGATGTTTTTGTAATAATGAATTGTATTGCGTAATTGTCGCAATGCTAGAGGCTTATTTAATAAAAACTGACCCGCAAAACGTCCTAAAGCAAGAATCAGACAAGGATTAATGAGGGCAATTTGTTGTTCTAAATAGCCGCTGCATTGAACAATTTCTTCTGCTTGTGGATCACGATTATTAGGCGGTCGACATTTTAAAACATTGGCAATATAAAAATCCTCTTCATGCATGTCCACACTATGCATCATTTGATTTAACAAACCACCGGCTTTACCCACAAAGGGTTTCCCTTGCTGATCCTCATAAAATCCCGGGGCTTCACCAATGATCATTAGTCTGGCTTTAGTACTACCACGAGCAAAAACCGTTTGCTTGCGCGTTTTATGCAATGAGCAGCGAGTACAGGCAGCAACTTCATTGGCTAAGGAAGATAATGGCATCTGTTCTAAATTGCAGGTATCACTCATAAAAAATTCATTTTGTGAAAAAAAGATATACACTATAAGAAAACACATATTAGAGCAAGACCCAGCTGGACGTCTTGCTACAAAAGTGCCGTAATAAAAGTCGGCTATCCGTTTTCTATCTAATCTATTAGCTGTTATCCAAAACCCCGACTCATCGTGACGGACAAACTAAGAAGTTATAAACTCATTCAACTCATGAGTAAGGGCACAGAACATCGTCAGCATATGAGATGAGTGGAGAATACATATCAGCCCACTCCGCGAAAATAAAAATGCCTCGTTACCGGGTATTATTCTTCCCCCAATTATAAACTAGAGATTTCTATTTTAGACAGAATCTATAATACCTCTTGTTTATTTCCAAAAAGGCTGTAATCGTTTTGCGGCAGCACGTTGTTCTAATTGTTCAGAAGTCAGGTGATCAAACTGTTTGATGGGATAATTTAAATGAGGGTTATAGATACTTGGCATTAAATGAAGTACTTGTTCCGTATCCTTGAGCAAAGTATTTAATTGATAGTCAATCAAAGGCGTTTTATTTACTTGGAGGTACAACTGCTTTCCCTGCTCAAGGCCATTGATGATGATTTGATGAAAATGCGAAATTGCTCCTCTTAATGCAGCAATGTAATCGAAAATAGGCTCACCAGCTTGTAGCTTTATGAGCTGTTCAATTTCCGAATCAAGCTGGTGTAGTACTTCTAAAAACTGATTTTGTTTGACAAGTAGGCTGGATAATTTTTTTGTTATGTGATGTTCGTGAGAACTTCTGTCCTTTAATGCAAAAGAAGTATGAGTATTTTTATAATGAGCAACAATTTTAGAAAGAGAGCCAGTTAATATGGCTAAAACGTTTAAGATTTGTTTTAAATCTTCATTTCCTATAGCATAAGCTAATCGATCAATATTTATTTTGGCAGACTGTGAAGGTTGAATTCCAAGAAAATATAACAAATTATGATCCAGTTTTAATAAAAAGCTCAAAGCATCTTCACAGCTTAAACGATATTGCAACGTTAATTGAATTTTGAAAATTTTATCTTCATCAGAAGAGCATTCATTGTTAGTGTGAGTTGTTACTTGAAGAAGTTCACATAGAAGAGATTGGGTCTCATTAAGAGATAACTTTGCCTCATTAATTAAAAGATCAATATTGTTAGATATGCTATTCATAAAATTCTAAATTTTATAGTGTTGTTGTGATCCAAATAGATTGGCTTGCTTTTGCTTATTAATTATATTTTCCAATGTTATTAACGCAACATTCTGTATGCCATCTTGGCTTTTTTTTACTCTTTGTACCCTTATTAATCATAACAATTAAGTTGTCATTTCCTACGTGATATTTTTCCAAAATATGGCGCAGTTTATAGATTTAGTCCACTGAAATTTTATTCTTATTAAGTTCAGATAATAATTCGATTTGAATTTTTTGTATTTTAACCATTTTGTCCCATTGCTGTGATAGTAAATGATCCATTTTCTCATGTAAATGACGTATCTCAAGTTCTGCTTTTAAGTTAATTTGATAATCGTGTTGCGTACGAATTCGATCTTTGGCTTCTTTGCGATTTTGACTCATCATAATAACAGGTGCTTGAATTGCAGTAAGACACGATAATAATAAATTAAGAAAAATATAAGGATATGGGTCAATGGGTTTTAACCAAAATAAAAAAGTATTGACTCCAATCCAAATAAAAAGAAACAGTGTAAATACACTTAAAAACCACCAGCTTCCTCCAAATAAAGCTATTTGATCTGTACAGCGATCTAGAAAAGAAGCATTATTTTCAATATTGTCATCGACATAGCTAGACAAAAGCTCTTGCTTATACAATTTGTCTATAACGGTCCGATCTAATGTGGTTAATTCACTTTTCTCAGCAAGAAGCATTGACTCAATATAACGAGAACGGATCAATGCTAAATCATTTTGACAAATGAAATGATCTACATCCCAATCAGGACAAAGATCTTTAATTTCTTTCGTTATTTGTGAACTAATCATCTCACTTGGAATAATGTGACATTTTTTATAGTTTTTATTACAAATACTACAATGATATGTTGCATAATTTTCTTCCATAATAATATTTCTGCTCCAATTCTTCTTTTTTAATCAAAGATATTTTTTAATTAGATGTAATTATTATATCCAATTTATGATTTAAAAGAAATCTTTATGTATAAATATACATCATTTATTTCAAAAAAATCAATTTACAAGATCTCAATGCACTTCGCTCAGTGCCAACTTCGTTGAGTGTGAAGGTACTCTCAGCATTTTAAGAGAAACCAACCCACTATGTGATATGTACGCTGAAAAAGATGTAAGTATCTAATAGATAAGAGGTTGTCTTAATAGGATTTATTCGGAAACATTTAAGAGCGCTGACTTTTAAAAATCTCTTAAAACAGCGCAATTGAATAGTTAGGTCAGGCAAATATTTTTTCAATGCCGAAGAGTACTGATTGATTCGTTGAACTCGCATTATTAACTATATCAAGATACTCAAATCGTAGTAACCAGCCTTTTAATGTTTCTAATTTAAGCCCCGGACCAAACAAAATATAATTTCTAGATAAACCAGGCAAAGAAACAAAATAATCAGGACTTCCTAATATGTTAGGATAAAACATCGCTGCCATGCCATCACGTTGAAATTCATGCCCATACTCCAAACGAAACGTCGGAAGCCAAATACCGTACTCTTTTTTTACAGGCAACTCTCCTCGCAATCCTAAATTTCCTCGGGTTGTTTGTACTGATTGATGGTGATAATTTAACACACTATATACTGCTCCCTTTTCAGAATATGCGTACAGTTTTGCATTTGCCAAATCCAAACGGACATAAGGAGAAAGTAATAATTTATTAATTGATTGCTCAAAAGCTAACGATAAAAATCCGAATTGTTGATTGCCATTACGATTTCCTTTTATGATATTTCCATTATTACTAACATAACGATGAGATTCAAATGATAGCCATTGATTGCTTAAAAGTACATCAATAAACATCTTATCGGAAGGGCGATAACTCGCATATAAGGCAATATTGTAACTGTTTAGAAGACTACGGCTCCCTTGTTGACCAATATCGGACAAATCATGGCCATAACCTAAACCAACTCCCATAAAAAAAGACTTGTTGAGTTGTATGTCGCTACCCATAACTAATACCCGCGGTGGTGAAGCTGATTTGATTATCATTTTTATCTAATTTGGTTTTACCAAAATTAACCACCCCATCTGTCCATATCTTACTGTTCCCAGGAAGAGCGATACCATTTCCTAAATTAGAGGAAGGCCCGGAAAAAAATAGATCATTCGTGGGTATGGAGTAGTTATAAGGTTGATTATTAATAGAAGCAGATGGACGATTATCATTTGAGCTTATTGGATTAAATGATATGTTATTTTTGATACTGCTTTTAAATTTTTTGTCGTGTAAAGTTTCTAATCGACGTTGAAAATTGGTTATCTGTCCTAACATAACGCTTCGTGAAGCTTTAGTCTGAGCATTTAATATACCTGATACCTCAGAATTCGTGGATGGATTCAAAAGAGGAATTACCGTTAAAGTTATAACACTCTCTACTGAAGTAGAATATTGATTACTTAAAGTGTATTTAATTATTACTGTTCCTGCAGCAGTAGCTGAAGATGTAAAACTTAATATATAAGTAGAACCTACATTGCTAATAATGGCTATGCCTGCATTTGATGGAGAAATTGATACTATATTTGCTCCAGTAAAAGGCCCTCCAGTGGCAGTAGCAGTTAAATTGATTTCAATTTTTTCACCCGCAGAAGCTGTTGCATTTAAGGTAGGAGCAACAGGAGCTGGTGAGGCGATTACATTAAATGATTGTACTACATCTGGCGCAGCTGAATAGTCTGTATCGCCTGCTTGAGACGCGGTAATGGTACAGTTTCCCGATGAGATAAAGGTTAATGTTCCGCCTGGAGTAATAGTACATACTGAGATTGTGGATGAGGTGAACGTTACAGGTAGCCCTGAGCTAGCCGTAGCAGTTAAAGTCGGAGAGGTACCATAAGTTTGAGGCCCTGGATTAGTAAAAGTAATCACTTGTGAGGCTTTAATAACAGAGAAGCTTTGTATCACCTGTGGTGCCGCGGTATAAGCGGCGTTACCCGCCTGGTTCGCATTGATAGTACAAGTTCCCGATGAGATAAAGGTTAATGTTCCGCTTGTAGTAATAGTACATACTGAGGTTGTGGATGAGGTGAACGTTACAGGTAGCCCTGAGCTAGCCGTAGCAGTTAAAGTCGGAGAGGTACCATAAGTTTGGGACCCTGGATTAGTAAAAGTAATCACTTGTGAGGCCTGAGGTATCACACTGTTTGATGCGGCAGAGGCTGGACCGGTGCCAGAGCTATTGGTCGCAGTAACGGTGAATGTATAGGATGTACCATTAGTAAGTCCAGTTACTGTGACTGGACTAGAGGCAGCAGTACCAGTTAACCCTCCCGGAGAGGAGGTTACCGTATACTGAGTAATTGGAAAACCACCATCGCTAGACGGTGCAGTAAAAGTAACTGTAGCTTGCGCATTACCTGCCGTGGCTATACCTATAGTTGGTGCACCAGGCACTGCTGCCAATACCGTTTGGCTAGAAAGCATAAATAGGGCACTAATAAAAAAACAAACAAGCAAATTAACCTTTATAAAAGTTGTCTTCTGACTATTTTTTTCCATAAAAAAATTACATCCATTTTAATTATCATCAAGGCGACCTCGGCGCTAAGTCCAACGAAGTTGCAGACTTGTGGTGTGTTATGTGATATTAAGATCTTATATTTTAATGTATTCTCCGAATAAATTTTACCTTAAAGAAGCTCTTTTTAAAAGATGAAAACTGGCCGCTGCCGGCAAGTTTCTTCAAGAGCACGGTGAAATCAGAGAAAAGCGTAGACGCATCCATAAAATTTTAAGCTATTGTCATTACATGCGAGCCTGTTGCAACTTCGCTTGACGATTATTGGCATATTTTGTTAGCATCACAAATTGTCGATTTAATAAAGATCGATCTATGGAATTAAAAACAACAATGCCCCCCTACTCTGCAGATACTGCTCTTACAGATGGCCGGTTAAGACAAGCACAATTAAAAATGCTTAACATGCTCAAAGCAGTTGATGCCCTTTGTCAAAAGCATGGTTTAGATTATTGGCTGGATGCAGGGACTCTTTTAGGCGCAATTCGTCATCAAGGATTCATTCCCTGGGATGATGACATGGATATTGGCATGCCTAGAGCCAGTTATGAAGAGTTTTTGCGTATTGCTCCTCAAGAATTACCAGAGCACATTTGGCTGCAAACAATTCATAGTGACCCAGGTTATTTTAATATGGCCACACCATTAAAAATCCGTGATCGCCACAGTTATTATGTTGAAAAACACGAACAAGGCAATGAGCCCTACGTGCAAGGGATATTCATTGATGTTTTTGTTTATGACAGCATGCCAGAAGATGCTAAATTGCGTAAGCGCTATAAATTTATGGCAAAAAAAATTTCTCGCTTATTGAGTACTAAATATGGTGTAGTGAATATTGGTCATCATGCATCCGTATATAAAGTTCTAGGAAAATTTTTACCTACTGCAATACTGGAATCTTCATTACAAAATATTATCCATAAAGCCAACACCAGCAATAGCCCTTATCTTGGCCGCGGCTACAACTGTGTGGGAGAAAATTTTATTCACAAAAAGGATATTTATCCTCTAAAAAAGGTTCTCTTCGAAACTTCTTTGTTTAATGTTCCCTGCAATGCAAAAGAAATTTTGACGCAGCAATTTGGTGATTATTTAACTTTACCTCCAGAAAATCAGCGAGTTATGCGGCACTGTAAAGAATTAATTCCGTATTTAGATCCTTGTTCCGGACAAAAATCCTGTCATTCCCGCGTAGAAGGTAAACCATCTCATAAACAAAGTGAGAACGCAATTTGATGAATAGATTCTCACAAGAAATTATTACAAAAAGCAAGCTATTACAGCCGCATGTGACCATGCAGGCTGAGGGATTTTTACCAGAGCAATTGTAACATCTTTGCCTATAAAGCTAATTTTATGGTCTGAATTTTACCCGTAATTCGCATTTAAATTTTCTATAACCTCAAGAGATTTCTCACAGAATATTTCTTTTTCGAACTTACAATCACTATGTTCAATTTAAACACACTAATCTATACTCAAAATGTAAGCCCTACATGCTCAGATCCATGAAGAGTAATGGAGGATTGTATAAAAGGAGTTTGTCATGAAATTTAATTATTTAGTTACTTCCCTGATTTTATTACCGCTTTACGCCTTTAGCTCCTCTTCAGAAAAAGTAAAAACCATGTCCTTGGTCCCCAATAGCCAGCTAGAAAATACGCAAACCTTCATCTATACAAATGAACCCCGAAATTTAAAGCAACTTAAATCATTTAACCGCAGTATTGATTACCCAACCCAGATCATTCGCATGGAAGCCAACATTGAAGCGCTTCAAATAAATTGTGCGGTAGTGAATGAACAAATCAATAAAGTTCTGGTAGCCAATATTGCTACCAATCAATTTGCTCATGCTATTTACATCAGCTGCCATTATAACCCAGAAACCTTTCTTGCCACTCAATTTGTTATCAACAGCTATTTTGATCCACTAAACGATAATGCTGTAGCCTTTCTCAATTCATTTTTACAAGAATATAATGGTACAAATTTCCTCGGAACCCAATTCAACATAGAATCCGCTAAAGGTTTAGTTATTTCCTTAAGTACTGCAGCAGGAATGAAAAATAAACCAGGAAAACCTCCTTTTATAGAATATCGACGCGACCGTAGCAATTTCTACTTCAAAAATAATTATGAGATGGAAAATACTTTATTTACTGATATCTATAAAAATTTCTATTCTAACGATCCTGAGCTAGTCTTACCTTTCTTGAATAAGTGGGTATTTGCTTATGCAGGTGCGTTGTATAAAGGAATACTCAGAGATTCTAATTACACCGAATTACAGCCTGAACGCATTTTCTTAATGAGCAGTGGTGAGGAAGTGTTTGTATCTGGTTTAAAGCAATACTTCATGCATCATTGTAATAAATACGAAAATCATCGCTGCTTGAAACCTGCCTAGTAGCTCCGTAGAAAAGTAAAAGTGGAGCTTTTTAGCTCCACCATTAAAGAAGACTATCCTAATTCAGGCATCATCACCAATCGACGTTTAGGCTTAGTTTCCCCGGTTTCTTCCGCAATAGCCTTATCATTAACAATCTTGGTCACACACGCATCAGACCAAACATTCAAAGCCGTTTCTAACATATCGATTAAACCATAGAAAGGTAAAATAACTCCCATCAATACAATAGGAACATTCATACTGGATAAGAGACTAATACTAAGAAAAAAACAGCCCATGGGAACACCCGCATTACCAATTGCAGCTACAGTTGCCACCATAACCCATAATCCCATTGTGGCATAAGAAATCGGCATCCCATGGTTTTGCATAAGGTAAATCACAGTAGCAAAAATAAATGCAGCACAACCATTCATATTAATACTGGTGCATAAAGGCAATACAAAACGGCTAACCTCAGGCTTTACCTGTAGATTATTCTCAATCGTGTTCATGGTCACAGGCAAAGTTCCCACTGAAGACTTGGAAAAAAATGCTACGGATAATGCAGGTAACATAAAACGCATGGCAGCAAAAGGCTTTATACCATTTTTCTTAAGCCATAAAGGTAAAACAATAAACCCTTGCAATAAATTTGCCAATACAATAATTAGCAAATATTGTCCTATACCTTTGATGTCCATTCCTGAACGCAATTGCACTACTGTTGAGGTAATAAAGCCAAACAACCCTAAAGGAATAATAGTAATAATCCAGCGCGTCATGATCAAAAACATGCCGTGAATCCCGCGGAAAAAACGAGTAACCGTGTCACGAGAGTCCACATCAGGAATTTGTCGCATTGCAATCCCAACAATAATACTTAAAAATAAAACACCCATAACTTGTTGCTCAAGGAAAGGTGATAATAAATTAGTAGGAATAATATTAGTCAAATAGCCAAAATAACCCAAGTTATTAGTCGATTGCTGAAGAGGAACATCGCTTATCTGTACCGAACTAGGCTGAATAAGAATATAAAGTATGCAACTGATCATCGCAGCAATAATAGTCGTAGAAAAAGTGTATTTGATTGTACGCTGCCAAATCTTTTTCATTAACCCATCAGAACTGTAGTTTGCTAAAGTCACAATAATGGATAAAGAAATAATGGGCAAACTAATACACTTAAAGATTTTAATAAATAAATCAGAAAGTAATAAACCAAGATCCTTTAAAAACATCAGATTAGACATACCACTGACTATACCTAAAAGAATCATCACGGCATAAATTATTGGGGTACTGAATATAAAATTCTTCTTTTGATTAAGCGCTGCACACATAGTTAAATCCTTAAAATAAATAGGTAAAAATCAATAAAAACAAGGACTAACAACAGCAACAAGAATATGGACGTGCATAGGGGATAATAGAGGGAAAAATGATTTGGACTAAAGAAACGAACATATAAACCCCATAAATGATCAAAATATGAGCAATGAGAATACATTTTAACATATTCAAACCATCCGTCAATAGCTTATTTCATTAAAAATTGCCCGACCAAAGTAAAAATAAAAATCTCTACCGACAGATGAGTATTTAATCACGAATAACTCCAACTAATTTCACTCACAAACAGTTAAGTTGTTGTTTTAATCGGACTATTCTGTGATATGCTTCTTCAATGCGCTGTAAATCAATTTTATGAGTCAAAACCAAACTTTCAATATGCTCAATAACTTCCGTAGCGCTAATTTTTCCTAATTGATTAGCAAAAATAATCATATCTGCACCTGCGTTAATTGTCAGGCATAAAGCATCGTCTAAAGAATAATGATCAGTAATTGCCTGCATTTGCAAATCATCACTCACGATCACACCCTCATAACCTATTTTTTCACGAAGCAAACCGGTTAACATTCGATGCGATAAGGTAGCTGGCAATCCATCTGGATCTAAATGTTTATTGATGACATGAGCGGTCATAATCATCACGGGGTTGTGAGTATCTTTAACTAATTGATAATAGGGAATTAATTCTTCTTCTTTAAAGGTTTGAGTTACATCAACAAAACCCTTATGAGTATCACCCAAAGCACTACCATGCCCAGGAAAATGTTTATAACAACTGGCAATGCCATAGTGACTAAATACATTAACAAAAGTACGTGCTAGACAAGTCACAGTTTCAGGTTTATCGGAAAAACTACGGTGCAACGCACCAATAATGCCATGTTGATCATGCAAATGTAAATCAACTACTGGAGCAAAATTAAGATTAAACCCAAATTCTTTTAACGTCTTAGCCATATCACTTAACTCTGCATCTAAAGCCTCGGGCGATAAATTCACCATCTCATGAGCACGCATGGTTGCCATGCACCCTTCAATCATCGAGAGTCGATCAATGGCGCCTCCTTCATAATCAATAGCTACAAATAAAGGTAATTGATTATTATCTTCATCGGCTTGCTGTGCAGAATAGTAATTTAGCTGATGTATTAATTGCTTTATTTGTTGCGGAGTTTTCAGGTTTTTTCCATGAGCGCCGGTTAAAACATCTTGATCAAATAATAAAACCCCGCCCACTCCATCCTGAGACAACCATTCAGCGACCAGACTTTTATCATTAACTTCACTGCCTGCAAAACCCATAATAAGCATTTGACCGATTTTAGCTCTTAAAGTTATCACTTTTTTATCCTTTTGCAGAGAGATTCAGGCCATACTCTTGCATCACATAGCCTCACCCCTAGAGTTGCTTTGGTGGAATTTCAGGAATACTCGAGAAATCACACTTACAAGTATTTGTCGCCTCAGGAGGCAGTGGTACTTCAGAAAAATCAGAGGGGTAACACACAGAAACATTCCATGCAGAATCACCGGGTTTCACACCATTTGGTAAAGACCAATAATTCTTAGAGACATAAATTTTACCCTTTTCACTTTCCCAGATTAAAGGCGAAAATTGCGCGTGATACAACAATTTTTGCCCGTTCGTTTCACAGGGAAAAGTAACACGTGACCACGCTTGCCCGGCAGGAATAGTCACAGTAGTCAAAACTTTTGCGCTAACCGCATCCATCACATCAACAGAAACATTATATTTAAGCCAACAATTATCTTTAGCCAACGTATAATAACATGTAATTGCCCAAATTGGACTGCTAACAATACCACTGAGAGATAAAAGCACCACTTTTAACCACATAATTAATCCCTTTCATGTACACTTCCTATAAGTATACACAATACAAAACTGATTATCTCCAATTGAAATCGATACCTTCACGCAATGCTCGACTTTTCTAGGAGCAAATTCATGAACGTAAACGTATTTTTCATGCGTAGACCCTGTAAGGGTTGATTTTATGCCGCGACATGTATAAGCTTGCCCGAATGATGGAGAGATGGCCGAGCGGTCGAAGGCGCACGCCTGGAAAGTGTGTATACGGAAACGTATCGAGGGTTCGAATCCCTCTCTCTCCGCCAAGATTAATATTCCCAATATATATGAACAGTTCATTAGGGATAAAGCGATGAAGAGATACTTAGCGTTACTACACATTGCCATAGGAATTATATTGTCATCAATTCCCTATGCTGGACGCTATTCTCCGCAGCTCACATCTCAAGATCAACCCTGGTCTATTACTGCAAGCACAGGTACCGGTGATTATCAAGTTAAATCCGATAACAAACATTTAGCCTTAGGCCGTTTAGCACTGGGTAACGAAATGCTTCTTGCAGGCAATGTTGCCCTTGGTTTAGAGTTAGGCTTACAAACTGGCACAAAAATTTGCCTTAATATCCTTAAAGAAAAGCAAAGTTTGATTCGTTGGACACCTATAGAAACGACGCTTTCACCGACACTTGATTTCTTAGTGACCACTAAATCCGATCCTTTGGGCAATAGTGATTTTTTTGCTCAAATCAAAGGTGGAGTTGCCTACAGACATTGGAAAATTGATCGCATTCCAGTTAATGAAATTTCACAAATTGCTGGAGAAGTGCAAGCAGGTTTTGGCTATCCTATTACTGCTTTAGCCAGTTTAAACTTATTGTACCAAGGAATTTATGGCAATACGCCCACAATACAAATTAATTCATACTCGAAAAAAGAAACCCTAACCAACATTCCTACCCTACATGCTATTTTGGTAGGATTATCCATTAATCTTTGAGAACGCATCTCGCTTTTTCATCTCTATTTTTTGTAAGGAAGCTATAATTTAAATAATAGAGGGCTAGTTTTATTCAAGTGGAGCATGTCATGAAAGAAAATCATTTTGCCTACAAAATAACTCGTGGCTCGTGTGGCTTTCTTTATCCTCATTTCGAATTACAAAAAGAAAAAATGGTGGATTTGCTTAAAGAAATAGAACATCAACATTACGATGGTTTATTCTGGATTTTTAAACAGTTTGACAATAATCCTCAAGAACAACTGTGCATTGTTGATTGTCCTAAAGACCGAATCTATTATCATTATTCGGGTAATGTAGAAGGTCTTAAAGAAACAATTCATCGTTTGGATCATTAAATATCCAACGTATCTTTCCAGCATATGGCAATCGCACTCAATTTTGAAGGGTATTAAAAAATTAATACAAAAAAGAAAATATTTGAATATAATTGAACTAAATTAATACTTACATCTGGACAAGTGATTCATTTTTAGTCACCATGCAGCTCAAATTATTTTACCTGGTAACTACTGATGAGTTTAAAAAAGAAAATAATAATCCTCGGTGCGCTTTTTCTGAGCCTCTGGCAAACAAGCTATGCACAGCCACCACTTAGTGAGACCGCCATCCAAAATGCTGTTTTAGTCCACATCAACGAATACAGACACAAACATGGGCTTTCTACATTACATATGAATAATGACATGGTCAGAGAAGCAAAACAGCATTCACTCGATATGGCTCACCATAGAATGCCTTTCGGCCATCAGGGTTTTCTCAAACGAGTTGAGCGTTTACATCGCCGCATTAAAAATTCTGGCGCTGGCGCTGAAAACATTGCCTATAACTATAAAGATGCGCATACCGTTGTGCAACAATGGTTACTCAGCCCTGGACATAAAAGAAATATTGATGGAAATTATAATTTAACAGGTATTGGTGTTGCTCGAGATAACCAAGGTCATCTTTATTATACACAAATTTTTTTACGCGCAGATGACAAGCAACATCAGGTGAGTGTAAGAAGACCATTTTTCGGTGTCTCCTTTAGAAGAGCCTCTTAAGCAATGATTCTATCCTTACACAATTTTTGCAATAAATAGCAAAAAGGCGGTGGAATTAGACAAAAGAGTAGCCTATTATAGAATCATAGACGGTATACATTGTTCAGCCAACATCATGATTTTGGGAGCCAGATTGAGAGTATGGTGTGCATGCTTAGTTTGAACTAAGAAGCCTGAAATGCTCCGGAGGAGTCCACTTTAATGAATAATAAGGACTGTACTCAATCTTACTGTCTATTCCAATTTCAAAATAAGGGCGTAATTTATACGCCCTTTCTATTTTAGAAACTCGCGATTCTGGAAAAATGGTATAAACTACAATAAGATGAAATACTTCTTTAGGTAAAAAGGATTTACCATGATGCTCAGCACCTTACTAGAAAGCGACCACGAAACCCGAGTGGCCATCACCCCTATGTCAGCCAAAAGTTATATTAAATCTGGATTTGAAGTAGGCATTGAAAAAAACGCCGGGCTTACAGCAGGATTTATTGACGAAGATTATAAAAAAGTTGGCGCGCAAATTTTCAATGACAAAAAAAAGCTTTTAGAAAACACCAAAGTTTTGCTCTGCATCAATGAGCCAGATCCGAAACAATTAGGAGGCTTGGCTGAAGACGCATTGATCATTGGTCATATTGACAATAACCCCGAGAGTAAACTGATTAGCTGGTGTCAAAAAAATAAAATTAGCTTATTCTCAATGAATCTTATTCCCCGCATTAGCCGTGCTCAAAGCATGGATAGTTTATCTTCACAAGCAAATTTAGCGGGTTATCGAGCCGTTTTAGAAGCCGTTAATCAATTCCATCGTGCAATTCCAATGATGATGACTGCTGCAGGAATGATTCAACCAGCAAAAATACTGATTCTTGGTGCAGGAGTTGCAGGATTACAAGCTATTGCTACCGCAAAACGTTTGGGAGCTGTAGTTTATGCTTTTGACGTGCGCCGTGCTGCGAAAGAACAAGTAGAAAGTTTAGGTGCTGAATTTGTAGAAGTCAGTCAAGGGCAAAACAATGAAACTAAAGGTGGATACGCTTCTGAAACCAGTGAAGAGTATCAACAACTACAGGGAAAATTAATTGATGCATACGCTAAATTAGCTGACATCGTGATTTCAACCGCACTTATCCCTGGACGAAAAGCACCAATATTATTGTATAAAAAAACTGTCGAAGCGATGAAGCCAGGTTCAGTAATAGTTGACCTGGCAACATCTCGTGGCGGCAACTGTGAACTAAGCACTGCAAATAAAACAATCAAACATGGGAACGTTACCATTATTGGTTTAAGCAATATGGCAGGATTGATTCCTACAACGGCAAGCGAACTCTATGCCAATAATTTAGTACATCTGATTAATTTATTGGCCAGCCCTGCTTCAGAAATACACTTAAATCCTGAAGATGAAATCATTCAACAGGCAGTTCTTTGTCATCATGACAAATACTTACCGTTCCAGGCAACCAAGGAGAATCAACATGCATGAAAATTATGTCACTATACTCACCATTTTCGTCCTGGCATGTTTTGTAGGATATTACGTAGTATGGAAAGTAACCCCGGCGCTGCATACTCCTTTGATGTCAGTAACGAATGCGATTTCCAGTATTATTATTTTGGGTGCCTTAATTGCCGCGGCAAATGAAATGATTGGCCAAATTACCTGGCTTGGCGGGATAGCAATCTTTATTACCTCAATTAATATATTCGGTGGCTTTGTGGTCACTCAACGCATGCTAAGAATGTATAAAAAATAATAACAAAGACCCTCTTTCTCGAATTTTTGTGTTTATTCGTGAAGGAAGTAAAAGAATAAAAATAAAGGATAGATTCTTATGACAAACTTGGTGCCCTTGTTTTATTTATTGTCCGCTGTATGTTTTATATTGGCATTAAAAGGTTTAGCTAGCCCTGCCAGTTCTCGAAGAGGAAATATGCTGGGCATCCTCGGTATGATTTTAGCCATAGGCTCGACTTTAATAATGCCTACTACTCATCATCAACCCTTACTGATTGCCTTAATTATTGGTGGAGGTATTATTGGAATCTTCATTGCGTTAAAGATTAATATGACTGCCATACCGCAATTAGTAGCTGCATTCCACTCCTTGGTTGGTATGGCCGCAGTTTTAGTTGCATTTTGCGCTTTTTTATCACCTGAATCATTCCATATTGGCAGCGCCGGAGCTATTGCCAAGGCCAGTTTAGTTGAAATGAGTTTGGGATTAATTATTGGTGCCATTACCTTTTCTGGCTCGGTCATCGCCTTTTTGAAGCTGCAAGGAATTATGTCTGGCATACCTGTTAAATTTTCGGGGCAAAACATAGCAAATCTATTGATTGCTCTAGCCCTATTAGTAGTACTGATTGTGTTTTTCACACAACAAACACTTAATCTATTCATTACCATGGCGGCCTTGTCCTTTTTAATCGGTGTATTGCTTATTATCCCTATTGGTGGTGCCGACATGCCTGTGGTGATTTCAATGCTAAACTCTTATTCAGGCTGGGCAGCGGCAGGCATTGGTTTTACCTTAAATAATGATTTATTGGTAATTACCGGAGCTTTAGTCGGGGCGAGCGGGGCAATCCTTAGCTACATTATGTGTGTTGGGATGAATCGCTCCATTTTTAACGTTATTTTTGGTGGGCTCCAGATTTCGGAGAGTTCATCACATGTTACTGGCAGTGAATCACGCACCGTACGTCAAGGTAATGGCGAAGATGCAGCATTTTTGTTAAGTAACGCCAAAGATGTCATTATTATTCCTGGTTATGGTATGGCGGTAGCACGTGCACAACATGCGGTGAAAGAGCTGGTTGATGCATTGGAAAAACGTGGTGTTAAGGTGCGTTTTGCAATTCATCCAGTAGCAGGTCGTATGCCTGGTCATATGAACGTATTACTTGCTGAAGCAAATATTCCTTATGACCATGTGTTTGAACAAAGTGAGATAAACCGAGACTTTGCAACCTGTGACGTGGCCTTTGTTATTGGGGCAAATGATATTACTAACCCCGCTGCGAAAACAGATACTAGCTCACCAATTTATGGTATGCCGGTATTAGAAGTTGAAAAAGCAAATACTGTATTGTTTGTTAAACGCAGTATGTCCCCTGGTTATGCAGGAGTGGAAAATGAATTGTTCTATCATGATAATACTTACATGTTATTTGGTGATGCTAAAGTCATGACGGAATCTATTGTAAAAGCGCTTGAAGAATTATAAATCGCATATTTTATGCGGGTAAACACTCAAAGCATTACTGTTCAAATTTAAAACACAAGTTTGCCAAGACTAAAAAAAGAAGGTATCTTAGCTGGCAACTTTACTTTGGAGTTATCTATGCTAAAAAAAACAAGCCTTGGTTTACTGTGCATGATTGCCTCAGTAAGCTCTAGTTTATACGCGATAGAGCCTAATAGTCTGCGGCAGAAAGGCCTCACCATGGAATATCCATTACCACCAAATCAGCCACAAGAGTTTATTAATCGTATGTTTTGGACTGTAGAAGCTCATTGTACGATGAGTACTGAAGATTTAAGTAATACTCTTCATATTAGAGCCTTAGCTAAAAAAGGAAAGATTAATGATATTCCTTTAATGGCTGGTGAATCTCTAGAAGTTACCATTTATCCTGAAGAAAATTTAAAAATTTCTGCTGAGTCTGGTGCAAAAGTTGAAATTACCAACCATGGCGAACATACGGTTAGAGCAATTTGCACTACCTAAAGAAAAAGTTCACAAAATGCCCCATTTCCCCTCATCTTTGAGGATAGGAGAAATGGAACATCTGCTGCAATTAATGTTCGCGAGTCGCATGAAATTTAATTTTCGGATAACGTTCTTCAGCCATGGTTAAATTAACTCGTGTAGGCGCTAAATACATCAAAGCATCACTTCCATCTAAAGCAAGATAATCATAAGCCTTAGTGCGAAACTCTGACATGGCTTTATCATCACCAGAATAAACCCAACGCGCGCAAGCAACACTGACTGTTTCGTAAATGCAATCTACTTTATATTCATGTTTCAATCGATGGGCAACCACGTCAAACTGCAACACTCCAACTGCTCCTAAAATCAGCTGGTTGCTGTTTAAAGGTCTAAAGACCTGCGTAGCACCTTCTTCTGATAATTCAATTAATCCTTTTAATAAAGCTTTGCTTTTTAAAGGATCTTTGAGACGTACCAAACGAAACAATTCGGGAGCAAAATTAGGAATTCCGGTAAATTTCAATTGTTCACCTTGCGTAAACGTATCACCAATGCGAATAGTACCATGGTTATGCAAGCCGATAATGTCACCTGATAAAGCAATTTCAGTATGAGAGCGATCACCCGCCATAAAGGTTAAGGCATTTGCTATTTGTACTTCTTTGCTCATACGCAAATGTGATAATTTCATCCCTTTTTTATAAGTCCCGGAACAGATACGTAAAAAAGCAATACGATCACGATGCTTGGGATCCATATTCGCTTGAATTTTAAATACAAAACCGCTAAAAGATTCTTCGTCCGGTGAGACTAAACGCTCCTGTGCAACCCGTGGTTGTGGACCTGGAGCATAATTCACGTAGTCGTCCAACAATTCTTTAATACCAAAATTATTGATCGCTGAACCAAAATAAACTGGTGTCATTTTACCCGTCAAATACTGCGCTAAATTAAATTCGTGCGAAGCACCTCTCACCAATTCAATTTCATCACGCAACTCCTGAGCACTGTCACCAAGTAATTCATCCAATTGTGGATTATCCAAACCTTTAATTTGCAAAGCATCCTGCTTTTGCGCATTCTTCCCAGGTTCGTAAAGATACACAATATCCTGGTAGCGATGATAAATTCCCTTAAAACGCTTGCCCATACCCACAGGCCAAGTTACCGGTGCACATTTAATACCTAACACGGATTCAACTTCATCAAGCAAATCAATTGGTTCTCGCCCTTCGCGGTCTAATTTGTTAATGAAGGTCATGATTGGCGTATCACGCAAACGACAGACTTCCATCAATTTAACCGTGCGATCCTCTACTCCTTTAGCCACATCAATAACCATTAACGCTGAATCCACCGCAGTCAAGGTACGATAAGTATCTTCTGAGAAATCTTCATGGCCAGGTGTATCTAATAGGTTCATCACATGCTCGTTATGAACAAATTGCATCACCGACGTAGTAATGGAAATTCCTCGCTCCTTTTCCATTTCCATCCAATCTGAAGTTGCATGACGGTCTGCCTTGCGCCCTTTTACTGTTCCAGCTAATTGAATTGCTCCCCCGAATAAAAGCAATTTTTCAGTAACTGTGGTTTTACCCGCATCAGGGTGGGAAATGATCGCAAAGGTGCGTCGTTTATTGAAATCCTGATAAAAATCAGACATAGCGCTCTCTAAATAAATATTCTGTTTAACCTGGAGTGAATTTTAAGACATTCGCTAATAAATAGGAAGAAAACCCCTTCTCTTAATGAATTAAGAGAAGGGATAAAGACTAAAAATAGCAACCAACACCATCATAACCAATAACGTGACATGACTTATAGGCACTTTGATCTAATCTGTAGTTTACCACACCATAAGATACCAAAATAGCACCATCTTTAGTTTGCAATGTATGTGGAGCTTGATATTTCAGCTTCGCTTGACAATCGGCATGCTCAAGCATCCACACCACGCCATGTATATCAACACGTTTTTTACCTGGCCTTAAACCTTGTATACCACAAATTTTGGTCCCCAAATATTCCACTTTAGGTGCTGAAAATAAAACATCATAATAAGCCAGTGCCGCTTTAACCGCATTTTCAGCGTCCAGAATCCCATGCCCACAAGGTTTCTTACCAACACAAGACTTATTAGGATCATTGCTCTCCCCAAACTCATGAGTGGTTGTATAAAGTATCTGTTCTATCTGTTCTGGAGTTAAATTTTTATCGCTTGCAGAAAAAATTAATCCGGCAACACCAGCAACATGAGGGGTCGCCATACTAGTGCCTTGATAATAATCAAAACCAGACCCATTATAACCACCACCAGGATTTACGGTTGATAAAATTCCGCCCCACAAACCATAACGTTTATCACCACCTGGAGCAGCCAAAGTAATGCTTGGACCATAGTTCGAAAAATAAGAACGTAAACCTTCAGGGCCAGTTGCCCCTACTTTAATGGTGCCATTACATACTGCTGGAGCATTATAATGCTCCCAAAGATTATCATTTCCAGCGGCAACTGCCAGTACAGCTCCTTTTTTACGTGCAAAAAAAATAGCCTCTTGCAGCGCTTGATCGCAATAATCAATTTCGTCTTTAGGACCTCTATCAACGCCAAAACTCATGTTTAATACTTTAGCAGGATAAATATTATTAGGTATTCCAGAAACATCACCACCAACAGCCCAATAAATTGCATTGATCACTGAGCTTTCATAAAACATGCCTGATGAATTAGTAATTTTTATGGGTAAAATTTTTAAATCCTCTCCTACTCCCTTCATTACATTGCCATAGCCAGCAATAATTCCAGCCACATGAGTGCCATGAAATGACCTGGTTTCATCAGCCAAGTTATTGTTATTTGCAGAAAAATTCCATCCCCAAATAGCTCCCTCACTCCCTTTTACCAAATTGTTCACAATGCTATCATTTAAGGAAATACCAGTATCTAAAACAGCAACAACTACTGGTTTTTTGGCCCAACCTGTGGTGTATGCCCAAGCACCATCTCGTGAACCCGCCTTGGATTCAAGCATAATCCCTGAAGGACGAGTAAATTCATCCCACTGACTTTCATGAGTCAATAAATCCACCACCACATAAGACAACACAGGATCAGAAACCGGAGTAAAATGGCCCACACGATCCCTCACTGCATAAAGTACTTCGGGGTTTTGCCGTAGATGCTCTAAAACAAGTGTTGTAGGATCTTCTGTTTGTTTTTGTGCTAAAGAAGTTTGGGGAGCAATTAAAATTAATGAATAAGCGCCATTGGCCATGGGATTTAGCTCTTTAACAGGTAATTGTGCTAATTGAGCAATCTGTAGCTTTAATGCCACTGTATTTTTTACTTGATGCTTGTATTTAATAATGACTCGTACCGTATTTTGATTAGGTAAAGCTAAAGCGTTATGAGCTAGAGATAAAAGCCCTAAGCCAAAAACCACTGATTTAAAATGCATGCCCTACCTCCTATAAAATCCCTAAAAACCTAAACAGACAAAATTCAGTATGCAATAGGACAAATCGTAAAACAAGAATAGCAAATATATTTCAATATGTAATATTAATGTACTTTATGGGTTTAATTTATTAAAATATTATCTACTTAACCATCTTTCACAATAAAATACAATCAAATCCAGGTACCTACTTTTGAATTTCTTAAGCGAAAACCCCTACATAACAATAAATTTTGACTTTTTAGTTAAAAATTGTTAGTTTAGGGCAATTACTCATCATTTCCTGAAGAATTTTATGACCAAAGTACAAATTCCTGAGCCTGCTCCCATCGTATCAAATGATCTTATTATCCAAAAAATAAATAGTTACTTAAAAGGAGATAAAGACAAAAATTCTTTTCCCGAAACAAGCAAACATATAGCTGATGTTTTAAAAGTGAAACCTAATTATTTGGCTTCTTTAGAATCTCGATTAAAAAAACTTGTTGACTGTGGTGAAGATTTTCAGAAATTTAAGGAACTTTTATTGCATTCCCTAAAATTAGAAGAAGTAGATTTTTTATATGAAAATGAAACGTATCTGAAATTATTAAAAGCAAAAGGACTAGATATCAAATTAGCACTATTCTACCCGTCTATTTTGAATAAAATACTGGATAATCCTCATAATATTGATTTTTGGGATTATGCCAAAAAAAATAAAAATTTATCTATTACGAATGTTATGAATTCAAATACTCCTTGTCTCCTGGAAATACATTTTGATAAGGATATTCAAATTTCGAAGATACCAAATAACACACTGAATGATGAGCTAAATGCGTTAATAGAAAAATTACTGCTTACTCCTACGCCTGCCATTAAAAAGAAGTTTACGTCCTCAACTTTAACTCTCCTCGGTAAGAAAAGTCCTAAACTAGCTTATACCATATGGAATGATGAAACCCTTAAAGCCAATCTTCCTTTCTCGCAAAAATTTTCCAATAATACTCTGGGATCTATAATGGCAGGAGTTATCGTTGGCTATATAGGGGGATTATTATATTTGTATTGCTCAATGGGCTCAATTATTAAAAATGATATCATTAAAGAAATGAATGAACGCGACAGCATGCTGCAGAAAATTGGTTTCTTTTTGTTCGCCGTACTGCTTGTAGTAAACGTAACATTATTAGGCTTTCTTTGTGCCCTAGGTGCTACCGTTATAGGAATACTAATTGGCATACAAGCCGGAAATTTAGCAGGTATATCAGCAGGTATCCTATCCGCCTTACTGCTTCATCCTATTGTTATACCTCCCTTAAGAGAGAGAGTAATAGACGGAGTAACCTTAGGCATGAAAGGATTAGGGTTTCTGATGGAGCATTGGAATGAGCTTCTTTTTAGCCCTAAAGACATTCATCCTGCTCCAAACTTTGGAACGATCAAAGAAATAGCAACTGATTATAGTAAGAAAAATCATCTTGACGACAGGCAAGAACCTAACAACAACGGAATAAGGAAAATAATAGGATTTTTTAAATCCAAACCTGAACCTTTATTATTGCCTACATCCGAGCCTTATACTCCTGCTCCTGTTTAAAAAAGCTCATATATGCGCGGTCAATAAAGATTTATAGCGATCGAAGAAATGAAAAGTTAAATGATTTTTTCATTGAATGATCCTATGTGGCAAAGGGGTAGCACACCTATAAATAGGCAAAATGATATTTTAATAACGATAATGGTCGGCTTTATAAGGCCCATCGGCAGCAACGCCTAAATAGCTGGCTTGTTCCGGAGTGAGTTGAGTTAATTTGGCGCCAATTCTGCCTAAATGCAAGCGAGCTACTTTTTCGTCCAAAAACTTAGGTAATACATAAACCTGTTTGTGATACTGCCCCTCTTTTTGAAACAATTCAATTTGTGCCAGTACCTGATTGCTAAAAGAGTTAGACATAACAAAACTAGAATGCCCGGTAGCACAACCTAAATTGACTAAACGGCCTTCAGCTAAAAGAATAATTCGTTTACCATCAGGAAAAATAACATGGTCAACTTGCGGTTTAATATTTTCCCAAGGATATTGCCTTAAACTCTGCACATCAATTTCTGAATCAAAATGACCAATATTGCATAAAATAGCTTGATGACGCATGCGCTTCATGTGCTCTAACCCAACTACATGATAATTTCCGGTGGCGGTCACCACAATATCAACTTGTTCGGCCACATCATCGAGCCTTACCACACGATACCCTTCCATTGCTGCCTGAAGAGCACAAATAGGATCGATTTCAGCAATCAATACTGTGGCACCTTGACCACGTAAAGCCTGGGCACAGCCTTTGCCCACATCACCATAGCCTAAAACCAGAGCCACTTTTCCAGCAATCATCACATCAGTTGCGCGTTTTAAACCATCCAGCAGGGATTCACGACAACCATAAAGATTATCAAATTTAGATTTAGTCACCGAGTCATTCACATTGATCGCCGGAATCTTTAACTCACCATTTTTTGCCATTTCATATAAACGAGCAACCCCAGTTGTTGTCTCTTCAGAAACGCCTTTGATCCCAGCAAGCAATTGCGGATATTTTTTATGGACAACCAAGGTTAAATCACCCCCATCATCCAACAATAAATTAGGAGTCCAACCATTAGAACCAGACAAAGTTTGTTCCACACACCACCAATATTCCTCTTCTGATTCTCCTTTCCAGGCAAAAACAGGAATACCTGCTGCTGCAATAGCAGCGGCAGCATGATCTTGAGTGGAAAATATATTACAAGAAGACCAACGAATTTCCGCGCCTAAAGCCATCAAAGTTTCAATTAACACAGCGGTTTGAATAGTCATATGCAGGCAACCTGCAATGCGTGCACCTTTTAAAGGTTGGGTTGCCGCATATTCTTCACGTAAAGCCATTAAACCGGGCATTTCCGTTTCAGCAATAGCAATTTCTTTACGCCCCCAGGATGCTAAAGACTTATCTGCGATTTTATAATCAGCCTGTTGCTTGGCTTTATTCACTAAGTCCATCATCACATCCTTATGTCAATTTAATCAATATCCTTAAGTATATCTTTTTATAAAGCTTTCTGTAGTTCTGCTGCTTTATTTAAACGCTCCCAAGGGAACTGCTCACGACCATAATGACCATAAGTTGCTGTTTCCCGATAAATTGGGCGTAATAAATTATGATATTCAATAACACCTTGTGGTGTTAAATCAAAATGAGTATGAATCAATTCGATAATTTCTTTACTGCTTAAACGACCCGTGCCAAACGTTTCAACAAAAATTGATGTAGGCTCTGCCACGCCAATAGCATAAGAAACCTGGATCTCGCATTTATCCGCAATCCCTGCTGCCACAATGTTTTTCGCTACATGGCGTGCCGCATAGGCCGCTGATCGATCAACTTTTGATGGATCTTTTCCTGAGAAACAGCCACCACCGTGTCTTGCCATACCACCATAAGTATCAACAATGATTTTACGGCCAGTTAAACCACAATCCCCTAATGGTCCGCCAATTACAAAACGACCTGTAGGATTAATAAAATAACGGGTTTTATCAGTCAACCACTCTGCGGGCAAAGTCGTCTTAATAATTTCCTCGCGAACAGCTTCAGTTAATTCTTTGTGGCTAATCGAATCTGCATGCTGAGTAGAAATGACTACGGTATCCACCTCAACTGGAATGCCATTCTCATATCTTAAAGTTACCTGACTCTTTGCATCAGGACGCAGCCAAGGTAAAGCTCCTGATTTTCGAAGGCTTGCCTGCTTTTCCATCAAACGATGCGCATACGCAATTGGAGCGGGCATGTAAACATCCGTTTCACGGCTAGCGTAACCAAACATAATTCCTTGGTCTCCAGCACCTAAAGTTTTCGTTAATTCATTATCTACGCCCTGAGCAATATCCGGAGATTGTTTACCAATAGCAGAAAGAACGGCACAAGACTCCCAATCAAATCCCATTTGTGAACTGTTATAGCCAATGTCTTTTACCACTTGTCGTGTTACCGCTTCAACATCAACCCAAGCTGTAGTCGTAATTTCTCCGCCTACCAAAACCATCCCCGTCTTAACCAAAACTTCGCAAGCAACTCGTGCTCTTGGGTCTTGCCGTAAAACTTCATCTAAAATTGCATCTGAAATCTGATCAGCAATTTTATCTGGATGTCCTTCTGAAACTGACTCGGAAGTAAAGACATAACTCTCGTTCATTGTTAATCCTCTTTGTTTTTGACGATACTCATCAATTCGATAAACTCATTAAAAATTATTTCTATATCATGAGGGCCAGGACTCGCTTCTGGATGTCCTTGAAAACCTAAAGCAGGCTTTTCTTTATGACGTACTCCCTGTAAAGAATCATCAAACAACGAACGATGCGTTACAGTCAAACAATCCGGTAAGCTGTCTTCATCTACAGTAAAGCCATGATTCTGGCTGGTTATAAAAACGCGTTTGCTCCCTTGAGTTTCTATAACCGGATGATTGGCACCATGATGGCCAAACTTCATTTTTTTAGTAACACCACCACAGGCCAAAGCAAGAATTTGAAATCCTAAACAAATACCAAACACAGGAATGTTTTGTTCTAAAAAAACTTGTGTTGCACGAATCGCATAATCGCAGGCTTTTGGATCTCCTGGACCATTCGATAAAAAAATACCATCAGGATTCATTGCTAAAACTTCAGCAGCTGAGGTCTGTGCAGGTACCAACGTTAAATGGAAACCTTTATCATTTAAAATCCGCAAAATATTGTGCTTTACCCCAAAATCGTAGGCAACAACATGATATTGCTGTGGTTGTGAGCCTTCTCCCCATTCACCTCGCCCCACATCCCAACGTTCACTTGTTTTGCGTGAAACCTCTAAAGCCAAATCAACACCTTGCAAACCAGCAAAGCCTTTGGCTTTTGCTAAAGCCCGCTCGGAATTTGCAACATCAGTACTAATACAAGCGCCTATGGCTCCATGCTCACGTAATCTCAAAGTCAAATCACGGGTATCAATGCCCGCAATAGCCACAACCTTATTTTTTTTAAGCCAAACAGGGAGTGATTGCTGTGTACGATAATTGCTAGCAATGAGTGAACAGTTTCTAATTACTAACCCCGCCGCCCAGACCTTATTTGATTCCATATCTTCAAAAGTACAGCCGGTGTTACCGACATGTGCTGTGGTTAGAGTAATAATCTGGCGCGCATACGATGGGTCAGTAAGCATTTCTTGATAACCAGTTAGGGAAGTATTAAAAACCAACTCGCCAACACAATCGCCTTGTGTTCCAACTGAGATACCCTCAAAAACAGTACCGTCGGCTAATACTAAAATTGCTGGTTGATTCATCATACATACTCTAAGTTCATGCTTCTTTGACGTGGTGTTTGGTGAATAAAAAGCATTGTTTTCGATTCGTTCACCCAAAGGCTATTTCCTCTTTCTCTCTGTCATTAAGTTAAGGAAAATCGTAGGTTGGGCCTTGGCCCAACCTACAACTCTATTTAAAAATCCTTAAGTTGACGCCATTGTTCGTTCACCTAGCCCTCATGACCCTTTTCTATGCAATTAAGAAAGGGGGTTAATAAGAGCTCAAGAAATGCACATAAAAATAAAATGAGTAATTGTAACGTACTTATCTTAAAATTTCATGTCTTCAAAGAATTTTTTCACGCCAGCAAACCAAGAACTGCTTCGTGGAGAATGATTGGCTTTGGCATTTTCTAATGATTCTTGCAATTTCTCAAGTAACTCTTTTTGTTCACGCGATAAATTTACTGGTGTTTCGACCACAACCTTACACAATAAATCACCTTGTCCGTGTCCACGTACGGATTTCATTCCTTTAGCTCTTAAACGAAATACGTTGCTTGTTTGAGTTTCGGCTGGAATTTTTAAAGTTACTCGCCCTTCAAGTGTGGGTACTTCAATAGAACCACCTAGAGCCGCTGTAATAAAGCTGATGGGAACCTCACAATGTAAATCATTATCTTGACGTTCAAATATGGCATGCTTTTTCACATTGATCTGTACATACAGATCTCCAGAACTCCCACCATTTATTCCTGCCTCACCTTCACCGCTAAGTCGGACTCTATCGCCATTATCTACACCAGCTGGAATTTTAACGGTTAATTTTTTGCTTTCACGAATACGGCCTTGACCATGACAACTGGTACAAGGATCAGTAATAACTTTTCCTTCTCCATGACAGGTTGGGCAGGTTTGTTGGATAGAGAAGAAACCTTGTTGAATTCGGACTTGCCCCATCCCACTACAAGTTTCACAATTTTTAGGATGTGTTCCAGGTTTTGCTCCAGTACCACTACAAATTGTACACGCACCTAATCGTGGCACAGTAATTTCTACTTCTTTTCCTAAAGCGGCCTCTTCTAAGGTAAGTGTTACATTAAATTGTAAATCAGCACCACGTTGCCCTCGCGATTGTCGGCCTGCGCCACGACCGCCTGAGAAGATATTTTCGAAAATATCTTCAAACACATCACCAAAACCACCAAAACCACCTGGACCACCGCGCATGGAAGGATCAACACCTGCATGCCCAAATTGATCATAAGCAGCGCGTTTTTTCTGATCTGAAAGAATGCTGTATGCATTTTGAATTTCTTTAAATTTTTCTTCTGTGGAGGAATCACCGGGATTACGATCTGGATGATACTTCATTGCTAACTTTCTATAGGCTTTTTTAATTTCCGCATCACTTGCCGTTCGGCTCACTTCTAAAAGTTCATAATAATCCCGCTGTTCCATAACCACTCACAATAATTTAAAGATTAATGTTTAATACCAAACTAAGCCGCAAAACCCAACAACAGTACCATTACTTGCAGCATAGCGAGTTTAAGCACACATTGTTGAGCTTTACGGCTCAATATATAATTTTATGCAAATTCAAAGACAATCTACTTCTTATCTTCATCTTTGACTTCTTCGAACTCAGCATCAACAACACCGTCATCTGCCTTTGCGGATTCTTGTGCTTGCTCTTGATGAGCACCTGCTTGTTGCTGTCCCTCAGCTGAGTTTTTCGCATAAACACGCTCAGCCATTTTAGAAGAAGCTTCAGTTAAGACTTTTAGCTTGTCTTCAATTTTTGCCTTATCCGTACCTTGAATTGCTTCTTTTAATTCAGCAATTGCCGTTTCAATACCTTTTTTCTCATCATCAGAAAGTTCGCCAGCCAAATCCTTCATTGATTTTTCACAACTATGAATCATGTTGTCCGCTTGGTTACGCAGATCAGCCATTTCTTTAAACTTCTTATCTTCTTCAGCATGAGATTTTGCATCTTGTACCATTGCTTCTACTTCTTCATCACTTAAACCACTGGAAGCTTTAATCACAATTGATTGTGCCTTACCAGTAGCCTTGTCTTTAGCAGAAACATTTAAGATACCGTTTGCGTCAATATCAAAAGTAACTTCAATTTGTGGCACACCACGTGGTGCAGGAGGAATATCTCCCAAATCAAAGCGCCCTAAGGATTTGTTTGCGGAAGCTTGCTCACGCTCGCCTTGTAATACATGGACAGTTACTGCAGTTTGGTTATCATCAGCAGTTGAGAATACTTGGTTTGCCTTAGTAGGAATAGTTGTATTCTTTTCAATAAGTTTAGTCATGATACCACCCATTGTTTCAATACCTAAAGACAACGGAGTAACATCAAGCAATAAAATATCTTTCACTTCACCAGACAATACCGCTGCTTGAATTGCAGCACCAACAGCAACTGCTTCATCAGGGTTCACGTCTTTACGCGGTTCTTTACCGAAAAACTCTTCTACAGTTTTTTGTACTAATGGCATACGAGTTTGACCACCAACCAAAATTACTTCACTGATTTGCGATACAGTTAATCCAGCATCTTTCAGTGCTATTTTGCAAGGCTCAATAGTACGTTCAACTAATTTCTCCACCAACGACTCTAATTTAGCGCGAGTCAGTTTAATGTTTAAGTGTTTGGGTCCAGAAGCATCCGCAGTAATGTAAGGCAGATTTACATCTGTTTGTTGCGAAGAAGACAATTCAATTTTTGCTTTTTCTGCAGCTTCTTTTAAACGTTGTAACGCTAATGGATCATTGTGCAAGTCAATTCCTGAATCTTTCTTGAATTCAGCAGCCAGATAGTCGATTAAGGCTAGATCAAAGTCTTCACCTCCTAGGAATGTATCTCCATTAGTTGCTAATACTTCGAATTGGTGTTCACCGTCCACTTCCGCAATTTCAATAATAGAAATATCGAAAGTACCACCACCAAGGTCGTATACTGCAATGATGGAATCACCGCGTTTTTTGTCCATTCCATAAGCAAGAGCTGCAGCTGTTGGCTCATTAATAATACGCTTCACTTCAAGACCCGCGATACGACCCGCATCTTTAGTTGCTTGACGTTGAGAGTCATTGAAGTATGCAGGAACAGTAATTACTGCTTCTTTAACTTCTTCACCCAAATAGTCTTCTGCCGTTTTTTTCATTTTGCGTAATACTTCAGCAGAAATTTGTGGTGGTGCTTTATCCTGATTTTGCACACGGACCCAAGCATCGCCATTGTCTGCTTTGATGATTTTGTAGGGAACCATTTTAATGTCTTTTTGCACTACAGCATCATCATAACGACGACCAATCAAGCGCTTGATTGCGAATAAAGTTTTTTCAGGGTTGGTTACAGATTGACGTTTTGCAGGCAGACCAACCAGAGTTTCTCCATCATCCGTGTAAGCAACGATAGAGGGTGTAGTACGTTGACCTTCATTGTTTTCAATGACTTTAGGCTGGTTGCTTTCCATTATGGCAACACATGAGTTGGTTGTACCTAAGTCGATTCCTATAATTTTTGCCATTCTATTTCGTGCTCCAAATTAGTGAGTATTCTAATGTGATGAATTTTATATGGGGAGTATTGCTTTTATTTCAACCCATTAATTTATTATTTTTTTGAGACAATGACTCGCGCAGGCCTAATTACACGGTCATTTAATTTATACCCTTTCTGGAATACTGCTAATACAGTGTTTGGGGCAGCATCTGGAGCATCCTGCATTGACATGGCTTCATGTTCTTGCGGATCAAAAGAAGCGCCCATAGGATCGATTTGATGTACATCAAATTTTTGTAATACATCAAGAAAGAGTTTCATAGTTAATTCCAAGCCTTCACTCATCGCAGCATCTTCACCTTTACCTGTCATTTGTAACGCTTGCTCCAAGCTGTCAACCACAGGTAGTAACGCACTGATTAATTTTTCAGCACCATAACGATGTGCATTGGCAATTTCGCGCTCAGCGCGACGACGAACATTATCTAACTCAGCCATTGCACGTACAGACTTTTCCCAGTTTTCATGAGCTTTTTGTTCTACTAAGGTCAATTGTTCGCTAAGTTCTTTGTAACTGGAGTGTTCTAAAGACTCTTCATGATGGGATTCTTCATGATGATTAGACTTGCTATTCATATGCTTCTCATCATGTTCTTCATATTGCTCATGTTCTTCTTTAATTTTCTGCCAATTTTTTTTGTTCTCTGTGCTCATCCAAATTACTCCTGACTAACGTGAATTTAACAAATGGGGACAAAGAATAAAATTTCAAGCAAAACAATAAACAAAAAATGAATTAGGTAGTTAAATGAATATTCTCAAACAGGGCGAGGTTTGGGTTCTGGTTTTGAAGCATCACTATCAGAAGCGTGAGTTTTTAGTTCTGATTTTGTATTTCGTTCATTTTGGAGCGCTTTTCTCATTTCTTTTTGAGCAGCAGTATTCTTTGATATAAACTCTTCTTCTGATAATCCATTTGAAGGAAGAGGGGTATTTTCGTTAGCTTCTTTAAATAATCTTTCTTTACCCTCATAGACACTTAGTTTTCCTCCTTCTATTTTTGCTATTATTTCACCCTTTTCATTACGAACGACACTGTTCATTTATTTTTCTGAGCAAATCCAATTAGAAAAATTGTTGTTGTCTTTTTATTAGGAAAAACCAGATAAAGTTTATCTTCATGAACTTGAGGTTCTTTAAAGCCAGATTTAAATTTTTTTGTTCATTTTGTTTATAATTCTTATATTCCTCAATCATACGATTATATCTGTTATTAACCGATGGACTAATTTCATTTTGTCTAAGAGTAGACTCTGCTGTACCAGATTGTGGCCTGGCATGAGATGGCTTTATGGTACTAGTAGTAGCTTCATACTCATTCTTTTTTTGTTCTTCAGCTTTCTTCTTTTCTGCAGGTTTCAGCTGTTGTGCAGGTTTCAATTGTTCTTCGGGTTTCTTCTGTTCTTCCAAATATTCTAAATATTCTACATCCCAGGGCTTATCCCCACTAAGCATTCTCGCAAAATTGGTAGTCCGCCCTCTTTGAGGAGCCATTATCTGGATAACTGTATCCAAAGCATAACCTATTGCACCAAGTCTCCATCCCATTTCTACACCCTCTAAACACATAATTACCTTAGTGTAATTTTAGACTACAGCTTGAAGTTTTGTAAAAAATTAGTTCAATAGATTAAAGCGACTTATCTAGAGTGTCCATGCCCTTTTAGATAGCGAAGATATTTTTTGATCTCTGGATTAATAGCTATAGGACATATAATAATCTCGTATCTTGCAGTATCTGTTCATTTATTCCATACTTAGGCACCAAAAAAGTCATCTGAGTTTATTATGCAAGAATGGTCGCCGAATTCCTGGCTCCAACGCACTTATTTGCAAGCTGCGGCTTATGCTGATGAAGCACAATTAAAAGACGTTGTCGCTCAATTAAGTCTCTTACCCCCATTAGTCACAAGTAGTGAAATTAAACACTTAAGATATGAAATTGCTCGTGCAGGTCGTGGGGAAACATTTATTCTCCAAGGTGGTGACTGTGCAGAATCGTTTAATGATTGTCGGCCCGATATCATCAGTAATAAATTGAAAATCATACTCCAGATGAGTTTGATTTTATTACATGGCATGCGTAAACCGATTATTCGTGTAGGACGTATTGCGGGGCAATACGCCAAACCTCGTTCTTCAGATTTTGAGACAATTAATGGGGTTATTTTACCTAGCTATCGCGGTGATTTAGTCAATTCTCCAGAATTTACCCCTCAAGCACGTGAACCCAATCCTAACTTATTATTGCAAGCCTATAACTGCTCTGCAATTACCTTAAACTTCATTCGTGCATTACTCGACAGTGGTTTTGCTGATTTAAATCATCCACAGCAATGGGACTTAAGCTTTGTAGAACATTCCAAACAAAAAGAAGAATATCAATTATTGGTTAAATCCATAGGTGATGCACTGGACTTTTTGGAGACCATTGATGGAATTCAATCCAGTAATTTGTCAAAAGTTAATTTTTATACTTCGCATGAAGCCTTACATCTGCATTATGAGCAAGCTTTAACTCGTCAATTAGATGATGGCAAATGGTATAATCTCTCAACTCATCTACCGTGGATTGGCATGAGAACAGCACAACTTGAAAGTGCGCATTTAGAGTTTTTACGAGGAGTGGAAAATCCAATAGGTATTAAAATTGGCCCAAGCGCAACTCCTCAATGGTTGGAAGAGGTCTTAAATATTGTCAACCCTAATCATGAAGAAGGTCGAGTGTTACTTTTTACACGCTTAGGTGCAAAACAGATTGAGCACCTATTGCCACCTCTTATTGAAGCAGTAAAGAAAATTCAGATCCCAGTCACTTGGTCTTGCGATCCCATGCATGGGAATACTGAAACCACCGCAGATGGAATTAAAACCAGACATTTCGATAATATCCTCCTGGAGCTGAAACATGCTCTGGAAATCCATCGTGGTATGGGCAGTTATCTTGGCGGTGTACATTTTGAGCTTACTGGAGACAATGTCACTGAATGCATCGGTGGTGCACGTGGATTAGCAGTGGATGATTTGAAAATTGCCTACCATAGCTTGGTTGATCCAAGGCTTAATTATGAACAATCAATTGAAATGGCCTTACAATTAAGTCGTCAGTTTAGAATCTGAGGTTGGGCACTGTAATGGGGGCAACCCCCAGCCATAGCACCCGGAATCTCCTGAATGTTGCAGGAGGTCCCGTATCAGCCTTGGTAACCCCACGCGGCTTCTCTATAATACCCTAGGACTAAATTCATGAACTGCTTCCACCATTACCGCAACATGCTCCGGAGGTACATCTGGTGTAATTCCGTGCCCTAAATTAAATATATGGCCAGTACCTTGCCCAAATGAGACCAGTACTTTTTTTACCTGTTCACGAATGCATGAAGGAGAACTTAATAATACCGCAGGATCTAAATTACCCTGTAAAGCAACTTGATGGCCTACACGCTGACGCGCCTGCCTCAAATCACAGGTCCAATCTAAACCTAAAGCATCACAGCCAGTCTCAGCCATTAGTTCTAACCATTGCCCTCCATTTTTGGTAAATAAAATCACAGGTATCTCAGGATAATTTGCCTTGAGCTGTTGCACAATCTGTTGCATGTAGCGTAATGAGTAATTTTGATAATTTTCAGGAGTTAAAATTCCACCCCAAGTATCAAAAATCATCACTGCATTCACACCAGCTTTGATTTGTTCACTGAGATAATCACTCACAAGAACAGCTAATTGCTGCAATAACAAATCTGCGGCTTCTTTTTCAGTATAAATTAATTTTAAAATCTGCTTAAAATCACGACTACTTCTACCTTCTACCATATAACAGGCTAAAGTCCAAGGACTGCCAGCAAAACCAATTAAGGGCAATTGTTCTGGCATTTCATGACGAATTAAACTAACGGCATCCATCACATAGCCTAAAGACTCTCGCATATCAGGACGAGGAAGACGTTTAATTGCTTCCAAATCCCGCACTGGATATTTAAAACAAGGCCCTTCACCTTCAGAAAAATATAAGCCCAACCCCATAGCATCAGGAATAGTTAAAATATCAGAAAACAAGATCGCAGCATCCATCGCATAACGGCGTAAAGGCTGCAAAGTAACTTCACAAGCCAATTCAGGATTTTTACATAAACTTAAAAAATCCCCAGCTTGTGCTCGCACCTGGCGATACTCTGGCAAATAACGTCCCGCCTGACGCATCATCCATACAGGAGTACGCTCTACAGGCTGGCGTCTTAATGCGCGTAAAAATAAAGATTGATTTAAATCATACATAACTGGACGCTTAGCTCATTTTATTGTTTATAGAAGACCAAGACTTTATCAATTTTACACACTCTAGAATAGTGCTCTGGGAAAAAATAAAATTTTAGGTACAATAAGCAGCATGAGTTAGAAATAGGTAGAATGCGATTGGATACTTTAAGTATTAAAGCGTTAAGTGTGAGTACTCGGATTGGGGTTTATGCTTGGGAGCAAAGTATTAATCAACAATTGCTGTTAGATATCAGCATTGAAACTGATTTTAGTGGATGTGAGGACGATTTAAGTAAGACCATTGATTATGCAGCACTTTGCGAGATGGTGACGCAATTTATTGAATCCAGATCATTTCAATTAATTGAAACTGTGGCAAACCAAGTAGCTGAGTTAATCCACCAGCAGTTTCATGTAGTTAAGGTTATTGTTGGAGTGAGTAAGCCACATGCGGTAAACAATGCGGGAAATATACAAGTGGTCATAGTACGGTAAGCTAACGATACTCATCCTCTTCTAAATTAGAATTCGCTTGTAGAATTATAATATAAAAACAATTACTTATGAGCTTCTATATAGCTAAGTGCCGCATCAGCCAAAAAAGAAGATTTTCCCGCATATCCAGCTCAAACTAATGACCCCTAAAAAGCGTTTTTTAGCCACCAGAATGCTCTTACCCAGCGGTCAACATCCCACGTAAACGTTCATTACGGGCAAGATCTATCTGCGCTTTCTGTGCCAAAGTACGATTTGCATAAGGTCCAACAACTACCCGGAACCACACACCACGAGTCGCATGATTAATCGGTACCACATTCACATTAAATCCCTTAAGTGTTAACAATCCTTTCATATGCTCTGCATCATGCCGTGCTTTAAATGATGCAACTTGAACAGAATAGGTACCTCGTCCTGCTAAAGCCGAAGTTGGTATTTGTGATGTCACTGTCACTGGTTTTGCTTCAGCTACTTTAATTGCAACAGCTAATTGCGCCTTAGTTACCCCAGATTTATTAACTGTTGTAGTTGCGGTATTTACCGCAGCAGTCTGCACTGCCGTCGAATGAGTAGCTGCCGCTGGCTTTTCTGAATTTGGCACCTTTTCATTGGCCAATAAAGTATAAAACTCAAACTTAGGTTTAGGAGGAATAGCTGCCTGGCGTTGTGCTTCTTGCGGTTGTGCTGGTGCTTTTTCCCCTTCATGATGAGCCAAAATCTGTGTATTAATCCAATTTGTTATCGTTTCAAGATCACAAACTGTCGCAACAAAATAACCCAGTAAAAAAGTTATGGTCATCACTAAAAACTGATTCGGCGCGCTAGCGTGCGTGCGTGTAGACTGCCTGTTGTTGTATTGTCTTCCCATTACATACTCTCAGGAGCGGTTACGCCCAATAAATCCAAACCATTTTTAATCACATAGCGAACTGCTTCTAGCAAACATAAGCGCGCGCAACGTAATTGCTCATTTTCACATAAGAGCTGGACGGCATTATAATAACTATGCAATCCATTAGCCAAATCACGTAAATAGTAGGCTATTTGATGTGGCTCACAACCAGAAGCTGCTAATTCAACAACTTCAGGATAACGAGCCAGTAACGCAATTAACGCTGCTTCATGCGTCTGCTCTAATAAATGAATATTCGCTAGGCCAATCTCTTGCTCCCAAGACAAACCACGCTCTTTTAATTGTCTTAATACCGAACAAATTCGCGCATGTGCATATTGAACATAATAAACCGGATTATCACTAGACTCTGATTTTGCTAAATCCAAATCAAAATCCATATGCTGCTCTGATTTACGTGCGACATAAAAGAACCGTGCAGCATCGTTACCTACTTCCTCACGCAATTCCCGCAAAGTCACAAAAGAACCGCTACGTGTTGACATTTGCACACGCTCACCACCACGATAAAGAATGGCGAATTGTACCAACAGCACCGTTAAGGCATTATCATCATGTCCTAACGCTTTTACTGCAGAACGTAAACGGGTAATGTAGCCGTGATGATCGGCACCAAAGATATTAATGACTCGATCAAAACCACGATCATACTTGTTCCAATGATAAGCCACATCCGAAGCAAAATAGGTTTTTTGGCCATTAGCACGCACTAAAACACGATCTTTTTCATCACCAAAATCGGTCGCCTTAAACCATAAAGCGCCTTCTTTTTCAAATGTGTGACCACTGTCTTTAAGTGCTTGAATCCCTTTTTCAATGGCCCCACTTTCAAATAAAGATTGTTCAGAAAACCAGTTATTATAAATTACCCCAAATTCAGATAAATCTTCTTTAATATCATCTAAAACAGTATTCAATGCATGTTGATGGAATATCACAAAAGTTTTCTGCCCCAAAAGTTCATGGGCGCGGTCAATCATCGCATCAATATAAATCTCTTTATCTCCGCCTTCAGGCTCATCTGCCGGCATCCCTTGAAGAACAACAGACCAAGGATGAACAAATTCAGTGCCATGCATATCCCAGAGTATTTGCGCAATATCGGTAACGTATTCACCTTTATAAGCATTCGCTGGAAATACCACTGGCTCAGCTGCTAATTCTAAATAGCGTAACCATACGCTCACTGCTAGAATATTCATTTGACGCCCAGCATCATTGACATAATATTCCGCAGTCACATCATAACCTGAAGCTTTTAAAACATTAACCAAAGTGGCACCAAAAGCAGCACTCCGACCATGACCTACGTGCAAAGGCCCTGTGGGGTTAGCAGAAACATATTCCACCAATACTTTTTGATTTTGCCCAATAGTACTGCGGCCAAAATCTTTACCTTTACGGACTATATCCGCAATAATTTGTGAGCGAGCATCACTGCGAATAAAAAAATTAATAAACCCTGCACCGGCAATTTCCACTTTATCAATAGCTGCGTCCTCGGGCAGTGCCTGCACTAAAAGCTCAGCAATTTGGCGTGGTTCCTGACGACATGGCTTAGCTAAAATCAATGCCAAATTACTGGCATAGTCACCGTGAGCAGAATCTTTTGAGTGATCTACTTTAATCTCAACATCCACATCGGTAGAAACAGTGCCAGAATTTTTTAGAGAAGCTAAAGCCTGTTTTAAAAGTTGTTCTACAGTATGTTTCATGCTACTTATTTTCCGTCAAAAAAATGAGATTATTATGCTTTTTCATGCCAATTGCAAAGATTTTACTTAGTAGTGTCCTAAACCTTAAATTCAGGTTACACTGCAGCATCAATTTTTTCACGATAAATAATATTGTGCTCTCCAACGCTTGTGACACTTTGACTGGTGTAGGACCAACACTGGCAGCAAAATTAGCCAAATGCGGTATTCATACCGTACAGGATTTGCTCTTTCATTTACCCTATCGTTATCAAGATCGTACACGAATTACCCCTATTCAAGATTTACACCCTAATGAGTGGGCGGTTGTTGCTGGACGTGTTTGTAAAACGGAAGTTAAACCGGGAAAACGCGCACGTTTAATCTGTTATGTTGAAGACAAAACAGGTTTATTAAGACTGCAGTTTTTTCACTTTAACAAACAACAGATAAATGGGCTCAATCAATGTGCACTGATTCATCTTTTTGGTGAGGTGCGTGAATTCAATGGGCAGTTGATGATTACTCATCCTGAATACCAATTGCTGAAAGAAGGAGAACAGTGCACTGTAAACGAAACACTAACCCCTATTTATCCCGCAACTCAAGGACTTACCCAAACGCGAATCAGACAAATTGTTGCTGCTGCTTTAAAAAAATATGAAGCACAATTGTGGCAACTCGAATGGATGAGTGATGAAGAATTGGCTCATGGACACTTTTATCACGCAGCAGATGCGATTAAGTTATTGCATAATCCACCTCCGGATAGTTCCCTAAAAGCGTTGGAACAAGGTGAGCATCCGGCATTAAAACGTTTAGTTTTTGATGAATTATTAGCACAACACTTAAGTATGCAATTTGCAAGAAAGTCACGCAGCACCTTCCATGCCCCCATTTTGACTGTTGATGCTGATTTACAACAATGTTTTCTTGATTCCCTTCCCTTTGCCTTAACTAAAGCACAACAAAGAGTTGCCCAGGAAATTGCTGATGATTTAAAACAAAGTAAGCCCATGTTGCGCTTGGTGCAAGGAGATGTTGGTGCAGGAAAAACGATTATTGCCGTTTTAGCTGCGCTACAAGCTATAGCTAATGGCCAACAAGTTGCTTTTATGGCACCTACCGATTTACTCAGCGAACAACATACCGATAATGTGATTCGTTGGTTGGAACCTTTAGGAATTAAAATCTTAAGGCTTAGCGGCAAAATGAAAGCCAACGAACGTCGTACAGCTTTTGCAGCATTAATAGATGGTAGTTGCCAATTGATCATTGGCACCCATGCTTTATTTCAAGAAGAAGTTGTGTTTGCGCATTTGGGTTTAGTGATTATTGATGAGCAACATCGGTTTGGTGTTGAACAACGTTTACTATTGCAGCAAAAAGGGCAGCAAGCGCAACTGATTCCACATCAACTATTGATGACCGCAACACCTATTCCCAGAACTTTGTCCATGACTCATTTGGCACATTTAGATATTTCGATTATTGATGAATTACCTCCTGGGCGTATGCCTGTAACAACTGCTGTTTTAAGTCAGAGTAAGCGTGAAGCAGTCATTGAGCGACTACAAGTGGCTATTGCTGATGGCCGGCAAATTTATTGGGTGTGTACTCTGATTGAAGAATCAGAAAAATTGCAATGCATGGCAGCAACTGAAACTGCAGCAGTACTTCAAACTCAGCTTCCTCAAGCGACCATTGGTTTGGTACATGGGCGGATGAAATCTGTAGAAAAAGAAGCAACTATGGCGGCATTTAAATCAGGTGAGCTTAACTTATTAGTCGCAACTACGGTAATTGAGGTGGGTGTAGATGTGCCCAATGCCAGTTTAATGATTATTGAAAATGCGGAGCGTCTTGGGTTATCGCAACTACACCAATTACGTGGTCGGGTGGGGCGTGGCGGTGCGCAATCACACTGTATTTTACTCTATCAAGCACCGCTTTCACAGCAAGGGGCAGAGCGATTGAAAATCATGCGTGCTACAAATGATGGTTTCATTATTGCTGAAAAAGATATGGAGTTACGCGGTGCTGGTGAAATATTAGGTACAAAGCAAACCGGTTATCGCCAATTTAAAATTGCAAATCTTACTCGCGACCGGGATTTATTAGAGTTTCTCCCCTCTGTTGCAAAAAAATTAATCACTGAATCGCCAGATACTGCGCGCCTCATTACGCAACGTTGGCTAGGTGATTTTGAACAGTTTTTGCAAGGGTAGTATTGCAGGCCAACAACAAACTAAAATTTTTTGAAAAAATATCACGTCAAGACTGTTTTTTACTTTTTTCTTTAGTTAATATACATAGGTTTTCTTTCTTTATGCCTTAAGTTTGTCTGTGAATATCTTCTCTAAGCACTTCGCTTAACTTAAATACAAATCACATCGATAAATATGAAAAGTCCTTATTTTACAAGGATGTTAGCTCTATAGAATACAAATTTTCGCTCATAAAGTTATCCACAAAATCTGTGGATAACTCTGTGTATAGCATGTAAAACATTGTGAAACTTCATTTAATGCCTCAAGCATGTTTAAATAGACTAAACTTTAAAATCCAAATAAATCATGACTCAAAAAGACAGATATTGGCATGCTAAAAAGGTAACCCTTCTCGGCGCCTTTTCTAACGCGTTTTTAGGAGTAATTAAATTAATTGGTGGTTTTTTATTCCATTCGCATGCACTTGTTGCTGATGGCTTGCATTCTTTTTCTGATTTAGTAGCTGACAGCATGGTTTTATTGGCTTCTAAATACGGAAGCATTGATGCAGACCATACTCATCCTTATGGGCATCAACGTATTGAAACAGCAGCGACCTTCCTACTCTCGTTATTACTTATTCTTGCAGGTTTTGGCATTGCCTGGGATTCAATCAATGAACTCATCCATAAAACATTTACTATGCCTAATTGGAAATCATTACCTGTCATTTGCATCTCTATTCTTGCCAATGAACTGCTCTTTCGTTATACCTTACATGTAGGCAAGCACATCAATTCAAAACTCATTATTGCCAATGCCTGGCATCACCGTTCCGATGCAGCCTCTTCTTTAGTCGTTTTCATAGGCTTGATTGGCAGTTTGGCTGGTTTTACTTATCTTGATACGGTAGCAGCAATCATCGTGGCTTTATTGATTGTAAAAATGGGCTGGGATTATGGTTGGAACAGCATTAAAGAATTAGTAGATACCGCCGTAGAGCCCAGGCTATTAAATCAAATTGAACAGGTTATACAAAAAGTACCAGGTGTAAAGAAAATACACCAATTACGCAGTCGCTTTATGGGAGAGGACGTCTTAATTGATGTACATATCTTAGTATCTCCAAAAATTTCCGTTTCCGAAGGGCACTACATTGCTCAACATGTGCATCAAGCGCTTGTTGAGCAAATTGACAGCATTAAAGACGTTATTGTTCACGTGGACCCAGAAGATGATGAAACATGCAGCCCTTCATTGAATTTACCAAGCAGAAAAACTATTTATGAAGAAATACTACGTGATGTTCACAAAAATTTTCCACAAATTCTTTTTTGGAATTTACATTACCTCGATGGCAAAATAGGTATAGACATCACTTGTACTGAGCAATTTACTCAATGGCAAGAATTATATAATCAGGTTGCTATGGCTTTAAAACAAAGTAACGGTATCGAAGAAATCCGCTTGTTTAGTCTACATCAAACGGTACATAGTAGTTAAAAATTCGTAACTCCCCAGGTATTTAATTGAGCTCATCGGGCTTCCCCTCTCTCCACCGCGCGCAGCGTGGGAGAGAGGGGAAGCCCGATGAGCTCAATTAAATACCTGGGGAGTTACAAAAATTCTTTTTTTAGGTAAACTACGTGGCCAAAGATTTTGATTTAAAGATAGGCATCATTCATGGTCTGTGCTACCAGTTTAAAAATATTTTTTGCATTTTCTATTTTTATTGTGATCTTGCTTGCAGGCTGGTACCCATTTAAAAAGCGCATCAAAGAGGAGCAACATATTGATTTTCCTGTTGGTGAAACACTCGCTACAGGTGTGTTCTTAGGTGCCGCCTTGCTGCATATGTTGCCTGAGGCTAACGCTTTATTTAAAACCATGGGTTATAACTATCCTTTTGCATTTATTATCACAGGCGCTGTTTTTTTAATTTTCCTATGGTTTGAACATTTAGGCAAAGAACTGTATCACCACAAAAATGCAGAACATCCAGCGTTTGCGCTGCTGGCTTGGGGAATGCTTTCAATACATTCAGTAATGTTGGGGGCGGCATTGGGTCTAGCACATTATAATTCCATTATTATCATGCTATTTTTGGCAATTATCACTCATAAATGGGCTGAAAGTTTTGCCATTGCCGTACAACTAAACAAAAGCTCAATGACAACCAATCAAAGTTTGGTCTTTTTTCTTTTATTTAGTATGATGACTCCTCTGGGTATTTATTTTGGTTGGTATTTTGGCCATGAAGTTGAAACCAATTCCGTTTTTGATCCAGTTCTTATGGCTGCCTCTGCCGGAACTTTTCTCTATTTAGGAACCTTACATGGCTTAGAGCGCTGTGTGATGGTGGAGCGCTGTTGTAATCTTCGTGACTTCAGTTTTGTTATTATTGGTTTTTTACTCATGGCCGCAGTAGCAATTTATGTCTAAATTCCTTCACCAACAACCGATCATCCTTGCTTCAGGCTCTGCCATACGCTTTAAATTATTACAGTCCTTGGGCATAGAATTTTCAGTCATTCCTTCGCAATGCGATGAAGATGCCATTAAAGCCTCTTTTCATTCTGCAAATAAAATTGATTTAGGTTATGCTCTGGCCGCATGTAAAGCCCTGGATGTGAGTCAGCAGCATCCAGAACATTTTGTTATTGCTGCCGATCAACTCTGTCTTCTTGGCGATCTCTGCCTTAATAAACCACTAAATCATGTGACAGCAGTAGAACAGCTCTGTTTACTTAGCGGAAAAAAGCATCAACAAATTGCCTGTCTATGCATTGCAAAGAATGGCAATTTGTTGTGGCAACATCATGAAATAGCACAAGTAACCTTGCATCATTTAAACAAATCAACCATTGAAGCTTATTTATTAACTGAAAAGCCCTATCAAAGTTGTGGAGCTTATCAATTTGAAACGCAAGGAAAATGGTTATTTAAAGAAGTAGAAGGAAATGAAGATACGATTTTAGGCTTACCATTGCTGCCTCTAACCACGGCATTAATGAAACTAGGGGCGGTACGTTTTTAAATAAAAATCATCATAATCAGGAATCAACATGCAAATAACCAAAATTCAAGCCCGTGAAATTATCGACTCTCGCGGTAACCCAACAGTTGAAGCAGACGTTATTTTAAATAATGGAGCAATGGGGAGGGCCAGTGTTCCTTCTGGTGCTTCAACAGGAAGTCGTGAGGCCTGTGAACTCCGTGATAATGATCCCAAACGTTATCTTGGCAAAGGAGTGCAAAAAGCAGTCTCCCATGTTAATAATGAGATTAATAAAGCTTTATCTGGCCACTCTATTGATGCTCAAGAAGCATTAGATGATACATTATGTACTTTAGATGGCACCGAAAATAAATCAAAACTGGGCGCTAATACTCTTCTAGCGGTTTCTCTTGCCGCGGCAAGAGCTCGCGCAGCTGCCCATGGCCAACCACTATACGCCATCTTAAATCAAGGTGAAATCATGAATATGCCTGTACCGATGATGAATATTTTAAATGGAGGTGCTCATGCAGATAATAACGTCGATATTCAGGAATTCATGATTATGCCTGTGGGCGCCGCGGATTTCCCTACCGCTTTGCGTATGGGTGCTGAAATATTTCACACATTAAAATCAGTATTAAAAAAACAAGGATTAAATACCGCTGTCGGTGATGAAGGTGGTTTTGCACCAAATATTAAATCCAATCGCCAAGCCTTGGACCTATTGTGTGAATCAATTACTACTGCAGGTTTTAAATTAGGTGATGAAATAGTACTTGCACTCGATGTGGCTGCATCAGAATTATATAAACAAAATACCTATCATATGACCTCTGAAGAGAAACAATTTTCCTCATCCCAACTTATTGATTATTACATTGACCTTGTTTCGAGTTACCCTATTTTTAGTATTGAAGATGGTCTTGATGAAAAAGATTGGCACGGTTGGCAAGAATTAACCAAGCAACTTGGTGCTAAAATCCAATTAGTTGGTGATGATGTATTTGTTACCAATCCCAAGATTTTACGTGAAGGTATTGATCAAGGTATTGCCAATGCCATTCTCATTAAGGTAAATCAGATTGGTACCTTAAGTGAAACTCGCCAAACCATGAGATTAGCTTACCAAAACGGCTATCATTGTGTGATGTCGCATCGCTCAGGTGAGACTGAGGATACCTTCATTGCTGATCTTGCTGTCGCAACGGGTTGTGGACAAATTAAGACTGGCTCTTTATGCCGTACAGATAGAGTTGCAAAATACAATCAACTACTTCGCATTAATGAACTCGCTTCTTTACCCTATGCAGGAAAAAGTATTTTAAAAGCCTAAGTTTTATCATTTGGGTTAATTTAACGGGAGTTATAGATATATCATAAATTAACCCAATGCCCAGAAAATTGACGTTTATTATGCTAATTATTCGCATATTCCATGCCTTTATTTTCGGCAAAATTAGAATTTAATTCAAGGAATCTTAATGAATAGCCTTAATCATCATTTAAAAACACCAGTTTTAAGAATGGATTTTTATTTATCCTTTCTTTGCATGATGTTCTTTTTTATTTTAATGCAGCTTCAGCTGCTTATTACGCCTGATCTGGTTCCAATTAATGATTTTGCTGCCAATGATTTGCTTATTTTGGATGCAAAATCATTTTCTTTACTTCATGGAAATTACAGTCGTGTTGGTTTTTTTCACCCAGGTCCCTTTTTTTTACAACTGATGGCAATTTGCGAATGGTTTTTTTATGACTGGATAAGAATCATTCAGTCACCTATTGCCGCTCAAATGCTCGCCACTATATTACTCAATAGTTTTGCTATTGCACTGCTTTTTAATAATTTTATCGATCTTTTTCAATCTCGCATGCAAGCTATGGTATCTGTTTTACTTACCATAGCCATTACGTGTTTAATGATGGATACTTATCAATATTACATTGGCATCTTATTCTTTATAAATCCCTGGATGCCTTTTATATATGTCACAGCAACTATTTTAGCTATCGCAGGTTTAATTGGTTTGTATCAGCATAAGTAAGAATGGCTTACCTATCTTAACCCTGGGTTTTTTAATGCTCATTCATGGGCATGCTTCGTTTATTTTTTTAGTTCCTCTAATGTGTCTTTCTATCCTCATTTTCTTTATAAGCCCCATTCTTTTTTAAAAATCAAAGAAGCCATTCTTATTTTTTGGAAAAAGAAAAAATATCAAGTACTCATTTCACTAGGACTCATCGTTTTATTTATGTTCCCGATTGCAATGAACACATGGATAAATTGGCCTGGTGAGATACCTCACTACTTTGATTTTACAAAAAACAAAGTACATGTGCATACTGCAGATGTTTGGACGTTTCTTGCTTCCTTTTGGCACTGGTCACTATTGACTATTCCGTCCTGTTTTTTAATGGCTTTTAAAACAAAAAACAAAACCCTTATTAAGTTACCGTTATTAATTCTAGCAGTCATATTACCTGCAACCTTGATTTATGCTTTTAGAGGATTAGATATTTTAGTGTATAAATATCCTCTCTTTTGGGCAACAGCATTTTATGCTGCCGCTGCCGCAATTTCCACTGTTATCTTAATCAGTAAAATCAATCATAAAACAATACAAGTGATTTTATTCAGTACAGCGTCATTGTGGGCTATCTACTCTATCCAGCACTTTTCTTTTCGCTCATTAGAAATAGGAATCAATGGAAAGGAATTGAAACAAGCCGTGAATAGTATTAAAAAACTAACTCAACCAAGTCAATATGTCTGGATAAATTTAGAAAAAAATAATGTCTTGCCTGTTGTTTTAACCACAACATTAATCTCTATTGATAGACGCTCAGGGCAACAAAGCTTTTGTATTATGCCCAAGAGTTGGGATATAGCTTATTCTTTTTTATACAAATGTGGACCTAAAAAGAAACCGATCGCTTCGCGTATTAAAATTCAAGCACAACAATCCGATAAAAATGACGCTTTATTTTCAGCCAACGGCATAGATGGGAAAATTCAATTGCCAATTAACTCTCCTATGAAATCATAATAGAGTTCAATCTTTCTTATGAGGCAAGTAATAAGGAATTTTTTTTGGATAACAGCCAACGATTTTTCGATAGTAATCAAGAATTTGTGGGAAATCCTTATTAATATCGCCAGTAGGCCAAAATACTTCACGAATACGTATTTCTTTTGAACCATAATCCAGTGCCACCATCGCTAAAGGTAACTTTGCTTTACACGCAATATGATAAAAACCTTCTTTCCAACGCATTACCGGACCGCGAGTACCTTCAGGAGTAATAGCCAATTTAAAAGTATTGCGTTGTTTGAATAATTCAACCACCTTATCTACTTTATTATTTTTTTTAGAGCGATCTACAGGCGCGCCTCCTAACACACGTAGCAAAATTCCTAAAGGAAAAAAGAATAACTGACGTTTAGCTAGGAAATTAATCTTAACACCTATTGAAAAACGAGCAAATAACCCCACCCAAAAGTCCCAATTACTTGTATGAGGAGCTACTACGACAACATATTTTTGCTCTTTGGGAAGCTCACCAACGACTTTCCACCCAAATAATTTTAAAAAAAAGCGCCCAAATGCTTGTATCATAGAACCATAGATTCCTATAGTAATTTTTCAGTTAGTATATACGGGTTAAATAATTAGTTATAGCTTTATTTATTCCCTGCATTTACCCCCATGCCTTAAAATTAAAAATTTTAAACAGACAAAATTGTACTAATATTGTACATATAAGTATACAATTAATTTTGGAGTTCATCATGAAAAAACATGATCCTGCGCTCTATTTTTCTAACCCTCGGCTATTGGGTGCTATTTATTTTGGCCTACTTTCTGTCGTTGGCACAATCCTTATTGATGCGCTGCTGACATTTCTTGGTATTAAAGAGATTATTCCCTTATATCAAGCAATTCTTATCGGAATGATTGTAGCCTCTGCAACAGGAGCCTTATGTAGTAAACAAATCATCTATTGTCCAAAACCATTTAAGTTCAAAACATTTTGGATAGGTTTTACGATGGTGCTTGCCTCCTTACCATTTTTTGCCTTAGGTTTAGTGCTTGGCATGAGTGAAGAAGGCTCACTCTTATTTTCGATTACTAACTTTAAGGAGTTAGCTTATACTTATGTCGTAATTTTAGCATACAGCTATGTACTCTTTGGCTTTTTGCTTGCTATTGCTGCAGGAATTGCTGCTGTCTATTTACGAGGTTGGCTGGTATACGATATCTTACACACAGATAAACGACGAAGCATGCGTCTTCCCCGTTTTGTTACCGCACACAATAAAGCGAAGGCCCATGCAATGCATCGAAAATAAAAATGAAGGCGTCCCATATTCATGCGAACTCTTGATGATAAAGCTCATCTTTTTGCCTTATTGGCTGAAGGAATAACTGTTATTACCCCCAATAATCGGCTGAGTGAATCCATAATACAGCAATATTTTAACTATTGCGGTGATAAAACCATAAATAAACCAAGATGCTTACCTTATAGCGTGATGCTTGTTAAAGCTTATGAAGAACTTTCTTTACAAAACCCCAAAATAAATTTACCCATTTTATTAAATGCCTCCCAAAGCCAATATTTATGGCGTAATACAATAAAAAAACACCCACAACTAACCTACAGTGAAGGTTTACTTGACTCCATTATCAGCGCTTGGGAATGGTGTGAACAATGGCAAGTAGACTCTGAGGATGCATCCTTTTTCTACACCCCTCAAACAAGACAGTTTCAACAATGGTGGCAATCTATCAATCAACAATTAAAACAAGGACATTTAATCACGGAAAACCAACTTGTTCCTTATCTCATTCAAGCAAAGAGCCAATTATTTGCTCACCCAATAGTCTGGGTATGCTTTGATGATTTTAGCCCGCAGCAAAAAAGTTTACAGCAATATTTACACACATTAGGATTAGAGCAGTACCGTTATGAATTATCAGAGCGTTCAACCAAACCACAATTATTGGCTGCAAAAGACGACCAACAAGAATACCAACAATTAATTGCCTGGATTCGGGTACAGCTTAATGCTGGAGCACACCAAATTGGGGTTGTAGTCCCAGATTTACAACAAAAATCACATTTGCTACAAAGAATACTGGCACAACATTTTGATACTGCGTTATTTAACATCTCTTTAGGTCAAGCTCTTAGTGAATTTCCTCTAGTAGCCCATGCCCTATGTTGGCTCAATTTAGAGGATACGCAACTGACTCATCATCAGGCAGCCTTATTGTTACAATCCCCCTATCTTAGCGGTTCGCAAAAGGAATTTATCAAACGTTCGGAATATCTCCAAGACAGTACTTTATTAGAAGAGCAAATGTTTTCTCTAAAGGCTTTTATTCATGACCTAGAACCTGCCGCCGAGCGGCTTGCATCCTCATTAAAAAAAATTAAGGCCTATCCCAAAGAAGCCAGTGTGCATGAATGGATAGACTTATTTCAAGAACGCTTAAATGATTTAGGCTTTCCAGGTGATTATGGATTAAACTCTGAAAATTATCAGTGTTTTAATCGTTTTGCACTGCTGTTTGACGAATTGCGACTATTCTATATTTTAAATCCTTGCCTCAAAAAAACTGAAGCACTTACTGCTATTAAAGTCCTTGCAGACCAGACCATATTCCAGGCCCAAAAAACTGGAGCGTTCATTCACGTTTCCGGTTTATTAGAAGCTTCAGGATGCGAGTTCGATCGTTTATGGGTTATGGGCCTAACTGATCAATGCTTACCACAAAAAGTACATTTGTCTGCCTTTATCCCGCCGCAACTACAACGCGAGTTAAGCATGCCCCACAGCCTGCCTGCGCGTGAGCTACACTATGCTCAGCAAATCTTACAACGCTTTCAGTATAGTTCAGATGAGATAGTATTCAGTTTTGCCGAATTACAAGGCGATAATCCTAATTTACCCTGTTCATTAATTGCAAATTATCCTCCATTTAAATTACTGCCTATCGCAGTAGAATCAAGCAACCAGGAACTCTGTTGTGAGGAAGAAAATTACTCCATTGCACTTAAGATTGATGAAACCATTTCAGGTGGTACGACTTTATTGGCCAATCAAGCCAAATGTCCCTTTAAAGCTTTTGCTGAGCATCGCTTACGCGCTAAAGCGTCTGCTTATACTAACGATGGGTTCAATGCCAAAGAGCGAGGGCAAATTATTCATAAAATCATGGAGCTTTTATGGCAAAAAATAAAAAACCATCAGACTTTATCCACTTTGGATAGACTAGAACTAGATGGTTTAATTGCAAAAACCATTCATACGGTTTTATCCACATTACAACAGAAACATCCAGAGTCTTTTTCAACGGTGCTACAAGAAATAGAACATACCCGCCTAAAACATCTGGCACAAAATTGTTTGGAATGGGAAAAACAACGAATACCATTTCAAATTGGTGCTATTGAGCAATCGTACACTATAAATTTCGCAGGACTTGATTTTCAAGTGCGTGTCGACCGTTTGGATCAAGTTGCTGGTAAGAAATGGGTTATTGATTATAAAAGCAGCCTACCAGGAAGCAAGCCTTGGAATGAAGAGCGACCAAAAGAACCACAATTATTACTTTATGCTTTATTAGATGAGCAAATTAATGCTTTACTATTAATGCAACTAAAAACAGGGAAAATTAAGTGTAGTGGTTTTAGTGAAGAAAAACAAGACATTGCCGGGATTGCTTTCTTAAAAAAAGGAGAAGCATGGGAGGAATACAGAACTGTCTGGCATCAGCAATTAACCCTATTAGCAGAAGAGTTTCAACAAGGTCATTGCCCTCCTCAACCAGATCAACCGGCCATCTGTCAATATTGTGACTACCGTAATTTATGCCGCTATCAAACTAATGAATGAACACCTAAAATCCAGCCATAAAAATGTACAAATAAAAAACAATCCACTTGGTATCTTTGCAAATTTATGTTATAAAGCCATCTTGCCACCCTCATTGCAAGTTGAATTGCTCAGATTAAATACCCCATTGATTTTATAAAGAGAATCACCATGCCTGAAAATACACATGCACTGTTTGATAAATTAAATAATTATCATACTCAATTAAGCGACTTATTTGCGGCAACAAACTACCCAAACGCACAAGAGTGTATAAAAAAAATACAAGATTATTATGATTTATCTTTGCGAAAATCAAAACACTATGAGACATCAGAAAAAATACTTAAGACTTATAAGAATTATATTGAGCTACTTGCTAAATTAAAAAGTATCTGGAGTAATTATAACGCTGCAGATGTAAGTAAGGTATTTGCAGAACAACAGAGTTTTTTTTATAACGTCGATAAAATATATAAAAATGCCAAAACTGAGATCCTAAACACAATTCAGTCAAGATATTTTGATGTTCTTCTTTATGATTTGTATAAAATTGCAGAATTAATTTTCTCAGCTGCTGCTGCCTTATCAATGTATGCCTCCATATTTCTTATTGCATTACCAATGATGCTAGTACAACCCCCTTTAGGCATTACAGTCATGATAACCTGTGGTGGTTTATTATTAGCAGCGGCCACTAAATGTTTTCAATCAATAAAGGAGTTTAGGACTTCAAGCCGTCATGATGACGAATATAACAATGAAAAATACTTACTTGATTTTTTTAAACCGCCTCCACTACAAAAGCAGATTGACACTCCTAACTCTTATGAACAAGATGAGTCATCAAGTGACCTAATTTTTTACTGACTTAATAATTATATTCCAACTCAAATTAAACCTCTCAAAAAAACTTATGGACAGGTTTAATTTCTTTAATATGCCTAAGTCCTTAGCTGCTGCATTGCGAAAATTAACCAGATGTTTAATAATGGTAAAATCGCTAAACTATGGAGTGAATATGCCACTCAATTTATTAAAAACGCAAATCATTTATTGTGGCCTAATCGCTTGCTTACTGAGTAGTTGTGCATACCCACCCTACAACAATTTCAGGCCAAGAAATTACGTCTTACGCGGGGCAACCATTGGTGCTACCATGGGAACAGCTGTTGGTGCAGCAACCACTGGAACAGTACCTGGTGCATTAGCGGGTACCGCTATTGGAGGAGTAACTGGAGCCATATTAGGTACAGGAACTAACCCCAAACGTGGACTTATTAGGGCATTACAAAAATGCGATATTCAATTCGTGCAGTACGGCGATACAATGACGCTTATTATCCCAACAGATAAGTACTTTATGTTTAACAGTCCTAGGCTTAATGAATTACGTTATAAAAGTTTACAAAATATTGCCGCGCTCTTACGACTCTACCCAGATAAACCAGTGTATGTTGCTGGGTTTACTGATAATGTTGGCACCGAGCATCATAAAGATCTATTATCGCAAGCTCAAGCAGAAAGCATGATGACTTATTTGTGGGCGAATGGCATTCATGCCCTAAGGCTCAAAACTGAGGGCTATGGAGAAAAAAATACCGTTGCGGATAATGCATGGATTCATGCCAGTGCAATGAATCGACGAGTAGAAATCCAATGGTTTATTGGGAGAACACCTAAGCTATGTTGTGTCGCTCCGCTAACAAAACCAATTAACTATGCAATGAAATAATAATGGTGTAAAAGGTGTATTAATGCATTCAAGGTTTTTAGGTGGAATTCTTTTAATTGTAGGAACATCGATAGGTGGCGGAATGCTTGCCCTGCCAGTTGCCAATGCAGCAACAGGTTTTTGGCAATCCTCCTTGTTTCTATTTATTTGTTGGATTTTCATGACTTTGGGCGCTTTTTTTATTCTTGAGGCCAACCTTTATCTTCCCCGCGGCACACATATGATATCCATGGCAGCTGCAACCTTAGGGAATACCGGCATTCTTGTGGCCTGGGTTAGTTATTTATTTCTACTGTATACTTTGCTATCTGCTTATATTTCTGGTGGTGCGGACGTTTTAAACAGCCTACTCTTAAAAATGGGAGTAACACTTGCCAATTGGCAAGTGAGTTTATTATTTACCTTTCTTTTCGGCCTCATTGTGTATGGCGGTATTCGTTATGTTGACTATGTAAACCGTGCCTTAATGTTTGGTAAATTAGCCATCTATGTGCTTTTGGTTATTCTGATTACTCCCCATATTGATGTTCGCCATTTTCAGCATGGTCATTGGCGTTATATTGGTGCCTCCATCATGATTTTAATCACTTCCTTTGGATTTGCCATTATTGTGCCTAATCTTCGTGACTATTTTGATGATGACATTAAGCTCCTGAAAAAAGTGATTTTTATAGGTTCATTGATTCCTTTATTTTGTTATTTAGCTTGGGATGCCATTATTATGGGTGCCATTCCTGCTGAAGGTAATCAAAACCTGGAAAGCTTGATGCAAAACCCACATACTACGAGTGCTCTTGCTGATTTATTAGCACAGCAGGTACAAAGTATTACCATTAATGCTTTTTTTAATTTTTTCACATCCATATGCATGCTTACTGCCTTTTTGGGTGTTTCTTTATGCTTGTATAGCTTTTTAGCAGATGGTTTAAAATTACGTGATGAAGGAGGTTACAGTATTGGTTTATTTCTATTAACTTTTGCTCCCCCTCTCTTGATTGTTATTTATTACCCTGGCGCCTATATTCATGCTTTAGGTTATGCAGGGATTTTTTGTATTATTTTGCTACTATTACTTCCTGCACTTATGTGTTATTTTGGCAGAAAAAATCACCAGGCAGTCTTTACTGTTCCAGGTGGCAAAATAACTCAATACATGGTGATGCTGGTTTCGTTTGCTCTTTTAGCGCATGAAGTTTATATGTTATGGCCTTAGACAGAGTCTCATGTCATCATTGACTTCGTGTGAAAAACAATATACCATTGTGTTCAATAATTAAACAATTTGGGTTACATCATAATGATCAATTCAAAACTGCTTGGTGGTATTCTGCTGATTGTCGGAACCTCCATAGGTGGTGGAATGCTTGCTTTACCTGTATCCACAGCAGAAGTAGGATTTACTAATTCAATTTTTTTCCTTTTTTTCTGCTGGTTGGTGATGACCGCAGGCGCTTTGCTCATCCTGGAAGTTAATTTACGCCTCCCAACAGGCAGTAATATGATTTCCATGGCCAAAAGCACCTTAGGCTTACCTGGACAAATCATCGCATGGATCACTTATTTATTTTTATTATATACTTTACTTTCAGCTTATATTTCTGGCGGTACTGATGTATTCAGCAGTTTATTGCATAAAGCCAATATCAATCTTCCTAACAGTCTTACCGCGATTATCTTTACTCTTTTATTTGGCTTTATCGTTTATAAAGGCATACGTTCTGTAGACTATGTCAATCGTGGCTTAATGTTTGGCAAATTAGGCATCTATTTACTATTGGTAGTCATTATTAGCCCTCACACTTCCCCTACAGAATTAGCCGGTGGTTCTGCACGTGCGTTTACTGGCACTTTGATGATACTAATCACCTCTTTTGGCTATGCAACCATCATCCCAAGCCTAAGAGACTACTTTGTTGATGATACACATGCTTTAAGACGTGTTATTCTGCTAGGCTCCTTAATCCCCCTAGCATGTTACATTGTTTGGGATGGAGTGATTATGAGCGTTATATCGCGAGAAGGCGAGCATGGTTTAATAGCTTTAATGAATTCAGAGCATGCCACCAGTGGCTTAACTGAAGCTTTAAGCCGATCCATACAAAATCAATGGATCAGCGGCTTTTTTGGCTTTTTTACTTCCATTTGTATGCTCACGGCCTTTCTTGGAGTATCGCTAGGCTTATTTGACTTTTTAGCCGATGGTTTAAAATTACAAAAATCTGGCATTCAAAGAAAATACACCTTAATCTTAACCTTTCTCCCACCCTTAGCAGTAGTCCTTTTTTACCCTGGTATTTATTTAAATGCTTTAAGCTATGCAGGTATTTGCTGTGTGATTTTATTATTATTACTTCCTGCCTTTATGGCTTGGAGAGGTAGAAAAGTAAGTGTGGCTCCTGACAGTCATTTAGTGCCTGGAGGAAATCTTAGCTTGGCATTAATCGCTTTGATTGCCAGTGGATTGCTTATTATAGCGGTTAATGGTTAGCCTTCTGCTCAGATTGAACCCCAACTCAATTTCGAAACCATCTCATGATTTCAAATAGAACCGCCAAGTTAATAGCGGTTCTAAATAGTAGTCTAATCATATTTAGCTTCCTGCACCAACAAATAATTTACATTAGCAAGCACGTGGTTATGGTACTTAATTGCTCTTGCTTAATAGGCTCATGGTATGAAGTTTTCAAAGAACTTGGCGTAAAAGTAACTTGCTTCTTCTTATATCCCAAACCAAGTTGGCCAAATTCGTTACGTCCACACATTAAAACTCTTTTTTTAGTAAGTAATATGATGTAATCCTCTCCTGTGGCAATTTGCTCAACCTTTTCTCCTACAGATAAAATATCTGATAATAAAACCTCGCTAAACTTGGTTTGATCATTAGTATTTCCAAGCCCCAGTCGTCCATCATTATTATATCCACTTACTAAAACTCTATTTTTGGAGGTAAGTAACACAGTTTGGTCTCTTGCCGCAGCAATTTGTTGAATTTTTTCTTTTTCGAATAAAACCGATAATGAGGATTCGGTGAATTCTAATTGAAAGTTGGTGTGCCCTAGCCCAAGCTGGCCATGATTATTCATTCCATTAACCAAAAGTCTATTATTAGAGGTGACTAACATCGTGCTACACTTGCCAACAAAAAGTTGTAAAATCTTCTCTTCTTCATATAAAATCGGTAATGGGGACTCAATGAATTTATTTTGGGAGGCCTTTAGGTCAAACCCAAATCGGTTATAGTTGTTGACTCCACTCATTAGAACTCTATTTTTAGAAGTAAGGAGTACAGTATGAGAATCACCCGCACCAATTTGCTCAATTTCTTCCCTTTCGTGTAAAGGTAAAAAAACATCGGTAAATTTAAAGAAACAATCTTTTCTAAATTTTGATTTAGATTGAGTAGCAATTCCCAGTTGACCCATTTCATTTTCGCCACAAGTGAGAATTCTGTTCTTAGAAGTCAGCACTATTGTATGCTTGTTACCTGCAGCAATTCTTTTAATATATTCGCTTTTATGCAAAATATGTGATATCGAGACGTTGATGCATTTTAATTGAGGCTTGATAGAAGAATGATCTTTTTCTTCTCTAATTCCAAGCGCACCGGTCCAATTAATGCCACATACTAGAAGCTCATTTTTATCAGTGAGGATTACAGTATGGAATGTTCCTGAGTCTATTTTATATTTGGGGATTTCACCTCTGTGTTTTTGAATATTTTCATTATGATAAAAAAAATTGCAAGTCGCCATTAAAGAAGAAATCTCCCTCTTATTTAAGCGATTAGCAATTTGCTGTTCCCAAATATAAGGAACAATTAGAATATCTTATGGGCAAAATATAAGTACCCTATGCACGCGAGCAACAAAAGACTAACCATTTTAAAGAGGGATCACACTAAAAAGCGTTTACACTCTTCTAATAATTTCAGAAGAATTCAGAACTATATACCAAAATCGCTTACTCATTTTTATATGTTACTACGAGGTTTTCATACCTCACTCCTCATAGATTTTTACCTGCATCTCCTGAGTTGAGCTTTTCCATGCTCTTTTCATAAGTTCTGTATTAAATGAAATCCCAAAATCACCGTGTTTATTCAGAGAAACCACCCCCATTTCCCCTTGTAAAAGATTACGTTTATGAATCACATAATCACAGGCATCTTGCACATTCATTTTTGCTTCAACCATCATCGCAATTGTATGCCCAACAACCTCTCGAATAAGAAACTCCCCTTCGCCTGTTCCTGAGACAGCACAGCTATTATTGTTTGCATAACACCCTGCACCAATCACACAGCTATCACCAATACGCCCAGGCAGACAATTACTAAGCCCTCCAGTTGAAGTAGCTGCGGCCAAATTTCCCGCATAATCCAAAGCAACTGCTCCTACCGTACCTTTCATACGTTTATGTTGAATATCTTCCAAAGTCTCAATTTGATTCAAGCGCTTATACTCTTCCAATTGATTAGGCATGATAAAATAAGATTCGGGCTCCAATGCCAAACCATACTTTTTTGCTAATTCTAAAGCCCCATAACCAGAAAGAAAAACATGTTTGGTTTTTTCCATAATCACACGTGCTAACAAAATAGGATTTTTAACCGAGCGTATCATAGACACAGCACCAGCCTGTAAGGTTTCCCCATCCATAATGGATGCATCCATTTCAACCTCACCACGATTATTCAATGCCGAGCCTTTTCCAGCATTAAATAGAGGATTATCCTCAAGGCTTAACACCGCTTCTTGCACTGCCTCTAAAGCGCTGCCTTTTTTTTCTAAAACGGTGTATCCTTTCGCAACTGCTGCCGCTAAGCCGTGTTTGCATTCTTCTTGATGCGCTTGTAAAAAAGGACTGTTATCACTTGCACCACCATGTACTGCAATTGCTATTTTATTCATGCTCATTATCCATTAAAAATGATCTTTTGCTTTTGGAGGAATAGCGGGATTAGCTAAAACACGTTTTGAAATTGAAAATTGGCAACCCTTAACCAAAAGGTGAACACGTAAATTTTCCACAAAAACCGCTTCCTCCTCTTCAACCTCAGTAATATTTGTTTGATCGATATAGCGTCCATCAATAATAACTACCATCCCTGAACCATGACATTCTGCGTCTGTCCCATTACGAATAACTAGTGCAGTATCTTCCCCTAGACCAATACCTAATTGTTCGGGGTTCATAATGATCGCATGCGCCAGACGGCTAAAACGTCCGCGTTTAATAAAATGAGTATCGATAATGCACGATTGTAAAATACCTAAACCAGAACAAGTTAACAAATTACGGTACCTTAATGCCTCTGAAAGGCCTCCTCCCATGATCATAACCGAAGACATCACCATAGCCCCAGCACTGGTCCCAGCAACAATAAACTCACTGTCTTTCATGTAACGTTCTTTGATAATCTCAACAATGGGTGTCCCACCAAGAATAGTGGATAAACGAAATTGATCGCCGCCAGTGAAAAAAATGGCTCCCGCATTTTCTGCCCGACTTATATACTCAGGAAGTCTCGCTTCCGTTCTTTTTTTAATAGGTAAAAACCCAATATTATTGTACCCCATATTATTAAATACTTTTTGATATTCTTTTTTGATTTCGCTTTGAATTTCTGAGCCTGTAGTAATAATTTCTATTTTTTTATTCGAGGGTGGCAATAACTCCCGTAAAATCTCATAGCGTGTAAACTCTTCATCTTGCTCCACACATTCAGGTAAATCGCCTCCTTTATCTTCAGCACCACCAATAATGAGTAATTTAGCCTTGGGCGTCATTGTAAACCTCGTTTATTTTGTTGTATTGTTTTTCTTTCTTTTTAAGTAAGCTTGTTACTCCAAACACATCTTCAACAGCACAAAATACAAAAGTATCTGAATGAGAACGCTCCAATACACACTCAATTGCATTGATTTCATCTGAGATGATTTTTACTGCCGGTTTAAATCCAGAGCGTGCAATTCCAGCACATAAATGCTGAGTGATATTAGTATTGTTACGCCCTCTGCCATCTTTATCATGACGAATAATAATTTCATCAAACATTGATGCTGAATGGTATCCTAATTTTTCAATATCTTCATCGCGTCTATCTCCTGGAACCCCAATAATGCCAATTTTGGTCTCGCATTCAATGGTTTCCAGATAATTTTTTATCTCACAAAGAGCCCCTTCATTATGAGCATAATCAATCATTACATCACATTGCGGAAAACGAAAAAGGTTCATCCGTCCTGGAAGATTTTCAGGAGTAGGCTGAAATTGGTGCAAGGCTTCTTTAATCTTGTCATAGGAAAAATTGCTGATCACTGCCGCCAATACCGCTGACAACATATTGAGGATCATACACGTTGCTGCTCCTTGAAAACTAATGGGTACATCGTTCACACGGCACAGACAATAACGCTCATCACCACGACGAATCATCACTTGTCCATCAGCAATATAAGCAGCTAACCCACCACCATCACAGTGTTTTCTAATCCGTGGGCTTTCAAACATACTAAATAATGCAATATTACACTCCAAATCTTTTTTAATACTGTAGGTTAAATTGTCATCAGCATTTAAAATACTATAACCTGATTTGTTCGTGCTCCTCGCTACTACTGATTTTACATCCGCTAAATCTTCAATAGTATGAATGTCTTCAAGGCCTAAATGATCTTCAGAAATGTTGGTAATCACACTTATATTACATTCATCAAAGCCTAATCCTGAACGTAAAATACCGCCACGTGCGCATTCTAATACAGCAAAATCAACTTCTGGTGATTGCAAAACCATCTCTGCACTTGCAGGACCACTACAGTCCCCTTCAATAATCATTTTATTATTGATATATATCCCTTCCGTAGTAGTTGCTCCCGTAGTATAACCGACATGTCGCGCTATATAGGAAATTAACCGGACAACGGTTGTTTTACCGTTGGTACCAGTCACTGCAATAAGAGGTATTCTTGCTGCAGCAGCGCTAGGATAAAGCATATTCATCAACGGTTCTGCAACATTTCTTGGTTGGCCTTCATTAGGAGCTAAATGCATTCTTAAACCAGGCCCCGCATTGACTTCGATAATTGCTCCGTGATGCTCTCCTAAAGGCTGACGAATATCTTTAGCAACTACATCAATACCACAAATATCTAATCCAATTAAACGTGCAGCACGTTCTGCTAAGAATAAGTTCAATGGATGCACTTCATCAGTAACATCAGTAGCCGTGCCGCCTGAGCTTAAATTAGCTGCTTCTTTTAAATACAAAACCTGACCTAAAGAAAGCACGCTCGCTAAATTCAAATTATTTTGACGTAAAATTGAAAAGGTTGAATCATCAATTTTGATTGTTGTTAATATCTTTTCATGTGCTTCACCACGATTTGGATCTTGGTTGGCTTGTTGAATTAATTCTTCAATTGAAGAAATACCGTCACCAACAATCATTGCTGGTGTACGTTTTGCTACGGCAACTACTTTATAATTAATCACTAAAAATCGATAATCATTGCCAGTGATATAGCGTTCAATAATCATGTTAGCGGAGATTTTTTGTGCTTGCTCAAATCCAAAAAGTGCTTTTTGGCTAGTGGTAATGTTGGTGGTCACACCTTTACCATGGTTACCATTTAAGGGCTTAATAACTAAAGGAAAGCCCAACTCTTCAATGGCTTTGGTTAATTCTTCTTTAGTTTTCACTGTAAGCCCTTTAGGAGTAGGGAGGCAATGTGTACTTAAAATTTGTTTTGTTAATTCCTTATCCGAAGCAATATCCACAGCAATAGAGCTGGTCTTAGAAGTAACAGCAGCCCAAATTTTCTTTTGGTTACAACCATGCCCTAAAGTGATTAAGGAACTGTCATGTAAGCAGGTATACGGTATTTTACGGCGAATCGCCTCATCAACAATTGCTTGAGTGCTTGGTCCTAGACTTTCTTTTTTATAAATTTCTTTTAAGTGTGCAATCTTCTCTTGAATAGGATAATCGTTACCCTCTGCCAAGGCAGTAATAAATTTTACTGCAGCTTCTCCAGCATATAGTCCAGCATTTGCAGTTTTGTAAGCAAATATGACATAATAAATTCCATATTCTTTTGTGCCATAAGTCCTACCAAAACCACAATCTATTCCTGCTAAACATTGTAATTCCAAGGCAACATGTTCGATTACATGCCCTAACCACGTGCCTTCCTCAAGTCTGATTTTAAGTCCACCTTCAACACCCTCAGAACAACGATGACTGTATAAGCTAGGAAGATATCCCAAGAGGCGTTGATTGAAATTACCGAGTAAATTAGTTGGCAATTCTTCATAAATTCCAAGGTCAAGTTTCATCACAATCAAATGTTTTCTATAGTTTGACCAATAATTTGGACCTCGTAAAACTTGAGTTTTTAAAATTTTCATTCTCATTCCTTTGATTATCATGATGAAATTAATAAAAAAGTCATTTTAGCTTAGGTAAAAAAGTTCAATTCTTCAAATATGCTCTAAAATATTCTGATTTAATTTAATAAACCAAATAAATGCGTTAGATGGAGCAAACAAATTATTTCCTATAATTTTTTGTCATCTAAATATAAAGTTTAGACCTTAAATTAGGTTTAATGTAAGTAAAATATGATCTCTTAGTAATAACATAGTTAAGATTTTTGTTGTGTTGCTATTTTTAAACATATAAAAGACCTATCTTCCCTGGGAAAATAGGCCGTCTCACTATTAGTGATGCATTTTATTCTGAAAATCTTTAATTGCTTTTTTTATTTGTTCTTCAGTGTAACCATAATGTTTTTGCAATACTCCATATAACTCTTGTTGGTTACCTTTAATTTTTTTGAGGTCATCATCAGTTAATTTACCCCAAAATTGTTTTATCTTCCCTTTCATTTCTTCCCATTTTCCTTCAAAAATATTCTCATTCATTTGAACTCTCCTTAGTCAAATATTAGGGCACACCCTAAACTAATAAAAAAATTTTATTAGTGAAACTAACTCTAGTACATATTCACTTAATGTTCAAAATAAGAACTCATGTGTTTTAAAAGATCTTCATTTCATGCCATTATTTATTGAAGGATCCACAAAAAAATACGAAGGTAAAAAACCTAATTTTTTTAGCTTCCAATATCACTACACCGCACAAAAATTAACTGACTTTAGCAGCTTCAGAGAAATGAAACTAAACTTCTATTTTAACTAGGAAAATTTTATGAAATTTTCAAATTTATTAAAATTAATGCGAATTTGGCCTCCATTTTTAGGTGCCGGCATTAGCGTAAAGAGTTTTAGCCCTGATTATACTCATCTTGTAGTGCAAATGAAGTTGCATTTTTGGAATCAAAACTACGTGGGAACTCAATATGGGGGCTCGATTTATTCAATGACCGACCCCTTTTATATGCTCATGCTTATGAATCTCTTAGGTAAAGAGTATATTATTTGGGATAAATCTGCTTCCATCCACTACAAAAAACCAGCTAAAGGTACTATTTATGCCACATTTACTTTATCAGCAGAACAAATTACTCGAATTCGCCAACAAATAGAACAAGAAGATAAAGTTGAACCCGAATTTATAGTACCGATTACCGATGATCAAGGAAAACTCATAGCAGAGGTTAAAAAAATACTTTATGTTGCTAAAAAAACAAGCAGTTAATTCTTTTGCTATACTGTTTACAGCATGACAATAATAAGGGGGCCCAATGGAACAAAAATCAGATTCAAAAGCAAAAAAAATGATTCTTTGCGCATTATTAGGTTTACTTCCCTTATCTCTATCTCATGCAGACTCTGCCTGTACATTATTACCAGTAGCCAATTACCAAACACCTTTTTGCCAAAACCAATACCAAAAAATAATACACTTTACCCCTCATGTGTTTAATACTCAAAATCAAAACGTTATCCCAGGGCAAACTTTAGGAGGTATCATAGGTATTTATAGGCATATTAACAATGGTGAGCAAACCTGTTACATCAGTTGCGGGCTACAAAGATTAAATGGCGAGGCACCTAATGAAAATACGATGTTTGAATTAGCCTCAGTCACGAAAACCTTTACCGGCGCAGTGTTAGGCACTCTAGTACATAAACGATTATTAAAACCATCCAATTTAGCAAGTACATTACTGCCTTCCAATTTTTCGTTAACCGCTAATGAGGCTCCGGTAACCTTAGAACAATTGGTAACCTTTTCTGGTGGGGTATGTTTTTCTAATCCACCTGATGTCAACATACACAGCGGCAATCCGATTTTAAATCAAAAAAATTATGTACGCGCAATAAATCGCTTGGATCCGTCATTTCCATATTGTCTTGGTGAACAACGACTTGGCGCTAACCCAAGATCAATCTATCAAACCACACTTTTACCAACGCAAAATCATTATTCAAACAGTAGCCTCGGCTTATTAGCACAAGCACTCATGAATTATGAAGGCTTCCCAGATGCTTTAGAAGGGAGTTTTAATGGGTGGATTTGCTCAAATATCACTAATCCTTTAGAGATGAACAGCACTAATGCCTGTTTACCTAAGCAAGCTAAAAATGGGACTTGCCCTACTAAAACAACAGTCAATGGTACGCCTTGTAATACCCATAATTGGAAAAATGCTCAATATGCCATGGGCTACCACCTTAATAACCAACACTATCAGCAAGGCGCTCCCTTCCCATTTATTCCTTGGGCGGGTGCCGGTGCCCTACGCAGTAATGCAAGTGACATGATTAAATACATTCGTGCTAATTTAGGCATTCGCACCAACAATAACCCCAAACAAATAGATCTAATTCAGGGGATGCAAATAGCTCATGCAGCCAATAAATATCTTCCTTCGCCCATCAATCAACCAGCAAAATGGAATATTGGGAATCAATTTCCTATCAAAGGTGGGCAAGGCTATGCCTGGGTCTGCGAAATAATTAACAATGACCGCATTTGCGGAAAAATTGGTGGACACATCAACTTTCGTAGCTTTATTGGCATTAGCACGAAAAAACAATATGGAGTAATAGTGTTATTTAACACCGGCGCAAATGGCCGCAGCAAAGTACCCACTGTGAGTGAAATTGGAGTTAATTTAATTAAAAATTACTGAGCTATTACAAAACCATCGCCGGTGTTTCATCAGCATCCATCGTCTTATCAGCGTATTCCTGCAAATTACTTGCCGTTGAGGTTTTTGATTTAATACGAAAGAAGGAATGACGTGTTTGAGTCGTATTGAGGTTAAATCTTTCTTTATCCGATCGGTGCATTTGTGCAACCTCCATAAAACTCTTTTCACAGGTCTTGCCATCAGTAGACAACGTGTATTTGCGATTGAGTGCTTTTTCGAAAGTTAGCGTTGCTTTCGACTGTTCAACATCCAATTGAATTTTTTGCCATAAGGACTCTAGCACCATACCTTTTAGATTAGCACTCATCGAATCACTTTCTAACAAACGTGAAATACTATTTTCCACTTTGATTTTTAATAAGTCCTCGCCAATAGCCGGGCTATCCGTATTAGAACAGCTAGCTATGCTGCGAGTAATCCAAGGTACAATCAGTGCAAAAAAATGTTTTGGCCATTCCACAATTAATTGCAAACCAAAATGAATCACTGCGCTTACAGAAGATAGAAAGAAAAAGGTACTCGGGAACAACCAATGACATAATGCAGTCGAAGCCAATGTATTAATTTCAGCAAGTGACCAGGATGTACCGAAGACAGCGCTCGAAGCTGCGATCAAAGCAGCAAATAAATAACAACCCAGATACACCAATTCAAGTATAAACATCTCCGTCACGAAAGCAGTCGGTGCGGTAAGTGCTGTAATAAGTAACACAAGATTGAAAAGCCAGTTGTACTTATTATCTACCGAATTATTAATAATCACGGATCCTGCGTAGAGCTGGAGCATACAAAGCAAGGGCAGCCCTGCTGTATATGTAGCAATACCGTTGATTATAAATGCTATATAAGGAACCAAATAGAAATTAATCAAAGGAGGTAACAAAGTAACAGCATAGTTTAGGCCCAGCCTTCCCAGGACAAGTAGCGATTCACCAATAGATTTTAAAAATGAAAAAGCAATACGTCCAGTTAATTTTAATTGATTCAACACATCTTCTGATCCTGAAAATGGCTTATAATACACAGGGATTTGTTTTTGAAATGCAAAAAATGCAGTCAGCCATTGATTGGAGCAAGCAACACATCGCTTTGCTAGCTCTTTATTGTATGTTTTATTGAAGGAAAAGTTGTGGTCTAAATGCTGATTGTTTTTTGGTGTTCTACGTTTAAAATCCAGGTAATTAGGCTCCCATCCTTTTTCTGTTAGTTCGAGAGCTTCAATAAATTGATTTAATCCCTCTTCAGTCAATTCAGGTAGATTTTGTAACCCTCTTTGTTGACGTGCTTTGATTATCCATAACAGTTCACTAGGAGAGAGAGATTGGGCAAGCTGAGTCAGTGTTGATAAGGACATAACTTCTGTTTCAAGCAAGCTTAAAACACTTTCGGATTTATCTATTTTCTCAAGCAGGCTACTATTCTCCCAATTTTTGTTAAATTCTACCCTCAAATTGATTAATTTAGCTGTATCACTATCTAACTGTAATTGTCTATTTTCTGGGAAATACTTAGCTACTCCTGGATTTTGTTTTAATGCATAATCCATTACCTGTTTATTATCTTGAAGTTCTGGGCTTAAATATTTATAAAAAAAACCATTTTTAGCTACTAATTTTAACGCTATTTCCATGTTATTTAAAAAGAAAGAGGAAGGATATCCCCTTAATAAATCACAGTTCGGTTTAATCACCATCAGCAACAATTCAATCTGAGAATCACTTTCATCAGTCCTGCCACTTTGAATCATTTCTTTAGTAACAAAGTCTATTTTGCCTATGAGAGCATCAAAAAAAACACTATTATTCCTTAATGCTCCGGGTAAATAACGCCATAATTCAGAGTTAGCTAATACGGAGTTAGCAATCAAAGACGGATATTTATCAACTAACTTCCTGTTATCCGTTAAAATCTGTCGTATCTGTTGGGGATTATCTTGGGCGTTTTGCAGTGTTTCGTTTAAAGTGCAAAGCATTTCCACACTAATGCCTGTAGGCAAACGTAAATTATAGTGTTGGGCATTTTCTTCATTTAGCGTGTTAAAATTAACAAGGAAGTTTTCCTTCTCTAATTTTTTTTCAACAAGTTTTTTTAACTCAGCTAAAACATCACTCTTCTTAAATATGGAAAGTGCTTCTTCATATTTTACAATAGATTGCCGATCATTTTCAGTAAAATAAAGACCAAAAAATTCGCCAAGTTTTGGGTAAATACTATTCGTCTCTGCTTCCGTTAGTACCTGCACTTCGTTGTCCCAGTCAGAAAGATCGAGTTCAGCCAAAGGGCCCGTTCGCAGGCTTAATAAGGCATGTTCAGCCAGATTGTTTATAAGATTAGCCTCATACTGCGTAAAATATTCTTCGTATACCGATTCAAAGTATGCCGTCATCGATGGAGTTTGAATAAGATAGGCATATGCATCTTCGATCTCCTTTTCATTATCCACGCCAAGTGACTTCTTTTTGGCCAGTGAAATTATATGCATGACCGTATGTATGGACAGAGCCTCACCCACATGGTGTATGGCATTGTATTCATCTGCGATGCGCTGAATAATGTTACTGCGTTGCTCATGAAGCTCAACTAAAATCCAATTAGTGTCTGACCGGTATTTTCTCAAGTGTGTATTAAATTCTGTGGCAATACCCGGTTCGCATACATTTGGGCCCATTGCTCTTTTTAATTCCTCAAGAAATTTAGCCTGGGTTGATTTGGAAATACAAAACTGTGCATTGTCTCCAGTGTATAAAAAATAAAAATTTTCAAAAAGCACTAAGGCATCTTCAAGCGATAAATTAAATCGGTTTCCATTTACAACCTGCTTGCGTCTTTCTTGAAAAGATTCAAACAATTCTTTGTATTCTGCTGGAATCTGTCTTTTAAACGATCCCATTAATAGATCCCATTTTGCCTCAACTGACATCTTTTTATCAAAATATCCTTCGCCGAATTGTGAGTGAAGATAAATCTTCATGGCCTCATTATGTTTCGTAAAATCAGGCTTTTGGTAGAGCATTTTCGTAGGTAAATATAAAATCGGGTTAATCATAATAAGAACTTAAAGGAATATTTATGGGCAGATTATACTGAAAATACGCATAAATGAGTAGACTAAAATTGTCCAGCACAAAGATATTACAATAAGAATAAATGATTATTAATATTCTGTTAATAAATTTCGGTTAATATTTTTTATTAAGTTTCATCATTAATGAGAAAATACTATGAAGTTTAAAGGTTCACAATTTGAAGAAAGGTATAATGATTTTTGGAACAATGAAATTGTTAAGGCTTATAATTTATTAAAAAAACACGGTAATTTTGGGCATACAAACTTTTTTTCCACCAATGATTTAGGTACAAGCCGTTTAATAGGAAAATACGTCAATGGGGTTAATACGTTAATTAATAACCTTTATCGTCAAATAAATTTATTTGACGATAAAGAATATATAAAGAAATATATAGCTAAAACAAAAAATATAGTCACTAAAGATCTGAATAAATTTAAAGCGAAAATCCCTCAAATATTATCTTTTATTAGTATCTTAGAGAATAATAATTCTGATATTGATTTAAATGATAATATGGTTGATGTAGATAATCAATTTATACCGCTTGCAGATGAATTTATCGTTTGTAATCAACCACTGATTCCAGAATTAAATCTAAATGATCCAGACTGGAACTTTAATTAGGCTTTACTTGTAAACGATATTAACGCCTTATCTTACTAAGTGAGCACAGGGACTGTGCCCCTCTCTTGTGTATAATAAAGACTAATTCACAATAAATTCATGCACTAAACGTTTAAATTCTTCTGGATATTCAATCATTGGTAAATGCCCACAATCATTAAAGCAATAATACTTTGCGTGAGCAATTTGCTGTGCAAATTGCTTGACTAAAGGCTCTCGAAAAACCAAATCCTGCTCTGCAGCCAAAACTAAAGTCGGTACATCTATTTTCTGCAACCAAGCACTAGAATCAAATTTTTTTAGTGCCTCATACTGCCCATCATACCCCTTATCAGAAAAAGGATATGGATTATTTAGGCTCATTTGAATTAACAATTCAAGCATCCCAGGTTGAGCTATAAATTGATAAGAAAAAAACCAGCTGCATGCAGCTTTAATAATTATTTCAGCAGGCAATTTAGCTCTACGCATTTCTCGTTGTGCTTCAACATAAACCCGAAACGGAGTACCAAGTACTGCGGCTGAATTACTAATGACTACAGAGTGCACCAACTCTTTATGTTTTACAGCCAAAGTTTGAACAATATACCCACCCATAGAACTGCCCACAAAATGAGCTTTTTGAATTCCCAACTTCGTACAAAGCCCAGCCACATCATCTGCCATTTGTTCAATGCTGTAGGGACCATCAGGAACGTCGGTCTGTCCGGCACCGCGATTATCCAATAAAATCACCTGATAATTTTCTTTAAAATAATCAACTACTGCTCCCCAGACCAAATGATCCGCAGTAAAACCACCAATCAGCACAAGAGGCTCTCCTTCTCCATGTATTTCATAGTACATATTAATATCCTTTACTTTCATATGAGCCATAACTTTTTCCTGGCCTTTGAGGGTATTATTTTAATAGTATAATCAAATTTTTTGAAAATATTAGAAAGATATGATCATAAACAGTTGCAGATCTCATATAATTCGTTTATAAATTTTTACAAAGCCATGAACAAGGAAATAATGGAGTACAATGTGGTTCACATCAAGCGTCTTTTTTCTTTAATATTTCTTTTTTCATTTTTTTCTTATGCTTATACAGCGCCCCCGTCGATCGCGCGCTATACAGTTATTGGAGCAAATCCAGAGGGTAATGTTGCGGCATTCATGATTACTCATTTTGGTTCTTCATCACATTCCCCTTTTGCTACCTTTATGATTAAACGAGCAGGAAAGCCAGATCCTCTCTATCAAGATGGTGCTTACAAAATGGATGGGGGTGAAAAAGAACTTGCGGAACTAGCAGATTATTTATTAGAGAAAAATATTGAAGTATTAAAAAACTACAAAATTAATCCCAATAGTGACTCCATTTCTGAAGCCAACATGGTGATTTCAGATACTAATCAACCTGAAATCACCTCTGGATGGGTGGATGTTGGTAAGCGTGGTACTAAAGAATTCACTGTTAAAAGTATTCCCTCCGAAAATTGTGCCGATAATCCTAAAGCAATCGATTTGGAGTTTTGGTTTAATGGCAATAATCAGCTTACAGCAAAACAAAAACCAGACTCTTGTTGGGATAATGATTTTTCAGTAAGAAATATTTACCAAACACAAAAAGCTCTTTGGTTTATAGTGAATAAACATTCCTATGGTCTTTCAGACCAAGATGTCTATTTAGTAGATATTCAAGGAGTGATGCTCCACTAGTGGATCAATGAGCTCTGTCAGCTGACCGATGTGACCTCCTTTACGATACCAAAAAGATGTTATTTTCTCTTTTAAAGCTCGATTTTTATCATCAGATGGTTTTCCTGGTTTCAATCCAAGCCCTATACTGAGTGAAGCAGCAACATCTATCACCCCATCATCGATTACATTAGTCACACTTATATTAGGTTGTTCTTTTGTTCTATTTGCGGGTTTATTGTCTGCGTTTAACAAACGAGACATTTCAGCTACAGAATCCATTTCACAACATAACGAGTAAAGGACTGCGCTAAAAGCGGGTGTTATCGGCATCGTGAGTGGGTTTTCAGTCCATAATAGTTGAATTGAAAAAAGCGCGCCTAAAATCAACCCGGCTAAACTACCAGCCACTAAACCACCGATAGCAATTGCGCTACCTGCAATGCTACTGATCAAGTTAACAGCATTATCAATAAATGACGCCATGGCTGAAAATATTTCATTTATTGCAAAAGCGGCCAAATTAAATGGATAGGCCAAACAATAACCAATATTATTGAATAAGGATTTAATATCATCGCTTATTGATTTTGAAAAGAAACTAAATGGAAAGGCTATCATTTCGCCAATAACAGTCATTGTTTCTTGTAGCAAGGATCCAATTGATTGAATACAAAACGCACCAATATAGCCAATGGCTGCTGTTGCACTAGCTGTTACCAAGCCTACCGAAGCTACAAATCCCGCAAATGTCGTACCCAAAGCGATACCTGAAAGAGCTAGCGCAATCGTCGAAGTAATTAATGGAGCATAACTTGACTGTTTGGAAGTTTCTTTATTAATCATATTTCGCTTAATACTTGCCGGAATAACCGATGCAATACATGCAAACGATCGATCTACTTCAAGATTTACCAAATGACCTTCTTCATGCAGTTGCCGTGCCACATGCGTTGCAACGCCTCCACCTAATGAATAGCCATGAAGAGTGATATTTTGTGCGGGAATGCCTTGATCAATGAGACGTTTGGCTTGTTGATAGCCCGCTGTAAATAAATTATGTGTAGAATGCGTTTCACCCATACTGGAACCTACTCCAGGGTAATTCCAGAATATATAATTTTTATTCGATTCGGTCGTAATACGATCGTAGGCTGTATAAAAATTCATAGCATCTTGTAAATTACCACAACAAAAAATCTCATATTGCTGATTTGGATTTGGTTGCTTTTGCCTTGCTTCAAGCATTTCTAACCCGTCTACTGATAGTGAAGCCAATGTATGTGTTTTAGTTATTTCATCATACTTAGCTTTAAACATATTAAATGGATGGTCTGCCTTGGCTCGCTCAAACAAGGATTCTTCTGTGCACAATCCTTGCTCATCATTTATTAATGGCTTCTTTTTTTCTACATGGTATTTAGCTTGCAATACAGCGAACATGACTAATGTGGAAAGATACGTGGGCGTCATCAATCCCCGCTCACCTAAACCAGAAAAGGCATGATACATATCCATTGGGAATTGAATCGGAAATTCTTGATTGATTTGTTTTGGCATTTTTTCTCACTACACAGTTAAATCAAAAGAGACATTATAACACGAATTGATCTAATAGTAATCATGATTTATTGTTATTGAAACAAAAATACAACTTAATCTTTTGGACTCGATTTTGATTTCGCATTAATAACCTACGAACCAGGCGTTGAACCTTAACTTATTGAAAATTAGCATAATTTTTGTAGCCATAATTAAAGGAAGATCTCTGAAATTAAAAGATAGCAAATCTTTCATATTCTTCCCAAGGGAAATCTTCACGCGTGCAATCCTCGACATTCGCTAATTCTGGGCCTTCCTGTAACCATTGAAATAAAATCTCTAATTGCTCCAGATCACCACAAGCAAATACTTCAACCCGCCCATCTGCTAAATTGCGTGCCCAGCCCTTTAATCCTAATTGTTCTGCCTGCTTCTTCGTATTTGCACGATACCAAACACCTTGTACTTTGCCAGAAATAAAGCAGCGCATGCATAATTGATTAGCCATAAAAATTTCTTGTTGGTTTTCCTTATAATTAAGTTTATCTTATTTCTAAGAGAAAGGAGATAAAAAATGGCAATATGGTTTAAGGAACTCACACTAGAATTACTGAATCAACGTGGAAAAAATACTATGGTTGAATTTCTTAGCATTGAATTTACTGAAATTGGCGACGATTTTTTAAAAGCGACGATGCCAGTTACTGAGCGCACGAAACAACCCATAGGAATTCTTCATGGTGGCGCAAATGTTGCTCTTGCAGAAACGGTTGCCAGCATGGCAGCAAATACGGTAGTGGATTTAAGTCAATTTTATTGTGTAGGCTTAGAAATTAATGCAAATCACCTACGTTCGGTTAGTGAAGGGGTAGTTACGGCAATAACTTCTCCAATACACTTAGGAAGAACTACCCAAGTTTGGCAAATTACTATTTTTAATGACCTGGGAAAACAGACATGTGTTTCAAGGATGACCGCGGCAGTCATTAATCGTTAAATTAATTTACACAAATATTATTCAAACAATGCAAGAAAATACGAATCACTAATAAAAAAGGAGCTTATTATGAATCTGCCTAGTAAAGGTCAGTTTTGTTGGAATGAATTAGCAACTAATGACGTACAACGAGCTAAAGAATTCTACAGTAAATTATTAGATTGGGAATTTAAAGAAATCAAATCAGACGATATGACTTATACCCTCATTCGCTCAGGCAATAAAGAATGTGGCGGTATCTGGCAAATTCCTAACGATCAAAAGGCCAATATCCCACCACATTGGATGGCTTATATTTTAGTCGATAACGTGCAAAAAACACTCGAGCAAGCTAAAAAACATGGTGCAACTGAAGTTAAAGGAGTAACTCAAGCTGGTGATATGGGACATCTAGCAATCATTATGGATCCCACTGGAGCGCATATTGCCTTTTGGGAGCCGAATAGATAGAAAATCAATTGGACTCAATAAATATCAATAAGAATTAGATTGAGTCCATGAACTAAAAAAAATCTGTTTTTTTGCTACAAAATAAGTAATACTTCATCCTAGATTCATCGCGGCGAAATCTATGACCAAAATAAGATCATTTCTTAAATGGGCTGGTAGTAAATACAATTGTTTAGATAAAATTATCCCCTTTTTACCCTCTGGAAAACGCCTAATCGAGCCTTTTGCAGGTTCGGGGGCTGTTTTTATGAATACTCATTATTCCATCCATCTTCTGGCTGAAAGCAATTTGGATTTAGTCAATTTATTTACCTGTTTACAAAAAGAAGGGGAGCAATTTATTAAATTCTGCCAAAAATACTTTAAGCCGGAAACCAATAATAAAGAACTGTACTACCAAATACGTGCCGATTTTAACCAATCTGCTTATAACCGCCAAAGAGCAGCATTTTTCCTTTATTTAAATCGCCATGGTTATAACGGTTTATGTCGATACAACTCTAAAGGAGGTTATAACGTACCTTTTGGGCAATACATCAAACCTTATTTCCCAGTTAATGAAATGAAACTGTTTCATGCAAAAAGCCAAACTGCGGAATTCTTACATCAAGATTTTCGCAAAACCTTTGAATACGCAGAACGAGGGGATGTAATCTACTGTGATCCTCCCTATGTTCCCTTGCGAGAAACAACTAATTTATTACCTTATACCAATAAATTATTTACTACAGAGGATCAAATTGAACTAACTGAATTGGCCAAAGAAACGGCCGCGAAAGGCATCCCAGTCATCTTATCTAATCATGATACCGCATTTACTCGCCACTACTACCGTAAAGCGAAAATCAAAAGTTTCCCTGTAGCACGTTTCATCAATTGCCAGGGTAATTTACGAAAACCCGCCAAGGAACTTATTGCAATTTTTAATCGATAGTGAGTTGTTGAGCCAAATATGGCTCAACAGAAAGAATTAATGTGTGGGATGATCTTTCATAAAGAAGGCTAGAATAGTAACCAATAGCAAAGAAATAGGGAGAACAGACAAAGCAACCTGATAGTCTACTACGGTGTAAATATGCTCTCCTCCAATCACCCCGCTATCCCCAAAGGTATCTAGTAATTTACCAACTAATGGTTGGTAAATTACTCCTCCCAGAGTCACAATCATATTGGTTGCTGCAAATACGGTACCGGATAATTCCGCGCCACTGCATTCTTTAGCCATAATGAATACAATAATCTCGGTGGCACTAAATACACCATACAAGAACAGTAAAACATTCAAGGTTGTATACGATAAGCCAGGACAATACAAAACCAAGCTAATACAAATCAGTGAAAAGATTGCCCCAATCACTAAAGGTAATACTCTTCTGCCAAAATGATCGGATAAATAACCAGCAATTGGAGCACCAACAGCCCACCCAATAAATACCGCAGAGACAGTTTTTGCTGCTTCCACCTTAGTAAGATGATGGGCTTGTTCTAGATAAGTCTTCCCCCATAATTCACCAAATACCGATAAGGAAGTATATAAGCAGGCTCCGACAAAACCGATAAGCCAAACCTCCGGAGCCATCAATACCTTCAGCACATTGCGAAAAAACTCTGGTAATGGATGCTTATTTGATTGATGTCCAGTAGGGCCATCACGTACTACTAAAAACATTAATAAACTTAAACCACAACCAATCCAAGCGATGAGGATTAATACTTGCTCCCAACCTACACTTTCAGACCATTCGGTAATCTTAACTTCCCCATAGACTAAACCGAGCATTCCTAACGTCGTCATTAACCCGGCAACTAAAGAGAAATACCGTCTTGACAGCCAATGTAGAGCCAAAGACAATACACCTACGAACGCAAAGGAAGAACCAAATCCAACCAGAAAACGGCCAGCGCCAACTAGAAACATGGATGAAGTCAGCGTAAACATCCATGAACCTACAGTACAACAAACGCAAGCAAAAGTCAGAAGCCTTCTAGGACCAAAACGATCCATCAGCATTCCGACCGGCATTTGCATTGGTGAGTATGCGAAATAATAAAGTGCCGATATTTGACCAAAGGTCGTTGCAGAAATATGGCCCAAAGCAGTACTCAATTCCGTTTGCAACACCCCCGGGATGATGCGCAATATAAACTCATAACAGTAGAATACTGCCCCTATGAAGCAGATAAATCCTCCTATTATTAATTGTTTTTTAGGTACAGTTGTCATCATTTTATTTATCTACTAATGCGTATGTTTCTCTTAAGAAGAACGTCAATATTGCAGCTATAAAGATACCAATTGGTATAAAAGCTAAAGCAAACTGATAGTCTCCCACCGTATATAACTTATGAACATTATCCACAATTGTTTCTGTCACTGCAGAGCCAGCTACACGAGCGGCCAAACTAAAGTCTAATAAGTTGCCAACCAATGGCTGTAATACCATTGCACCAAGCATCACAATCATATTAGTAATTGCCATTGCAGTGCCTGCTGCTTCACCTGGACTTAATTCACGACCCACAGCAAAAACAATCGCTTGAGCACTATAAAGCAGGCCTAAAACAAACATCAAAGCCTGAATATTGGTTTCGCTTAAGCCAGGAACATATAAAATAATCAGCATCACGATTCCAGCGCCAGTCGCTCCCATAAGCATAGGAAACTTTCTGCGCTCTAAACGATCTGAAATATAACCCATCAATGGGGCACCTAAAGTAAATCCTAAAAAGAGCAATGAATTGGCTAAACCGGCTGCATGTGTTGAAAGACCATGGGCATGTCTTAAATAAGGAATTCCCCACAATTCAGCAAATACAGTCGTTGGTAAGTACACCAAGCAGCCGTACAGTCCATTAATCCAAATTTGTTTGTTACGAGCAATAATGCCTAGATCAGCAAAGCTTTCCTTAAAATTAGACACAGTACCGCTTTGACGATGACGACCTTTCTTGTCTTGTACACCCGCCCAAAGAATAAACATTAAAATGATACCGAAAGCCGCCGTAACATTTAGCGTTTTTACCCAACCTAATTTTTCAACGAAAATTTCCAGGAAGTTATCACCTAACATCGCACCAATAGTACCTAAAGCAGCGGTCATTCCAGAAACCATCGCCAATCTATTTTCAGGCAACCAGATTGTTGCTAGCTTTAATACACCAACGAATGCAAAAGCAGACCCTAAACCAACTAAGAAGCGACCTGAAGCAGCAATCCAGAAACTGGTTGTACCGGTAAATAGAAAGGTACCACCAACACAAATAAGACAAGCTAAAGTAAGTAAACGTCGTGGACCATAGCGATCTAACAATAGACCTACCGGCAACTGCATTGGCACATAAGCATAATAATAAATAGATGAAATATGGCCAAAACCTGTAGCAGACAAGTTAAAATGCTCTCGCAAAGAGGATTCCATTGCACTTGGCGCAATTCGCAGTAAGTATTCATAACTATAAAAAATGGCTCCTAATGCGCAAATAAGCCATCCAACTATTGCGTAATTTTTACGATTTTCAGAAAGCAAAGTCATCTCCTTAACTATTGGGTTAAGCAAAGCACGCACATTTCCTTCATAAAGGCAATCCGCGACTTTTCTTTATTACAACTCCCTCGTTATCATTCTGATACATCTTCAAAAAGATGCGTACAGGATAACAACTTAAGAAGTTACCTTTATCTTAAAAATGATTAATCTGACTCCACACCACTTACTATTGCAGCTTTCGCTACAGCAGCAGGAACCCTCTCTTTTAAGCGAGGATCAATGGGTTTTGGAATAATATAATTAGGACCAAACTCCCAATCTGTAACACCTGGGTAATTATCCTTTACTACCTGAGGAACTGGCTCGTGCACCAATTGACGAATTGCTTCAACTGCTGCAATTTGCATGGATTGATTAATACATGATGCGCGAACATCTAAGGCACCACGAAAAATGTATGGAAAACATAATACATTATTCACCTGATTTGGATAATCGCTGCGTCCGGTAGCAATTATAATGTCATCACGTACTTGATGAGCCATCTCAGGTCTGATTTCAGGATCAGGATTTGATAATGCAAAAATAACTGGATTAGGTGCCATAAGATTTAACAAATCAGCATCTAATAAATCAGGTTTTGCAACACCAATGAATACATCAGCGTCAACTAAAGCATCAGCCAAAGTACGACATTCTGTTGTACGAGCAAATGCAAATTTAAACGCATTTAGATCCGTACGACCAGAATGGATTACACCATTCGAATCCAACAATAGCATGTTTTCTTTATTAGCACCTAATGCAACCAATAATCGCATTGAAGCAATTCCTGCAGCACCAGCACCAATGCAAACGATTTTTGCATCAGACAATGTTTTTTTCTGTAAATCTAGTGCATTTAATAAACCAGCAGCAACAACAATAGCAGTACCATGCTGATCATCATGAAATACAGGGATGTTTAATTGTTCAATTAAGGCTTGTTCAATTTCAAAGCATTCAGGTGCTTTAATATCTTCCAAGTTAATACCCCCAAACGTAGGGGCTATATTTTTTGCAGTGCTAATAAATGCTTGAGGATCAGTAGCATCAATTTCAATATCAAAAACATCAATGTCGGCAAAACGTTTAAACAAAACCGCTTTACCTTCCATTACCGGTTTACTGGCTAAAGCGCCCTTATCACCTAAGCCAAGAACTGCTGTTCCATTAGTCATTACTGCAACCAAATTACCTTTATTAGTATAACGATAAGCATCTTGGGGGTTATTAGCAATAGCCTCAACTGGTGCAGCAACACCTGGTGTATAGGCCATGGATAAGTCTTTCTGAGAGTCTGTAGGTTTTGTAAGTTGCACACTAAGCTTTCCTGGAACAGGATATTCATGGTAATCCAATGCTGATTGTTTTAAAACTTCATTATCCAAAGTGCTTACTCTCTATAAAAAACTAAAACAAATAGGGCCTATTCAAATTTTCATCAATTATCGATCATCCACAACTCATCTGAAGCTTCCATTAGAACAGCATCTAAGGATTAACTTCTAATTTCCGGAGAGGAAGTTGAGGAAAATTTCTAATTGAGGGGAAAATTGACTTATCAACGGCCCTGACAACTTAGTAAAAAAGTATCATGTTGATAATAATTTTTCAATATGTCAATAAAAGCGCGCTCTAATGCGCGCCTTTTGCCATCATTCTTTTGATGTGTCTTTAGCCGTACGTTGACTGTAGCGATCACGGAATTTCTGTACACGACCACCTGTATCAACCAATTTTTGCTTTCCAGTGTAGAAAGGATGGCATTGTGAACATACTTCAATATTCAAGGCTTTGCATAATGTTGAGCGAGTTTCAAACGTTTCGCCACAGCTGCAAGTAACTTTTACTACTTCATAATTTGGATGTATTGCTGCCTTCATAATACGACTCTCTTATAGTTCAAGTGAATATCGCCACCTGGACCTTATTGCCAAGCACCATATTCTATACAAATCACACGAAACAATAGCAGAAAAATTTCTGTAAAGCAATTTTTTCTCGGTTGATGAGCAGGGCCTACGCATGAAAAATTTTCTTGACACACTCCAAAAGATGCTGAAAGGACATGGCGTTTTTCCTCATCAAACTTTTAAATGATCTCTATCGCGAGCTATTTAATTTTTAAAACCCCAGAGTTAGGAATGGTGTTATCTTATAACTCTAGCTCTACCCAAACAGGCGCATGATCTGAGGGTCGTTCTACTTTGCGGGGCTCAATATCGATGCTTGATTTGGTACATAAATCCTGCAATTGTTGGCTTAATAAGACATGATCAATACGCAAGCCTCTATTGCGACGGAAAGCGGCAACCCGATAATCCCACCAACTATAGATAGTCTCTTCTTGTATAAAGTTTCTAAAACTATCGTGCAATCCAAGTTGAAGTATCTTTGCAAAGGCTTCTCTTTCTGCTGGGCTTACTAAAACATGCCCTACCCACTCTTTAGGAGAGTGGACATCGCGATCGTCAGGAGCAATATTAAAATCACCAACAACAGCAAGTTTTGAATGAGTTTCCAATTGCTGTTGAATAAATACAGTAATTTTTTGTAACCAATCTAATTTATACTGATATTTATCTGAAATAAGTTCTGAACCGTTAGGAACATACAAATTAATCAATCGAATTCCAGCAGTGGTCACAGCCAAAATACGTCGCTGCGGATCATCTAAATTAGGAGCAGTCACACTCACATCAGTTATTGGATAACGGCTAATTACAGCCACACCATTGTATGTTTTTTGACCAGAAAAAGCAATGTGCAACCCTTTATCTATAAACGCTTTTTCGGGAAAATTCTCATTTGATAATTTAGTTTCTTGCAACGCTAAAATATCTGTTTTTGAGGTATCAAACCATTGCAACACCTGTTCTAAACGTATCTTTAATGAATTTACATTCCAGCTGGCTAGTTTAATCACACCATTGTCCTTTGTAATCAATAGAGAATGCCGCATGATCAGAAAAACGCAATTCGCGAAAAATTTGACTGTCTATTACATATGCACTCAAACCAGGAGTAATCACTTGATAATCGATCCTCCACCCTACATTTTTTTCCCAAGCACGACTACGGTAAGACCACCAAGTGTATTGTTCTTCTTGCTGATTATGCACTCTAAATGCATCAATAAAACCCATGGGGCCGAATAATTGATCCATCCACGCTCGCTCTTCAGGCAAAAATCCAGAGTTTCTCTGATTACCACGCCAATTTTTTAAATCAATTTTTTTATGAGCAATATTGTAATCCCCACAAAGAATTAATTCGCGTCCCTCATTTTTTAATTGCAATAAATGGTTAGCAAATCGCTCAAGAAAAGCATACTTCACCTCCTGCCGCACATCACCACTAGTACCTGAAGGTAAATAAAGCGATATGATACTGAATTTAGGGTAATCAAATTGAATATAACGGCCTTCATTATCGCAATAATCATAACCAATCCCTTTTATAACTCGTAAGGGCTTATGACGTGCATAAATGGCCACACCACTATAGCCTTTCTTTTGCGCAGAATAATACTCACAAAAATAATCACGAGGATAATATAACTCTTCCGGGAACAGTTGCTCTGCTTGAGCTTTAGTTTCTTGAATGCAAACAAAATCAGCATTCTGTTTAGCTAGCCATTCATAAAATCCATTACGTGCTGCGGCACGAATCCCATTTGCATTAAAACTAATTACTTTCATCTTACTTGCTCAGTTTAAGAGCGGCTTGCGCCAAACGTTCACCCAAATTTTTCGCCAAAGTAATTTCATCTTCACTTAAGGCATGCTCATTCTTTACTCCAGAAACATGAGTCACTCCATAAGGAGTACCACCAGTAACGGTATTATTTAATGAGGGCTCTGAATAAGGTATACCTAATAAAATCATTCCATGATGTAATAAAGGAAGCATCATGCTAAGTAAAGTACTTTCTTGACCACCATGCATGCTGACTGATGAAGAAAAGACACAAGCAGGCTTATTAATCAGATCTCCAGCCAACCATAAAGAGGAAGTGCCATCAAGAAAGTACTTCAAAGAAGCTGCCATATTACCAAAACGCGTTGGGCTTCCTAAGGCTAAACCATTACAGAAACGCAAATCATCTAAAGTAACATAGGGCGCGCCACTATCAGGAACTGCTTTATCTACAGCCTCGCAAGTTGCGGACACTGGAGGAACTGTGCGTAAACGCGACTCAATTCCTGTGACTCGCTCTACTCCTCGAGCAATATACTGTGCTAACTGGGCTACAGAGCCCGTTCTTGAGTAATATAATACTAAAACATAAGGATTAGACATCAATGAACTCCCAAAATATTGATGCGCGTAGTATAAATGAAAATTTGCCTAAATATAAATTACAGAATATAACGTGCCAAATCTTCGTCAGCAATTAATTGACCCAAGTTTTTCTCAACATAAGCCTTGTCAATAACAACTGCTTCCCCTGATTTATCAGTCGCCTCAAAAGAAACTACTTCAAGCAAACGCTCCATTACCGTATACAAACGACGAGCACCAATATTTTCCATGCGCTCATTTACCTGCCAAGCCACTTCAGCAATGCGTTTAATACCGCTTTCTTCAAATTGTAAACTGAGTCCTTCAGTAGCCATTAAGGCCGTGTATTGTAAGGTTAATGACGCCGTAGGCTCAGTTAAAATACGTACGAAATCATCTACAGACAAAGCAGATAATTCAACACGAATTGGCAAACGGCCCTGTAATTCAGCAATCAAGTCCGAAGGTTTTGCCACATGGAAAGCACCTGATGCAATAAACAAAACATGATCTGATTTAATCATGCCATATTTAGTAGATACTGTCGTTCCTTCGACTAAAGGCAACAGATCACGTTGCACACCTTCACGCGAAACATCACCACCACTTTCAGAGCGTTTTGCCACTTTATCCAATTCATCAATGAAGACTATTCCATTTTGCTCGACGCTTTCAATGGCACGAACTTTAATATCATCTTCATTAATTAATTTACCTGCTTCTTCTTCACGTAAAATTTTTATTGCTTTAGCAATAATCATTTTACGTGTTTTTGTCTTATGCGTTCCCACTTGTTGAAACATAGACTGTAATTGATTGGTCATTTCTTCCATTCCAGGAGGTGCCATAATTTCAATACCAACAGGTGTTGCTGCAATTTCAATTTCAATTTCATTCTCATCAAGCAAGCCTTCACGTAATTGCTTACGAAATACTTGTCTGGCAGTACTGTCTTTTTCACTGGTAGTTAAACTGCCTCGTACTGGAGGAAGTAATACATCTAAAATGCGCTCTTCAGCAGCCTCTTCGGCCAAATGCTCTACTTTTTTCATTGCAAATTCACGTTCTTGCTTAATCGCAATGTCTGCAAGATCACGTAAAATGGAATCCACATCGCGACCAACATAACCCACTTCAGTGAATTTAGTAGCTTCTACCTTAATGAAAGGAGCATGCGCTAATTTAGCCAAACGACGGGCAATTTCCGTTTTCCCTACTCCAGTTGGGCCAATCATTAAAATGTTTTTAGGCATAATTTCATTACGCAATACGGGATCTTGAATTTTCATACGACGCCAACGGTTACGTAATGCAATCGCTACGGCTCTTTTCGCATCATCTTGACCAATAATATGTTTATCTAACTCTTGAACAATCTCACGAGGAGTCATTACCATACTGTTATTTGCTGTCATTATTTAATTCTTCTACAGTTAAATTGTTGTTAGTGTAAATACAAATCTCACCTGCAATAGTCAGTGCCTTACGAACTATTTCAATAGCGGACAAATCGGTGTTTTGTAGTAATGCACGCGCAGCCGCCTGCGCAAATGGCCCACCAGAACCAATAGCAATTAAGCTTTCTTCGGGTTCAATAACATCCCCATTACCGGTAATAATGAGTGATGATTTACTATCAGCAACAGCTAACACTGCTTCTAAGCGACGCAACATGCGATCAGTACGCCAATCCTTAGCCAATTCTACGGCAGCACGTACCAAATGGCCTTGATGCATTTCAAGTTTACTCTCAAAACGCTCAAAAAGAGTGAATGCATCGGCAGTTCCTCCCGCAAAACCAGCAATTACTTGATCTTTATAGAGTCGTCGTACCTTACGAGCATTTCCCTTCATTACAGTGTTGCCTAAAGTAACCTGGCCATCACCGCCGATAACGACCTGATTCCCACGTCTTACAGAAAGAATGGTTGTCCCACGAAATTGTTCCAAAATGAAGTCCTCTACTTAGGCTAAAAATTAATTACACGCATCAGAAAACCCTTCCAATTACTGCCATATTCCTTAACTTAATGGCAGTTGGTGCTCAAATGAGACCCTGCTTTCAAGGAAAAGAACGTATTTCTCATACGCAAAAATACTTGAAACCTACATGGGGATGAAAAATAAAAAAACAATGGGTTTAAATTAAAAAAGACAAACCATAGGATAAATTAGCCAACTCTAAATGCTTGGCAATACTTTGACCAACGTCAGCAAAGGTATCACGACGTCCAATAAATTGCCCTTGTACACTTGGACCATACACTAAAACAGGGATATGCTCGCGAGTATGATCAGAACCGGGAAACGTTGGGTCACAACCATGATCAGCAACAATCACAACCAGATCATTAGGCTGCAACAAGGCATCTAATTCAGGAAGACGGGCATCAAACTGTTCAAGTGCATGCGCATAACCAATCACATCACGACGATGACCATAAGAAGAATCAAAATCGACAAAATTAGTAAACACTAAACTGCCTTCGGGAGCAGTTTTCATTGCCTTAAGCGTTGCATCAAATAAAGCCATATTACCATCAGCTTTGATTGTTTGAGTAATGCCTTGATGCGCATAAATATCAGCAATTTTGCCTATAGCGATTACTTCGCGTCCTCTTTCTTTTAAATAATCGAGCAAAGTTTTTTCTGGCGGTAAAGTGGCATAATCTTTACGATTACCAGTACGCTTAAACGAACCAGGCTTACCTAGAAATGGACGAGCAATAACACGGCCAATTTGATATTCATCAACAAGCTCCCGTGCTATCTCACAAATTTCATACAAGCGCTCTAAACCAAAAGTTTCCTCGTGAGCAGCAATTTGAAAAACACTGTCTGCCGAAGTATAAATTATAGGTTTACCACTACGCATATGCTCTTCACCCAATTCGTCAAGAATCACCGTTCCTGAAGCATGCTTCTCTCCTAAAACGCCTGGGACCCCAGTGCGCTTAATAAAGACATCTATTAGTTTTTTCGGAAAACATAATTGCTGCTCGGGAAAATAGCCCCACTCAAACGTTACAGGGACACCAGCAATTTCCCAGTGCCCACTTGGTGTATCTTTCCCTAAACTTTGTTCTACTGCATAACCATAATAACCTACAGGATCAGCAAACGTAGATAATTCAACAAAACGTAATCCAGAACTGGCGAGTGCAGCATGATAAAGACCTGCTTTGGCAAGATTAGGTAAAGTAAGAGGGCCTTGTCGAACGCCTTCTTTATCACCTTCCCCGCGAACGCAAGCCTCATGAATATGCACAAAAGTATTGGCACCAGCATCGCCATAATGTGACGCATCAAGACTGGCTCCAATGCCAAAAGAATCCATGAGTAAAATACAAACTCGCCCGCCCATGATGCTTATTCCTCAACTTGTTGGCAATGTGTTTCTTTTAAACCTAATAGCATAAGCAATGCAATTAATAAACCCAAAGGTAAAATAATTGCAGCATGTTGGTATGCATCTAAGAGATAAATCGGTGTTCCGTTTATTAGCTGCTCACCACCATGCCTAGTCAGTAAATAGCTGAATAAATTTTGATACACAATGTATCCACCCTGGATCAAAATTGAAATCACACTTACTGCAGTTGCCGTCATCATCGGTGAACTGCTTTCAGCTACTAAGGCATAGCTAATCACTTGTGTCGAAGTAAATAAGCCCAATAAAAAAAACAATACCGCCATCCAACTTAAAGAAACGGGCACATAAAGAATAGCTAATAAAGTGAATAATGATGCTAAAACTCCTATTTTCATAGGAAGAATGCGAACCCCCATTTTATCAGAAATCCAGCCAACGAAAGGAGAACCAATAATTGCCCCTAAAAACAACATGCTATTGACCATAGCACCTTGTGCTGAGGTAATCTCCAGGCGTTGCTCCAAATACAAGGTCCCCATCATTGCACCAAAAATAGCAATCGCCATATTCATTAAACTGGCATAAACAGCGGCTCGAAGGTATTGCTTATTTAAATAAGCCTTTTTTGCAGCAGAAAGCACACCTATTGCTTTACCAGTTTTTCTCACTGATTTTTGTGGGCGTTCTTTAATCCCCAAAACCATCACCATCAGCATCAAAAAACCAAGAATACCCACATCCT
>NZ_JASGFU010000001.1:0-161388 GCF_047605385.1 Legionella sp. | reverse complement strand
GACATGCATGTCTAGTCTTTCTAATTTATAACTCGTCTGTTTTATATCTCTTTTTTTAAAAAATTTGACGGGATACCTCAGGGTCAAGCCGCTTTTTGCTCAAGAGAAACAAACGACTACGGGCAGTTCTTGCTGTGTTCACAGAACCTAGGCAAAGACCCTATTTACGTTACTCTAAACTTCTCAAAAGCAATAACTAAATTCTATTGATAGTAAAAAAGGGTGTCTTTAAAGAAAGTAGAAATTATCTCAAGGGTGTACTCTAGTGAGAGTTAATAAATAATTTGGAATGTAAGTAAATGTCTTATATACTTAATGTAAGAATATTTCTTACACTTGCAGGGGTAGTTATGGCTCGCACAATGACCGTTGATTTAGGCAATGAACTTCGCAACTATGTGGAGTCACTTGTCGATTCAGGAGATTATCGAAGTAATAGTGAAGTCTTAAGAGAATCACTTCGGTTGCTTCGTGAAAGACAAGCCGAGTCAAAACTTGAACAGTTACGTCATCTTATCGATGAAGGGAAGGCGAGTGGAGATCCTCTAAGATGGGATGCGCATGAATTTCTTGAGCGAATGAATAAAATATCTCATGCTAAATAAAAAGTATCGTCTTTATTCCAAGGCTGTAGAGGATCTTGAGTCCATCTATTTGTACAGTGTGCGTGAATTCGGCATTAAAAGAACAGAAGACTATTGATTTCCAGAAAATGTGATTATGTTCGCGAGGATTTGAGGGCATTTAATATCGGTTCACATGTTATTTTCTTTAAAATCACAAGTTATGGTATCGCAGTTATTCGCGTGTTGCATCAATCTATGGATTTTGGCAGACATGTTTAGCTATAAGGGGTTTGGGTGAGTAGAATGGCCAGATCACTCTGACCAAACCTTCCTCAGAACCAGACTTGCAGAGCTACCGCATCCGGCTCCCGATAGATCAGTGCCCCCACACATATTCAGCGAGTTAGAACATCGATATTGTTTTCCACATTTTTGGAAATCCTAAGACCTTTAGTATGTTTAGCAGTTTATTCCAAGTGTGGACTAATCTATACCACAAGGTACCCAAAAATTAGAGTTTTCTCTCAAAAAATACAAAGATGAATTGAGTATAAAAGAATTACAAGAAAGGGATGCAGTTATGGCTGAAACAATACATAACGATCTTCAAATGACACTTTTAACTAAAGAAAATCGCTGTGGATTTTATGCCTCAGGGGCTCGCCATGTAATTGGTGAATATCCAAACAGCTTACCTAAATTGTTGAAACAAAAAGGCTGGATATTAAATAACCATCAGTTTTGCTGCTAGAAGAGAAAAATTCATTGAATAATATGCAAGTAGGGGTCTCACAAAATAGATTTTTCTCAATCGATGCCGAATTGCTTAAACCGCTTAAACCATTGTTAGAGGATCATACGCGTTGGACCTGGAGCAATTATTCTGTACAGAAATAGCTAATCCCCGAAAAGATATTTTTTGAGATGTCTTCAAGAATCGGTCTTGCTGTTTTTGCTCCGCTGCTCCCCAAGCCTGATTTTCACCTATAGTGTATAGTTTTGCTTGCCCTGGTTTTTTGTTACTGCAATTGTTGATGCTACACCGTGAGCAAAGATCAAGGGATCATACATTGCTTCAGCATATGCTGGTGGTACTGTATAAGTTCCCACGTTAACAGCCTTAATCTTATAAACAATTTCTTTAGTCGTACTGGTAACGCCGCCAAAGAAGTTCACTCGGTCTTCACGAACATCAGCATAATCCATATCTGCATTATTTTTTACTGAATTTGTAACTACTTCAAAACCACCAGGTAGCAAATCTTCTATGGCAATGTGGGATAAATAATCAACATCCAATGCGCGGATTTGGAGATGTACTTCAAGCTCACTGCCTAAAGTTACTGTATTCACTACTTGATTATTAACATCACGATATTCTCTAAAAACCTCCAATCCATGTTTCACGGCTTCTTTAGGCGTCGATTTATCAAATCCTGATTGACTAAGCAAGTAAAAAAAGCTTATCTTGCCTGGATTATCAAATCGTACTTGTTTGGTTTCGGTATCCAAACTTACTTTTTGATAATGTGTATCATTAACTGGAACCGGAATTTGTTGATTATTCGCCATAATTTTAGTTATTGATAAATTATCGGTATTAGGTGTTGTTGCGCTCGGATAAGCACCTAAGGCGAGGCTGATGTAGCCTGAGAGAATCGTATTCATATCATTCTCATTAATGACTTTAATCAAACGCATAAGTACAGCATCACTAATTTGTGGCAGTAAATTAGGAAAGTGTTTAGCCACAATATAGAGGTATTGGGCATCCGCAATAGTGCTATCATAAAAATCAGTATTCGACGATTGATTCGTTTGAGGAGTATATTGGCCAATTAGTTTATTAGCTTCTTGAGTACTTTGTAATAACTGATAAGAAGCAGCCAGATAAACTGCGCTGATGTCATTTCTCCAGCTTTTTGCATAGTTCTGTTCTAAATATAATTGCAGGTTGGTAAGGTAATTGGTGGTCACAATTTCATTACGAGTCAGTATGTAAATAGCATAAGCTTGAATTCTTGCGGCATCAAGACTGCTAACATTTTGACTTGCCAATGATTTTAAATACTCAATTCCTTTATAAAACATATCTAAAGGTATGGTTAAGCCTTGTGTTTTCATTTCAGTTAAGAAGTGCATTGCATAAACCGTTGCAAAATCATTGCTTTGGTTGCTGCCCAATCCTGGCCAATAACTAAAGCTTCCATTCGACATTTGACGTTGGTTTAACATTTGGATGGTGGCATTGATTTTTTTGTTTATATCTTTTGTTTCATCAGCAAATTCAGTATGGTTATGCATTGCCAGTAAAGGCATTACTTTACTGATGAGCTGCTCGGTACAACCATAAGGATAGTTATCCAGATAGCGTTGTAAACCAAAAACTAGAATCAGTGGGCTGGATGATAGAGTTGCGGTGGCATTGCGGTATTCTGGGTAGAATGTTTGCATTAGCTCCAGTGTTTTTTGTGCCACTTGTGATTTACCACTGTTGATGAGGGTCATCAATGGTGAAGAAGGTCGAACACTAAGTGTTGTGCTCATGGTGCTGGTTTTATCACCAGCACTTGCTTTAAGTTCTAAAGTTGCTGAACCTAAAATGTCTTTGGCTTTTAATTTAAATTGTACCGTTTGTTCTTTTCCTTCCGCTATTTCTATGGTTTGTGTTGAGGGTTCTATAATGCTTATTTCAGGTGTAGTGGAGAGCTCTACATTGATTTGGGCATGTTCACCAGAATCTTTGACGTTATTAGCAACCGAGGCAGAAATTTCAAACTCATCACCAGGAGCAACAAAGGTGGGAACGTTAGGACTAATGATGAAGTCGCCGCGAATTTCTGTAGCAGTTTCTTGAGAGCCAACTGCATTAGCTGCTACGGCCACAGCCATGATTTTAAGATTGCCATTAAAATAATCCGGTACATGATACATCAACTGTCTAGTTGTAGTGTCGGTATCTTGAATTCCTGACCAAAAGGCTACTGGTAAGTCAGTTTTGCGTTTAAAGGGGTTTAAACGGGTTGCCATATTTTCTTCACCATTATCACCACCAACTGCGAAGCGTTCACGGTCGAGGATAAATTGCGGCATGATTTGATCTACTGTTTGTTGAGTGATCACTTCTAGAGCGCGCTTTTGGAAAAAGAAGGATAATGGATCGGGGGTAATATATTTAGCAACTTGTAAAATACCTGCATCTACCGCAAAGATAAGGATCTTTCCTGGCTTATCACTGCGGTAGTCAATAGTTAATGATTCACCTGGGCGTGAGATTGCTGGTGTTTGCAGATCAATTTTAATGTTTTGTTGCTCGTGATTTACTGTAAAGGGAGCAATGCTGTAGCTTAGCGGGTTGACAAAAACTTCAGGGGAATTCCAGTCTCGGATAAATGCCACATTCACATAACCATTGCCTTTAAAATCTGCAGGAATGTGAACAGTTTGTACAGAGTTTGTATTGTCGGTTTTAAACCACTGCGTGGCATATACTTTGTCACGTTCAATGGTGATCAAGCCTGAACCGGTATAAGGTGATGTAACTTGAATTTCAATATCTTCATTGGCTTGATATTCTTTTTTGTTTAATTTAATCGATAATTCAGCATTTTTTGTAAGTTGTGCTTGACTCATACCAACAACGCTAAATTTTAATTGGCTTAGTACTGTATTGTCTTTGGCTAGAATCACCAAGGAAAAATCACCAATTTGTTGCGTTGGTAGCACATAATTGCTACCTTGTTTGTTGATACTAAAAGGTGCTGTGTTTAATACTGTTGACTGGATAATCGATTGATATTGATACGTTCCATCTGCTTTTTTCACCAGGGTAGTCACTGGGTGTAAAGATACTAATTGAATTTGTAAGTCTTTGACTTCAGCTGTGGCTAATTCTGGATTAATCGCCAGGTAATTAATTACCCGGGTGTCATTTTGTTTGATGAACGATAGATCTCCATCTGGTTTATAGCCAACAAAATAAGGCAACGGGCTTATCAGTGTTTGAGACTGGCTTGTAACACTGCGACCACCATCGGCTTCAAAACCTTCAGCGAAGAACGTTAATTGATAAGTTGCTTTTTCAAAGCGGTCTAAATTTAAATCAAATTCTGCTTCACCTTTGTCGTTTGTTTTAAGGTCAGTTAAACTTTCAGTAAATACTTTTGCAAGTTTTTTCGGATCTGCTAATGGATCAGCAAAAATATAGTCAGGATATTTAGAGAACTGTACTTTTTGAGGTACTAATAAAATTTTAGCATTAACTATTCTATTGGTTGCAGGGGCTCCATAAAGATTCCATAAGTTTACTTTGCCCTTTAACTCTTGAGGATGGCTCCAGCCCGCAGCTGGTTGGGGTATTAAATTGGTGGTAATGCGCATTCTATCGGGTAAAAACTCAGAAACACGAACGGTTGTTGAGCCTAATAAATTCTGTGGATGATTATCTTTCACTAAAAATAAATTGATGGTGTACTGGCCTGTTGGAGAACCTGATGTTGTTGCAAAATCAAACTCCATAAAGCCGGTGTCATTTAAGGTGATAATTTCTTCTTTAACGGTTGTTCCTCTTGGGTCAATGACAGAAACCTGCAAAGGCAAACCAGCTGGTTGCTCTTGAACGTAAGCTTGTTTTACAATCATGCCTACATGCGTGGTATCTCCTGGCCTGTATATGCCTCTATCAGAAAAGAGGTAAGCACTTAAGCTTTGCATGTCTTGGCCATAATAGGTATATAGTCCACCGACATCGAATTTAGAAAAATTTAATTGGCGATTGCTGCGATTAAAAGGAATGAAAGAAACATCATTTCCTTGTTGTGCTAGATAAGCCACTGGTTCGCGATCATCGATAAAATCTTTGAGGGTTGGGAAGTTTGCTCTTCCAGAAGCATCGGTAACACGTGATAAAACGGGTAAACCATTTTTGCCTAAAACGGTTACGGTGGCATTGGCAACTGGCGTTCCTTGAGTGATGGAAGCAACAAACACATCATGACTACCGTCATTATTGTCTTTTACTACAAGTGCCAGATCAGTGATTAAGATCATACGATTGCTTTTAACATCCAGTGCCGTATTTTGAGCAGGATCCCAACCGGTAGCCTGTAATAAAAATAAACCTTGAGGGCCTGTGGAATTGGGTTCCATCGCTAGATACTTGCTAAAATCAAGAGCAAGGTATTCTTGTTTTGCTAAATCAGAAGAAGATAAGTGTTGGATATCAGAAGCAATTTTACTGATATTTTGCTGATTAAAATTGGGATTAATAAAGTAAGGATTATTAAAATCACCTTGAGTCTGAGTGACTAATTGATTCACGTTGTCTGGCAATACTCGAGCAAACTCAAATTTGATGGCTGGGACACCGCGAGCAAGCACGGAAAGCTTTTTTTCACCACTAAGTGCTAAAAGTGAACCTTTGTGCAAAAAGCTAATTTCTTTTGGATAATCAGGTACTTGCACCACAGCTGCATAGTCATTATTTAAGGTATAATCGCCAAAGCCTTTCATGCCTTTATCGATTTTTATATAAAGGTAGCCTGGTGTTTGTGCAGTGAATTTAAAACTATGCAAGGTTGCATAATTTTGCTCTGTAGGGATGGCTTTTTTAGTTAATGGCTTAGCTAGAGCCAGGATGTTATTGGTCACTTCACCAGGGTTCATCCAATGGTAATCTTTTACTGCATTTTGTGATGCTGTTGCTGGCAGATCTTTAGGAAGCAAATACACATGAACGGATTTATTAAATTCAGTTTCGTTAATACCTATGGTCGTTTCAATGGTTAAAACTTGCTCTGGCCGATCTTGGGCATTGCGGACAATAGAAGCGGTTGCAGAAGAAACTTTAAGGAAGTCATGTGCATCAGGAATGTAAATCTTATCCGTAAGTTCTCGCCCGGTGACGCCAGAGTTTGTTGAAGAGCTCAACTTTTTATTTAACGTTAAGCGTAAAAAGCGGGCAATATCTTTAATTTTAATAAGATCTGAATGCAAATAAGCGACACGTTTATGGGCATCAAACGTATAAGTGAAGGGCAGTGACTCCTGCGTTTTGCCACTTTCTGTCAGGAAATTCAAAGAGGTGTGTTGTTCTAGGCTTTCAGGATTTACTGGGAAGTTAAATTCAATAGTGGCTATCGCTTTATTTATTTCTGCATGCAGTGGATCTTGGTAGAGCGAGAAGCTTTTAATATCCGCTTTAAAAGTATGAGTAGAAAATGAAAAAGTATGGGACTCCATATTGGCATTGGCAGCAAAGAACTCAGGAGCAAAGGTAATTGTATATTTTTGATTTGCAGGCCAATCTTCAGCTGGAGTAAAGGTCAGTTCACTGTCACTGGTCCAGACCCAGGTACCAGGTATTTCAGGTTTCATTTCAATGCCTTTAGTAACCAGTTTGCCAATCTGGTTTAATGGCGCAACTGACTTATTAATGAATCCATTTTGTTTGATACCAAAATCTACGACCAGATTATCAGGTACTAAAGTTTCTTCATTAGCGGTAATCTTAGGAGTATTGATGATGGCAGTAGTATAAATAGGTTGAGGCAGATTTTTATACCAATGAATGCCATAGCCAGAAGCAATTACTGCCAAGATAATAGCCCCAAAAAACGTTTTAGGAGACGTACTCGATTTACTTCGTAAATACGTTAACCAAGGAGGACTATTCCAGTTTAATTTTCCAAATACAGCGGAAAAAGCATTCACTAGTTTATTGCTCATAATTAATCCTGATTGATTGGTATATGCTCATTGGTTCCTGCACTGTTTTTAGTGCATAATAGCGCTTATGAAAAAAATTTTAAAACGCTTAAGCATAATATTTGTTTTACTGTTTGTCAGTGGGTATTTGCTATTATTTTTTTTACCTACACCAATTTTATTGCCAGAAAGTCGTTTTTCTAAGGCAGTGTACGATGAACAACATCATTTATTAAGGTTAACGTTAAGTAGTGATGAAAAATATCGGCTGTTCACGCCTTTATCTAAGATTTCTCCGCAGTTGGTTACAGCAACCTTATTGCAGGAAGATCAGTATTTTCGTTTTCATTTTGGCATTAATCCTATAGCAACCTTGAAAGCTTTTTGGCAAACCTATGCCTTAAAATCACGGCGTATGGGGGCATCGACAATTACTATGCAAGTTGCACGTATGCGTTTTGGAATTCACTCGAAAAAAATTAGTGGCAAGTTGTGGCAAATGGTTAAAGCCCTGCAATTAGAGATACATTATTCAAAGGATCAAATTTTAGAAGCTTATTTAAATCTGGCACCTTATGGTGGCAATATTGAAGGAGTAGGGGCAGCCAGTCTGATTTATTTTGGAACTTCAGTTGACAGGCTAACGTTACCTCAGGCTTTGATCTTGAGTATTATTCCGCAAAATCCGGGCAAGCGTACACTGAATAATCAAGACTTAAAAAGTATTCGTGCACATTTATATCAACGATGGTTATTGATTCATCCTGAAGATGCGAATAAAAAAATGATGATTGATTTGCCATTGGTTATGCAAAATAATCATACGTTGCCTTTTACTGCTCCTCATTTTGTAAACTTGGCCTTACATGATGCATCACAGCAAAATATCCTGACCACTTTAGATTCACGCGTGCAAATCATTCTTGAGCGAATTACACGTAGCTATCTGGCACGCAAACGCAGATTGGGCGTGAATAATGCCGCGGTTTTATTGGTCGATACGCGTGATATGGGGATTAAAGGAATGCTAGGTTCATCTGACTTTTTTAATCAAGAAATTAGCGGGCAAATTGATGGCACAAACACCAAACGCTCCCCTGGTTCTGCTCTAAAACCATTTATTTATGGTTTGGCCATCGATCAGGGCTTAATCCATCCTGATACTATGTTAAAAGATGTTCCTCATAGTTTTAATGGTTATAACCCCGAAAATTTTGATTATGATTTTATGGGCCCCATTAAAGCTAAAGATGCTTTAGTTTTGAGTCGCAATATTCCTGCAATTTATTTAGCTAATCTTTTACGTCAGCCTTCATTGCATCAGTTGCTCGAAATGGCTCATGTTAGTCATCTGCGTTCGGAATCATTTTATGGTTTGTCTTTAAGCTTGGGTGGTGTGGAATTAACCATGCAGGAATTAGTAAGTTTATATGTTATGTTGGCTAATGATGGTTTATGGCATCCTTTGCGTTTATTGCAAGATGATTTGCAAACAGCGGGTGTGCGTTTGCTTAGTCCCGAAGCCAGTTTTTTAGTTTTAGATATGTTACAAAATACACCGCGGGTGGATGTCAGTTATCTGCATGGTTCACTTCTGCCTGTAGCGTGGAAAACTGGAACCTCTTCGGGTTATCGTGATGCATGGGCTGTAGGTGTTTTTGGACCTTATGTTTTAGCAGTGTGGGTGGGGAATTTTGATAATTCAGCTAACCCTGCATTCATTGGGAAGGATATTGCAGCCCCTTTGTTTTTTGAGTTGATTGATGCAATAAAACAAGAGCGTGGGCCCTTACATGCTTTAGAAAAACATCCTGAATTGATGAATCTTAAAAAGGTTGAGGTCTGTAAAACTTCAGGAATGTTGCCTACTCGATATTGTCAGGATAAGGAGTGGACCTGGTTTATTCCTGGGAAATCACCGATCAAAACGGATACAATTTATCGTGAAGTAGCCATTAACAGTAAGACTGGGTTACGTACTTGTCATATCGATATGGACACACGTTTTGAGGTTTTTGAATTTTGGCCTTCGGATTTGTTGCAAATTTTTAAAAAAGCGGGGATTCATCGTCGTGCTCCGCCGTTTTTTGAGCCGGAATGCACTTTGTCCGGAAATTTAGGCATTAATCCGCAAATTACTTCACCACAAGTTGGATTAAGTTATATTATTAGAGCAGATTCACCACATAACAATACAATACCTTTTACTGCCGTAACTGATGCGGGTATTGCATATGTATATTGGTTTATTAACGACACTTTTGTTGCGAAAACCGTAGCAGGTAAATCCTTTATGTGGAAAGCTAAGCCTGGTCAGTATGTAGTTCGAGTTGTGGATGAACACGGATTATCGGATGCGCGGGATCTGCGGGTGATTCTGGATAGTTAGGGAGAATAAGGAATGTTTAATTGGATTATCCGAGCACTTTTGGTAATTTCAGGTTCCATTACCAGCTGGTTTGTTGCTCAGGATGCATTGAACTTTGCTATTGTGCAAATGGTCATCGCAGTTTTATTGTTTACATTAGTGATTTTTATTATTGCATTTTGGCCGTTAGTAAAAAAATTATTTAAACGTAAGGAGTAAGGGAATGAAACAACATTCACAGGGATTTTTAGCATTGGTTACAGAAGCGAAAAAACATATTAAAGAGCTTAGCCCTAAAGAGTTAAAAAAGAAGCTAGAACATCAAGAACCATTGAAATTGATTGATGTACGCGAGGAAAGCGAGTGGGCAAGTGGCGGTATTCCTTCTGCGATGCATTTGGGACGTGGAATTATTGAGCGCGATATCGAGAAAGTAATTCCTTTACGGCAGCAGCAAATTGTAGTTTATTGCAGTGGTGGTTTTCGTTGTGCTTTGGTTGCAGAAAGCTTGCAGAAAATGGGGTATCAGAATGTATATTCTTTAGATACTGGACTGCAAGGATGGATTGATGCAGGGTATCCAATGGAAAAATCGTAGGCGTAGTAAATGCTAAGAATCACTATAAAAAAAGCGCTTGAGCAATATGATAATAATAAAGGTTATGTTCGAGCACTTATCAAAGAAGAACCACATATCAAGGAATTACGCAGGTTTTATGAAGAGCTGAAAGAAGATAATTTATTCCCTGCTTCATTACTGAACTTAGCCTTGATTTTAATTGGCAAGAGCACACGTACAGAGCAAAGTGAAAGTGATAAAACATTTGAGGCGCTGGCTAAAAAACTAGGAGGGTATGAAGCACTTGATATCTTAAATAATTCGAAACAATTGACTGAAGAGAGCATAGTGTTACTGGAAAGATACCCAACTTCAGGAAAAACTTTGGCTGCTTTCATAGTCTCTATCTCAAAAAACACTCTAGTCGGTGATAGAAAAAAGATATTCCATGCTCTGGAAAAAATTAAAAATCATCAAGAACTAATCACTATTGTTAAAGAATTAGAGTTAATTTCACGAACAGAAGATGCTCATTTTTTTATTAATGTATTATCTATATTAAATAACTATGATTTAAATAGCGATGAAGTATTACCTTTATTGAAAGAAACAAAACATATTATCGGTATTAACAAGATACTAGAAACATTGGCAAAAGAAAATCCATTGCTGATTACTTTGCCTAATTTGATTAATATTTTAAAAGCAAAAAAACACTTTCTCTTTTGTGAGTTGTTTCTGAATCTTCCTCCGAATCAGCAATCTTTAGATAGTTTATTTCAAGCAAATGATACATTGAATTATTGGTCCAAAAATATCATTATAAATTTTAAAAAAGGTGGTTGGGATATACAACTGTATTTAGGAACGATTCTAAGCGGGAAAGTCGATGACTGGGCATTAAACACAGCTACTGAAGAATTAATTAAATTGGAATTAAAATCAGAGTGCTTGCCACTAATTCTGCAAACTATTTTTGCCTATTCAAATGAATGTCGCGCATTAATAGAGGCAGTAAAAACACTGAATAAAGAGGGTTTGGATGAACGTTTTCTTAAATTAGCCTTTGAAGTACCTAAATATTCCAATGAAGTTGCTGTAGCTCTTGTAGTACTACAAAAAGCACGATGCTTTAATGAAATTACACAAAAATATGTTTGTTCAAATCCCAAATACGCTTTGGGCTTGGCTCAATTTTGGATCCAATTTTCTAAAGCAAAATGCATCGATCTAAGCCTACGTGAGTCTATGTTAAAACAACCACAAAGAAATTTTAGTAAAAATTGCTCAATATTCTGGTAATGGACATTTAGAAGAAGAAACAGAACATCATATTGCTCAAGACTCTTATTCATCATTTTTTAAAATTTGATAAATAACAGTTTATCAGGTGTTTTGATGTTATAGAAATTTAAAAGTTAAATAACTGTTCAACAGTTTTGCTTTTCTATTGTTTTGATTAGGTTATTTGCAGTTTGAGCTAGAGTTGTTTGTATTAATTGGCTAGACTCAACCCAGCTAAATCCATCATTTTTGTATCGTGGAAACACATGCATATGATGATGGTTCACATCATTAAAATATCCACCATTTTGCATTACACTTGGGTTAAATTACAGAAACGGGGTAAATGCGAATTAGGGCTTTAATGGATCGGAGAATTTTGCATAAAGTTACCCCCAAAAGATGCTTAATAAATGATGCTCAATAAATTTGCAGAATTATGGTAGAATGGCAACATTCACGACTTTTTTGGAGTACTGATATGTCAACATTTTTTCGTATGTTAAATCCAACAGAAAAGCATACTGGATTTATTTATGAAGTTTTAGATGGGCCAGAAGAGATGGTTGATCTAACCGTTTGTGAAAATATTTCTCGGAGATATAGAGGAAACAAAGCACATTTCTCTTTAGGTAGAATTTTTGATTTATTAATGGGCGATCATTATTATATATTGCACCCATGTGATTCTCCTCCAACTGCTAAAGGAATATTGGATTTCTTAATATTTCCATTAATCTCTAGGGCATTAATTTTATCTCCCGAATCTGCTGTCGCAGGTATATTCGGTCTTATCATTGCTATTCCATTGGAAATTGCTAGATTTAGTCTTGGAGTTGGGTTAACTATACTTCTCGCTCCTATTGCGGCACTTATTGATCTTATTCAAGTTTGTCTTCCCAAGAAAAATATAGAAGACACGCATCCTATTCCAAGTAATGCCTTATAAAAAATTAATCGCATAATAATCCTTATGCGATGAAATTACCATCAACTCATCGCATAATCCATTTTTTTATGTTAGATTATCTCAAGAAAATCTAATCGTATAATTAGTAATGACGCAAAATACCCAAATTGAAGCATACATCACTTATCAAAAATCGACTGATAAATCGCCACTAACCTTGGAAAGTTATCAAAGCGATTTGCTTCAATTTGCGACCTGGTTTGAATCGGTTAATAAAGTAGACATGAAATTGACTAACATCACACCGACTGATGCACGCCAATACAAACAATATTTAATTGACTCAGGATTCAAAGCTCAAACGATTAATCGCCGATTACTGTCTCTAAAGTATTTTCTGGAGTGGGGATGGCTAACAAAAAAAATCAAATATCGATTCCCATTACCTAAAACAGTCAAACAATCTCAATCAATGCCAAAATGGTTGAATCGCAATCAACAAAATCAGCTACTGCGCCATGTTGAGCAAAATGGCCGCAAGAGGGATATTGCGATTGTAAAAATCCTACTGAATACGGGGCTTCGTGTCAGTGAGCTATGCAACTTAAAATGGAGTCATATTGTTTTAAGTGAGCGTAAAGGACACCTAACGATCAATGCAGGGAAAGGATGCAAATATCGTGAAGTCCCTTTAAATAAAGAATCACGATTTGCATTTCTTACGTTAGATTATGCTTTACATGCTGGAAGCGATGCATTTGTTTTTAATGGTCAACGCGGGGTACTTAGTCCTCGGGGAATCCAGCTCATGCTGAAGCGATTACGCACCCCAGAAGAGTTAGGCATGATTTCCCCGCATCAACTAAGGCATACATTTTGTAAAAATTTGGTTGATGCCGGCATTAGCTTAGAAAAAGTGGCTTCTCTTGCAGGCCATGAGCGACTGGATACAACAAAATTATATTGCCAACCCTCTTTTTCCGATTTGAGCGAGACGGTAGAGCGAATTGGGGAAATGGACTAATGCGTTTAATTGAAGTATTGCCAGATTATGAGGCCAAACGATTTAGCCGTCCACCTGTGCTCAGTTCGGATGAAAGAAAAGTAATTTTTAAACTCGATCCTTTGTTTAGTGAGCTTATTAAAAAAGCAAAACAAGCAGATAATCAAATTGGATTACTTGTTCAATATGGCTATTTCAAGGTAAGTGGTAAATTTTTTACAACAAAAACGTTCAGAGCATCTGACATCAAAGCGGCAGCAATTGCAATTGGCACCGATGTCCCAGAAGACTTTTTGAATCAATATCATGACCGCACTCGACAAAAACATCGATTACTCATTTTAGAGCATTGTGGTTATATTGATATTAACCATGCTCTACCTATCTTCGATGAAATGATTGAAGACATGGTAGATAAGCAAATGCATCCACGAAAACTATTCTATATCCTTATCGAGCAATTACGACAGAAAAAGATTGAATTACCAAGTTACGATCGTAGCGCAAGAACAATCACTGACAAATTCCATGATTTTGAGAAAAATGTCATCCAAAAAATGGCAGAAATTATTACGCCAGAACAACAAGAAGCATTAAATCAATTAATTATGAATGACGGCGAATACTATGAAAGAGTATTGCTGACGCGCCTCAAAACAATTAATCAATCCATGCGGCCAGCCAAAATCAAACAAGGCATACGTAATTTCCTTATCATTAAAAAGCTTCATCAGGAATTAATGCCTCTCATAAAGAAACTGGAGTTGTCTTCAGAAGCCACAAAATATTATGCCCAATGGGTAAACAAAGCTAAAGTCACACAAATTGCAGAGATGGTAGACCGTCATAAGAGAAACTTATATTTAATAGCCTTTATTGATCACTGGTATAGGCTTTGGCAAGATACATTTATCGATATATTGTTAAAAGCTGTCCAACAGCAGATAAATAAGGCTGCGCGTGAAGTTGATTTATTGGTTAAAAGCCGTCTCCCTGAAAAAAATAATCTCACTGAATCAGTGCTTTCTGGCTTTAATGAAGCCAGTGATACTTTACATGAAGTACGAACAGTTGTTCATGATAACGAATTGAATAATGATGAAAAAATCCAAAAACTTCATAAGATTTTACCTGCTCATAAGGAAAATAATGCATTTAGCCAAGCAGAAGATGCTGCGAAAAAATTATACGATCAAATTGAAGATGAGAAAAAAAGAACCGATGAGTTTGATGCTTTAGGTAATTTATCAAGAAAACTGCAAAATCGGGTAGCAGAAATTGTGAAATACTTGGAGTTTGAAGCAGCGAGCTGTGCCCAAGATCTCTGTTTGGCGATAGTACATTATCAGAACAATAAAAACATTACCTCTATGGCCCCAGATGGATTTTTAAATGATCACGAATATAAGGCAATTTATGGTGACGGGAAATTTAATATATCACTCTATAAATCAATTCTCTTTTGTAAAATTGCTGAAGCTATTAAATGTGGGAGAATAAGTCTTATCCATTCTTATCGATATCTTTCTATTGATGCTTACTTGCTTAACGAACAATATTGGCAAGAGAATAAAGCTCATCTCATAGAAAAGTTAGGACTAACTGATTTTAGTGATGTGGATAAGGTACTTTCTTTATTAAAAGGCATTTTAGACAAACAATTTTTTGAAGTGAATAGGTGTATTACCCAGGGAAAAAACAAATATGTGACCATTCATAAAGATGGACATTTCTCAATTCATACACCTGCTGTTACAAAGCTCGATTATGATTCAATAACTACCATTATTGGCAAGGACAAGTACATTCCAATCTTACAAATGATGGCAGAAATTAATGCTGTAATCAAATTCACTACTTGTTTCAAGCATCACAAAATCACAGGTTCGAAGTCAGTTCCTGAAAATGAGGTTTTTTATGCGGGACTCTTTGGTTTAGGCAGCAATATTGGGTTACATAAGCTGAGTCCTACAGCCATTGGGGTTAATTACAATACTTTATCAAATACGGTTAACTGGTACTTTTCTTTAGATAATCTTTATGCAGCAAATCAAACCTTGGTTGATTTAATGGGAAAATTATGGCTTCCTGAAAAATTTAAACGAGAACGCAATTTATTACATACCTCCAGTGATGGCAAAAAACAATGTGTTTCGGCAGAGTCTTTAAATACTAATCATTCGTATAAATATTTTGGTAATGGAAAAAGCGCTAGTGTTTACCGCTTTATTGATGAGCGAGGCATTTTATTCTATTCAACCGTATTTAGTAGTGCCGAGCGAGATGCAATCTATGTCATCGATGGCTTATTGCACAGTGATGCAATAACTAGCAATTTCCACTCAACTGATACGCATGGCTATACAGAAATGGTTTTTGCAGTCTCTCATTTAATCACTGTTACCTTTGCTCCGCGTATTAAAGATCTTGCTTCCACGAACTTAGTGAGTTTTGGAAGAATAAAAGCAGAATTAGAAAATAAAAGTTACGCTGTTAAGCCAACTTATTATGTCAATGAAAGCAAGATTAGACGTAATTGGGATACCATCTTAAGGTTAATTGCAACAATCAAATTACGTGAACATCGCGCCTCTACCATTCTTAAAAGATTAGGCGAATATTCAAATCAGCATCCCTTAGAAGACGCCCTCAAAGAATTTGGCCGCATCATTAAATCTATTTTTGTTTTGAAATACATTGATGATATGGAATGGCGACAAGCCATTGAAAAGCAATTAAATAAAGGGGAATTGGCTAATAAATTCTCAGCTGCTGTTTCATTTGCAGATCAAAACATCTTGGAATCTATTAAAGAGGAGCAAGAAATTGCGGTCATGTGTAAAACCATTATTCAAAACATCATTATTCTGTGGAACTACATTGAGCTAACTAAAATCATTATGCAATCTGATAATGAACAGAGGGAGCGCTTACTTGAAAGTATTACAAGTGCATTCATTCTTACCTGGAAACATGTGAATCTGCATGGGACTTATGATTTTAGTAATTTATTAAGCTCAAACGATCCAGAGTATTCCTTAGATGATGTGATTAATTTTAAGGTGGCTTAAGTTTTTAAATGAATTTTAGGATAAGAACATGCCTACTGTATTAAATATTAAAGGTTATCGATTTTTCTTCTACAGCTTAGAAGGAAACGAGCCACCCCATATTCATGTTGAACATGGGGATAAGGTTGGTAAATTTTGGCTAAATCCAGTAAGTCTTTCTAGCTCTTATGGTTTTAGAAGCCATGATCTAGGCAAACTTAGATTATTAGTTACTGAACATAGAGAATTATTTTTGGAGAAATGGTATGAGTACTTTGGCAATTAAATTTGATGATCATGCAGTGGACGTAGGTTTTACTAAAACCTCATTGCATTTTATTCTAGCTGATGGTAGAGAAATTTCAGCACCCTTGGAATGGTTTCCAAAACTACGAGATGCAACAGAGACTGAGAGAAAAGACTGGCGTTTTATTGGTAATGGACTTGGGGTTCATTGGACTCAGATTGATGAGGATATTTCAGTTAGATCTTTAATGCTTGGGGTAGATTAGTATATTCATCATTATGCGAACAGTTTTATTCGTAAAACCCCTTATGTATAGAGGAATATAATCAATTTTAAAGAGATTTTTTAGTGAGATAAAGTTTTGGGGCCTTAGCGATAAAGAACTTATTTTATACAAAATTAAGATCTTAGTTCGCATTTTGCCCCGTTTCTGTAATTTAACCCATCATTAAAATATCCACCATTTTGCATTACACTTACCCCATCTGGGTTATACAGTTTTTTGATTGCTGTTGATAGAACGGCTATGGCGTTCATTACCTCCAATCGAGTTTCTTTGTTCAGCTCTTCAGTGTCTAAACAATGTTTTTTGGGAACAATTAATGTATACCCTTCACTGATGGGGTTGATATCCAAGAAACAGCAAATGAAATTAGTTTGGTTTGATAAACAACATTAGCGAGTTCTTGCCTATTAGCTAAATTACAGAATTGACATACCATACGTAATCCCATCAAAAAATGTTATAAGCAATTAATCCTATCCTGGCATTTAGGTCCTAAAAATAAGTGCTTCAAGGGCAATAAATCATCAATGAAACAAAAATTTGATCTATAATAATAGAATAAATTCAATTATTAAGGCTGAGAGATGATCCTATCTGCAGATAATTTGATAGAAAAGCGATTTAGTGTCAAAGAGTTAGAAGAAGCGAAATATTTGGCTTTTTCTCAAACTGCCCTAATTAATGAAGTTAATGCAGCGCAAACTTGTGGAGTTTTTTGTAGCATTGTACTGCCAGATCTCACCAATTTGCAGGCGAACTATGATTTTAATAATGCTTATTATCGCATGAAAAATAAAGAAGGTGATAAACTTTTTTATCTAAATCTAGCTAATAAAGAAATAGTTGAAATTAAAATTGACTCCAATAAATTAAAAGATTTTGATAAAAAGATAACTAAGATTGCAAGAAAAGAAAGTTATAATCCTCACAACATAGAAAATATTTTCCTTCATTATGAAAAAGAACTTTCATTTTATAAAAGCACTGGTGCTTCATGTGTGACTGCTCTAACTGCTACTGAACAAGCAATTATTACTTCTATTACTGGAATTAGAACACTACAATATAAAGATCTTCATACCGTTATATTAAGATTCAATGGATTATGTGAATTAATTTCCAATTTTGTCGTAATGGAAGAAGCAACCTAACGAGACGGTTGATTTTGAATCATTTAAGTCAGAAAATTTTCAAATGACTCAATTAGATAGTGAGCATGTTGTATTAAAGGATAAACCAACCAATCAGTTTCATAATAAGATTACTTTGTTTGCGATTAATGAACCTAGAATTAGAAAAAGCCATATCTTAAACGTATTGGGCTTTTTTCAAAAAATGATTTCCTTTCTTTTTAATATTTATCCTAATGATATTTTCTCATTCAAGGAAGCTTCTTGCTTAAATAACAAAGTAAATGAAACACTGCTAAAAAATAAATTAGATGCTTTACCAGATAATTTTTACATTAATTTCTCTGTTTTTGAAAAGAAAAGGTTTAGTTTTTCTGGACACTCTATGATAATAAAAAAAACAGGTGATTCTTTTTCATTTTTTGATCCTAACTATGGGGAATATAGAAAATTAAATTTTAGAGAACTCTGCGATAAGATTAACGCAGCCATGAAAGAGTACAAAGGGACAGCGATGGTTTTTTTGAATGCAAAAAACTTTATTAAGGAATTGGAGGTTTCCCAAAAAGCAGAGGATAAGAAAATTTCTAAGCACCAACCATAGCACTCTATTTTTATAAAGGAAGTCTTATTATGACAAACACAACAACTGAACAGGAGCACAGCAATGCGTATGAGTTTTCATTTAATACATTAGTTGGACATCATCTCTTATCACTCGACTTGTTTCGTGGAAAAGTCTTAATTGTGGTGAATACGGCCTCGCACTGTGGATTTACCCCACAATACGCTAAATTGGAGAAACTTTATGAGCAATACAAAGAGCAAGGACTAGTTATTCTTGGTGTGCCTTCAAATGATTTTGGTGGTCAAGAGCCGGGTCAAAATGAGTATATTGCCAATTTTTGTCAGGTGAATTACGGTGTTTCATTTCCAATGACTTCAAAAGAACATGTTTCTGGGAAAAATGCACATCCATTTTTTCTCTGGGCTAAAGAAAAGTTGGGGTATGGTGCGGCACCTAAATGGAATTTCCACAAATACTTGATTAATCGCGATGGTGAATTGATCAATTATTTTTATTCAATAACCTCACCAACTGCGTCACGATTTATTAAGGCGCTTGAAAAAGCATTAAAAGAATAAAATAGAACCCTTCCGTATACCATTTTGGTGCGGAAGGGAAGTATTAATGAAAACGATGGATGTATTGTTTGATTTTCATGATTGGGAACATTTCACCTTCAATTGCTACAGCAAAAGTATCTGGATTGCCAGTATCATAAACACAGAATCCTTTATCCAAAACCACTCCAGGGGCATTCATACCACTTAAAATGTCATTTCCAGTGTTTATCGCATCATCTTCTGAATCTGCTTCAACAGGAGCGATGGCAAATGCCCAAATTGAATCCATATTAAAGTTGCTTAATTGACCCGCAGCGAAAAAGTTGCCAAAAATAGGTAATGCAAGTGAAAGCCCTTCATCTTGGATGGTACCCAATTTTGGACATACATTTTCTTGGCTAGCGAAGGTAGCCCCTGCAAAAACTAAGGCGCTTGCAAATGCAACCAATTTTGCTCTGAAGGTCATGTCTTACTCCTGTAATAAAAGTTGAATTCATTATTCTTGTGACGTGTAATCTACAGTAACTGATTTTTTAGTCAATCATCTTCCTCGTGATTTTCACTTTAAGTATGCGAATTTTCAGTGTGAGTATTATGATCTAAAAGCTTATTGGTAAAGGCAATTGCCAAAGCAGAAATAATTAAGGTTAGATGAATAAGTACTTGCCACATGATGCCTATATTATCCAGCTTCGTCGGATCAATAAAGGTACGTAATAAATGGATAGAAGAAATACCCACCAATGCTAATGCTAATTTTACTTTCATGCCACCAGCATCTAAATGTCCTAACCACTCAGGCTGATCAGGATGGGAGTCAAGTTGTAATGGTGAAATAAAGGTTTCATAACCTCCAAGGATGACCATAATCAATAAATTGGCGATCATTACTACATCGATTAAATCCAAAACCCCAAGCATAATATGAGTATCATCAATGTGATTTAGATGCATGATCAGTTCAAATAATTCACATAAAAACCGATAAACATATGCACCCAAAACGCAAATAAGTCCTAGATACAAAGGCAATTGAATCCATCGCCCCATAAAAATCACACGACTCATGTATTTTTTAACTAAACTCATACTCAACTCACTACAATTAGCTATGAGTGAGCATCATACTTTGTTTCAAAACAAGATGCATTAAAAAAAGGCATGATAATTACATAGAGCATAATCTATATTAATATTTTGCTGTAGCATCACTCGCAGGAAAAGTTTCTTCAAGTGCTTCATCTAACTCTTTATCTAAAATACGTTTTTCCTTTTTAAGTTCGCTTGCCAATTCATGTTTATGATGAGTATGTCTCTTTTTTCCATGAGGCATTTTTCTATTCATGTCAATTCTCCCGACAGGAAATTCTCATTTATTAAGTATAGCAAATAGTAACGATTAATTTAGGTAAGCAAAAGATTAGGCTCTTCTTCTTGCGCGGGCTCTTCCACAAAACGATATACATTATGAGTAATGTCTTTATGATTTTTTTCAAACTGCTTGTGATACACTTTATTTAACTGATACCCTACATAGGAGAGGGTAAGTACAAGTGCTACTGGCCAAGAAGCTACGGCGGCAGTAATAATAAATGCTAACCCTCCCATATTAAATGTTAAAGATTTCCAAAAAGCGGCATAATGTTTATGGCATTCTAAACTCAAGAGAACAAGAAGCTTATCATGGTGCTCATCGTGTACAATTAAACCATTTGCTGTTTCGCGTTTTACAGCAATCTTAAAATGTTGATAGCGCTTATATTCTTCAGCCGTATTATATAAAGCATTTCCTAACATACTACATAAAGCCAATCCTGCTAAGACAATAGGAAGAGAATACAGCATGGAAATCGCAAAGCTTAATGCCAAAATATTCGCACCTAAGATATTGATTGCATAATAAGCACATTGGACTTCCCATTCATCATTTAATATATCAATCTGGCGATTAATCATGATGAGCTCAAGCGGTGTTGCTTTTTCTTTTTGGCTTGAAAATTCTTGCAAACGCGCTTGGTATTTTGTTGCTTCATAATACCATTGGCTAAGCAGTAATAAAGTATCAAAAACCAAGAAAACAAGTACTATAGGAGCTATCACTAACGATGAAATATTAAATAAGTTATTAAAAGTAGTGAGTATGCCAACAAAACACCATACCAAATCACTGGCAATTACAAAGCCTCGTTGTTCTAATTCTTGTTTGAATACTTTATTTGCTGATAACTCCTTGCTAATTTTTGCTTGTAACAAGTGTTTAGTCATTAATATTAAATTAATTAACAACCGTATTGCAAATAAGCCAATGCCTAATAAGGTAATGACTTCACGTGACTTGTTTAATAAATTTAGTCCTTCAATAAAGCTATAGCGATTTCCAAGAATCTCATTAAGTTCATAGATCAAATCAGAAACAGTGCTCGCTTGTAAGTATCCAATTACTGCCGTTGCTAATGTACGGCTGTAATTAAATTGCGAGCGTTTGCTATTTAATAAACTAACTTCGTTATTTAATTTAGAAAGATTAATAAAATTAAAGCGGTTTTCTTCATTATGTGGGTAGGGGGCAATTGCTGTAGTTTTTATAAGATTATGCTTTTCTATAAAAGAATCTAATGTGTCTTTATGTTCTTTTAACTTTTCTAATTCTAAGTTCAAGTAATCATGTTCATAGTAGGAAATTAATAAATTACAAATATAACGAATGTAGTAAACTAATTCTTCATTTTTTATCCAATGTTTTTCATTGGCTAAAAATAATTGATATAAGGTAGAAAATTCGGTGCGTAATTGAAGCAAATTAAAATCATTATCTCTAAAAGAGAAAGGCTCATTCATCATTGTTGAATGATTAAAGAACGTATGTTTAACGAGACTAATTTTTGCTTTGGCCATAGAAGTAGTTGAAGTTATCTGTGGTTTTAATGATCACATAGTATCAAAAATGATAGAAATAGTAAAATTATAACAATTACTTTTCATAATTTTACTATTTCTTAAGATGAGAAAGCTTCTAGCACACTATATTAGGAAATTTTTCCACAAGCAATACGAGCACCGCCTCCGCCAAGAGGAGGGTTGTCACTGTAATTGTCACCACCTGCATGAATCATAATGGCATGTCCTAGGATATCTTTTGTTTTTAAACGCGGAGCAAGAATAGGTAGGTTAGACTGCCCCTTAACATCAACAACTAATATTGGTAAATCGCCTAAATGTCCGCTGCCATAAGGACCTTCGTGTTTATTGCTTCCTTGTGGATCTAGGTGACCACCAGCATTTTGCGCATGATCACCACAATCAGGGTGTTGATGGATATGAAAACCATGAACACCGGCAGGTAAGTTTGTCAGCTGAGGTTTGATTAATAAGCCATATTTGCTGTCTTCAAATATAATTTTACCTACTGGAACACCATCAGTAGTATTTACATCACTGCTTACTGTTGTGGCGCATGTCACTGAAGAAATAAAGAATGAACATACTGCAATCGCTAAAGACCTTTTTTGTATCCGTTGATTCATGTTTTATCCTTTTTTATTGAAGTTTTCTCATTTTAGCACAATAAATTAAAAAAATTGGCTACCTGAAAGTAAAGAGTTTAGTCCCTTGCGATAGCTACGGATATTTAAGATGAATTAGGGGTGTGACAATCAATGGAACGAAAAGGTACTCTAAGAAATGGAACAGGGGCTATATTTGACTTAACTTAACTAGCTCCTCGTGATCCTTAATGCCACCAAATGCTAGTAAAGAGTACCGGCGCCATATTTTGATACAACTCAATAAAGGTGAAAGCCGTCACAGTTTAGCACGCACCGTATATCATGGAAAACGGGGTGAAATTCATGAAAAATATCGCGAAGGACAAGAGGATCAGCTCAATGCATTGGAGTTAGCAACCAATGCCATTGTATTATGGAATACGGTTTACATGCAGGCTGCATTAGATTATTTGCGCGCGCAGGGTGAAGTGATAAATGAAGAAGATGAAGCAAGGTTATCGCCATTAGGGCGGAAACATATTAATTTCTTGGGGCACTTTTCATTTATGTTGGTAGGTAACGGGATCACAGCAATGTGGTTCTGTTACCTACCATGTTGCCTAAAGTTGTGGCAGAGGGTCAAAATGTTGCTGAAAAGCTAGAGCTGGCTTAATGAATTTTGCTTAGAGTACCTTTTCGTTCCATTGCTTGTCACACCCCAATTAGTTTTGGAGATCTCTCCACAATACCTTTATTAGAGCATGTTTGGTTGAGCCATTCTTCTAATGCATTAACTTTCAAAGATATTCGGATTGAATTTAATGATGTAATAAGAGGTTCATATCGTTTATATGGGCTACAATTTAATCCTTTTAATTTTAGCTGCTGAGCTATTTCTTCTATGGTCTCAAAGGCGACATCGGATGAGAATTCGACTTTTGTTATATCGATAATATTTAATGAATCAGAAATCATAACTTTATATTTTAAACTAGAGGGCATTACTTCAAGTTCTATTAATTGTTCAATTATCTTCTCATAGTCTTTATTTTGTTTATTTAGAGGTTGAGGTGAGCTCATTGTATTGAAAAAATTGGGTGAAGAATTTAACGAACTCTGCATGAAAGCACTCGGATTCATATTCTGTTTCGAATTTGGCAAACGATTTGGTTCAACTTGTTTAGTACTAGGTATGTTATTGGATCTGACAAGGAAATCTCTTAGTTTATCTATTTCCTGACTAGAGAGCAAATAAAAATAATATTTACCTTCATAGCAATATGGGCGGTCTAAGGGTATATTTTTTAATTCTTGAATCGCTGGCTCGAATTGTTGCTTAGCAGCTAATAACATAAGTGAAAATATATTGTGACAATTTTGGTATTCGTAGGCAAGAATATTTGCCAATGCAAATGCTTGCTCAGGTGTATTTTCTTTTTTTAGTAAAATCAACACATCCTTAAATATAATTTCACGTTGACTATTATATATAAAATCATTGTCATTCTGTGTTTTCATCAGACATTGAGAGGCATATTCTAAAGCTACCTTAGGATTATATTCACTGCTTTTTTCTGAACTGTAGTGAAAAAGAGCATGTATTTAACATGAATATTTTTATTTTCAATTCTTTTTAAGAAACAAATTGCCACAGGATCATTGTATAATTCCAACTCTTTTATATAGTAAATGAGGTTAGATTGCTCTGTGATGGGTACAATATCAGGCAGCATTTCAATAAAACGAAGAAAAATTAATACGGTTTTTTTATCTTCATTGTCGCCTGACGGTAAGACTCTAGAATTTACTAAAAGTTTAAATATGTTTGGGATTATTCTTTTTAATTCAAGTTCCTCAATTAGGGTGGGATCTTGTATGCACAGTCCATATAATTTATCTAAGAAGGTGGAAATAAAGGGCAGATTTTCTCTAATTAGCTGTGGTGAAATAAATAATATGCGCTCTAAATATTTTTTCATTTCAAAAGAATTTGTTAACGTAGGATTGTTTTTTAAACTTTCTGTGCTTTGTTGACTCAATTTTAGAGATTTTATATTAACAACAATTTGCTCGTTAGAAAGAGCTTGATGATTTTGCAAACGCTCTCTAAAAGTTATATCCATTAGTTGCTTAGGTGTGAAACAGTTTTTAATACTGCTGGATAAAGGTAGTCCTAAATCGAGTAAGAAAGAAAAAACCTTCATATTGCCAGCAACAGCAGCATTGTATAAAGCAATATTACCAAACTTATCACTCTCCAATAGCGAATAACTTTCATCTAAAATAATTAATTGTTTAACCAAATCGAGGTCGTCACGATTAGTGCTTACCGCAGAATGAATAGCTGTGTGATCTATGCTATTTTTTAATGACAGCAACTTATTTCTTTGTTCAGTATTTAATTTAGCAAATAAAATTTCAATCAACTTCTTTTTGTTATAACTAATGAAAAGAGTTAGGATATTATTTCGACGAGTCGGTTCAAGGTAATCAACAATTTCATTTTTTCTTTCTTCTATCAAAGATTCCATGTCTAAATCAGTTGCATTATTTTTAATTAGCAAAAAAAATCAACCCAGCCAATGCTAGATGGGCTCGAAAACAGCCTTCAGTTAAGTGATAGTTTTTAACCTCATTGCCAGAATGGTCTGGGTATGCGGAAAAACCCAACTCAGTGGGTGGGATGGTTCATTACATTGGTGCCAAAATTATTTTTGAAATATTATGGATAAAAGATCCAGCACTTTATTTTGAGCTTCCCTTTCAATAACACCTAATTTTTTAACAATACGAGTGCGATCTATTGACCTCAGCTGATCAAGCGCAATCTGCCCTTTTTTATCTTTAAATTCTGTCAATATCCTAGTGGGAAAATTGTCTTTAATGGTGCTAGTCATCGGCGCAATAATAACTGTTTTTAACTTGCTCAAATTCATTGAGTCCGGTGATATAATTACTGCTGGACGTGTTTTTTTTATTTCAGAACCAATCGTAGGATCGAGGTTTACTAAAAAAACATCAAACCTTTTTATTTTTACCATGTCCATTCATCCATATCAAAATCATTGCTTAGATTTAAATGAGTCTCCTCACTCCTATCATCTACAACAGCATTGAATTGCTCTAACCATCCTTCTTGCTGATTTTTGATTGGAATTAATGTAAGCACACCCTTTTCATCTGCTCTAATTTCCAATTCTTCGCCAGGATGTAAATGAGCTTCTTTAATGATAACTGAGGGAATACGAATTCCGATTGAATTTCCCCATTTAGTTAAAGTAACAGTAGACATTGTAACTCCATAATGTATATTCATAGTATTAATTATACATGGTATATACATTTATTCAAGCTTGCTGTGGAAATGAATAACATATAAAGGGGTGCGACAATCAATGGAATGGAATTGAGTTAAATTTATATTTAATAGACTAATATAGGTCTAAATTTTACCTTGGAGTATCTTTCAATTCCATTGATTGCCGCACCCCAATTAATAATTCTTTTTTGATTTTTCCGGCGATTTTGAGTATAAAACTCTTGTTCCATAGGGAACAATTATGATGTTGCGTAGGCAGCAATGATATATGAATGTATCATCGTTTGATTGTGTAAATTTATGTTGGGCCTTCCTGACCCAACATAAGAAGTAAAATTTAACTGGACTTACTCGTCATTCTGCTCTTCATAATGAATGCGTTGTGCTTCAATTACGAGTAGTTTAAAGTAATCATAAGACATATAAAAGTTACCATGATCACCCACTTGGTCACTCCATGAATTACGCAAGGTTAATAAACCTTGATGCTTTCTACCTTCATCATCAATAGCAATGGCGTTATCATCATAGCCTGTAATTATCATTTCATGGCCAGCAAAATCGTTATGAAGATAAACATCACGCGCGATTTCCGGTGTTAAGACCCAAGTATCATTTGTAGCATTTTTAGTCCCTACAGCACCCACAAAGCCAAACTTAAGATCTAGAAGCAAAGTACCAAAGGTTACACGATCACCTTGATCTAAAGATTTTTTAACATTAGCAAGCGTTTTACCAGTATCATTACGATCAACAAATGTTTGCATAATATCTAATATGCTAGACCAAGTAATTCCTTTTAATGGTTCACTGTTGTGGTGGTATTGTTCTAAAGAAATTGGCTCATCAGGTATTGCCTCCTTTATAGGGTATTGCGATGCGCCGCACCCAGCACTTGCTTCTTTAGTTTTGCTAATAATACCTAAATTTTCCATTTGCATTAAAACATTACGACCAAAAGAACCGTTCCAACCGCTAAGTCCATAGCCATTCTCTTCTAGATATTTTCCTACTTGTAATTGACATAATTGACTAATGTAATCGCCTTTATTCATGGCAGCATCTACAGCAGCTGTCGAGGCGAAGGTCACGCAGGTTCCATGTTCCCCTTGGTCAAGTACGGGTACAGCATTCATACCTAGCTGTTGTTTTGCTGATGGAAGTAAAGCATGCATCGCAAATTGATTTTTATGTGCTAACGCATCGTTTACTTTCGCAGCAAGAGCTAATTTTGCTTTATTAGACAGTTCAATTTTTAATAACTTGAGTTCTTTTGCTTTAGTTGGAACTGCAGTTTTACCCGTTGATTTAATTGTAGGCATTACTGTATGTGAAATAGTCCCTTTAATATTAATATCTTGAGCCCATAAACTACTACTTACAAGCATAGACGCTACAACTGGTATCAATTTCATAAAATATCTCCAAGAACCATCGACGCTGATGGCCAAGACAGTTTATTTAATGATTATGATTTAGTCAATAAGCCCGTTTTATGTGACTCAAGTTAAATTCGCAGAGTTGATCTGTAGAGCTTCAGGTTGCTGAGCTTCTTCTTGGGCTTTGGGAGCAGGTTTAAAAGTGCATAAGGTATTTCCAAAAAGAGATTTTTCAGATTGAGTTTTTGCTACTGCCTGATATATGGATATTTCTTTTTTCAATTGTTCGCTTAATTCCAGAACTTTTGAGATGTGCGGAGTAGTAATGAACATATTGGGATTTGTTGGAGATTGATCTTTTTCGTCTTTAGGAGCTAGAACAGCACCATTTGGATGTAGTTTACCTGCGGACACTGCGGCATCTAAATTTTCTTGACTGTCTTCTACTAAGACAACAATTGTATTGTTTTTATCTCGTTTAAAATGGGCAATGGACTCTTCAATATGTCTATTTTTACCATTACCAACATCACTAGGGTACATATAGCATACAATATGAATTTTACTTACAACGTCCTCTGATAAATTAATTTTATCTTTAAGATAACGTCGAATCAACTCAGGGAATTGACCATAAGTTGCAATACTAATGTGATGATTATCTTCAATTAGTTTTTCAAATAAAGCCTTCCATTCAGTCGCTTTGCCACGAGGTTCAATTTGAGAGGCAATTGCCCAGATTTTTTCTTCTATATTAGGCAGAGCTAGCATCGCTTCTATGTCTTTTTTATTATGTATGTTAAAAGCTTGAAGAATAATCTTATTCATATGTTTGCTTAAAATAGTTTCATCCCAGTCAAACGAAAATAGTCCTTTCATTTCAAGGGCAATTTCTTTTGTTTCTACTTTTGTAAACATAAATATTATCTTTAATAATCAAATTGACACACAGTATACCACTTGTTTCTTTATTGGTCAAAGTGAATGGTTATTATATTTAAGAATACTAATTCAGCATATTCTTGCTGATATTGAAGAAGATTCGCTAACGCAGATTTATCAATTAAATCCCTGATCCTCTTATAGAGCCGTTAAAAATAGCGATTTTCATCTTTTTTTCTCATTTATCTCTTCTCTTTATATGTTAAACTATTCTATTTTTCGACTGTTTAACCAATTTCATTACTCGGTTACGAAAAGAAGGGCCTGGATCTTGTTTATCTGTTTGATAATTAGGATCTTTTTCCAGCCAAAGTGGAGTATTTTTAAATTTTAAATATTCATTATGGCCAATCACATAACGTATTAGTGGATATTTCCTTTTTAAGTAGCAAATTAAAAACGCATTGGCTTTAGCTTGTGCTTCCGTGAGGTCATCTTTACCGTTGGCACCGCCGATATTTTCAATACCAATGGCATAATGATTTAATCCAATAATATGCCGGGCCATCCAATGATCAGGCATTAGCTGATAAATACTGCCGTTGCGGTCGACGACAAAATGACTAGATACATTTAATGCTCCTGGTAATTCTTTAATACGTGGTGAGTTCTGTGGAAAAGTGGGGGGATCAAATACACGAATCGTGGTCGTTAAACTGGGAATACAGGTCCAATGTAAGATAATCATCTTAGGCTCAATATCAATTGATTGTGAGTCAATTCCGTAATGCTCCAGTTGGTACCGTTGAGTTAAGGCGATACGTTCTTTGTTAAATTTGATGGGTACCTGATGAATGATTTGTGCGTCATTGCAAGAAAAAGCATGACATAAAGAGCAGATAAAGAATAAGCAGAAAATTAAAATATTCATATTATTTTTTTAGCACCATCAAATAAGCGGTTACATAATCAGGTAAATGACGACTTGCTTGTGAAAAGGCCGTTTTGCCAGCATAACTCCCTGTTAAAAAATCCACTTGATAAAAATTATTCGCAAAAGCTCCTCCAGTATCGGCTAAAATACCTGCCCTTGTCACTAATTTTCCGGAAGCTTCAGGATATTGCACCATCAGTACTTTGCCTAGACCAAATTGTTCTAAATCTGCAGCAAAGGTTACCTTGCTGTTAACAGTAATTTTATGATCCGCATCCTTACCATAGCCTTTAATCCCTTCTACCTCTTTGAAATACCAATAGCGTTCCTGGGCGTAGGGAGAGGTATTTTTATCATAAGGAATATAATTACATCGATGAACATTAAATGTTTTTGTTTGACGTCCTTTATCCATGAAGTTTGCAATTACAGTCCCTTGTAACAAAGCAGCCTCTAAGTCATCACGACTTAAATAAGCCAAGACTGGAACTCCCTTAAAAGTTAATGCACCGTTTAATATCGCTTGCTTTCCGTACTGAAAACGAATTAATTGGTGCTTTTTATCCGCTTGCTCTAAAGTTAAATAGTTTTCATCTTTGGGTAGCGCATAAAGTGCATATGGATGGGTCGTAGTGCGTTGAGAAGTGGCATAGGCTTTGTGAACATAATATTTTGTCATTAAAATTTTATCATGAGGTAAATGAGCAATTAAAGGCTTATGTATACCTAATTTTTTTGTCTGCTGTATATCAGGATACCAGCGTATAAATTCGAAATGCTGTTTTATAAAATCAGGATTGTTTAATTCATCTTGATGTTGGCAAATAAATTGCAAGGATGATTTAACTCGTGCCAAAGAGATCTTAATGATTTTTCCCTCATGAATTACTTGAGGGTCATAATGATTGCCTTTGTTTAAATAAGCTAATGTTTCTTTGGCTGTGGCACACAAAGCAGCCCCATGAATTTGAAGATAGGAGTTTTTCGGTAATTCAGCAGGAACAAAACGAGGAACCGCACTTACATTACAGCTTATTAATAGGACATAAAAGAAAATTTTTAATCTCATAAACTATATCAAATGATACAAAAGCTTACTATATCATATACGATAATTATTGCACCATTAGAGAGTATAGTGTCAATTTATGGGACAAATCATAGTATGATGACAAGACTTTTTAAACTAATCAAAGGTGTATCTATGCCAATTAGAGTACTTTCTTTCGATTGACTCGTATATAGAATCAGAATGAATAGTTACGTACGAGATTGACATAATATTGTCGATCGTTTCCGTCATTTTCTCTCATACCTATTGAAATCCTTGCAATAATGTAAGAGCCGCATTCATACCCATTTCTTCTTTAGGGCAAAAGTCCATGGCTACTGCAAAACCAATATGCTCGTCTTCCGGAAACATTAATTCTTTATTAAGAATTGGTTTAATGCGATTAATCATGGTTTGCATAGCCACATCATCAATGCTTGTAAAATGTAATTTTCTGTTCATCATCATTTCCTTCAAGGTCACATGCAATGCGTACTTCAATAAGTATAAGGCATCTTCATGTGCTTGTATTTGATGATTGGGGTGAATAGGACCTGATTCCTGATACAAATGAGTAAACTTATATTCATAAGGAGAAAAATCTTCATGAAGAATATCCGTTTGCTGCGCATGCGTGCTTTGACATCTAAAGAAAAAAAGGGCGTTATGCTCTTGATAAAGTTGTGTCACTTTAAAACAACCCTGGAAAATAAATGGATTTTCCCATACGGCTACTAACACTAGAGTTTCAATATTTAGATCGGTCAATTTTTTTCTTTTTGGTGTGCCAACAATGTTTATAAGAGTACAAATTACCTGCTAAATAGGCAAGAAGATCAATTTCTAATTGGATGATTTTTTTACGTCTCATCCTCATTTAATTGAATTTTTCATTAAATTTTGTTTTTTATTGCGTGAAATTAAATGAATAAAATCATAATGTTATCAATAAGTTAAATTGAATTAGGATAATTCTTTATCGATAAAAAGCAGATTAAGTGTTGATCTGAGGCTCATGTTGTGTAAAATTATTGCCGCTATGAACAGGAAATTAATTTATATAACAATTATTATTGGTTTTGCGTCTGGCTTATGGGGACTGTTACTTCATGAGAAATCTCAAGTGACACCAGTACGGCCTCATCTGATAAAAAAGGTTAGCCAGACTCAAATGAAAAAAATGGTACAAGTAATCGCAACTGCTTCAAAACGCGAAGCAGCAGATGCATGGAATGCCTATCAACGTGAAGAGATTAAGAAGTATAAAAATCACGAACAAAAGACTACTCTAAAACGCAAAATAGCCAGCAATCTTGCTTTATCATCTGCTTCCTTTGATGAGTTGCCAGGTTGGGATACTGCCGATGTGAAGAAATCTTTAATGGCATTTCAGTTATCTTGTGAGACTTTTTTAAAGCAAAAACCTTCACGTTCAATTGGTTCCTTGCATATCAAATTAAAAGCAGGGGATTGGCATCCTGCATGTAAAGCAGCGGTAGCTTTGGATTCGACTTCTGAAGAATCAGCAAGAACATTTTTTGAGAAATGGTTTCACCCCATTAAATTTGAACAAAAAAAGCCAGTACATGGTTTGTTTACTGGTTATTACATGCCTCAAATTAAAGGGGAGTTAAAACGCACGCCTAAATATAATACTCCTATTTATGGTTTACCCAAGGGTGATGGAAGGCATGTAACACGAGAAGAAATTGATAATGGTGCATTAAAGAAAAAAGCACCGGTTATTGCCTGGATACATAGCCCTGTAGAACGCCTTTTTTTAGAAATTGAAGGTTCGGGAGTTATTTTACTGCCTAATGGTGAAAGCGTTTACTTAGGCTATGCAGGTGAGAATGGAGCACCTTATACATCGATAGCTAAAGTGCTTATTGATAGAGGAATCATGACTCGTCATAATGCTTCTAAAGCAGCAATCAAACGTTATTTAGAAGAGCATCCTCAGCGAGCAAAAATCCTAATGCACAAGAATAAATCCTTTGTATTTTTTGAACCATTAAAGAAGCCGATGGCTCTAGGTGCACAAGGAATGGCATTAACTCCAGGCTACTCTCTAGCTGTAGATAAAAAATGGATTCCCCTAGGTGCACCATTATGGTTAGATACAACAAGACCCAATCGACAAAATGATGAGGAAAAACAATTGCAACGTCTCATGATCGCCCAAGACACTGGCGGAGCCATTCGTGGTTTTATGCGTGGTGATATTTATTGGGGCTCAGGAAAGTTAGCAACCTATTTAGGTGAGCACATGAAAAATAAAGGACACTATTGGTTATTACTACCCAAACATATACTCAATAGATTAGCACGGAAATGATTTATTTATAAGTCGCTGACTGAGATGGTATGGCGCTCAATGCGCCTTTATTACATGTGGATTTTATTAACTATCCAATAGCAAGTGCTGCAGGCTCATTTAGGCTACCCGATGTCATCGTGGTGCATAATTCTGATATATTATTTCCAACTATTGGCATTGAGTAATTGTATTATTACCTGCATTAGGAATATAAATAATAGAATTATTAGGGTTACGTGCTATAAATAATGGTCCATTTAATCCTGAAACATTAAGAGAAGCACATCCCGATAAAAAACCTGTAGTTGGATTAATATTGCATTGTGAAAGGGTAGTATCTCCATCACTAATGTATGCTATAGTATTATTACTATTTAAAATAACACCATATGTTGGCATTGAAAATAATGCGCCAGAATTAACACAATTATTCATTAACCCTGTATTCGAATTAATAGTACACATAACTATTATTCTACTTGAACCAGAAAAATTAGCGATATACGCCCGTGTTCCCGAATTATTGATTGCAATACCTCGAGGACGAACAACTAATGTAGCACCAGCATTAGAACAATTTTCTAATGCTCCATTATTAGAATTAATAGAGCATTTAGTGATGACATTATTATCATTAGTAATATAAATAAATGTCTTTGCCGGGTTTAAAGCTATTCCATGTGGACTATCTAATCCTCCCACTCCTGAATCAGCACAACGTTCTATGTTTCCGGTAGTTCCTAAATTACATAAAGTAACTGAATTTAAGCTCGAGTTAACAATGTAAATTATTTTTAATAATTGGATGAATACTAATCCCAAAAGGTGTGCCTAAACCATATGCACCGGAGTCAATACAATCAATTAAAGTACCATTAATTGGATCGAGGGTGCATTTGATTAACGAATTATTGTTAGCGTTCGTTATATAAGTATAAGTATTCAAAATTGGGGTTTTAGTAATATTTAACCTATTTATTATACTTGGTTGATAACATTGCAAAAGGTTTGCATGCTGACCTATTTTAGGGCCACCAGTGATATTAGAAGTTAATGTACTTCCGACAATTTGTAAAGTGAGTATGCAGCTTTGCTTAAAGTAAAGAGTAAAAGCTAAAGGACAATTACCTGTTGAGGTTATTTGATTTACTCCATTGATAGGAATCATGGTTAAAGTATGTGTTCTAGGTGACTGATTAGTAACCCTATATTGGATTGTAATCATACCATTGTTAGGTATAGAGTAGGTGGTTTGTGTTAGAGGTGTTAAAGTCCATAATGGAGTAGCTGCCTGAGTCGCTGTCATCATAAATAATAAGGGTAAAAAAATTTTGAATTATGCGCCGGTTCTATAGATTTTTTTCATGGTTTGCTCCATAAGCCATATAAAGTTAGAGTTTGCCTCAATATTATTACTTTGATTTATAACATTCGCAATGTACTGATATTTTCTGTAAACTTTAATCCTGTTAGATGGCTAGGCTAAAGGATATCAATGTTTCAATCGGTTTTAATAATTGCACTAATGACGTTTAGTATCATTACTCAAGCAGGACTCCCTACTGATGCAATTCAGCATTGTTTAGATGTTAGAAGGCTCGCAGACTTTACCGCAAGACAAAAAATGGCTGCCAAAGAACCCGGTGTATTGCGCTTTAAATTTCACAAAATTTCAGCATCAGAGCTGCCTTTAGATAACCCTGTGGGCAATATGGACGAAGTGATTAAAGCATTAAATAATCAGATTAAAAATTGTAATAGAAAACAAAGTGAATTTCAGACAGTGATTATTGCTGGTCATAAATTCACGCGCCAAGAGTGGTGTTTTAATACCAACAAAAAAATGCTCGCTCTTGCAAAATCAGCCCATGGCGATTTTCAAAAATATCTATCACGTATCAAAACCGAATTTGATTGGTATAAAAGTGATGGTTGGCCTGAAAACCATGCAGGATTTAAAAAAGGTGAGTTTCAATTTACTGCTTATTACGCGCCAGCCGCTCTGGAGGCTCGTACAAAACGTAGTAGAGCGTTTTTATATCCTATCTATAGTAACCCAGGTGTGGTGAGTGTAGCTTCCGAAGGCAAGAAATTGAATTTAAAAACTTCCCTTTGTGGAGTTGATCCACTTACCAACATGGTACGTGGATTTTGTCTGAAAAATGCCAATGGCACATACACTGTAGTGCCAGACCGAAATGAAATTGATCATGGAGCTTTAAATCCAAAATACATAATTGGCTACGTTAAAGATCCAAATGACCCGGCTTTTTTAATGGTTCAAGGTTCTGGTTCATTAATGCTTGATGGTAAATTACTCCATATCAATTACGATGGCGCCAACGGTAGGCCACGCACTATGTTGGGTCGTATAGTCCAATGCGCACAAGACCCAACCTGTGGTGGTAACCTTGATATAATTGAACGTTGTGCTAAGGATCCTAAATGTCATGATGAGGCAAAATTACGTTGTAATGTGTCTAAAGAAATTAGACAAAGTAGTGCATCAGAAAAACTAATTCGCCAATATCTAGATAACCCTCTTAACCGCGAGAAAGCCGCCGACTTGCGAAACCGCGATCAAAGCTATGTATTTTTCGCTAAAGAAAATGGTGGACCTTATGGCTCAGAAAATATTTCTCTAACTCCACATGCATCATGCGCAACAGATCACAAGGTAATTCCTATTGGAATGAATTTTATCTATAATTGCAAAAAATCTACGTCATGGTGTGTGGCTCAAGATACAGGTGGTGCCATTATTGGAGCTCATGTTGATATCTATAAGGGTGAGGGTGACCAAGCTGGTGTAGAAGCCAATGAGCTAAATCACGCAGGCGCATTATTTGTGGCACTGCCAAAACGTAAATAAAATTTAGCAGAAGACAATTAAACTTCAAAATGCGAGGTTTAAAGTCCATCTTTAATGACATGATCCATTGATAAAATTTTATACCCCCAAAGGAACTGGGCCAAATTTCCGCAAATTCCAATTGCATATTTTGTATGCAATAAGTTCAATGTAATATATAATATTTTATCATTATTCCTAGAACCCAGATGTATCCATGTCACAGAGCAAAGAAGAGAAGACGTTCGTACCCAAAGATATCAATAATATTTTTGGCCTGTTAGATGTTAAGACTATTGGAACTATAGCAAGCTACTTATCTGTTCCTGATGAATTAAACGCCATACGTTCCTCCATAACAACTTATAATTTATTCAAACCTCATCTACATCTACTATCCATTAAAGCCAGAGATTGTGTGGCTCAAGGTAATTTGGAAACGCTAAAAGCAATTGCAAAAAAAAGACCCTTTGTCATTATTCCAAAAAGGAAATGTCATTGACCCTGATGGGTGCACTTTTTATAATACATCCGCCTATCAACTCATCCACTTTCTGTGTGATGCAGATATGAAAAAACAACTACTGCCTTTGATTCCCGATAACTTCAAAACCACGTGTCAGATGCAAACGACTGAGCTAGGACGTGGTGGTGCTGATTTAGTTAAATTAGATCGCGCTCCTTTAGTTATGGCTTCTGAAGATTTCACAGAACTTACTCAATTTAAACAAACGGTTGTTTTGCCTGATGGCACACAACATGAAGTCAGTTTTCCTTTGTTGGAAAATCCAGATGGAATTGTTTATTATACAGACTCAAATAAAATGGTAAATTTTTACTATATCAAGTATGCAACAAAAGAAATTGTGCCAATTGAACCCATCTTCACCTCAGAAGAGGATAAAACCTTATTTGAAGCATTTAAACACTCCTTTGATGCCATGGAAAACAACTCCTCACGCCGCTCGAGTAATGTTGAGCACCAGCTCATTACTCGTTTATTTCAATACACGCTGCATCGACAAGGCATACTGTATGAACAAAATGGCATACAGTATTGTGATAATCGCACTGCATTTAGCCTAATTAATGCCTATAGAACCTCCATTAGACTCTATAATGAAGCAGAACAGAATAATCTATGGAAGACAGCTCACTCCCATTGGCGTGAAGGGGTAGGTAATGCACAGCGCAAAATAGTGTGGTTATTACAGAGGCTTTGTGAAAGGAACCGTTCTTTTTACCCTATTCTTGCTCAATTTGATGATTTCAATCGCGAGGTTAAATCTGGGTTGGAGACTAAAGAGGTAGCTGCGGTCGTGGAGGGAAAAATTATTGCTGGGCTTGGTTCGACTTTTGCATTATATAAGTCCGAGGGCATAACTATGGCTAGGCGTTGCCGCTGGCCGGGATACTCGCACCTGCTGGTCGATTTAGTTGTCGTTTGGCGGCTTATTGATGATGCTAAAGCAAATATTATGAAGCAGTCCCATGAATCAAAATTGGATTTTCAGGCGAGTGTACTATAGTGTTTTGATTTTTCTGAATAATGACCAATAAAACCTATAAAAGCGAAGCTTTAGAAGCAATTCATTCAATTTAAAAAGGTGTTCTATTTTATTATTCATTTCTGTTAACACTTATGCATAACTCTGTATAATAGTGTATAATAATAAAAAATACATATTAAGAGGAAATTGTTATGTCTATTGCCATTAGATTGCCTGATGAGCTTGAGCATGAATTAGCGGAAACTGCTAAAAAAGCAAGGCGTTCAAAAAGCTTTATAGTAAGGGAAGCTATTAAGTATTACTTAGAAGATTTAAACGACTACTATGTAGGAATGGAAGCTTTAAGGAATACAAAGCACATTTACTCTGCAGAAGAAATAAGGAAAGAACTTGGTCTGGACGATTAATTATAACGATATTACCAGAAAGCAATTAAGGAAAATGAACAAGTCGGTTGCTAAAAAAATAATGGATTATATGGACAAAAAAATAAGTCCTCTTAATAATCCACGCGATATGGGAAAAAGTCTATCATTTGATAGGTCGGGATTATGGCGTTACCGAGTAGGGGATTATAGGATAATTTGCAGAATCCAGGATGAAGATATTACTATTTTAGTGCTTGAAGTCGGTCATAGAAAAGAAATTCATGAGTAACAGTTTGTCCCAGAATTAACATTTGATCTTGACCCAGTTTTTCACACAATAAAAGTTGATATGACAATATTTATATTGTATATTTTGTTCAAATTAACAATAGAGAACTCTTGTGGCAGTATCCTTTTTTAACGCTTTAAATCCTGCATCAAAAAATTCTGGAATAGCATATCCTTCATATGTAGTAGCTGAAGAAAAATTAGGGCAAGAGATTATTGATAATACAGTATCTGAAAATATTAAAATGAGCAAAGGGGCATCATCCTTTTATCAGGTTTTTGAAATTCTAGTAGGTAATCACTATACCTTTGGATATCTTTAGGTAACCTCAAAAGGAATATTAGATTATTTAATATTTCCTTTGATTTCCCGGGCGTTGCTAAATGAGCTTGATCATAATGTTTTTATTAATATTTTAGCATTTTCTATTGCACTTCCTTTAGAAATTGCAAGATTTAGTTTAGGACTTGCTTTAACTTTACTTATTGCACCAGTAGTGGCTTTAGTCAAACTATTTAAACCTGACCTACCTACTGAAGAACAGCATAGTTTCTCATTAACCCAATAATCATCCTCTAATATTTAGACAAGCTCTTTTGATAGCGCAACCTTAAATCCGACGCTATTTTTATAATCAGAGGCAACTAATAAGCTCATCAATAAATGCGTTTTCATTCAGAAAGTGAATCATGGCATTGCCAGGTCCCAAATCAATAATTAAATCATAATTATATTCATGAATCAGGTCGCAAACTTTATTCCAATGCAGTGTAGAATAAAGCTCTTTATCGAGTAACTCTATTTCCTTCATGACTATTGCATGTCTTACTTAATGTAAGAGGACTAATTAATGGATATTTTAATCGTATAGAACGCGCACAGCGCATATTCTATTCATTTTATCTCTATTAATCAATAAGATAATTGAGAGTTAATGATTATATTGCTCAACTCTTGAAATTATGCTATTTTTGGCATATTATTTAATTAGTTGTGAAGGAATTAGTGTGGCTTGGTCGAAGCCTAGATGATTTAAAATCATTTCCTGATGAAATAGGTTATGCATTACATTGTGCTCAAATGGGTAACACATATTCATCAGCAAAGATGTTTTAAGGGACATGGTTCTGGTGTATATGAAATTGTGAGTGATTTTAATACGGATGCTTATAGAGCTGTCTATGTAGTAAATCTTGATGATTGTTTGTACGTTCTACATGCATTCCAGAAAAAATCAAAGTCTGGCATTAAAACATCTAAACCTGATTTAAATATCATTGAAACTAGGTTAAAGCAACTGAAGATGGCTTTACAGAGAGGTGAGTTATGAGTGATTCTGAAGAGTTAAAATTTACAAAATCATCTGGAAATGTTTTCCAGGATTTAGTAGGTTATCGTGATGCAGATGAACGTTTGCTAAAAGCTAAATTTGCTATGGTTATTAATAAAGTTATTACTGAGAAAAACCTTACTCAAGTTGAAACAGCAAAGCTTTTGGGAATTGATCAGCCGAAAGTATCCAGGCTATCTCGCGGTCAATTATCTGGCTTTTCAATTGACAAGCTGATTACTTTCTTGATCTTACTTAACCAAGATATTGAGGTTAATATAAAGCCTCATTCAAGAAGTGTTGGCCGTGATAATTTTGATAATCATTTTTCATTAAACTATTTGACTTGTTAAATCTCAGGAAAACATATGAATTCTGTTCAATTTAGTGAAAATTATGGCGGTCCTTTACATTACCTTGGGAATCGCTTTTTAAGCCTTCCTGATACCTCAGGCCATATGCATCCTGATAGCAGTTGGCTTAAAGAACATTTTTCAATTATTCAATTTAATAATGATGGAAAAAAATATAAACGTTGCATAGAGCCTTTTTCTGGCTGCGCTTCTTGGACTATTGCTGCTATGGAATTGGGGCTTGCTGAGCAATACATAATTAACGATAGCGATAAAATTCTTATTCTCTCGCTTAAGCTAATTAAAGATGAGCCAGCGCTTTTAAAAGAACGCTATACATTGCTGGAACAAGGGTTTGAACAATCGACTGCAAAAAAAGTTTACTTTTTAAAAATAATAGAAATTTATAATCATGCTAATAGTGATGAAGAAAAAGCATTGATATTGCCTTTTATTATTAACCATTCTTGGTCAGGTATTTTATTTCATAATAGTACAGGCGATATTCTCTATCGCGAAGGGCCGCTTTTTGAAGGTAAATCCAGTGAGAGATTTTTAGAGAAAGCAAATTTATCGATTGCGCAATTTAATGCAGAAATTGATAGAGTTTCTGGGCTATTTAATGCAAACCATATTGAATTTAGAAGTGGTGATTTTTTGGATACATTAGTTGATATTCATTCTGATGATTTTATCGCTCTAAATCCTCCTTATCCAGAGAATGAGCGCTCTGTAACAGAAAAAACTGGCATGTATACAGAATTATATTCGCCAGAAAAATTGCATGAAAATTTAAAGCAAGTAATTGAAAAAATGGAATATAAGGGCATTCATTATTATATGACTTATGGTTTCTATAATCCAACATTACATGAGTATGTGCTTCTTGATAGCATGAAAAATCCTAAAAATTATTTTAGGATGCTTGGATATGAAAATTGTGCCTTTGGTATAGGACTAGATCAGATGTATTTTACTTCGAAATTTTCCATTCCAACGCATTTAAAAACAAAAGTTATTTTAGCAACTAAAATTTTAGAAAAGGGCTCAACAATTAAGCCAGAGGAAGCACTTAGACAATATAATGCTCTTCTGCCTATTAGTTAGATTTGTTGTAAAGCGCAGCATAAGCAACTTCGAGTTGTTGTTTAAGCTCTTCATTTTGTTGCCTGAGTAATTTAATTTGCTTAATATTCCTATTTCACGTTCTTTAGTACTTAATTTAACCGCCTGATCTCTCATCATATTTTTAATTTGTTCTAATAAATCAGGATTATTATAAATCCAACGCTTTGAAACATTTGCAAATTTAGCAACTGACTCTACATTGATTGGTATATTATCTTTTTGCATAATTTCTAATGCTTCAAGAAATCGTTTAAATGTTTCGGAGCTTTTATTTTGCGCGGCTGTCTTCAAGGCATCAATCTGGCTTTCTGTTTTCATCAATTTTCCAGCCTTTCTATATTATTTAAATAACGAATAAACTCAGTGATTGGTTTGATGGGTAAATGATTATTATCTAAAACCAGCCAAGAATAATCATAAGCACCTAATTTAATTCTTTGAACTTTCATTGTGTATTTCTAAAACGAATAGAACAAAAATATATCATATTTCTTACGTTGTACACGTTGTACACGTTGTTTACGGGTTTAATATACGGTCTGATTATCAAAATAATCAGACTTAAAATGTCGTTTTTATACTCCCCATACGCCTCAACTCTTACTGATTCCTCATAAACTCCAGATCTCGGTAAAAGTTTTCATGTACACCAAGTGCTAATAGAATCCTTAATGCTGGATCCCATTCATAAGCTAAAAGAAATTGTTGATGACTGAATATAATGGATATAATAAACATATTGATTAACCTTATGGCAATCGCACTCAATCACGTGAACGTTTGCCTGCCCGCATGCGTTCCCGAAATACAGAATGTGTAGGTATTCTCAACATCTGTAGGCATTTCAATTTTTTCGATGAAAACATAAGCTTAAAATTACCTAACCTATTATTACGAATCGTTTCCATGTTGACCAAAATCGCTCGAATCACTTCGGGAACTCATGCGGGCAGGCAAACGTTCACGTGATTGAGTGCGATTGCCATATCGCTGCGCTCTGGCTTGTATTAACAAGATGCAGATCTGAGCACCTGAAGCATCGTACTGTAAATTTGTAGTCTGAGAATTGAAACACGTGCGCATTTTTATCTTTCTGCCACTATTGTAAGTAGTTATTCCGCATCAACAAGAATTTGTTCAACTTGATTGTTTTTAAATACAACATGTTTATGCAATCCAATAGAAAAAACAGCTGGTGCTAATTCTTTCATTTTGCTGTTGTTGCTCAGTCGCATTTTTATTTTCTAAACGATCGACGTTTAAAAAATAAGTAATTAATTTTTTTAGATTGACCTAAGCCAAATTCCCCTTTGTTGTTTTGTGAGATATACATGCTTGTTGATTTTTTAACTGATGAGCGATATCAGAGCTACGCCAAGTATCCTCATATATTGGCACAAGAGCAACTTGATAAATATTTTTTTATCTACGTTATTACTTTATATTCGATTTTTTGAGGTAAATCAACAGCAGTATTGCCCTCTAAGGAAGAATTATCAATATAAATAAAAAATCTTCCATATTGAGCATTCTTATTTTGCTCCGGTAGCTTTAATACATCAATTAGCCTACTTAGCATGGCAATAGATGAAAGTATGTCCTTATCATTTTGCTCTAGATGATCACTGATTTTTTTTGCCTGCTGTGCTAATTCAATTAAAACATCAGGAGGGCACTGATTAAAATAAGTTTTTCGTTGTTCTTTTATATTTTCCAATATTGCTTTATAGTGGATTTTGCCTCCATTTGTACCTTCTATAAGAGTTTGCAAATAATTCTCTTTTCCTGTGGCCGCAGTAATAATATCTATTAAAAATTTTAATATAGGGCTTTCTTGGTGTGCTTTATAATTTCCCTTCAGATGCTCTTGAAGGTAATCATAAAGGTATTTAGAAGATAATTTAGAGCACAGCGTGATTAAAGAACGCTTTAAAGCATCGGGTGTAAAACTTTCTTTTGTTTCTGCAATTAATTTCAATCGTTGTTCTCGGGCAAGATGCTCCATATCTGTATGTTGAGCCTTTCTATCTTGCACAGTAATTAATTTTAATAAGTCATATTCTGCAATAACTTCTCTTATGGCAAATGCAGCACGTGCGGTCAGATAAAACTCTTCTGTAGAATAATCATTTTTATAACCAATTATTTCAAGATTATTATCTTTATTCATGTCGATGCATTCATCTGCTACTTTTTCAATAACGCTTCGATTTTTATTATTTTTTGCAGGCATACTTTCGGCTGCAGAAGAACAAGCATCAATTAAAATTCTTTGTATATTTAATGAGTTACATATTGCTTGTTCGTAAGGACCATCAATTCCATCTTTACGTCCATGGGTATTTACGATATAAATATCACCAGTAAATAGCTCTTCAGTCTTAAGTTCAATATGCTCAAGAGAATAGTCTTCAAGATACGTGAAATTAGGTCTTATTGGAGTTCGGTCGTGCACTTCGTAACCAAGTTGTTTAGCCAACTTAAAAAGTTTTTTCTCCTGAATGGCAACCTCAAGATCACAACTTAATGCGTTAAGAAAATTGTAATTATAACTAAGAGATTGGCGCAGATGTTCAATTTTTCTTAAATTCTCTGCAGATACCTGTATCACATTATCTTTTATAAGCTCACTTAATAGGCTCTCAACTTGTTTACGATTATATTCAGTTGGTACTGTAGTCAGATCAACTGGGTCTAATTGACTTTGATAATAACTAGATATATATAATTTTTTCATAATCTTACCAATTTTATTCCATTCTAATTTATGGATGAAAAATATCGCTATCCTAAAACTCAGGTACGACCTTCATTTCCATACTGACTTGCTTATTTTTATTGCAATTAGGGTCTGTGATATTAGAGAAAAAACGATCTCTTTGCCCGTTAATTTGGCTTTCAGAAGCTTTAGTTACATCGTTCTGAATTGCTAATAATCCCCTACTTTTAGAAATCATTACTTGAAGCACGCTTATCGAAGAATTCAAGTCTTTATCATCATCTTGTTTGATTTTAAAGCAAACAGAGTCTGTTTGTTCAGCTAGTTCATGTAATTTCTTATGAGAACATTTGCCAAAATACTCTTTTCTATCCTTTTTGAGCTGCTCTAATAGTTTGTTAATACTTTTAGAATGAACATTACTATCCGAATCAAGTAGATTCTGTAAATAATGTTCATCACCTGTAGCTTCAGCTGCTATAGTCATTAAAAACTCAATGACTACACATCTTTGATAATCTTCTTTCAATTTTTTCCGATAATTATACACATACCTATAAAGAAAGTTAGAGGATAATTTTGAACATATATCAATTAAGCAATTTTTCAAATCATCAGAAGAAAAATTATTTTCATATTTCGCAAAAATTTTTAATTTTGCCTGCTGTGCTGCATACTGCTTTTCTTCATCCAGCTTTTGCAATACTCTCTTTCGATCTTCAATAGTGATTAATGTTAATCCGCATTGCTCAACAATAATTGATTTTTCACTAAATGCCGCAATAGCCGTTAGTAAAAATTGCTCGGTAGAAAAAGGTTTATCATAACCAACGATTTCTAAAGAATTTGCTTTATTGGTTTTGATGCACTCATCAGCAACCACCTCAACAACACTGCGGTTACCACTTTTTTTCATAGGGAAATTTTTTGACGCCGAAGAACAGGCGTCAAGCACGATTCGCTCCAACTCTAAACTATTGTAGATACTTTGTTGATAAGGTCCATCCATATCTTGTTCACGGCCATGAGTATTAATAATGTACAAATTACCTTTAATAAGTTTGTCTGCATCTAAAACAATATCATCCATAGAATAAGTCTCTAGATAATCCATATCTGGTCTGCAATCAGGATCATCAAGAATGGTTACTTCAAAACCAAGTTTTTGTGCTAATAGAATTAATTTTTGCTCTTGAATTGCTATTTCAAGATCGCAACTTAAAGCAGTGAGAAATTCATATTCATAATTTAATGTTGGGCGCAAGCGCTCAATTTTTTTAAAATTTTCTATTGAGACTTGTATCTTATTATCTTTTATAAGTTCTCTTAATAATGTTTCTATATTATTTTTATGCATACCACCAGATACAGAGTATTGAAGTGATTGATAATAGCTGTAAATATATGCTTTTCTCATGAATACCCTTTGGGATTTAATAAAAAAAGAGCTTTATGATTATATATCATACAGGCGATGTTTTTCAATATCTTTTGGCGACCTATCACTTATAATTTTCCCTGTGCTATTTTTAAGTTCGTACACAAATTAAACATACTAATCGCACCAGCAACTGCAAAGAGAATAGGAATAAAAAAACTAAAATCAATTCCCGTAAATTCAATAACCAAAATAATGGCCGTAATTGGCATTTTTTGTGCTGCTGCAAGAAAGGCCGTACTACCAATGACAGCAAAAGCAGTTATAGAAATGCCAGGCCAAAAGTAACTCCAAAAAATTCCCAAAATCACAGAGAGTAATGCACCATTAGCCAACGAAGGTGTTAATAGTCCTCCTGTGGCCCCTGCCCTAATACTGGTGCATACAATTAATACTCGTAAGATTAATAGAGTCACCGTTATGCTTAATCCCAAAGCATTTTCATCAAAACCTAATTGCGTTACAGAACGACCATTACCTAAAACAGCAGGAAAATCAATCGCGATTAAACCAATAACAAAAAAATTACCTAAGCACCATATAATAATTTTCCAATTATGAGGTGCTTTGTTTTGAGCTTGGTTTGTTAAATATTTAAACCAATAAGCCATAAATCCTAAAATAGGGCCGACAACTAGAGACCAAACCACCACAGATGAACTAAGCGTTAGGGTAGGAATATGATAAAAAGACTCATTACCCAAACCAATCCATGAAATAACAACCGCAATTGCAGAAGTGGTAAGCGCTGGGATCACTATAAACCAGTGAAAGGATTTGAGTAAAACCTCCAAGGTAAACATCGCCCCACCAAAAGGGACATTATACACCGCGGCTAATCCAGCCCCAGCAGCACAGGCAACCAATATTTGTCGTTCTTTAGTATGCAAATTGAGTTTATCAGTAAGCCAACAGGCAAAAGTAGCACCAAACTCTCTGGGGGCTACTTCCCGTCCCAAGGGAGAACCTAGAGCCACTGTTGTAATTTGTAAGAAAACATGAATCAGCGTTGTGCCAATAGGCATATAAGGTCGAGAAGATTTGATGGCATGAGCAATACTAATCAAGGGTTGTCCGTAACGAAATAGAGCCCACCAACCAAATCCTGCTACACACCCGCATAATAATAAAGCACTGACACGGATATGAGGTGATGCAATGCGAACATCATAAAGAAAAGTCGTGCCTTGAATAATCGGTGTGACTGTATGCTCATATGCCAGATGTTGGATAAAATGCAAAAACAAAGCTAAAAACATGCCGCCAATGCCAGAAATAATACCTATACAAATCATTGCTAAAAGAAGAATAGACCATCGGGAAGATGAGCTTTTAGCCATGAGTAACTCCTGTAATCATCATGCAGCCTTTAGAAAGTATATCCTAGGCTTTTTACAGAGCATACTAAAATAAATATCATAATATCGATTAATGTCTGGTTTTAGAATTTCCCATCAGCCAATCTTTGCTGACTTCAAGTACATCCGCAATTTGTTGGATTTTTTCAGAATTACATGCGACAACTCCGTTGAGTAACGCTTCAATTTGAAACGCTGGAAGCTTGAATAACTTAGTACATGCTTGAATGCGCTCAATTATTAATGTAGGAACCCCAAGTTCATCCAACTCATAATTCAAACGCTCAGTTAGTTTTTTATTTGACATGGTAGTCTCCTATTTGCTTTTTTATAAGTGTACGGCAGCTATGCTTAAGAATTAATTAACGAATAAATCCGTGAAAGCAAATTATGCGTAAATAAATTTTCGCTTTTGATACACAGTGATGAACAGATTAAAGTTTAAAGAAATGATTCCAATTTAAACGTAGAACGTTTATTTAATGCGGTACCATGGTCATGTAAGAAGACATCGGCTGTTTTACGCCCCTCTTCAAAAAGCATACGCAGAAATGACCATTCTGCGTTTAATTTTGAAGAATAACCCAATTGCACCATTTTATTACTGGTAATCCGATGAATACGCATTTTCGCCCAGCGTGCACGCTCTCCTGTTCCTGTACCCGCTGTTTTTCGCAATATAGCCAACATGCGTAACTCTTTCATTAATGTGGCGTTAAACGCTACCTCATTAAGGCGATTTAGAATATCGCGCGCGGTTTTCGGAGTCCCATGCCGTTCAACAGGATTAATTTGTATCAAAACAGTATCACTTGACTCACACTCTTCTACTAAAGGGGTTATCGTTGGGTTTCCAGTATATCCTCCATCCCAATAAGCTTCACCATCAATTTCAATTGCTTGAAATATCAAAGGTAAACAAGAAGATGCTAATAAAACTTCCGCTGTAATTTCGCTATTACGAAATACATTGCCTCGACCAGTGCGTACATTCGTTGCAGTAATGAATAATTTAATTGGTGATTTTTTTAGTGCTGGAAAATCAATGCTGTGTGCAAGAATATCGCGCAAGGGATTTAAGGCAGCAGGATTCAGATCATATGGGGAAAAAAGATGCGATGCTAATTCAAAAGTAATAAATGAAGGTGAATAATCCATAGTCCAATTACCTGAAATAATATCAAAGATACCTCGTTGCAAAGGGCTGAAACGTGCTGCCTCAGAAACGCGATACCAAAAGTCATGCAAAGCATGGCGTGCCCCTTCAGCCCCGTTTTTGGCATAACCGCTGGCTAAAACAGCCCCGTTCATAGAGCCTGCTGAAGTTCCGGAAATTCCCTCAATTAACAGGCGTGGCTCTTCCAGGAGCCTATCTAAAACGCCCCAAGTATAGGCGCCATGGGCGCCGCCGCCTTGCAATGCCAGGTCAAGAAGAATAGGTTTACCTGATGATTTCTTTATTGCCATAAATCCTTGTATCCGTAATCGCTTTTATAGCTAATTTTAGCATCTTTTAGTTAAATCAAAGATTAAATACTGTAATATTTGAGTATATTTAATTCACTTAGTATAATTTATTAATATCCATTAAGTGGAATATATTGATGCTACCCAATCACTTTTTCTATTCTAAAAATAAAGAACATACGAGCTATAGTTTTAATGCTCCTGGTCAGTTAAACGTTAATAAATTCATTAATGGCAAGCCTTGTTGGCAACGAAGTGCAAATAATAATGGCCTAGAACCTAAAATATTTGTACTTTATGATTGGACTGCAGATCAATGGACAGAAAAGCAACTTGATGATTATATTAGCAAATTAAATTGCCTTGTTGAGAAAGGCTTTACATGTTACATATGGCAAAAAGAGAAGTTAATTCCTCTAACTAAAGAGAAAATTGCAAATTTATCTGCTTCAATAGAACGCAATATTTCCCTAAGTACCTCTCAAAACGTACTCGACTATATAGAAAAAACAAAAAAATTACAAAAGCATCAAGTGCTTCTCCTGGATGATTATGAATTAGAGTATTTGTTTACTCCTGAAAATCAACGACCAACTCGTTATTTAGAACTATCCAAACTTGTTGATTATAAGACGAGTAACTCTAACACAAATTTTTTCTCCGTGATGAAGCAAGCTACACCACCTATTACCATTATTTATGATGAATTATCTGAACTCGCAGATGAGTTTATTTCAGAAAATCAAAAAAAGCTGGATAAATTTAATAGAATCGAAAATTACACAAAGATTATCTTCAAAAATAAACAAATTGTTGAGCTCACTCAAAATAATACTTTTAGTTTTGCAAGCGCTCAATACATACAAGGGGATGTCCTGGCCACAACGAAACACCTTGGGTTTACCGAGATACAAGATAATGCAGTACTGCCTCAGCTATTGAAACGCACCCCTTTATTGAATAAGTTAGAATTCGATAATCAAACAATTCCAAATTTTCACACCAATCTGGACTTGCCATTATTAGAATATCTTGAAGTAAACGGAGGATATTTAAGCGCTGATGACTTATATAAGCTTACAGTCCACTCAAACTCCTTAAAAACATTAAGTTCTCTTTATTCCACCATAAAGGGATATTGCACACAAACTTATCATTTCCCCGCTTTAGAGAGTTTTTCTTTACTATCAGTGAACGTATCAGCAAAAGTTATTGAGCAGATATTATCTCAAACACCTGAGTTACAGAGATTAGACTTAAGAAACTATAAAGATACAGAAAATTATCCTGGTGATGTTTCTGTTAAAATAAATCTTCCTGAACTGGTATCACTCGAGTTATCAGAATCCAATATTAGTAAAGAGCTTGTTGATAAAATATTAGCTTCGACTACAAATCTAAAATCGTTATCAATTGAAGGGAAAGAACAATTCTCCGCATTTGAATCTAATATAGAAAATTTACAATTAATTGAAAATTTAGACATTAAAAACCCACACTATAAACAGGGTGATTTAATTGCGCTATTGTCAAAACTTCCTAATCTTCGCCAAGTAACTTTATCTGAGTGCTCTGTTGATGGACCTATTCCTCAAGAGAATATTGAATTTAATTCACTAGAAAAAATTGTGCTGAAGGGCTGCTCTTTTGATACGGAACAATTAGCCACAATACTTGCAAAAGCTCCCAATTTAAAATCAGTTGAAATCACAGAGTGTTCCAATATTGATCGAAATAAAGAACTTAATGTTTCTCTCCCCAATTTAGAAGAGTTGATACTGGATTGCCAAGTAAATGCACAATCATTGCAAAATATACTTTCTCAGGCACACCATTTAAAATATTTAAAGTTAGGATCAGAGGTTTTTGACGAAAACATTAACGAAACATTTTATTTAGATTCACTGCAACAATTCGAATTGGATTTAGCTCATAACTTGGTTTACTCGAAAGAACTGTATCAACTCATAGGTAATGCCCCAAATATAAGAAGTTTAGTCATAACTAAGATGGTCCTTGTTGATGAAATTACTCAAGAGTTTAATCTATACTTACTAGAAGACTTAACTTTAAATGACTGTGCACTCAGTGTGGATAGCCTAAAAAAACTACTTGCGAAAACACCTAATTTAAAAAATTTAAGTATCGATAATTGCATATCAGAGCTCACTGAAGATCCAGAGTTATTACAACTTATTAACAAGCTCAATGAAACCAAAAACGCAAACACAAAAAAAACCGAACCTATAAATATCAATCAAAGTCCAGCATTCAGCACTATGTCAGTAGATGCCGATACTCATTATGACCCCAACATAAGCTATAACATCCCTCGTATTTTTTATCCTCTCGATCCCAAGGATAAAATACCTGAGCCCAACTATTATCGACAGGCAGTCTTTGGTGGTTTTTCTATATCGCCAACACCTTGCAATATCAATAAAGCGTTTAATTTACAAAAAGGGCCCAATATAGCACTTATTCCCTCCCCTCAATCCCAAGCTTGTGAAGAAGATGTTTTTGCTATCGGAAAGAGTCTACCGAAAGAGAAAGAAACATCCTACGTTTATGGAAAACAAAAGTTAAATATCAGCCCCGAATGGCAAGCTTTAACTTCTCTGAAGCCTGATGAAATGTTGACTCATTTTCATACTGACCCTAAAGTCGATGTTGAAATTGCTTATTCTCAACGAGACAACCAATATTATGTGCGAAGCACTAGCACCCAAACCATTGACATTGACTTTTTATTGCGCATTCCCAAACGTACTTCATTACCATCCACAATTCCTCCTCAGATGCAACAATATATCGAGATATGCAACTCATTTACCCAAGGACCTCTCATAATAGAGCAACCAAATCCTACAGGTTTTGATTATCTTGAATGCATTGCAAAACAAAAAAAAGGGGCATGCCGACATTCTGCCATGCTATTTAAAGCCCTTATGCAACAAAATTTACCACACATACCTGTTCGTATTGTTAATAATGATTGCCATATGTATCCAGAAGTATTTCTTGAGGGACGTTGGCATGGGATCAGTTTAAGCGGTTATCCTGCTCAATTGAATATTAATGAAGCAAATAATCCCCATAAACGACGCCCTATTCCTACGCAGACAGCCCCAGACATTGCTAAATCTCAAGAGGAGCCGACAATTACGCATGTGGTAATTGATCAAACTCCAGAACATAAACAATGGACTCAAATCAATAATGCGTTAGAAACCTGGAAACAAAATGTCGTTGCCACAATAAATGCTTTTGAACTCTCACAGCAGTTAACCCATAATGACGAGCAGAAAAAACACTTGGTAAATATTCCTGATAATCAGGAACTTGAAATCTATAAACTGTATTTACAAAAATACTGTCATTCTATTAATCGCCCCGTATTTGTCATTAATTCACCAGATGATTTAGTATGTTTAGCCCCTTTTGTTGCTCATCAGGGAGCTTTAGGTATCATGCAAAATGGCCCAGGTGGGCGTTTGCATGATTTCTTAACCGCACCCGTCGATAAAAATAATCCTCCGATTTTAATCGTCAACTATAATAATTTTTCTCGTGAAGACATTATACGATTTAACGAGTTCTTGGAAGGACGTGCTGATGGTACACCTATTCCTCCAGAAGCCCGTATTATTGGCTTAAGAAATCCGCAAAAGCCAGATTGTTATCACGGCAGTGATTTCACCTCACGTTTTGATAAAAGGGCAACTTATTTAAAAATCACGAATGCGCTGTTAGGGCAAAATTATTTCGAAACTGCAGAACAAAGCGCCACAATTGCGGAGCCGATTAATCTATACCATTCTCCTAACTGGGAAGAGTTACTCTTAGGATATTGGGTGATTCAAGGTAATGAATTGCATTGGTCTGAAGGGAAACTTGTTGATGCATTAAAAACCAATCGGCCTTTGGAAATCCAAAATGGTCCTTGGCAGGATGAGCGTTTTAATCGTTTTTGGCAGCAAGCATTTGCCTTAGGTTATATTGAACATGCAGGGCGTAAAATCGTACTTCCCAAGAACTTAAAACTACGAAAAGTAGAAAATTATGACTGGAATAATGCTCCTATCACTTTAAGTTGGCATACAGATTTTAAACCCGGGGCAGAAACACTAAATTCAACTCTGTTTAATACTCTTTTCGTGCGCTATGAATGCGATAAAAAACAAAAAGCCTTATACAGTAAAAACGGTCTAATTAAAGCCCATGCCAAACAAACACTACACGTCAACCTCACCCATGATCTTAGTGAAGATGAATGGGCTATGCTTGTGGATGAATGTAAAAAATATCAAGTGCATTTAGTGTGTCACGCGGCGCCCTGCGTGATCCTACCAGAGTATCTTAAAGCAACTCTAGCCCCTCAAAGTACCAGCGTACCTTGGGATCAATGCCTGGGAATCAACCCACACACTCTAATTTTTGCAAGTTCCGATGTGGATGTGACCGTAAAACAATTTGCTGATGGCAGTGGAGATTGGCAGATCATTGATGTATCCGAATGCGATGCTTCTGATTTATTATTCAAACTCAGTGGTGAATTTAAAAAAGACGATTTACGCTTTGAGTTTAATGAAACCGAAAATGCTTTATTGAAGGCGTTGAAGATGAATCAACGTGTGATTTTAAAAGGAGCTTTCTCTCAAGAGCTGCGTGATGCTTTGGCACCGCTCTTATTAGAACGACTCTCTACGGCTAATCCTAATGGGCAATTGATGATAATCAGTACACTTGAGACGCCAATCCAATATATTAAAAATATCCCTCATCAGGTCAGTACTGAAGAAAAAAGCACCATTTTAAGCACAAAATTCACTGCAGAAGAACTTAAAGTTGTGGATGGCCAACCTTTAGAAACAGAGCCACTGGCCATACTACAAGCACGCTTGCAAAGTTATAGACGTGCCCCTCTAAGTTCTACGGACAAAGCCTGGGAAGGCATGAATAGCCTTCCCGTGAACTTGCATACCGGTGATTTTGATGCCGAGCACAGCAAGGAAAAAGCTCAAGCCTTCATCAAAAAACGCAAGAATGAACTCGAGATCTTCCTTGCGCAAGAACATAATGTATGCATTACAGGACTTACCGGTGTGGGTAAATCCACCTTCGTGGAAACCTATTTAAACTCCGCCAACAGCAAAGTCTTTACAGATATACATGATTGGGTAACATCAAAAGAGCCAGGGCGCAAAGTCCTTTTTCGTGATGAAGCCAATATTACCGATGCCGACTTGAGTGAGCTTGAAGGCCTATATAATAATCCTCCTGGCATTTTAGTTGATGGGGAATATTTTCCCTTAACTTCAGAACATTGCGTATGTGCAGCGATGAACCCTAAAAACTACAGTGACGAGCGCCGTCTACCTTCGTTTTTTGCGCGTCATGGCAATGCCTTAGTTTTTGAACCTATGCCTCAAGAATACATTTATGAATACATTCTAAAACCGGTTTTTGCGTATACACGCCTTGCCGAACATAGCTTTGATATTGCTCAACAATTGTTGCCTATTTATTCCTTTTTAATAACACATTCCCATGAAGAAGTGTTAATTTCTGCACGTGAATTACAAATGATGGCTTTATTGGTGCTGCAATACCATCGGCAAAATCCCCAGGCAGATATAAGCAAAGTAGCTGCCAATTATGCCTATACCATTGGCAAGAATTTAGTACCTAAGCATTTACACCACCAATTTGATCAGAAATTTAAACCACAAGAACCTTTATTCAACGCATACAAAGCTCCAGAGTTTTTGGACAATAAATTTTTGATGACTCCATCACGGCAACAAACACAACAAAAGCTCAATGAACTCATTGAGCTGCATCGTTTCCGTCGTACAAGGGCCATAACTCACCAGCAAATGTTTGGTGGCATCAATGGCATGATTTTGGAAGGAGTTCCAGGCATTGGAAAAACCCAATTAGTACGCGAAACTTTAGAAGCCCAAGGATATCACGAAGCATTGATTAATCAAGACCAGGTTCCAGAATATTGCTACTATCGCATGCCCGCCAGCATGCATCCAGAAGAGAAAAAACGACTTTTACTTAAAGCTTTTGATGAAGGTGCTGTAGTCGTTATTGATGAAATTAACAGCTCACTGATTATGGAGCAATTAATTAATGAATTATTGATGGGGAAAACTCCAGAGGGTAAACGCCCTACATCTCCAGGATTTATGATTTTGGGAACACAAAATCCACCAAGCATGGGGGGAAGAAGAGAATTAAGCAATGCGGTGAAAAGACGTTTTTTGCACGAAGTACTGCCTGATTATACCTCTCAAGAGATGAAAACTATTTTAATGCACCAGGGATTATCAGTAGAGATGGCAAATAAATTAGTTAACGTCTATGATCAGAAAGTAGCTGAAGCCCAAGCTAAAAATCTCTTCCCAGCACCTAATTTTAGAGATTTAAATAAACTGGCCAAACAATTCATTACTGCTGCGGCAAGCAAGAAACGCATGCGTTTGGAGAGTTCAGAAATAGAGGAACAGGTAAAGAGACAAAAGCAAGAGCATAATTACGCGCAGCTCTGCGAAACATATACAACGCCATTACAAAAAATTAAAGGGTTACTTACCGATTATGTAGGGAGTTATAGTACGCATTCACCCACTTTTTTTAAAGAAGGTACTTATACGACTCAAATCAATAGCTTATTACGGCAGAAAAAAATCAATACAGTGGAAGAATTTATGGAGCAATTGAATCAAATTCAAATACCCGCTTCAGACAAGCAATTAACCTCGCGGATTATCTTTATTAATAATCACATCTTACACTCTACCGCGCAAGATATGGCAATGAAAAAAATTAGACCCTCAAGACTTCAATAGTTGACTACACATGGACAACCTCATAATTACAATATTAATTACATGAAAACTCACTCACGTTTAATGCTTGGCATACGCTTTTTCAGCAGTTTCATGAACTTCGGCAATATAGCCACCAGGGAACTGTACCATTGCAGAAGTGCGTTGATCAGACACAAACGGTTCAACAAGTACTTTGGTTCCTACCGCCTTAGCTTTTTCTAAAGTATCATTCAAATTGGTAACTTGATAGCCAGTGATTTCCCGCCCATAAGGCCATGCTAAATGCCCATTTGTGATAATAACCAGCATCTTACCAAATTCCGACTCAATGGTAACGCGGCGGTACGTGGTACCTGGTTGACCAATTTCAACACCCGAAGCATGTGGTGCGTCGGTAACTACCTTACCTTTTGCAAAACGAACAAAACGTTGAATAAATAAATTAGCTCTATCTTGGGAAACGTAAACTCGATTTTCTGGAATTGTGGATAAAGATTCATAAGATGGTGGTGTGTTATGCCAATAAATGTGCATATTCACCCCTCCCGGCCATTGAATGATGGCATCACGGCCAATGGGATCAGAAAATGGACTTACAATCACATCAGCACCTGCAGAATGTGCAGCAGAAATTGCTTTATCAAAATCATTGACTAAATATCCAGTACGCTCAGTACCAAAGGGATAAGGAATGGGTGTTTTAAAACCAAAAACAGAAATGGTTCCAACTGGAGTTAAAGCGAGCTGAGATATAGTTTGACTAAGAGTTGGCGTGACTTGAAATATACCTTGTTTTGAAGTTTTACCACCAAAAGTGGCGACAAAACTGGAAATAAATCGATCAAAATCTTCGGGGGCAACGTAAACATGAGTTGTATCGTACTGAGGACCAACAGCAAAACCCATATTAGATGCAGCATACACAATACCTAAAAATAAAAAATAGAAAATAAAAGCACTAATTCCAATGTTTTTCATCCATGAATCCTTGCAAAATAATCATTTATTCAAGCACATGAGTCGTGGAAATTATATCGATATTATTATCTTTAAAATACCCATTGCATCAAAAATAAATATTAATGAGAGCTTTTTGCGATTTTGAAACAATCTAATAAGCAGTTTTATACTTATTAACTATTGCAAGTAATTACTTCAGCATCAATAAGAATTTGTTCAACTTGTTTATTTTTAAATACAACATGTTTATGCAATCCTATAGAAATTACTGCCGGTGCCAATTCTTTCATTATTTTAATTGCTACTTGTCTATGGTGTTCGGTAGTACTTTTTTTTTCTAAGAGATCTACGTTTGCTAAAAAAGCAGCAATTGTACCTTTTCTTATCATTTTTCCATTGATGATCGTGCTATCAACCCCATCAGGTAAAATATCGTCTGGCCGTACTAATTTATTAGTCAAAATAGTTACTCCTCTTTTCTGAATTTTATTACAACATAAAGGGCCGATTATGTGATTCCTAAAAACTATTTATCAGCATAAATAGAACGACGTCATAAAATTTTATACTAACATTTTTCTAAATAAAGTATAGGGATCTCTCTTGATAATATAACCTTCTCAAACTTTTTTGCTTAAAAATAAAACAATGGTCTATATTTAAGATATTGCTTTAATCAAATTTGGTTCCATTAATAAACATAGGGATGCTCTATTATGGACAAAAAAATCGAATTATTGACGCCTAAAAATTCCGTTTTATTGCTGATTGACTACCAACCACAAATGGCTTTTGGTGTCGTAAGCATTGATCGTCAAATGTTAAAAAACAATGCAACTGCCCTGGCATGTTCTGCTAAATTATTCCAGGTTCCTACTATCCTTACTTCGGTTGAAACAGAAAGTTTTAGTGGCTATATTTGGCCTGAATTACTCGATATTTTTCCTAATCATGAAATTATCGAACGTACCAGCATGAATTCTTGGGATTCTCAGTCGGTAAGGCAACATATCGAAGCAACTGGCCGTAAAAAATTAATTCTTGGTGGATTATGGACTGAGGTCTGCATCAATTTGTGCGCTTTCTCGGCGATGCAAGATGCTTATGAACTTTATGTTGTGGAAGATGCTTGTGGTGGTACCAGTGAAATAGCGCATCGCGCCTCAATGGACCGTATGATACAGGCTGGGGTCATCCCTTTGTGTTGGCAACAATTATTGCTTGAATGGCAGCGTGATTGGGAAAGAAGAGAAACATATGATGGCGTTATGGATATTGTAAAACAATACAGCGGTGCCTACGGAATGGGTGTGGATTACGCATATACTATGGTACATAAGCAAAAACCACGTAGTGAATGGAAAGGAAAAATAGTTAAATAGAATCGAAAGCGCTAAATACTTAATCAATTCCAAGTGGATTAGTTAAGGAGTTTTTCATTATGGATGTAATTTATTATAATGGTAATTTTAAAGGCTCAGGCATTAATGGAAAGAAAATCACTGCTGTTGCCATCAAAAATAGTCGTTTTGCTCAATTTGGTCGTGATGATGAAATTATAAAGCTAAAAAATAATTTAACACAACTGATTGATCTCAATAAGAAAACCGTAATTCCAGGTTTAAACGATTCCCATATCCATCTGATTCGTGGTGGACTTAACTATAATATGGAACTGCGTTGGGATGACATTCATAGTCTTAGCGATGCCTTATACATGCTCAAAGAGCAGGCAGATCGAACCCCTGAACCACAATGGGTTCGCGTTGTTGGTGGCTGGAGCGAGTTTCAATTCAAAGAACGACGCATGCCTACTTTAGAGGAAATCAATACAGTTTCTAAAGATACACCTGTATTCGTCTTGTATTTATATGATCGTGCATTACTTAATAAAGCTGCATTAAACGCTATTGGTTACGATAAAAATACACAAGAAATGCCAGGAACCATGATTCAACGCGATAAGCAAGGTAATCCAACCGGTATGTTAATTGCACATCCTAATGCCATGATCCTTTATTCAGCCCTTGCTAAAGGACCTAAATTAACTCATAAGGATCAAATAAACTCCACTTTGCAATTTATGCGTGAACTCAACCGCTTAGGCATTACTAGTGTGATTGATGCGGGTGGTGGTTTCCAAAATTATCCAAATGATTATGAAATCATTGAATCCTTGCATAAGGAAAATAGATTAACAGTGCGCATTGCTTATAATTTATTTACACAAAGACCAAGATACGAATTAGAAGATTTTACTCAATGGACTAAAATATCTAAATACAAGCAAGGAAATGAGTATTATCGCCATAATGGTGCCGGTGAAATGCTTGTTTTTTCTGCAGCTGATTTTGAAGATTTCTTACAGCCTCGCCCTAACCTGTCATCAACTATGGAAAAAGAGTTAGAACCTGTAGTGCGTGTTTTAGCCGAAAGCAATTGGCCTTTTAGACTCCATGCAACTTATGATGAAACTATATCCAGAGTATTAACTGTGTATGAACATATTCACACGCAAACTCCTATTGATAAATTACATTGGTTTTTTGATCATGCAGAAACAATTTCTGATCAATCCATAGAGCGTGTGAAAAAGCTAGGCGGTGGAATTGCCATTCAAAATAGAATGGCTTTTCAAGGAGAATATTTTATCAATCGCTATGGCGCAAAACAGGCAGAACATACACCACCGATTAAGAAAATTATCGAAGCAGGAATTCCTGTTGGCATGGGTACCGATGCAACTCGTGTTTCAAGTTACAACCCTTGGTTATGTTTGTATTGGCTAACAACTGGAAAAACGGTAGGTGGTCAAGCCCTCTATTCAGAAGACAATATTCTATCTCGTGAAAAAGCCCTGGAACTTTACACTCAAGGAAGCGCATGGTTTTCTGCGGAAACCGACAGCAAAGGCTCTTTTTTACCAGAGCAATTGGCAGATTTTGCAGTTCTATCTCAAGATTATTTCCAGGTTGCAGATGAAGAAATTAAAGATATTTACTCATTAATGACCGTTGTTGGTGGCCAGATTGTTCACGCAAGCGCTAATTTTTCTAAATACAATCCGCCCCTACTTCCGGTGAGCCCCTCATGGTCTCCGGTGAACTATTATGGCGGATATCATCATGATAAAGTGTTACATTCTGCGGCACAAGTAGCCCATCAACATCATAAACACTCCTCTTCTTGCACGCATCATTTATGGCAATGGGGGGGATGTTTTTGTTGGGCATTTTAACTATCAAAAAGTGAGGTACACAAAATGGATTTAAGTAAGCGAATAGAACCTAAAACTTGGGCTTTTGTAGAAAAAATTCACAAAGCAGGTGGCAAGCCACTATATGATCTTCCTGTTAAAGAAGGAAGAGCCATATTTGATAAACTGCAGGCATTATCTTCCGACAAACCAGAAGTTGATCTGCATGATTTAGTCCTCAACAAAGGCAAAGGAGATGAGTTTTCCATTCGCATTGTCCGTCCCAAAGGCGTTAAGGAACCTTTACCTGTGATTATGTATTACCATGGAGCTGGTTGGGTTTTTGGCGATTATCAAACTCATGGGCGTTTAGTGCGTGAACTTGCAGTTGGTGTACATGCCGCTGTGGTATTTGTGCAATATACTCTGGCCCCAGAAGCACAATATCCTACACAAATAGAACAGGGTTATGCGGCGATGAAATACGTATTTGAGCATGGTAAAGAATTAAATCTCGACACTTCTCGGTTTACCGTTGCTGGTGACAGTGTTGGTGGCAATATGACCATTGCCATGACTTTAATGTCTAAAGAACGACATGGTCCACATATTGATTATCAAGTATTGATTTATCCAGTAACTGACTCTAATTTTGAAACTTCGTCTTATAAAGAGTTCGCTGAAGGACCTTGGCTTACTAAAAAAGCAATGCAATGGTTCTGGGATAAGTATTTGCCCAATAAAGAAAAACGCAATGAAATGACTGCATCACCCCTCAAAGCAAGTATTGAGCAATTAAAAGGCTTACCTCCTGCTTTGGTCATCAATGGCGAATGTGATGTTCTAAGAGATGAAGGCGAAGCCTATGAGCATAAACTTAATGCCGCAGGTGTTCGAGTAACGGGACTGCGCCATCATGGCACAATTCATGACTTTTTAATGCTTAATGATTTAGCAGACACACCGGCATCACGTAATGCGATCGAAACTATTATTCATCACTTACGTGCATTGTTTGCTAAAAAGCATTAACAAGAACAACAAATCATAGATGATTCCAAATCAAGAAAAACAAGCGGTGAAGACAGAGCAAAGAGTATCAGACAAATGCTGATAAACCAGCGCTAAATGGAGTACGTTGCGCCTAAATTTCGGTCACAATCCTCTTTTAGGGTTAACAGAAATTAAGTTGACGGCGTCCCTTTTTTTATTTACAAATAACTAAATTTAATATAAAATGTATATTTTTAGGCCAATTTGGTGATGTAATGCCTTATTTAGTTTTAGATCTGGACGAAACCATTTTTGTAATAGAAGAACACAAGCAGTTTATTCATCAGAGTCAAGAATTGTCATCTCTATTCATGATCTTCACCCACTCAACAATGTTCCCAGCTTACGTTATTAACCGCCAAAAGCTGTCCCTGCTCATCCAAGAAGCTTTTGATGAATACGATGGCGTCATCATTCTCACAGCAGGTTCATGGCCTGTTTCTATTTTACAAGATATAGCCCCACAACTTATTTTATCTGAAGAAAATAAGCGGCGATTTGTAGCTAGTCCTTTTTTCTCTCCAGAAGTAGAGGCAGATTTTGGAGACTTCCCCGCGGCGACGATTAAACACCAAAGTAAAGATATTCGTTTACTTAATATTAGGCATTATAATAGCGAATTTCGCAACGCGCTTTTTGTTTTGCTTGACGACAACCCCGTACATATCAATGCTTGTTGTGATGCACCTCATGTAATAGCGATACAGGCAACTACTGAAACCTCCGAAACAGAGTTTTATGAGCATGCAAAAAAAGCATTAGAGATACTATCTTCTCTGGAGCGACACCATAATTATCAAACGACATCATATACTGTTCCTGAGAATGAAGAGAATGCCTCAAAAATAATCATTCCTACATCTAATACTATTAATGTTCCCAAAAGTATAGGCATTAGCCCTTCATTAAATTTCTTTTCACCAAAACCCGAATATGCTTCAAACATGCCTCAAATGGAGGGATCTGCTGAATTTAAATTATTCCTGAGAAATCAAAATCTTCTCTAAATTGGTGCTCAATGGAACTGTCTAGACGCCGATGATGTACAAGCTTTGATGTCATGAATTCCTGGGTTGCGCTTCGTCGCACCCAGGGCTTCGTTATTACTCGTGATCTGGATGAACCACAAAAATACCCGGGGCATTGCGCAGATATTCATTATAATCCATACCATAACCAAAGATAAAATGATCTTCAATTTGTAAACCCACAAAATCAGCTGATTGTAAACCATTTTCTACACGCTTACGATATTTATCAACCAAGACTGCGCTGTACACTTTATTTGCACCTAATTGATTAATTTCATCAATAATTGCAGCCAAAGTCACACCGCCATCAAGAATATCATCAACAACTAAAACCGTTCGTCCAGCAAGAGCAACTGAAGGTTTCGCTTTCCAAACGATATCGCCACCAACTGTAGAGCCACGATAACGAGTTGCGTGGACATAATCTACTTCTAAAGGAAAATCCAAACGTGGTAGTAAATTACCCAGAAGGACCAATCCGCCAACCATTACACAAATGATTACTGGATTCTCATCTTGCAATTTTTTATGGATATTAATTGCCATTCGGTCTAAAGCTGCTTCAACTTCATTTGTAGTAAACAAACAAGTTGACTTTTCATAAACTTCTTTAATCTTACTAGGAATAGTCATTTACGTACTCTTAAAGTAAAAAAGACAGGATTAATCTTTTAATTTTCCTGCGCCAGGGAAAGGACTAACTTTCCCACCATAATTTGGATTATCCTTAACCTTAGCTGTCCCATGTTTATTCACTTCATCAATACGATACACTGAATGCATCGGGATAAATGTACGCTTTACTCCATTAAATTCCAATTTTAATCGCTCTTCCGAAGGATCAACTACTAATGCTGTTTGCTCACCAAATACCAATTCTTCAACTTCTAAAAAGCCAAACATTTCACTCTCTTTGACTGAACGCGCATAGATCTCATAAATTGCTTCCTGATTGGCAAAAGTAATTCGGAATAGTGTTTTTTTTGTCATAGCCCAAGCCTGTTTTTAATGCTTTGCGAAGTATACAAAATTATAGATTTTATTCAACAGGAGTCAACGTTACTGGTTGTAACGGGGATTGATAATCACTCATTGGCTTGGTTACAGGCCTTAGCAAATGATTAGGAGTAATAAGCTGATATTTTTGAGCAATATAACAGTAAAAACCCGAAGGAAATGGCCATAACATTTTACCAATTTCATCTAAAAAAGTCAGTCGTGTAATCCATTTAGGATTGTTGATTGGGGGAATATAACAAAAATTACTTAATAAAATTTGCTGATAACCTCTTTGAATAAACATTCTATTTAAAGTAAATGGCGAACGCATTTTAACTTGATGCTCTCTATAACAATGAAGCCTGCCTAATTTTATTGCCGCACCCCATAAGCTCCAGGGATTAATACACATAAACACCACAAACCCCATGGGATTTAACACTCGATCAATTTCATCAATTAAACTCAAACTATAGTTAAAAGGCTCCAAAGTTAAAGGAACAAGCACGCAATCAACACTATTACGATTTAAGGGTAAATGGTTTAATTTGCTTTCAATCTGAGCTTTATGCAGTACAGTAAATGGCGAGACAATCCATTGATGGTCAAAATGAAGCTTTTTGAGCCAAACATTCTCTCCACAATTCCCAAGCTGCACTAAAGTATCTCCTCGTACCAGCTCTTCTACTGACTCAAGATTTACCGCAAACTCATGTGCAGCAAAAAGACCAAGTGGCGTTTGAAACCATTTATTCAAAGTTCTATATTGTTTTATTTGTTGTGCAATCAACAAGGTAATGCCTTTTAAAAAGGTTAATCTTGAATTAAACTACAATACAATGAGTTTCATGTGCAAACAATCCATTTTCAATCTTTCACTTAAGGAAATGTGTGATTTTATTGAATAGAACAACCTCAGTTAACATTATACACAAACTGATAAAAATTTATGTTGAAAAATAACGGATTTAAACTACAAGGAATTGGACAGCTTTTTGTCCTTGAAAAGCTTTTGGAAAAGTCTCAAGCTATTTTATTTTATAAACTTGCTACCGATGAAAGAATTTCTTTAGTCCAGTACTTGGTCAAAAATAACATCCTTTCAGCAATACAAATAACACAAACAGTCGCAGTAAGCTTTGGCGTACCAATGATGGACATAGACTGTATTGAAATCGACGCCCTACCTATAACTCTAGTCAGCGAAAAACTCTTACGTCGTCACGCGATGATCCCCTTGTTTTGTCGCGGCACGAATTTATACTTAGCTACAGATGACCCAAGCAAGCACTCTTCATTAAAAGAAATTCAGTTTCATACTGGTTTAAATACACATGCTATTGTGGTTGAAACCGATAAACTTGCAACATTAATTAACCATCTATTAACCATGAAGGAAAACGAGGGTTTATCGGAATATGGGGATGATGTAAACGATTTTAATGGCATTATTATTCATGATGATGAAGAGATCGGGGCTAATTCAAATAGTGAAGATGCGCCTATAGTCAAATTTGTGAATAAAATGCTGCTTGATGCCATTAAACAAGGAGCTTCAGATATTCATTTTGAACCCTTTGAAAAAGAATACCGTATCCGCTACCGCCAAGATGGTATTTTAACCGAAGTTGCCACACCGCCATTGAGCCGCTCTTCACGTATCACGGCACGTCTTAAAGTAATGTCCAATCTGGATATTTCTGAGCGTCGAGTACCTCAAGATGGGGGCTTCAAGATGAAAATCTCGAAAAATCATTCCAGAGATTTTAGAGTCAGTACTTGTCCTACCACAGGAGGTGAAAAAGTAGTGATACGTATTCTAGATCCCAACACAGTCAAGCTTGGGATTGAAGCCTTAGGATTTAGCTCAATTCAAAAAGAACATTTTATTCGTTCTATTGAACGTCCTCAAGGTATGATTTTAGTTACCGGACCAACGGGTAGCGGTAAAACTGTAAGTTTGTACACCGCTTTAAACATGCTCAATACCAAAAAAGTCAATATTTCAACTGCTGAAGATCCAGTAGAAATCAAGGTCACTGGCATCAACCAAGTCAATATCAATCCTAAAGCTGGCCTCACGTTTTCTAATGTTTTACGTTCATTTCTACGCCAAGACCCTGATATTATCATGGTTGGTGAGATTCGTGATTTAGAAACGGCAGAAATCGCCGTTAAAGCCGCGCAAACCGGACACTTAGTGTTATCAACTTTACATACCAACAGTGCTGCAGAAACTCTAAACCGATTGGTAAATATGGGTATTCCTACTTTTAATATTGCCAGTTCGGTGACAATGATTATTGCGCAACGCCTAGCGCGTAAATTATGCAATCATTGTAAAATTTTACGTGATGATTTCACCAAACTCAGTTTATTAAGCTTAGGTTTTACCGAGGATGATTTAGAAGACATTAAACTTTATAAAGCGGTCGGTTGCACTCAATGCATTAATGGCTATCGTGGGCGCATTGGTCTATTTGAGGTACTACCCATGACTAAAACCATAGGTGAAATAATTATGTCAGGAGGAAATTCTCTGGATATTCTAAAAACTGCACAAGCCGAAGGTATGAAAACTATTTATCAATCAGGCCTGGAAAAAGTTAAAGACGGCATGACTACCATTGAGGAGGTCAATCGGGTAACCGTTGATTAACCAAAATGGCAAAAACAGAGAAAAGTACTAAGAATGCACTAATCTTCCACTATACCGGTATTAATAAAGCAGGGCAAAAAGTAATTGGTACTATTGAGGCAAGAAGTTTAGCCTTAGCTAAGGTAGAAATACGCCAACAAGGCGTTGTAATTAATAAGGTGGCGCAAAAACGTACCTCATTATTTAATAAGAAAATTACCTCAGGTGATATTGCCCTATTTAGCCGACAACTCGCAACTATGGTTGAGTCGAGCATTCCTCTAATGCAAGCCTTTGATATCATTGCTAAAAGCCAACCCAACATAAAACTTAAAGAATTGATCGAACACATCAAACATGATATAGAAACCGGTTTAACTTTAGCCGAAACCTTCCAAAAACACCCTGCCCATTTTAATGAGCTCTTTTGTAATTTAGTAAATGCTGGAGAAAAATCCGGTTCTTTAGACATTATGTTAAATAAGATAGCCACCTATAAAGAAAAAATCGAAACTATTAAAAAGAAAATCAAAAAAACACTGGCCTATCCCATGACAGTTATTGTGATTGCTTTTATTGTGACTACAGGTTTATTGATTTTTGTAGTACCACAATTTGAGTGCTTGTTCAAAGGATTTGGAGCGGAGCTGCCGGCTATGACTAAAATTGTGGTACAAGTGTCTAAATTCTTTCAATCCTGTTGGTATCTGATTTTTTCCACCTTAGCTATGACGGTGTATGCCTTTATTTATACACAAAAACATTCAGCAAATTTTGCCCAAAATGTAGATAAAGTTTTATTAAAATTGCCCATAATCGGCTCCATTCTTAAAAAAGCAGCCATTGCCCGCTTTTCAAGAACCTTATCGATTACGTTTGCCGCTGGGTTACCTTTGGTCGATGCACTTAAATCCGTAGCTGGAGCAACTGGAAATATAATCTTTTCCAATGCAACAAAGCAGATTAAAGACGAAGTATCCACTGGTCAGCAAATGAATAAGGCCATGGAAAATACGTCTTTATTCCCGAAGATGGTCATTCAAATGATTGCCATCGGTGAGGAGTCTGGGTCTTTGGAAAAAATGTTAACTAAAGTCGCAGACTTTTACGAAGAAGATGTAGATAATTCTGTAGACTCACTCAGCAGCTTATTAGAGCCGCTGATTATGTCCATCTTAGGTATTTTAGTAGGTGGCTTGGTTATTGCCATGTATCTGCCTATATTTAAACTTGGTTCTGCAATTTAAAAGGTATAAGCGTAAAATGGTTCATGAACTCACTACCAATCATCTTTGGTTTATGTATGTTGTCGTCGCCCTATGTTCACTTGCTGTTGGCAGTTTATTAAATGTTATCATCTACCGTTTACCCATTATGTTACAACACGAATGGAAACATGAATATTCTGAATTGATGGGATTGGAAGAGGAAATCACGCCGTTATTGAATTTATTCTTTCCGCGATCTTTTTGCCCTTCGTGCAAGGCCACGGTTACATATTGGCAAAATATTCCCATTCTAAGTTATTTATTCCTGCGAGGACGCTGTTATCAATGCCAAAGCCCTATATCCCCGCGCTATCCCTTTATAGAACTAGGCACAATGCTTTTATCTCTCTATGCCAGCTGGCATTTTGGTTTTATTTGGCAGCTTCCTTTTGCTTTGCTTGCTTTGTGGATTTTGATTTGTTTGCTGTTTATCGATATTGATCATCAACTGCTACCAGATAGCCTAACCTTAAGCTTATTGTGGTTAGGCTTAATCGCGAATACCGCTAATTTATTTGCTCCTTTGTCCGAAGCAGTACTCAGTGCAGCTGGGGCTTATTTAAGCTTATGGTTTTTTATTAAATTATTTTATTTATTTACCGGAAAAATTGGTATGGGTAATGGAGATTTTAAATTATTCGCAGCCTTTGGTGCCTGGTTTGGATGGAAAATATTACCTTTAATTCTGCTCTTTTCCTCAATTACTGGTACAATAGTAGGGCTTTTGTATTTATATCGAGAAGATAAATCCAAAGACACCATGATTCCCTTTGGTCCCTTCTTATGTATTTCAGGAATTGCTGCATTATTTTGGGGGCAGGAAATAATCAATTGGTACTTACGTATATGGTTTTAAATTTTGAGGACTCATAATGCCGTATCAAGTAATTTTATTTGATTTAGATGATACTTTAATAGATTTTGTCGCTGCAGAGGCTGTTTGCTTGCGCAAGATTTATGAGCAATTTTATAACTCAATAGATTATTCTTTTTTTAAAACACATTATCATAATGTAAACAATGAACTTTGGAGTCGTGTAGGAGCCTCTGAAAATGCTCTTCTGCCTGGAGATGTTCGTTTCATGCGCTTTAAAGAATTAAATGCACGCTTAGCTTATGACGCTGAGCATATTGAAATTGCAGATCTTTATGAATATCTTCTTGGTGAAGAAGCTGACTGGTTTCCAAATGTAAAAAGAGCTATTGAATTATTGCATCAAAAAGGACATATTTTAGGCATTATAACCAATGGATTATCTGACTCACAAGCGAGGAAATATGAGCGCTTGGAATTAAACCGATGGTTTGACTGTTTTATCGTTTCTGACGAAGTAGGCTATGCTAAACCACAAAAAGAAATCTTTGATTTAGCCTTAGAAGCAATTGCTAATAAGCACCAACAACCAATCCATATTTTTGATAAAAAATTTATGTTGATGGTAGGTGATTCCATGATGAATGATGGTCAAGGAGCTATGAATTTTGGGATTAAATATTGTCATATCAATAAAAACGCAGACGATCTAAATACACCTCAGGCAACGCTGAGCTACCATATTAACTCAGTAGCTCAATTACCAGCGGCATTGGGGTATGAATAGCCGTAAATTAAGACATCTAATTAGTAATTTTCATTGATGGTTGTATATCTTCATTTAGAGATTCGCTTTGTTGATAATAATTGATAAGTAACGCCTGCTCAAATTCATTATTCTCAAAAACAATGCGTGATTTTTGAGCTATATATCTCACCATGTTTTCTATAAAATCATTAATCTTTGGAATTTTTTCTTTATGTATTTCTAATTGACTAAGGCAATTAGCGGCAGCGCTTTCGAATTGCATAGAAAAATCAACAACAGGCGGTGGTGCTATGTTAAGGTCAAGAATTTTTTTTATCTGTGATAACATACTAGCATCTAAAAACTTAATAATTGTTTCATCTTGTATCATTTTTTGCAATTCATCTCTTATCTTGGTGTGCTGCGAATTAATTTTTAAAGCGACATAATAAAGATTGACTGCAATTAAATGATGCCAAATTTTCATGTTTGACTGGAAATCTGTAAGCTCAGGGCGTTTATAATGCAAAAAATCTCCCATAAATTTTAATATATAAACATATGTATCTTTAGTTGGTTTTGCTCTAACAGTTGCCAATATAGAATTATAAAACGCTTGAAATAGCGAAATGTCAGTATCAATCTTGCTTATAGAAATGTTTTCTTGATGTTGAACATTTTGAGATTTTTGTTTTTGTAAGCAACTTTGAAATGGTTTAAACATAGTTAAAGCAGATGATGTTGAATAAGGTGAAGCCATATTTGCTAACTTAGCTCCTGGTAGGTACTGTGGAGGATTTAAATGTAGTATATTATCAAGAGTGCTGGATGCCTCTACTTGTGGAGTTGTCCTCATTTTTCTAATTGGCTTATCATTATCCTTATGAGCACTTGTTATCGAATTACTCGATGGGCCTAAATCAATATTTTGAGATAAAACTTGCGTCGTTGTGGTGAATAAAGATGTAGATTGAGTTTCAGTATGAGGTTCCTTCTCTTCGGTAAGGATAGAGTTTTCTGCCAACTTTTCTTGAGATGTAACATCATCTGATAATATGTCCATCCAAAAATTATCCTCGAATAAAGACTCCAAGCCTTTTTCATACAAAGCCGCTAAATTTTCAGAAACATTTGGAGCTGCTTTTTTTTCTTTAGGCTTAATTATGAGACGAGAGAGAGCAGGTAACTTAGCTCTTGGTGGGTACTGTGGAGGATTTAAAGGTAGTGTATTATCAAGAGTTCTGGATGCTTCTACTCGTGGAGTTGTCCTCGTTTTTCTCATTAGTTGCTTATCATCATGACGAGCACTTGTTATCGAATTATTCAATGGAACTAAATCAATATTTTGAGAAAAAACTGATGAGTTTGTCCTCAAATTATCCTCGGCTACTGGCTGAATTATGACTTGCGAGAGAGATTTATTCACTACATTAGAGACAGAACATTCATCATTCATTTTTTCTGTAAGAGGTTCGCTCCTACTCAATTGTTCAAACGATGCATCTTTGTGACGACGTAACCTTGAAAAAGACCTTGATTTCCTAGCATCATCAAGACAATTACTATCATTATCTTGTTCACTGGATAGCTCGGAAGATTTCCTTTTAAGGGTTACAGGCTTAGTAGAGTCATTTTTTAAAAGACTTTGTGTTCTATTTGTAGATTGATTGTGTTGGGATGCTTTTTCCAGGTCTTTATTTACTTCAATAACCAGTTCATTTTGTGCAAGGGCTCTGTTCTCCTTTATTAATTCGCGGATCATACTCTCGCAAGATTTTTTAATATTATCTGGACTCAAATTCATCGCCAAAACTACTATCAACTGGTAACCCAAAAACTCTAAAGCCTTTAAAGAGGGCGTTTTAATTGAATTCAGAGTTGACTCATTAATATATTTTTCCATCGCTAACAAATATTTGGTGTCTCTTGTCAGCATATATTGTTGGTGAAGTAAATTCAGATAGCCGTTAGAAACCCGTAATGGTATGGGAAAATTATATCGTTTATGCAGAGAGAGACAACGCTCCATCCAAATTAATGCTTGTTGATAATCATCTCCATCAGCAAACACATCACTAATATCTTCACAGCTCAAAATTGCTATTTCATAGGTCTCTTTAACATCTTCCTCAGTTGTAATAGTCTGAATATTTTTTTCATGATAAGTAGTTAATACACCCCAATTTATTACAAGCTTTTCAAGATCATGATTAAGCTCTTTCCAAAATTGTTCAGCATTAGATTTATTAATATCTTTTGATTCATTAAATGCATAGCATCTTGCATAAATTACGTTGGCTAAAGCCTGAGTAGTATTGTCATGGTAATCGTGATCGTTATATTGTTCTTTAGAAGCGGCCTTAGCGAGTTTATTCAGGCCTTGATTATAATAATTGAACGCAGCCTTATAAGCTTTTTTATTGAATGCGATGTCACCCTCAGTTTGTTCTGGGGAGTCAAAATAAAGTTTCGTCATAAAATGTCTTAAAATTTATAATAATTTAGGCATAATACATTATAAAAGATTAAGATAAAACTAATCTGGTATATTTTTGCCCATCTTCTTGAAAATTCTGGATATTACATCCTCCTGCAACTGAATTGAAAACATTAACAATGCTATCTAATAATTGTATTTTTTCTTGAATTATAATTAATTGATAACGATCTACATTAATTTGTGCATTTACTACATCACGAAAATCTCTTGCACCCGCTTTAAATTGAGCAAATGTGATAGAATATCTTTTTCTTGCTGCAATATAGCTCTTTTGAATTAATAAATATTCTTCTCGCCTCTTTTTTTCATTCATAAGACTATTATCTACATCAGCAAATGCAGAGCGTAAAGTTTGTAAATAATTATAATAAGTTGCATAGTAATTGGCTTTTGTAGATTGTAGATTTTGATATGCATTACCATTTAATACTTTGATTGACGCAAGTGCTTGATCAACCCAAAAACCAGAGGTTAATCCCAAGATTTTTTTTAAATCTGCTGAAACGCTTCCTGCGGATCCAGTTAAAGAAATCGCGGGGAAAAATGCAGAATACGCTTTACCTAAATCGGCATTTGCTACGTTTACATTGTTTAATGCCACCATAATATCCGGACGATTTTTTAATACCGAAGAAGGTAATGCCGTGGGGATAAGATTATTGGTGTTCAGCAAATAAATTGTATGGTGAGTCCGTATGGGATCAGGATTTTCATTTAAAAGTATATGTATGGCGTTTTCAATTTGTGATATGGAATTTTCAATTTGAGGAATTTTTACGGTTTCTTGATATAACTCTTGATCTAATTGAACCGTTTTTTCGATATCACTACCACCTTTTTTATAGTGGATGTCTTCAAGTTGGCGTAATTTTTTTAAATCACATATGAGCTTTTTTTCCAATATTAACTGTTCTTTTAAGCCTAAAAGCATAAAATAGGAACTGCTCATTTGGCTAATAATTGCAAGCTTAGTTGATTGAGCCATTGCCTGCTTTATAGCTAAAGACGCCTTTGCCGCACGAACATTATTTAGGTTTTCTAATATATTGAATGAGTAGCTGGGATAAAAACCAGCATAATAGCCTTTTAATTGCAAGTTAGAAATATTGGTTAATAATCCGTGACTGGCAATAACTCCTTTAGGTTCCAAACCAGTATGCCAGGTGCCCGCATTAAATCCACGGATATTTGCATCCAGAGTTGGAAACCAGTCATATTGTGCTGCCTTTAATTGTGCCTGTGCTTGTGAAATCGTAGCATTTGCATTTTTTAGTTGATTATTTTTTAGAAGTGCTTGCTTAATGAATTGATTAAGCTCTGAATTATTTAATTTTTTCCACCATCTTGCAGTACTTAGGTCCGCTTTATTAAGGGCATATTGATGACCCGTCCGAGTATGTGTAGGATACTCAATCCCCTTATTAGGGGGAGGCATTTTGCTGCATCCCTCAACAAATACGGCCATGAGTCCCAGCAATACAGTTTTTGCTTTCATAGTTCTTGCTCTAATCAATCCAGTGTCGTTCTGAATATTTTTATGGTTAAGAAAAACAAAATAATCATCATAAACAAAATAGGAAGGATATTAGGAATGACTTGTAATACAGTGTTTCCTTTAAGCAAGATCCCTCTTGTAATACGAGTAAAATAAGTCATCGGCAAGCAAGAGCCGAGTAGTTGTGCCCATTTTGGCATACCATAGAATGAAAAAATATAACCGGATAAAAATGTAGAAGGAAGCTGAAAAAAGACACTAAGCTGCATCGCTTGCATGGGTGTTTTTGCAATCACCGAAAAAATCATGCCTATCATCAAATTAGCAATAATAAATGGTGTCGCACAAAAGTATAATAATAATATACTTCCTTCTATTGGAATATTAATGAACCATTTGCCAAAAAACAAGAGCGTAGTCACTTGGAGGTAGCCAAAAATAATGTAGGGTACTACCTTGCCTACCATAATTTCAAAAGAAGTTAATGGTGTAGTTAATAACATCTCCAAAGTACCTGACTCTCGTTCTGAGGTAATTGCTGTGGCAGTTAACATAACCATAGTCAACGTTAATAATATCCCAATTAGCCCTGTGACTATGTTAAAGGAGCTCTTATTTGATTCATTATAAAGTTTTTGGACTATAATGTTCACTGGTAATGGAGATTTTTTAGATACTTTACCTAAACCTTGTTCATTAAAACGCGCTGCAGCTTGATTAACAATAGGTTGAATACTGGCTAATGCACCACCAAAACTACCCTGATCAGAACCATCGATTTCAACAAGTAATTGCGGACTTTCACCCCGAATATATTTTCGTGAAAAATTAGCGGGAATTGTCAGGGCGGCACTTAAAGTGCCGCTACTCAGGCCTTGATTTTTTTCCTTTTCATTGCCATTGATATTAACAATTTTATAATAGTGAGAAGTTTCCAAAGTACTAATGATATCACGCGTTAAGGGTGAATGATCATAGCTAATAATCATCGTTGGTAAATGTTTCGGATCAAATTCAATAGCATAAGTAAATATGAACAATAACATAATCGGCAATATGGCCAACATAGCAATTGTTCCATAATCATGCATGATAAGAATAAATTCTTTACGAATTAACCCCGCTATTCGTTTTAAAGATATTCTATGAAAATTTTTATAATTCATTGTATTAACAATATAAAGACTTCTTCAAAAGAAGGGAATACTTCTTTAAAACGTAAGTTATGATGTTTTTGAATAAATTCTCTTAACTGTTCCAAATTACGAGATGAAATCCGTAAATCATTATTCACAATGAATGTTAAAATTGCTGGAAATGAGCTCTTAATTTCTTGAATTAATTCCTCTTGTTTACTTCTCTCACCCGTCCAAGCCCAGGTTTTTACAGCTGAAAAAGGAACTAAGTCTTTGGTTTTCCCGGCATATAAAAGCTTCCCCATGTGAATGTATGCAATATCTGTACATTTCTCCGCCTCATCCATGTAGTGAGTAGCAACCAAAACGCTTGTATGTTGTGTTATGGAAATATTATGTAAGTAATCCCAAAACTCTTTCCTGGCTTTAGGATCCATACCTGCTGTTGGCTCATCTAAAACAAGTATATGGGGTTTGTGAATGACGCAACATGCAAGAGCAAGGACTTGCTTCCATCCGCCAGATAAGGAAGCTGCTTGTAAAGCACGATAAGGTGTTAAACCCAAAGTAGCAATGGTCTCTTCAATTGCCTGCTCTGCATTCGGCACCTGATAAATAGTAGCAATAAATTTTAAGTTTTCATAAACAGATAATCCTGTGTAAAAACTAAATTTTTGTGGCATATAACCAATATTTTTTTTGATCTCAGCACTTTGTGAAAAGATGTTATATCCTAGACAATATCCTTCACCAGATGTCGGTGTTAAAAGACCACAAACCATGCGCAAAGTAGTGGTTTTACCACTGCCATTGGCACCTAAAAAACCAAAAATTTCTCCTCGTTTTACATTCAAAGAAAGATGGTCTACTACTGTTTTTTGTAAGAATTTTTTAGTCAACCCAGTAATACTAATAGCTATATCATTCATTATTCCAACTCCACACTTACAGGTTGACCTAAGTGTATACTTTCTATTTGTGGGGTATCTATTTTTGCTTCAATCCGGAATACAAGTTGTTGACGTTCCTCACGAGAATAGATCAAAGGTGAAGTATATTGAGCAATATTTGAAATATAGCTGATATGTCCTTCAATTAATTGAGAGGAGTTATCTATAAGTAACCTAACTTTTTGATTAAGTTTTAACCGACTTAGTTTTATTTCTGGCACAAAAAATATAGCTTTAATGTTATCTTTACTAATAAGGGATAAAATAGGTGAACCTGCTTGGACAAATTCACCGGGAGTATAATAAGTGTCGAATACAATACCGGAGCTGCCAGAGTAACCATTTTTACGCTCAGTTTCCCATTTTCTTTCTGCGGTATCTACCTGATTTATTTTTATTTTTGAATCAATTTCGGCAAGACGTTGTTTGGAAGCATCCAAATCTTTTTTAGCTACATCGAGATCGTTTTGACTGGCAACATTTTGCTTACGCATGCCTAAAGTACGGTCATAATTTATCTGATTATATTGAAGTTGAGTTAAAACTTGCTGTCGCTGCGCCTGTAGATCCTGAGTATTTAGTTGACTCATCTGAACATTATAACGCTCACGTGTTTGTTCAAGCCCAAATAAAAACTGATCGGGCTGAACAAGTTGCCCTCTTTGAACTTCCAATTTAATAAGCCGTCCGCTAAAATCTGATGATAAATAAATGAGATCTGTATCAATATATCCATTAAAAAAATTTTTTTGCTCATGATGTTGCTGACAAGCAACAAGAGTAAATATCATTAAGTTCATGGCAATGAATCGAATCATTTATATATACTATCCTTAGCAGCTTATGGTAAATGCATTTTTTTGCTAAACCGACAATACAAATCTATTTTTGCATTATTTCAAGAAAAAAAATATATGATAAGAGTCTTTTTAATAAAATAAGAACTTAAGGTACTTACTAAACATTACCGTCTCTGGCTACATCAAATATAAAAACACCCTCTGGATTTTTTGGACGTTTAAAAATTTGCGGGTGAGCCAGAGTATGTTTTGCATCAAAATACCCTGCCTGCCAATGATCTTGCATGGATAAACGGGAAAATTCATAATCTTTAGAATGCCCTTCGTACTGCTGAGCATGATAAATCAAATGAATAATGTTATACACTTTATGATCAGCAACTTTTTTCAATAACTTCACATCATAATCATTTAACAATTCGGCAGGCAACTTTTCAATTAAATTAGAAACCGCCGCACGAGCGCGCTGTAACTGCTTGAAATGGTTAGTTGCTGCACGAGTACGGCTCGAATATTGAATTTCTTTTTGTCGGGTCATAACTTCAGTCAAATTATGAGGTAAGGAGCCTTCTGCATTCCAAAGATCTACTTGAAATACTAAAGAATCCAAACGAGTATTACTATCAACAACCCATTGCAAAGGAGTATTAGAAACCAAGCCACCATCCCAATAAAACTCCCCCTCAATTTCCGTTGCGGCAAAGCCCGGGGGTAAAGAGCCACTGGCCATTACATGTTCTGGAGTAATATCATGGGTTTCATTATCAAAATAAACAAAGTTTCCTGAACGTACATTCACTGCTCCTAAACTAATACGTTCTTTGCCATGATTAATTCGATCAAAATCAACGTACTTTTCCAAAGTGCTTTTTAAAATAGTTGTATCATAAAAACTCGTTGCTTCCGTAGTACCATCAGGATGTAAAAAAGGTGTAGCATGACGTGGCACAAAGAAATTAGCAGTTCCTGCAAGCAAAGTATAGGCAGCACTTATTTTATTAAAAATACCTCGCGCCAGATCTCCTTTAAGATAGAGATCAGCGAAGGTATTTGCTCTCTCAAAAAATGGATTTTCAGTGATGGTTTCCCAAAATTCACGCAATTTTTCCACTCGTTTATCAGGAGCATTACCCACAATAATTGCTGCATTAATAGCACCAATAGAAATACCAGCAACCCAATCCGGATAGACCTTTGCCTCATCCAATGCCTGATAAACTCCTGCCTGATAAGAACCCAAAGCGCCACCACCTTGCAAAACAAGAGCAATACACTCAAAAGGAATTTTTTCACGAGGTATTGGCTTCTTATGCCGCGGCGTTGTGCGTTTCATGAGATTCTCCATCCTGGATTTTATGTTTTTAATTATAGACTGATTAACCTTTTTTTTGCCTGGATGCGGCAAATGCTGCTAAGCCTTGAGTACGAAACCAATATTTATCTTCAGCAACAACATAGGTCTTCAGCCCAGGAATATCTTGAATATTTGAGTACTCTACTGTTTCAAAATACGATTTACCCACTGCATAAAACTCTTTGGTAGCCCGAGAAGGGCTTATAAGAATTTGGCCATCGAGGACTAAATGCAGAAGTTGTTTAATAAAAGTGACGATTTCCTGTTCTTGTTCAATTCCATGACGAACACCTAAAAGATAAGGCACAAATGCAGTGTCAAAATGAGGTTTTTCTTTGAGTGCCAACAAATCGTCTGCGGTTCCAACAAAAAATTGAATATTCCTATCCCATTCACACTCTTGAACATGGGCACGCACTGCCTGTTGTATCAAGTCTATCATGTAGTGAATATATGCTCTTCGTAATGAATTAGGGCTAAAAAGCCAGCTTAAGACATGAGCAACACGTCCTGAAGGCAAAGTGATAATGGGCGGGTACCAACGTGTTAATGCAGTTAATAATTCACCTACTGAAGGATAATTTACTCCTTCGCGATAATGATAATATTTCTTAAAAGCTTTTAACCACGCAATAGTGACCGCATCTTTATCATAAGCAATCACTGACTTAGCTCCTGCTTCTACAAATAAAAAACTACTGTTCCCATAACCTGGAATAACTAAAACATCTTTTCCAACAATAGCACTGCGAATGTCGTAACGTTCTTGCTCTTGACCAAAAAGCTGCAACGACAAATAACGTTCAGCTCCCATGGGATAGATTTGCACTTCTTTATTATCCGTCAAACGACTTACTCGGCGCGCCAGTATCCATTCTTCTTCTTGCTGGGTCAATGAGGTCACAATAAACGACATAAAATTCCTTCGTGGCTATGAGAACAAAACCTATTTTTTATAGGCCTGTGCATTCATCAACTATCTGCAAATACAAGAGCACAATATTTCTCCCTCTTTTGTTAAATTACTGAAGTTCTTGAAGACAAGCTCATCATATTTTAATGAGCATTTGGAGAAAATCGTCTGACGTCAAAAGTTAATAATTTAAAATAATCATACGACATATAAAAGTTTCCATTATCTCCAACTTTACTTCCCCAAGAATTACGTAATGTGAGTAATCCTTTATGTTCTTTACCCTTATTATCCACAGCAAGAGCATCGTCATCATAACCAGTAATGATCATTTCATGTGCTGCTGTTGCATCATAGACAGCTTTTTTTATTTCTGAGGTAAGCACCCAAGTATCTTTCCCTCTCTTATACTTACCTATAGCACCAGCAACACCTAAATCAACGCGTGGAAAAATGACTGCAAAAACGGCTCTATCTCCAGAGTTAAGTGCTGCTTTTACTTCAGATAATGTCCAGGAAGAACTAATACGCCAATAAATATTAGACCAATTAGCTGACTTACCAAATACTAGCTCACTCATTAGATAATATTGTTCTGGTTCTATAAAAGATACAGGAGAATATTGTGTATCGGTAGGATATTCGGTTAAGCCACCACATCCAGTTGTTTTTTGCTTTTCTTTGCTTATTACACCATACTGTTCAATCTGATGGATCACCCAAATAGGCAAACTGCCATCCCATCCACTTGCTTTAATATATCCATGATTTTCTAAATAAGAACCTAATTGTAAGTTGCAAAGCTGACTAATATAATCTCCCTTATCCATTGTTGCATCAAGCGCTGCAGTGATAGCAAAGGTTACACATGTTCCATGTCTCCCTTGATCAAGTACTGGTACATTATTCATAGCTACCTGAACCTTACCAGGAAATGCTGCATTGGACATGAGTGCTAATTGCTCACTATGATCTTCAATCTCTTTCATACGTGTAGCTAAAAGCTCTTTCCCTTCATCTGATAGATGGATTTTCAGGAACTGAATTATTTTTTCATTATTGTTGCTTCTTTTTAAAGAAAGACTCTGATTAGACTGAGTAATGGAATGCTCCATTGAACCCGTTACAGCAACATCTCCAGCAACAACACATTTAATCATCAATAAAACTAAAACAGCTACTTGCGCTAGTGTAATAAGAATCGTTTTTAATTTCATTATTATTTGTACCAAGAAGTAAATGAGAGATTTTACATCTACTTGTTATTTTTTTCAATATTATGTAAGAAATTTGTAAGAAATTTAATTCGTTACAGTTGTTTTTCTAACACTTTTAAATCACCCACATAGTCATAAAATCATCAACTCTCATCGCAGCAAGTACATTTGTATCACTCATGGCTTGTATAATTTTTTCCATATGCTCTGCTGAAAGCCGCGTACTCAAGTTTTTCTTAAATTTAGATAATAAAACCGGAATACCTTCTTCACGACGGCTCTTATGACCAATTGGATACTCCATAGTCACCAATTCGCTTTCAGTGCCATCTTTAAAGATCAATTTAATGCTGTTGGCAATCGAGCGTTTCTCTGGATCCAGATAATCCCGTGAAAAACACTCATTCTCAGTCACATGCATCTTTGCCCGAAGGGTATCAATACGTGAATCTGCAGCAACCTTATCTTCATAATGCTCTGCAGTTAAATCACCCAATAAAAGACCAATAGCAACCATATACTGTAAACAATGATCACGGTCTGCAGGATTATGCAAAGCTCCTTGCTTACTAATGATGCGAATAGCTGATTCATGAGTAATTAATTCAATTTTCGCAATATCTTCAAATCGACTCGCCACCAGAGGATGCAGTTTCACTGCACATTCAACAGCAGTTTGTGCATGAAACTCTGCTGGGTAAGATAATTTGAACAACACATTTTCCATGACATAGCTGCCATAAGGTTGTTGGAATTTAAATGGCTTTTTACCAAATAAAACATCATAAAAACCCCACGTTGGTACAGTCAAGGCACTGGGATACCCCATTTCCCCACGTTGAGCGATTAAAGCAAGACGCACTGCTCTAGAAGTTGCATCCCCAGCAGCCCATGACTTACGTGAACCCGCATTAGGAGCATGGCGGTAGGTCCTTAAGCTTTGTCCATCCACAAAAACTTGCGACAAAGTACGTAACATCATGTCTCGATCTGCACCCAATAACAAGGCAGCAACCGCAGCACTAGCAAGCTTAACTAAAATCACATGATCTAACCCCATGCGATTAAAACTATTTTCTAAAGCCAAACAACCTTGAACTTCATGAGCTTTAATCATGGCAGTAAGCACATCATGCATTAAAATCGGTGCTTTACCTTGAGCACAATTTTGCCGGCATATGTAATCAGCCACCGCCAGAATTGCGCCTAAATTATCTGAAGGATGCCCCCACTCAGCAGCTAACCAAGTATCATTGAAATCCAACCAGCGAATCATCGTGCCAATATTAAATGCTGCTTGCACAGGCTCTAATTCATAAGAAGTACCAGGCACTCGGGCTCCATCTGAAAGAGTCGCTCCAGGAACAATAGGTCCCATTAACTTGACGCATTCAGGAAAATTCAGCGCTAAAATCCCACAACCTAAAGTGTCCATCAAACATAAACGTGCAGTTTCATAAGCTAAAACACTGTCGATCTTCTTATTTAACACATAATCTGCAATATCGATCATCACTTTATCGTAATCAGGTTTTACATTATCTTCTACATAATTACTCATAATTAACCTCTTGTTGTCATTGGAGGAAATGCTCTAGGCTCAGGCCCAATATATTCTGAAGTAGGACGAATTAGCTTATTATTTGCACGTTGTTCAAACACATGAGCAGCCCATCCCGTAATCCGCGACATCACAAATATTGGTGTAAATAAAAAAGTAGGGATACCGCAATAATGGTATGCTGAAGCACTATAAAAATCTAAATTAGGGAATAGTTTTTTCTCAGACCACATGACTTCTTCAATACGCTCTGAAATATTATATAAAAGAATGTCATTCTTCGCTTCACCCAAACGGAATGACCATTGTTTAATAATGGCTGAACGTGGATCGTTAGTTGTATACACGCGATGACCAAAGCCCATGATTTTATCTTTATTTTGTAACATTGTTCTTAAACCCGCTTCTGCATCATCAGGGGAATTAAAGTGCTCAATCAATTCCATCGCAGCTTCATTAGCACCACCATGCAAAGGGCCACGTAAAGTACCAATAGCAGTAACAATTGCTGAATAAAAATCAGAAAGCGTTGCTGCGGTAACACGTGCAGCAAAAGTTGACGCATTAAACTCATGTTCAGCATACAAAATCAAAGAAACATTCATCATATCCGTTTCAATCTTTGTAGGTTCATGACCATGCAGTAAAGTAAGAAAATGACCTCCCGTTGTCGGTACATCACTTAAGCCACTGATTTCTTTATTTTGATAATGATAGGCATACCAATAACACATCATACCAGGGAAAATAGCCAATAAACGATCAGCAATTTGATGCTCTGAGGAAAAATTCTCTTCAGGCTCAATCGTGCCTAGAAAAGAGCAACCTGTCCTTAACACATCCATAGGATGCGTCTGTTTCGGAATTAATTTCAATACCGTTTTTAATGCTTCAGGTAAATGACGCAAACTAACTAATTTATTAGTATAAGCAGCCAATTCTTTTTGTGTCGGTAATTTTTCGTATAATAATAAATAGGCAACTTCCTCAAAGGTCGCGTGTGCCGCTAAATCATCTATAGAATAGCCTCTATAATTTAATCCAGTACCTAGCCCAACTGTAGCAATTGCTGATTCTCCAGCAACAACTCCGGCTAATCCGCCGCTCTTAGTATTCATGATCATCCCCCATCAATTGGTCTAGTTGTTGTTCATATAGGTAATACCTTAGGACTCCATATAATTCTTCTCGAGTTTGCATTTTATCCACCATGGATTGTTGCGTACCCTTTTGCATAATTGCTTGGTAAGTAGCTAAAGCAGCTAAAGACATTGCTCGAAAAGCACTCAGAGGATAGAGAATTAAAGAAATTCCTGCGCTGTCAAGCTCTTCTCTGGTGAATAAAGGTGTTTTACCAAATTCAGTAATATTAGCAAGAACAGGAACATGCAGCGCTTTGGTAAATTGTTGATATTCATCCAAGGTCGTCATCGCCTCAGGAAAAATCATATCAGCGCCTAATTCAACACAACGCTGCGCTCTGTCGATGGCTGCATTCATTCCTTCAATCGCATAAGCATCAGTGCGCGCCATAATGACAAAATCGGGATCTTGACGTGCATCAACTGCTGCTTTAATGCGATCACCCATTTCACTCATCGAAACAATAGCCTTATTAGGCCGATGCCCACAACGCTTTGCCAAAACTTGATCTTCGATATGAATGGCAGCAACACCAGTTTTTTCCATTAATTTAACGGTACGTGCGATATTGAAAGCATGCCCCCAACCAGTATCAACATCTACCAATAAAGGCAAAGGACAAGCTTCGGTAATTCGTTGAGCGTCTTCAAGTACGTCTGCTAAGCTGGTCATACCTAAATCAGGTAAACCATAAGATGCATTGGCAACCCCTGCTCCAGATAAATAAATTGCTTTAGCTCCAGCAGATTGCGCCAACATAGCAGCATAAGCATTGATTGCCCCTAGTACTTGCAAGGGTTTATTTTCTTTAACCGTTTGCCTAAAGATCTTCCCCATTGAACCAGTCATGAATCATCACTCCTTGACTATAAGGACTATTATTATGCGCTAATGAGTAGTACATCTCAATAGAGATACCTGATATCCCTATTTACCACGTAAAATATTTTTGCGTAAGAAGCGTGCTGGAGACAAGGCTTGTTGTAAATTTCTTGGCAAAAAACTTACTTCTTGATTGATTAAAGAAGCCAACCATTCAGCGCATAAAGGGATTGTTGTCAAGCCTCGCGAACCAAAACCAGTACAGGCATACAGTCCTGGATAATAGGGACCAGCTTGGGCAATCCAGCGTTTTGAGTTGCTTTCTAATCCAGCATAGACTTTTCTAAATTGAGATGCATTGACGATTCGTCCAACAATGGGTAAATAATCGGTAGTGGTTGCTCTCACTCCAGCCCATTGTTCAATGATTTCTTCAGACCAAGATACTGCCGGCACTAATTGCTGTAATTTGGCTAAATTAAGTAAATCATCTTGATGTTTAATTGAGGATTCTGCCGTTTTTAATTCATAAGTAGCCCCTAAACGATGCACTCCCTGTTGCTGAGGTAAAACGTGACCTACAGCAAATAAAGGCACTTTTAACAAACTACTTTCATGTGTAGAAGTAATGGTGGTCATTTGCCCACGAATAGGTTTTATGGGTAAGTATTCAGCCTCTTTAAATGAAGTAATTTGATAACCATTGGCTAAAATCAATACTTCTGTTTCCCAATCATTAACCTGCCATTGTTTATCATAATGCAGTTGCTCTACCTTTGTATTCGTCACTAAAGAAATTGCTTCACAATTCACTAAAAATTGGCATAAAGCAGGAGAATTTATCCAGCCGGAGAAAGGAATAAATAGTCCTGATTCTTCTAGAGGTAAACCTGATAATTTTGAAGCTTGTTCTGGGCTTACTAAAACGCCTAAAGAGGGATAATACTGTAGCCATTCAAATAAACTGGCTTGTGCCAATTGCTCTTTTTTATTATGTGCTAACAATAAAGAGCCATTTAGTTCGCCGATGTCTGCTTGTTTTAAAATGGATTCATAAGCAGTTCTTGCATACAAAAAGGCACTGAGCATTAACTGCGTTAAAGGCGAAGTATAAGCCGATAATTTTGGAAACAATACCGCTTGTTGATTTGCAGAGGCTCCCATGCCTACCCGATCGTGTTCATCAATTAAAGTAATTTGCCACCCTCGTTTAGCCAAGGCATGGGCAGTAAAACATCCAGCCAAACCTGCACCAATAATAATGGCAGATTTTTTATTATACCGTTCTGGATAACTTTGCTGCCAAGGAGTATGTCGACATTTTATACTTTGAGCAGGTAGCGTATTAAAATACGCACTCACCATATGCCGTTTTTCACCAAAGCCTTTCTTTTTTTCTACTGTAAAACCATTTTGTTTTAAACTTTTTTTGACTACTGCCGCTGCAGTATATGTAGCTAAAGTAGTTCCTGGTTTTGACAATAAAGCAATTACTTTAAATATAGTATCAGACCACATGCGTTCATTTTTTGTTGGAGCAAAACCATCAAGATACCAAGCATCAATAAAAGAAGCTCTAAGCGTAGATTCTAATTGAGCATCACCGCAAATTAACAATTGTTCATAGCATTCCAGTACATCTCCTAACATTAAAGTCAAACGCACTCGATCTTGAGCAAAACTTAGATGATGATATCCAGGAGTTAAAACAGGATACTTAGTTATCAATTGTTGTGCATATTTTTGCACCTGAGGCCAATGTTTTAAAGCGCGTATTAAATCATCACGCATAAACGGGTGTTGTTCGCAAGAAATAAAATGTAAGCATGATGATTGTGGCGCATGCTCTTCCCACAACTTCCAAGCAAGAAGAAAATTTAAACCCATCCCAAAACCCGTTTCACCAAGAGTAAAGGTTTCTTGCGTTAAAGCCTGCCAACGAGGAATTAAATTATTCCCATCAACAAATACATAACGACTTTGCTCAATGCCATTCTGCGTTGAATGGTATATGTCATTATATTCTAATGAAAATGGCAGCTCATCATGCCAACTAAGCGCCGCTGTTTTTATAGGTACAAAAAATTTACTCACATACAACCATTGATTTTGACATTTCTATTTGATTTGTATCCTCACGCGTTAACATGCGCAAACGCGGTACAAGAATAAAAGCCACTATTGAAGATGCAATTGCAAACAACCCTAATAAAAGAAACACATGACTATAACCACGATTAGTCGCCAGAGGAGAAACGCTGTCTTGTCCAACAATCATCCAACTCGAACTATAGCTTGCTAAAGCACCACCGACTCCTGAAGTCAGCATCCACATCCCCATAATGGTACCTTGCAAATAAGAAGGGGCTAGATACCCAATCATTCCATAACCTATGGGAGAAATTAATAATTCACCAGCACTTTGTAATATATAACTTACAACAATCCAGGTAGAATTTACTAATCCTGCATGATTAGCATAAACAATGCCCACCGGTAGGATAACAAATCCTACACCAATACACAGTAAGGAAAGAGCAAATTGGGTAGGAATATTTATTTGTAGCCCTTGCTGACGAAGCCGATTCATGAGAATTCCAAGTAATGGCCCACCAAATGCAATACATACGGTATTAATATTTTGAAACCATTGCGGCGGAATAATCCACTGAGCATATTCGCGTTGTACGTTGTAATTAACAAACATGGTAAGTCCCATGGGAGCTACATGATAGAGCATAAAAAAGATGATTCCAATGGTCATAAATATGACAAAAGCGAATAATTTATTTTGTGCTAATTTAGTAGGCTGTTGTTTCGCTAAATACAAGGCAAAAACAATCATCACTGCTCCAGTAATTAAGACCAATTTCTTTGCCCAATCGGCATTATGCAACAACACACTTAATATAAAAGGAAGAACAAGAATCAGCAATAACCCCACCCTATTCGCTTTTTTTTGTTCTATTTTATTTTTTTGTGAAAATAAAGTGCCTCGATCTGCTAATTGCCTCCAGCAGCACAAACAAAGAATTAAAGCACATAAATTACCTAAGCTACTGATTAAAAAAAGACGTTCATAACTTTGAGTAAGTTGAAATATGCCGCTCATACTAAAGCCAATAAAAAAACCAACGTTCATCCCTGCATAATTGATTAAAAAAGCAGTTTCTCTTCGAGGATCATCGGGTGCGAAACGCTGGGTAAGCATGCAATTTAAGCAGGTAACATTAAGACCCGAACCGGTTAAATAGACAGCAAGGCCATAATACAGAAAATTAACCGTACTGAATGAAAGTAAAATACAACCTATAACTTGCAGCACCATCCCCAGACAAAATAGCGCGCGATTAGAGATAAAACGGCCGCCCCAAAATCCACCCAAAAGGTGTAAAGCGTAGTTAAATGCAACAAATACTCCCATGATACTATGTGCTGTGCTGACCGGAACTCCTAAGTTACTTTCCATGAATAAAACAAGGGTTGAATAAAGCACACTAAAGCTTAAAGTGGAAACTATTTGTATAGCGCATAAAGAAAACACTCCCTCTGGCATTAACTGTATGCTCTTGTTTCTTTTTAATAAAGATACCATTGCTCTTCCTTTAAAGCTTTGAACGTGAGTTTATTTCTATGGACAATGCTTCAACATTTTTATTTATCTCATCAACTCAGTAAGTACCTGCTCCGCAGCTTCTTGCGTCTTACGAATTTCCTCATCTCCATGAGCACTGGAAACAAAACCTGCTTCATACATTGATGGAGCAAAATAAACTCCTTTATCCAACATCCCATGATAAAACTTCTTGAATAATACCTCATCAGATACCGCCACATCTGCATAATCAGTAATTCGTGTTTTCTCAGTAAAACAAAAACCAAACATTCCACCTAAACTTGCAGTAAAGAAAGGTACATGCAAAGATTCAGCCACTGCAGCCAAAGCTTGAATTAACTGCTTAGTTGTATGACTTAACACCTCAAAAAATCCCGGTTTTGCTATTTCATTTAAGGTCGCAAGACCTGCAGCCATAGCTAAGGGATTTCCAGATAAAGTTCCTGCTTGATAAACAGGGCCTTCAGGTGCTAAATGCGACATAATCTCTGCATTTGCACCCAAAGCGCCCACGGGCATACCACCACCAATGACTTTACCCAAAGTCGTAATATCCGGTTTAATGCCAAAAACCCCCTGCGCCCCAGTTAAACCAACGCGAAAACCAGTCATCACTTCATCAAAAATTAATAAAGCATTGTAATGGTCACAAAGCTCACGTAATCCTTTTAAGAAATCAGCATCGGGCATGACAAAACCCATATTTCCAGCCACTGGTTCTAAAATTACAGCCGCAATATCCTCAGGGAATTTCTCAAATAAGGCAGCTGTTTGCTCTAAATCATTAAAATTTGCAGTTAAGGTATGCTCAGTAACACTTTGCGGAATTCCAGGTGTTGAAGGAATTCCCAACGTTAATAACCCTGATCCTGCTTTCACCAACAAACTGTCACTATGGCCATGATAACAGCCATTAAATTTAATAAATTTATTTTTACCAGTAACACCACGCGCCAGTCTAATTGCCGTCATGGTCGCTTCAGTCCCAGAATTCACCATGCGTACTTTTTCAATAGATGGGATTAGCGAGATGATCTTTTCAGCTAATTGCACTTCCAGTTCTGTAGGTGCGCCAAAACTCATACCACTATGAAGCACTTCATTTACAGCAGCAATCACTGCAGGATGACAATGCCCCAGGATTAATGGCCCCCACGACCCCACATAATCAATATAACTTTTATTATCAACATCAATAAGATAAGCACCTTTCCCTTGCTTGAAAAAAATAGGCGCACCACCAACTCCTTTGAAGGCACGTACAGGGGAATTCACGCCACCAGGAATAAGGGTTTGTGCATGTTGAAATAAATCTGTAGAACGAGTCATAAAGATCTCCATAAATTTTGCAGGTATATTACAGATAATTAGAAAATTTGGCAAAAAGGTTTTGACTAGGGTGTAAGCCAAATCGGAGCACAGAAAGTCAACCCATTTTTAGAATTGCAAACACACCCTACTTTACATCCTGACTCACAATAGCTAAATTACCCCTTTTTCATATGAGTACGAACAATTATGCAAGAATACAAAAAATATATTTGCGTTATTTGTGGCTTTATCTACGATGAAGCTGAAGGTTGGCCTGAAGACGGTATCGAACCTGGCACACGCTGGGAAGATGTGCCAGAAAATTGGTTTTGCCCTGATTGTGGTGCTGGCAAGGAAGATTTTGATATGGTTGAAATGGATTAATTTTTATTTCACCACGACCAATAAAACAATGCCCACTAGTAATAAAGTGGGTATTTCATTATAAACTCTAAAAAATAGCGGACTATATTTATTTTGATCTTTAGCAAAATTCTTACGAAAGTGCCCACAGAATAAATGATAAATCCACACAACCCCCACTAAACTCAATTTCGCATGCATCCACCATGCTTTTAGGTAATATTCTATATTATAACTAAGAAGCCATAAGCCCAAACACGTTGTGAGAATCGCCGCAGGCCAAGTAATTCCATAATATAAGCGCCGCTCCATGATTTTAAATCGTTCGCAGCTTAGCACATCATGACTTTCAGCATGATATACAAACAAACGTGGCAAATAGAATAACCCGGAAAACCAAGCAACCATGGTAATGATGTGAAACGCTTTAACATACAACATATTAATTATCAGCTCCTTTTCTATTTTTTTTTCGTGATCGCTTCATTAGGTTTAACCACTCTACGGCCAATGAAAATCCCATTGCAAAATACACATATCCTCTAGGAATATGGAAAGAGAAACCATCAGCAACCAGCACCATGCCAATTAAAATTAAGTAACTTAAAGCCAGCATTTTAACTGTTGGGTGACGATTAATAAATTGACTCACTCCTTCGCTGGCAAAAATCATAATTAAAATGGCACAAGTAATTGCAAAGCTCATCACCCAAAATCGCGTGGTTAATCCTACTGCGGTTAAAACACTGTCCAAAGAAAAAATAATATCCATAACAGCTACTTGGAAAACAACCATTTTGAAAGTTATCTTTTTGAAAGTCATTTTATTGTTGACAGTTGATTCGGAGTCTTCAGTCACATCATGATGAATTTCATCAGTTGCTTTCCAAATTAAAAAAGCGCCGCCGGCAATAAGAAATAAATCTCGCGCAGAAAGGGATAGTTCACTAATGGAGATCAACGGTCGTGTGAGCTTAACCATTTCTACAGCTAATAATAACAATAATAAACGAGTTACCCAAGAAAAAGTTAAACCCCATCGCCGTGCTTTTTGACGCTGATGTTTTGGCAGTTTCTCCGTTAAAATAGATAAAATGACTAGATTATCTATACCTAAAACAACCTCTAAAATGATCAGCACAATCAAACTGGCAGCAATATCTAAAAATTCCATCACACCCTCTACCGTATCTCAAGATGAATCAACTTACACCACACTATACACACATAAACCAATATTTATAAAGACAAAAGATTCACTTTATTGTTTTGCTTCGTTATAATTACATCGGTTTAATTTTATAAGTGAGAAAGTACAATCATCAAATTCATCAAAAAGCTGCTAAAGAGAAATAGAACGCCATCGTGTCCTATTAATACAGCCTACATCATTCCTAGAAATAAGCATTCCATCTCTAAAGCGGACATTAGCAGTAATGCATTAAAAGTGCTTAACCGTTTAATTAGTAATGGCTTTCAAGCATACATTGTTGGTGGTAGTGTCAGAGATCTATTGCTGCATAAAGCCCCTAAAGATTTTGATGTGGCAACCAATGCAACGCCTACTCAAATTAAAAGCTTGTTTAGAAATGGACGCATCATCGGACGTCGTTTTAAGCTGGTTCATATTATTTTTCATCGCGAAATTATTGAAGTGGCCACCTTTCGTAGCCATGTTGCAACAGATGAAAATCAGCAAACCAATGACCGTGGTATGTTAGTTCGTGACAATGCTTTTGGTTCCTTAGATGAAGATGCATGGAGACGTGATTTTACAATCAACTCACTCTACTACAATATTACTGATTCAAGCATCATTGATTTCACTGGTGGTGTTAATGATGTGCATCAAAAACTCATTAGCATCATAGGAGATCCAGTTACACGCTATCAAGAAGATCCCGTACGCATGTTGCGTGCAGTACGCTTTAGTGCCAAGCTCCATTTTAATCTGGCACCAGAAACGGCAGCACCGTTTCCAGCAATTAGCCATTTGATCACTCATGTTTCCAGCTCACGCCTATTTGATGAAATGACTAAGCTTTATCAGTGCGGAAATGCTGAAACAGTACAAAAACTACTCATAGAATACGGTTTGTTCGAGCATTTATGCCCACAAACCGCTGCCTTGCAGCATAACAACCAATATCCTGTTAACGCATTGCTTACGATTGCTCTGGAAAATACAGATATTCGTATTCATGATAATAAACCAGTTACCCCTGCATTTTTATTTGCTGTGCTTTTGTGGTTCCCTATGATTGAACGCTCAAAGCAGCTGCAAGCCTCAGGTATAGAGCCTTTACCAGCAGTAGAAAAAGGCATGTCGCAAGTTATTTCTGAACAAAATAAAATTGTTTTCATCCCCAAACGTTACAGCCAAATTATTCGTGAAATATGGTTATTACAGTATCGTTTTGCGAAACGCCAAGGTGGTAGAGCATTTAATCTCTTACAGCATCCACGTTTTCGTGCCGCTTATGATTTTATGGCACTACGTGCGCTAGCTGGTGATGAAGCAATAGATCTAGCCCAATGGTGGACGTCGTTTCAAGATGCAAGCGAAGAAATGCGTATCAAAATGGTTGCACAACTAAATTCTGACGCTCCTTCAAAACCAAAACGCCGCAGAAAACCAAAGGCGAATAAATGATTATTTGTTATCTGGGATTAGGTTCAAATCAAAAATCACCAGAACGCCAACTCAGAAACGCTATTTACGCCCTTCGCACATTAGAATTTACTGCAGTAACCAAAGTCTCACATTTTTATTGGACTAAAGCATGGGGACTGCATACCCAGCAAAATTTTTGCAATGCAGTTATTGAAATCAAAACACGGCTTTCTCCTTTTCAATTATTAACTGCTTGTCAGAACATAGAGAAAACTATGGGCCGTGTACGTAAAAAACATTGGGGCCCTAGAGTCATTGATATTGATATTCTTCTTTATGGGTATCAATGCATCCACCATAAAAAAAACTTGCTAATTCCCCACCCTCATCTCTTGTCGCGAGATTTTGTCGTACTTCCTTTAAAAGAAATTAACCCACAAGCCCTTCGCAACGCAGAGCATTTGCTTCAACAGTAAGGAATAATATTTTAATAATTGCTCTGATATTATTTTTTCATTACTCACTAACACTCTAAGTCTTAAATCAGTTACACTGCTAAGAAGAAGTTCTATTAATTGCGAAGGATGCGATAATGTACACCAATATTTTATTTGCTACAGATTTACTGAGTGAACATAATCATCTCACTCAAAAAGCAGTTGAAATTGCCAAACAATTTAAAGCCAAATTATATCTTTTACATGTCATTGAACTACCAGCCAGCTTTCAATTAGCTCAAGGCCTTGGTTTTACCGAATTGGCTCAACCAGCAAAAGACGATGCACAAACTGTTTTATCATTACTTGGTGATAATTTTAATATTCCTAAAGAGCAATTATTTATTGATATTGGCTCAGTCAAGGAACATATTTTTAACAAAGTAAAAGAATTAAATTGTCAATTGATCATTATTGGCAGCCATTCAGTTTCAGGCTTACATTCATTATTGGGAAGCACAGCTCATGCTACAGTGAATCATGCTCCATGTGATGTATTGACCTTACGATTGTAGAGACGACCGAGTTCTTTTTAAAAAGCTCCAAGACAAAAAGTAATCATGAAATATGAAGGGCCGGGACTCACTGCCATTAAATTAAGGAATATGGCTGATTGCCTACGTTCTGCGACTTGTTCGCGAAATACAGAAATCTGGCTCCCGCGAACAAGTCGCGGGATGTAGGCAGTAAAAAACTGGCTTAACTTAATGGCAATGCGTCCGAGACTGGCCCCTGTAATTCACGCTAAATAAATATAATGATGTTATAGGGGATTTTTCGAAGATGAGCTTCCTTGATTAGCTAAATCGTGTTCTACTTTTTCCCGATGAGCCCTAACAAATCCATCCATACAGAAATCAATTATCTTATCTTGCATAGTTATCTCATGATTAGCTCGGCTTTTTAATTCTTGAGGAGATACGGCATGCAAGTTTCTATTAGCCGATGCTTCATCTTTTGGCATAAAAAACTTACGTTCATTACGTAAGTTTTTATTCTCTGGTTCTGATTTCTTAGGATCAAACCCGTGCGCAGGATGAGGTTGTGTTTTACTAGGAATAAATTCTGAATCATCCCAAGTAGAGGTTGGCAACTTAAACTTATTCAAAAAACCAGGAGCATCAGGATGCTCAAGCTTTTTTTGCTGATCTCTTAGACCACGATATAAAGAAGCATAGTCGGAGATAGTCTTATCAGTAGCAAAATCTTTCTTCTCTGCATTGGGTTTAGCCTTAGGAGGGTGAATTACTGCATAATCTTTATCTTCCGTTGGTATACGATTAAAGGCTGCTAATGCATCTGCGTTCCAAGGGTGCTTCTTATTTCCAAAAAAATTAGTTAGAGTATCCACTGCAGAAGAATATTTTTGGATTGAACTGAGGGAACGCATGTTATAAATTCTAACTTTAATTCCTAAATTGTGAAAATGCTCTGCCACGAGCGTTCCAACGACGCCTCCGAGAGAATTTCCTAATAACGTAATTCTTCTTGGGTCAGCCCCCTTATCCAATAAATTTTGTACTTGTGCGATTCCATCCTCAACTAACTCATTTAATGCAGTAATCGGAGCATCACTTTTGCTATTATGAACATTACGATAATCAAATGAGGTGATCTGCAAAGTAGTTGAAAAGTTGCTTTCTGTTAGCGCTTTATTTGCCAATTTCCTATACAATGAAGAGGCTAGTGAATAATTGAATTCGAGTGCTTCGTGATAAACTCCTGCATTTCCATTAAATATAACAACATGGTTGCAGACGCTGGGGTCTGACTTCAAATCGCCAACCTTGATCGTATTTGTATCCAATTGAACATTCTTTGATTTTCCATTTTTGTCAGTGCTGATTGGACAAACAAAGAAACGTCGAACTTCATGGCTAGCAGTAATACTGTACTTCGTACCCGCCTTAATGCCTGTAAATATATCTCTTAAATATCCTTTTATACCATCATTATTTCTCTGCATACGTACTTTTATTTGGTTCTCACTCTCTGCATATTTACTCTTTGGACCATAGTCCGTATGTATTGCAGGAACTATGAGTTTGGAAGCATCAAAGAATGAGTAATCTAATGATGACTTAGATATAGGGCAAAATATATACTGTTTTAAAATAGAGTTAACAGATAGTGAATGCTCAAGAACCTCATTAAGATGAAGGATTATTCTTTTATCTATATCTTTTGGCAAATTATTTATAAAAGCAGTGAGTTTAAGAAGAGACTTGACTAAAAGAGATTCTAATTCTTGTTCATCTTTGTTCAATTCTTCTTTCCCTATTTCACATATCTCTTTCCTTATCATCTCATATTCTTCTTTATATTCTTTAAAATCAGCGTTAATCTCATCTAATTTTTTGAAGCTTTTATTAATATAAAAGAAGTTTGGCAAAGACATGATGCACCTTTATTGAGTTAATCTTGTCTGTAATTATAAACTTTTTTTAAAATTTTCACAAATAATTTACATATAGACTTAAATTTAATCTCTTGATTTTCGTGTGGAGCGCTCAGGAACAACCCTGCTGGGTTTGGGAGGGAACATTCCTTATTCCAGATATTTGTTACCTTATCGACCCTTTTTCACCTTTGTTTTGGATTTTGCTTTCATTTTTTTCGACCAGCTCATTAAACGACGCTTTTTATTCACTTGTCGTTGTGACAGCTTATTCTTTCTATCAGCAAAGGGATTTGATCCGCCTCTAAATTCAACTTTTAAGGGAGTACCTACTAAATTTAAGTGTTTGGTAAATTCATTATTTAAATAACGCTTATAACTATCAGGAAGAGCTTCCAGCTGGTTACCATGAATAACAATAATTGGAGGATTATGTCCACCTAGGTGGGCATAGCGAAGTTTTATGCGTCGGCCACTCACACATGGTGGTGTATGCTTGGTCACCAAATCTTGTAATAAGCGTGTTAATCGCGGAGTAGAAAAAGACTGAGTTGCCGAAGCATAAGCTTCATTAATGTCTTTAAATAAAGTACCTACCCCACTACCATGCAAAGCAGAGATAAAACGAATCTTAGCAAAATTAGCAAAATGCAATCGGCGCGATAATTCACTTTTAATTTGCTCTTTATGCTCGTCATCTTGGCCATCCCATTTATTTACAGCGATGACCAAAGCCTTACCAGATTCAATAATAAATCCCAGTAAGTTCATGTCTTGATCGGTAATCCCTTCATTCGCATCCAGCAATAACAAACAAACGTTTGCTTCCTTAATTGCTTGCAAAGTTTTGATTACCGAAAATTTTTCAATTTTGTCATCAATGCGTGATTTTCTTCGCACTCCAGCAGTATCAATCAAGACATAATTTTGTTCATCACGCTCAAAAGGAATAGAAATGCTATCGCGTGTTGTTCCAGGCATATCAAATACCACAACACGCTCTTCACCTAAAATACGGTTGATTAAGGTTGATTTGCCAACATTAGGACGACCAGCAAATGTAATCTTAATCGCTTCATCTTCAGCCTCTTCTTCTATTTGAGAGCTAAACGGCGTAAGAACATCATCAAGCAAAGAAGTGATGCCACGACCATGTGATGACGAAATCGAGTAAATATCAGCAATCCCTAAAGACTGAAAATCAGCGCAAACCATATCCTCATCGCTGTCTTCTGTTTTATTAACTACCAGATACACTTTTTTATTTAATTTTCGTAAGTTGTTCGCAATATTCTCATCAATGCCGGTTAAACCGGAGCGTCCATCAACTAGAAAAAGCACAATATCGGCTTCATTTAAAGCAATGGTCGATTGTTTCGACATCAAGGAATCTACCTCGATGTCATCAACACCGATCCCGCCGGTATCAATAATGATATAAGGCTTATCATCATGATAGGCTTGTCCATATTGTCTATCGCGTGTTAAACCAGGAAAATCAGCAACAAGCGCATCTTGTGTTTTGGTCAATCTATTAAATAAAGTAGACTTTCCGACATTAGGACGCCCTACCAGCGCAATTACAGGGATCATTACATTATCTCACTGATAGTTGATTAAGCATTCCATTATCCGTTGACACATAAAGCGTTTTTCCTACCACGCTTGGAGAGATACTGACACTACTTGATGTTTTGTAACGGCCTAATAATTCACCAGTTTTTGCATCAATAAAATGCAAATATCCAGTCTTATCTCCCACAATCAAATTATTACCAACTAAAGCAGGCTCAGTTAAGCCTCTGGCTTTTAATAATTTTTGCTTCCAGTGCACTTCGCCATTTTGCTTATTGAAAGACCAAAGAACATCACGACTATCACTTACATATAAGGTATTACCACGTAACAACATATTTTTGTAGACAGAGCCAGGTTTTCTCCAAACGAACTGCCCATCAACCAAAGATAAAGCACCGATATATCCTTGATAGCTTCCCAAATACACCACATTGCCATCGACAATAGGATCTGCATCAATATCCACCAAGCGCTCTACATCACTGGCTCCAGAAGCATAAGCAATACTACGCTGCCAGACTACGCGGCCAGTCTTGAGATCTAAAGCATCCATTTTGCCATCAGGGAAACCAATTAAAACCAAGCTCCCCATAACTACAGGTGAAGAACTTGCTTTTAACACGAGATTTGGTGAATCATGTTCAGAAACCCATATTTGCTTTCCATCGGTTGCATTAAAAGCATAGACCTTGCCATCAATTGTCTTGGCAATTACCTTATTATGAGCAATTGCTGGAGGTGAAAAAACTTCTCCGGAAACTTTCTTTTGCCAAACTTTTTTTCCAGTGTTCTGATTTAATAAAACCACTGACGAGTTGGTAGTTCCTATGGCAATATAACCGTTACCAATTGCAGGGCCACTTACTAAGTCATCAGTTAATTGCGTAGTCCATTTTATTTGGCCATCATTCTTTTTAACGGCATGAACTGCGCCACTACGATCTGCAGTATAAATTATTCCACTACGAACTACAGGCTTTAATCTTAAATATTCTCCATTCTTAGAAGATTTCCCTATAGATACACTCCAACCTGGTGATACTTTGACCTTATCCTGGATTTCAGTCAATTCTTTTGGCTTAGGTGTATTGTCTTTACCAAGCATATAATCATCAAGCTTTGAGCAACCTTGCATTGCGGCACAAAGAGCTAAAACAAACAGTCTTAATTTCATAAAATACTAACCTCATTATTACTAACACCATAACTTAACGAGCTATGTTTGTACCAAATAATCCCTAAATATATCATACGGATTGTATCTTTTGTTCATCAGAAACCATGGAGTGCGTCTTATCCGCAACTTCATTAGATTTCATTTCTAGAAATAAATTTCCCATCCCATTAGTTTTTACTTCTTCAATTGCTTGTTTGTAGGAACTCATGGCCTCTTCATATTTACCTGTAGCACCATAAATATCGCCTTTCAATTCATTAATAACAGGCAAATAAGTAACATCAACCACGACATTCAATTCATTTAAAGCATCAGTATAGGCTTTTTCCGCAGATAAAATACGTGCAATACGGATTTTGGCAATTTGCTTTAAAGAATTCATTTTGCTGTTATTTGCAACAGCTTTTAATTCACGTTGCGCTTGCGCCAATTTATTCTTAGAAATATATATCTTAGCAAGTGTCATATGAGCCACATCCGCATAAACAGTGCTATTATGGTCGGTAATAAGCTCGTTTGCATAAGATTTTACTGTTTTGTTATTATGGTTTGATAAGGCAAGCATCATTTGTTCATACGCGATAGAAGCTTGTTGAGTCAACTTATCCTGATGCCAGGTTAGATATCGATAACCGGCAATAGCAAACAGCACTATAGATAAAATAACCGTAATCAGGTTACCATACTGCTTCCACCATTTTTTTATCGATTCTAATTGTTCCTCTTCTGTCATATAAACTGACATAACCCTCTCCTAAGCATTTAACTTATTTTAAATAGTTGTATAAAAATTGATTCAGTGCACTTTGGTCAACTGTAACTTGCTCTGTTTCTTGACGTAAATCTTTAATACTCACTTTTTGATTAGCCATTTCCTCATCTCCCAACACTAAAGCCAATCGCGCCCCGCTTTTATCTGCTTTTTTAAATTGGCTTTTAAAACTGCCACCGACCGTATTGACGATCACTTCAAGGTGCGGATATGTAGCTCGAATTGACTCAGCCATAACAAGCCCTTTAACAATGGCTTCATCACTCGTTCCCATAATAAACATTGAATTTTTTTCAGTTTCTTTTTTTAGCAATTCCAGTGTTTCCATCAAGAGATAGATACGCTCAATGCCTAAAGCAAAACCTACAGCAGGAGTTGGATTACCACCTAATTGCTCTACTAAAATATCATAACGCCCACCAGCACAAATGGTTGCCTGGCTGCCCAGTTTATCAGTAACCCATTCAAAAACAGTATGTCCGTAATAATCAAGGCCTCTTACTAATGCAGGATTAATTACATAAGAAATTTGCAATGCTTCTAAACCATTACAAAAAGCATGGAAATGATCACGGCTTGGGCTTTCAAGCACATCCATTAACTTAGGTGCATTAACAATCAATTGCTGCATTTCTGGATTCTTACTATCTAAGATACGTAATGGATTACGAGTTAAACGACGCTTACTGTCTTCATCCAGTTGATTAAAATGATCATTTAAATATTCGACCAAGATATTTTTATATTTTTGGCGTTCGGACAATTCACCTAGAGTGTTTACTTGCAATTGCACCAAATGAGCAAAACCCAATTCCCTCCAAAACTTGCGACACAAAGAAATAAGTTCTAACTCAATTTGCGGCCCTGGCATGCCTAATGCTTCAACGCCTAATTGATTAAACTGTCGATAGCGACCTTTTTGTGGGCGCTCATGACGAAACATAGGGCCTATATACCATAATTTTTGTTGCTGATTATGTAATAAGCCATGTTCTAAACAAGCTCTGACACAACCTGCTGTGCCTTCAGGTCTTAATGTAATGCTGTCGCCGTTGAGATCATTAAAGGTATACATTTCCTTTTCAACGATGTCGGTAACTTCACCAATTGTACGCTTAAATAATTGCGTGCTTTCAACAATAGGAAAACGAATTTCCTGATAACCATAGTTCAACAAACAATTAATAAAGGTTTTCTCAATATGACGCCATAAACCTGTGCTTTCGGGTAGAATATCATTCATACCTCGAATTGCTTGTATTCTTTCACTCACCAGTTTTCTCCAATGGAGTCATTTCAGGTTTAGGATGCAGTAAGGATTGCATTTTAGAAATATCAGTTAATTTGATTTCAGCTGGCACATTAGTATTTAAAGATAAATCCACTGATGTTGTCTTCTCTGAGAAGATTTGTTGTTGGCTGTCTTGGTTTTTTTGCCACCAAACACCTACAGCGATAATCACCCCTAAGGCAAATAAAATAGTAAACCAACGAATAGCATGCTCTGCCTTATTGGGTTCACGTTTGCTTTGTTGCCATAAAGCGCGCTCAGGTTTTTTCTCAGAAACAAATTGCTGATTGAACACGTCCAAATAAGGCTCAGGAGAAACTTCCACAAGCTTTGCATAAGCTCTTATGTATCCTTTAACAAACACAGGACCAGGTAATAAATCAAATTCATTACCTTCGATGAGTTCAATAATTCGTGCTCTCAAACGTAACTTATTAGCAACAAATTCAACTGTATACCCTTTTTGCTCGCGTATATTTGCAAGTTGCGCTCCAGGATTGATCGTATGAAGAATTGCATTATCATCAAGCGTGGTTATTGTATTCATTATTTTCTCCACTATTATCGAGATTTGGATCTATTTTTTTAAGATTATTGTCATATTCTACAGCTACATCATGTTGACCTACTTTCTCGGCAACGTCCTTAGCTAAGGACAACAATGTTCTATCATTTAAAACTAAATCAGAGTGCTTGCGCAACAATGCATAGGCCTCAGAATAATTTCCAGCTTTAATATCTAATTTAACAAGTTCATCCAAGGAAACTTTGCGTGTAGGATCTTGATTCAATGCCTTGATAAAATATAACTTCGCTTTTTCTGATTGAGAAACGGATAAAGCACAAAGCCCAGCATTTTCGTAAGCACCAGCTGTATGAACATAATGCATATTATTCGCAGCGTTTAAAAAATAATACTCTGCCTTTTTATAATCACCTTGTCGACATAAAAAAGCACCATAATTATTGCTCTGAGCTCCTGCATTAGAAGCCAAGGCTAACGCCTTTAAATAATATTTTTCAGCGCGTTCTGCTTCATTTGTTCGTTCAAAATAATAAGCCATGGCTGAATTAACATCGGGTGATTTGGGTTCTTGCTCTAAAGCCGTTAGAAGTTTTTTCTTAGCTCGTGGTCGGTCACCTTGTTTTAAATATCCCAAACCTAGTTGCACATTATAAGCAGCAGCCTTGCTAAGATCAGGCTTTTTCAAATTATGCTTCTCTGTTTGTTCATTATGCACACATGCTTGTACCAATAAATAAGCAATAATGAATACGAGATAACGCGCTTTTAACACAATACTCACAATAGAAAAGGTTAGAAATGATGAAACGCATTATAACCGCTAACCGATAAATTAAAAATGTTTTGTGATTAATTAACTAAGAAAATATATTGATTTACCATCAGCGTGAGTTCATCATATGTAGGTTGAGCCAAGGCTCAACCTACATATATTGTATTTGATGAAAAAAATTACGCTCTTTCTTCGGTCTCATGAACTTTAGGAATAAAATGTAATTTTTGCCATCTTTGTGAGCGGCTAGTTCTATCCTGAACTTCACCGGCTAATTGACCACATGCAGCATCAATATCATCGCCTCGTGTTTTACGAGTTATTGTATTAATTCCATGTGCCATTAATTTATTTCTAAACGCATCAATTGCTTCTTGGGATGAGCGTTGATATTGCGTCATTGGAAATGGGTTAAAGGGAATTAAATTGACCTTAGCGGGCACATCATGTAACAGTTTAATAAGCTGATTCGCATGCTCTGGTTGATCATTAATACCTTTTAACATCACATACTCAAAGGTTACCTTTCTTCTTGGTTCATCTTTAAAATATTTTTTACATAACGCCATCAATTGCACTAAAGGATATTTTTTATTGATAGGCACTAACTCATTGCGCAATTTGTCATTAGGAGCGTGCAAAGATACTGCTAAAGCTACAGGGCTCACTTCTTTTAAACGCTCTAAATCAGGTAAAACGCCAGATGTACTTAAGGTCACACGACGTTTTGATAGTCCATAGGCAAAATCATCCATCATAATGTTCATCGCAGAAACCACATTATCAAAATTGAGTAAAGGTTCCCCCATGCCCATCATGACCACATTCGTTAAATGCTTGTCATGAGTGCCATTATTGGTTGATAGCTCACGGACAGCTACCCACACCTGGCCAATAATTTCCGCAGTACTTAGATTACGGTTAAAACCTTGTTTTGCTGTAGAACAAAATGAACAGTTCAACGCACAACCAACTTGCGATGATACACATAGAGTACCACGATTTGCTTCAGGGATAAATACAGTTTCGATGCAGTTGCCACATTCAAGTTTAAGCAACCACTTATGTGTACCATCACTGGATTTTTGACAAGTGACAATTTCTGGTAACTCAATAAAGGAACGCTGAGAAAGCTTTTCTCTTAAAGCTTTCCCAAGATTGGTCATTTGCGTAAAATCGGACAAGCCTACTTGATGAATCCATTGCATTATCTGCTGTGCTCTGTAAGGTTGTTCCCCCCAGGAGCTTAAAAGGTCACGCATTTGCTGATAATTGTAATTCAATAGATTAACTTTCTGCTCAGTCATATTTATCCCAAACCTTAAATCTTATCGCTCACACACTTCATGTGGTTCGAAGAAGAATGCAATCTCACGAGCAGCATTTTCTTGACTATCAGAACCATGCACTGCATTCGCATCAATACTGTCAGCAAAATCAGCACGAATTGTGCCTGGAGCCGCTTCTTTAGGATTAGTAGCACCCATGATTTCTCTGTTTTTCAATACTGCATTCTCACCTTTTAATGCTTGGATCATTACAGGCCCAGAAATCATGAATTCAACAAGCGCATTGAAGAAAGGGCGTTCACGGTGAATATCATAGAAATCTTCGGCTTGCTGGTGAGATAATTGAACCATTTTAGCAGCAACGATGTCTAAACCAGCATTTTCAAAACGGCTATAAATTTGACCAATAACTGATTTAGCTACAGCATCAGGTTTAATAATTGACAACGTTAGTTCTTTTGCCATTATGCGCACTCCATAGGGGTTATTAATTAAAGTGCGTTATTATACATGAAATGCATGCTTCATGGCTAATATAAATTCATTTATTCAGGAACAATTACTCATCGCCAATAGTTTTATCGAAATCTAAAGATTCTCTATTATTCGCATCTTGCTCTGGGTCAATCTTGTATTCTGGCAATAACTTAATCAGTTCTAAAATACGAAGAACTGCATTATAAAATTTGCTTCTGTAAAAACTGGCCTGTATCTTCATGTCTTCAGCACGTTCAGCAAAAGACCGAATTTCATCATCAAAATTCAATACAATTTTTAACAACGCAGCGACATTTTTGGTGATCTTGGCTTTAATGTCATGATCAACTGATGTTTTTAATCCTTCAACAATGCTATCAGTAAAAAGAAAAGGATCACTTTGCATCTGAGGATTATTTAAATCACAATGGATTAATGCATGGTTAATTGCTCGACGCACTACCGCTTTAGTTGTTGCATTACTTGCGGCTTTTAATGTGGCCTCAATTGCGGTTACAGATTGTTCTAGCACCACATTAAAATTATGCGTTATGGTGATTAATAACGATTGGCTTGAAGCAATTATATTATTATGCTCAATCTCTTTGTGATGAAACTCTTCACCCAAAGTAATCAAATCCTTACGTTCAGATTCCAAGCTTTCACGAGTACCAACACCTTGAGCTGTCTCATCCTTGGAGCTTTCACTAGATAATAAATAATCAATGAATAATTTTTGTCCGTAGATTAGATAGTCTTTGGCTTGCTGCAGCACAATCCCATTCAGTACGTTTTTAAATGGCACTTCCAGTAGCTTATGATAAAAACTAAATGGACTTTTTATTGCTGTTACCAAATCTGTAGTCGCTATTTTAATTTGGTATCGCCCCAAAATCCGCTCCGCGGTAATTACACCGTAAGTTGAAAACCAGTGGCCTACGTCAATCTCTGATTCTGCTACGCCCATTTCTTATCCAATTTAATTTATTCACAGTATATGATATAAGACTACTTCTTTGAAAGTATAGTGTATTTTCCTGATGTTAAAACGATTAGATGCTGATTTACAAACATTAAATGACTTTCTCCACACCCCAACCTCAAAAAAATGGTTGGAGTATGCTGCGCAAAATGTGCCTTTGTTGCTGGTGGATCATGCGCATTGTGAGCGTAAAGCCGCTGCTACTGCAATAAATTTTATGAGTAAGTATCCTGAAAAAAAAGAATTAGTTACTGTGATGTCCCCTTTGGCTCGTGAAGAGTTACTGCACTTTGAAAAGGTAATCAATATCATGACCAAACGTAATATTGCTTTTAGACCTTTGCCACCATCAGGATATGCTACTCAGATGCACCGACATGTAACCCAAAAAGATTTTATTGAACGCTTATGCGATCAATTAATCAGTGGTGCCATCATTGAAGCACGCTCCTGTGAACGCTTTTATGCCATTATTCCTTATCTTGAGGATGCAGAATTAGCTAAATTTTATGGCACTTTAGTACGTTCTGAAGCACGCCATTTTGAAGATTACTTGCGTTTAGCCAAATTATATGGTGGTAATATTCAACAACGCATTGCGAAATTTTTAACGTTGGAAAATGAATTTATTTTATCAACAGATGCAGTATTTCGCTTCCATAGCGGAGTTCCTGGTGAAGTAATGGATTTAGACTAGCAATCCATCTTCACCTAAACGCTATGGTCTTGGAGCTGGGGCGGGCTCTGGTTCTGGAATTTCTTCTGCAACAGATTGAAATTTGAGCTTGCTTAAATCTTCCAGGAATTTATCGAGTCCCAGGTTTTTGTCATTTTTTAACTCATTGAACTTTTCTTTAGTCAAGATCTTACCGTAATCAGGTGAATTTTTATCTTGATTAATATAAGCACCTATTTCTGGTCCTGGTGCATAACCATGACCAGCCAGCCATACAGACACGAACTTGGTAAATTGAGTTTTCAAACTGCTGACATTGCGATTAGGGTCAAGACTTTTTAATTCTTTAATGTGCAATTTGTTATCGTCGCCTATTGTAACATTATGCAGTATCGTGGGTATATTAACGCGAGGATCACCGCGAACTGTATCCAAAATTTTATGTGCAATCGGATAAAAATAATTTTCACGCACTGATTGCTTAATAGTAAAATATCTTTCACCAACTAATTCTTTTTCTGATTGCGATATCGCAGAAACTAACATCGAAAATAAAGACATTAATGACATCATCGCCGAGCGCCAATCATGGTATGTGGTTTGCTCTAAAACAAGTGCTTCTTCGGCCTTATTCACAACACTATCCCACAGAGTAATCTGATTCTTCCCGCGACTATCCATTGTATATTTTTCATTATACCATTTCATTAGAGCATCTTTATCTTCGGCATTACGCTTCTCTGCCAAATATTTACGATATTCTTCTGTTCGGTTCTCGGCTTCTTTCACGGCGACTTTTTTAGCGGCATTTTCAAATTCATTCGCTACTTCTCGTTTTTTCTCTTCACTCACACTCATTTTAAAGATCCTAAATTATAATGAAAAAACTATATTTGGGTAAAATAAACGCCTTTTGTATTATCGTAACACAATATCTTTGGCTTGTCATCCCAATCACTAAGCACATAGCGCACTAATTCTTCTGCCCCTACTTTATAGGTACTCATGCCTGGTTTATGTGTGTGTCCATGAATTAATTTAGTCACACCATGTTCCTGCATATGCGAAATCACCGACTCAGTCACTACATCCATCTGTTCTAAAGACTTACTGACATTATTCTGACTGCGGCTACGTACCTGAGTAACCAGCTTTTCACGATATTTAAGGGATAAACTTAAAAATAACAGAGGGAAAATCCGATTACGGGTCAAAAGACGAAAACGCTGGTGAGCAATGTCTTTAGTACAATAGCGATCGCCATGTGCCAACATGATTTTTTCATTACCAAGATAAAGAATGGTAGGTTCCGACATCATCGTCCACCCAGTCAATTGAGCAAAAGCCTTACCCAATAAAAAATCACGATTGCCATGCATATAAAATAGATTAATTCCTAATTGCTTTAAGGTATGCAATTGTTCTGCAATCCCCCTACTCCAATCATTAAGAGTATCATCGCCAGCCCAAACATGAAAAAAATCCCCTAGAATGTAGATATTTTTTACTTCATGTTTTATAGCCCATTTAAGAAATGCATCAAAACGCGCTTGAATAGCAATTTCTTTAGGGTGTAAATGCAAATCTGAAATAAAAACAGCTTCGATCATAAGGGCTCAATTTGGATATGATCATCCAATAAATAAATTTGACAGGGTTTATTCAAAGGCTCAATCGCATCACTTAAACGATAAAAACCAGCAATAGATACTAATTCTGCCTCAAGTGACTGACAAAAAATACGTGCTTCTTTATCCCCGGAAATTCCCGCTAAAGCACGACCACGTAAAGCACCATACACATGAATACAACCATCTGACAATAATTCAGCGCCATGACTTACTGAAGACGTCACAATAAGATCCGCACCTTTTGCAACAAATTGTTGTCCCGAGCGCACCGGTGTAGTTATTAGTTTTGTTTTGGTCTGTTCAATAGGATGCGCTGGTTCAATTGAACGCTCAATAATCGGTTTATCTTGCGTTGCGGAAGCATGTAACACAGCTAACTCCTGACATTGTGCTAAAGCATTTTGTAAAGTACTCCCCCCCTGGACGGCCACAGGGATCATGCCGTTGGTTCGTGCAGATTGTAATAAAACATTTAAATCAAACGCTGATTGAGCAACTGAGGAGAGATCAAAAACTACTGGCGTACGCTCGAATAATTTGGGAGCTCGTGCAACAGTCTCTGCTAGTTGTTGCGCAAATATATCGCTATCGGTGTTTAAAACTTGTAAAACAGTAAAAGTGTAAAGACGCCCTTTTAACTTAAATGCTTGGATTTGCGTTGTATTTTCACTCATGAGCATGATATCCATAACTAAAAATTTTGTTTATACTAACATGTGAAAAATAATAACAGAAGGACATTAAGGTGGATAAAAGGTGGTTTGAACAATATCAAGATGGTGTTCCACATGAAATTGACCCAGGTCAATATTCGTCCCTTGTTACCTTATTTAAAGAATCTTGCGATAAATATAAGGATAGAATTGCCTATTCTAACTTGGGAACGGAGATAAATTTCAAGGAGTTAGATGAACTAAGTCGTGATTTTGCTGCATACCTGCAACAACTAAAAATGAAAAAAGGCTCACGCGTGGCAATTATGATACCCAATATTTTGCAATATCCGATTGCTCTTTTTGGTATTTTACGTGCGGGCTTTGTGGTAGTGAATACGAATCCGCTATACACTACTGATGAAGTGATTCATCAAATGAATGATGCCGAAGCTGAAGCAATTATTGTCTTAGCCAATTTTGCGAAAACACTCGAAAAGGCGCTTCCCTCCATCCCGTCAATAAAACATGTCATAGTAACTCAAATTGGTGATTTATTTCCATCAATAAAACGATTCATAGTCAATTCAGTAGTCAAATATATCAAGAAAATGGTTCCTGCTTATTCAATACCTCGCACAGTGGATTTTAGATATGCATTACTTGAAGGGAAACAATCAACGCTTCATCATGTAGAATTGGACCATGACGACATTGCTTTTTTACAATATACCGGTGGCACAACCGGAGTGGCTAAAGGCGCAATACTTACACATGGAAATCTAATCGCGAATTTATTGCAAGCCTATTCATGGATTTCTCCAGTAATTGGTGAATACGAAATAATTGTCACCGCTCTACCTCTGTATCATATCTTTTCATTGACAGCGAATTGTCTAACTTTTATGAAAATAGGGGCAAAAAATATTTTAATTACCAATCCTAGAGACATGAATCATTTCATAAAAGAACTTAAGCATAGTGGTTTTACAACCATAACAGGTGTGAACACTTTATTTAATGCCATGCTAAATCATCCTAAATTTAAAGAAGTTGATTTTAGTAAGTTAAAACTCACTTTATCAGGCGGTATGACCTTACAAAAAAGTGTCGCTCTGCGCTGGAGAGAAGTAACTAACTCCCCTATTTTGGAAGCCTATGGACTTACTGAAACCAGTCCTGCGGCAACCATTAATCCCATGTCAATGACCGAATATAATGGCAGTATTGGGTTACCTTTACCTTCAACAGACATACTCATTCTCGATAATGAGGAACATGAAGTTCCTATTGGTACTAGTGGCGAAATTTGCATTAAAGGTCCACAGGTAACCCCAGGATATTGGCGGCGTCCCGATGAAACCGCTTTAGTATTTACTAAAACGGGTTATTTAAAAACTGGAGATATTGGTAAAATGGATGAGGAGGGTTTTATCTACCTCGTTGATCGCAAAAAAGACATGTTAGTTGTTTCTGGCTTTAACGTTTACCCCAATGAGGTAGAACAAGTCATCAGTATGCATCCGGGAGTATTAGAGGTAGGCGTCGTTGGGGCGCAAGACAAAGAATCAGGTGAACGGGTTAAAGCATGTATTGTCAAAAAAGACCCTAACCTTACTGCAGAAGAGATCATTGCTTATTGTCGCGAACATTTAACTGCTTATAAGGTCCCCAAAATAGTAGAGTTTTTTAACGAGCTACCCAAAACCAACGTTGGAAAAATCTTACGTCGAGCTTTAAAAGAAAATAATGATCAAAAAGAAAGGGCTTAATGAATTAAACTTAAAAAACGAATCCTTTTGGGGATTCGTTTTTGGTTAACTGTTTCATAATCTTAGCAGTAGCCCCCCAAACCCAATCTCCTTCAAAAGCAAATTCACAACTTTTAAAACGAAACTTACCACGTTCAACAATAATGTCACGATAATTCTGAGGTAACAGCACCAAACTCATTGGAATCAATATCAAACGTGTTACTTCATTGGGATTTAATTGATAAGGAATTACTGATTCAACACTGCCAAGCCAGGGATGAATAATACTTCCTAATAGAGTCCGTTGAATTTTTAATTCCCTAAGGAAGGTTACTCTATCTGCAGTAATCCCTATTTCTTCATGAAGCTCTCTTAACGCGGTAGCATATAAATCTTGATCGTTTTCCTCCCATGCACCACCAGGGAAACAAACTTCACCAGGATGTGAACGTAGGTTCTCACTGCGTTTCGTAAGAATTAGGGCATCTGCGAAGCGATCATAAAGTACCATCACTGCTGCATGATGCGGTATATGATTATTGTTAGGTTTCTTTAAGTCCATTGATTACTGCCGCTATTTTAATAAAACACTCTTGATATTCATCTTCAGGTTCAGAATCCATTACAATTCCACCGCCAACGGCTAAGTGTAAACGCTCATTGGTCGCTGTCACAGTCCTTATAGCAATATTAGTATCAAAATAACCATGACGCGAAAAAAATCCAATGGAACCACAATAAATACCACGAGAATGGAGCTCTAATTCATGAATCATATGCATTGCTTCCAATTTAGGTGCTCCGGTAATTGAACCTCCAGGAAAGCAGGATAAGAACGCAGAAAAAGGCTGAATTTCAGGTAAGCATTGGGCTTCTATAGTGCTGACTAAATGATGGACTGAATTATAGCTTTCAAGTGCACACAAAGCAGAAACATGGACACTCCCTGGCTGAGCAATTTTACCTAAATCATTTCTTAGCAAATCAACAATCATCACATTCTCTGCAATGTTTTTTTCACTTGTTACTAATTCTTGCTGCAATTGCCCATCAATACTCGGATCTGCAGAACGCCTTATCGTGCCTTTTATAGGTGAAGTAAGTAATTTACCTTTATCATAAAGCAAAAAACGCTCGGGTGAAAAACTTAAAATATCAGCTTCATCCATGCGTAAAAAGGCAGAAAATGGCACGGGATTTTTTTTACTGATTTTTCTATAGAAAGTCCAGGCATCTCCTTCATAATGAGCATGAAATGGTTGCGTATAATTTACTTGATAACAGCGGCCTTTGTGTAAAGCCTGTTTGATCGTTGCCAAAGCAGACCCATACTCTTCTTTAGTAAGGATGGGACAAAATACGCTAGTCATGGAGCCTTTTGCTTTTGCTTTGATTGGCTCTTTCCATAAACACATGACTTCAGCCACAATATGCTCTGTTTCTGATTGGGTTTGTGCAGCAAATAAAGTCGTCTGTTGCAAATGATGATCCACAATAATCGCCCAATCATACATCCCCAGATTAAGGAGAGGCATGGCACTTAAACCAGGTGGTGGTGTAGAGTGAATACCTAAAAGTCGTTCGCCAAAATCATAAGAAATATATCCTATCGCACCACCTTGAAATGGTAAATCAGCAACAGAAGGCTTTAATGAGATTTCTTGGCTCAATGATTGCACTATTTTGCCAATATCACGTGTTTGTGCTGTAATTTTAATTGAATCATAAGGATAAGCACTCACAATATCATAACGGCCTCTTGACTTATCTGTACTTTCAAGCAGTACAAATCCAGGCAAATGAGATAATTTCTGATAATAGTCTTGCATAGATAAGCAATAATTTAACGAATACAATACATACTGACTCAATATTTACCTCATATCTAATAAAATAAAACGGCCCCAAAAGACATAAAATGAGTAAAGAAATATACGAAATCAAGCGATATTCCGCCCAATTTACTGGTGTTTAAATAAAATTGTGAGTATGCTATGTAAACGCTTTGTTGACAAGGAGCCACGCATGGCAACAGTTGCTCAATTTGATATTACATATACTCAGTTTCTAAATGAACAAGGCAAATTAGCAGGACCTGCTCCTGAGTTTGCTAAAGACCATGAGGCTTTAAAAGAACTATATAAGATTATGGTTCTTACTCGTACTTTTGATAAAAAAGCAATTGCATTACAACGGACTGGAAAAATGGGTACCTATGCTCCAATTAATGGCCAGGAAGCAATTTCTGCCGCAATAGGTCATGCGATGAAACCTGAAGATGTATTTATTCCTTATTACCGTGATTATGCCGCACAAATTCAGCGCGGAGTAAAAATGTCGGAGATTCTCTCTTATTGGGGGGGGGATGAACGTGGTAGTCAATTTACAGCAAACGCACAAGATTTACCCATTTGCGTTCCTATTGCGTCACAATGTTTGCATGCTACGGGTATTGCATTTGCCTTCCAATACCGTAAGGAGCCTCGCGTTGCCGTAGTTTGTGTTGGTGAAGGCGGTACCTCTGAGGGTGACTTCTACGAAGCCATCAATGTGGCCGGCACGTGGAAACTGCCTGTGATTTTTGTGGTCAATAATAACCAATGGGCCATCTCTGTACCCAGAAATAAACAAACTGGAACACAAACAATTGCACAAAAAGCCATTGCTGCTGGTTTTACCGGGATGCAAATAGACGGGAATGACATTCTGGCCACTCGCCAAGTAATTGGTGATGCCATTGAAAAAGCACGTCGTGGGGAGGGACCAACCTTAATTGAAGCTCTATCCTACCGCTTGTCGGACCATACTACTGCCGATGATGCAACACGTTATCAACCCTCGCAAGAGGTCGATCAAGCCAAGCCTAAAGAGCCAATTTTCCGCTTTAAAGAATACTTACTAGAACATAATATCTGGAATGCTCAAGAAGAAGAGCAATTAGTAATGCATTGTACCTCTGAAGTAGAAAAAGCTGTAGACGAATACTTGAATAAAGTACCTCAGCCCATCAGTAGCATCTTTGATTATCACTATGCTGAACTGCCCGAATATCTGGTAGAACAACGTGCAATTGCAATGGAGGAAGCTGACAATGCCTGATATTACTTTAATTGAAGCAGTTACTCAGGCCTTAGCTTATGAGTTAGCTCATGATGAAAATGTAGTTATTTTTGGTGAGGATGTAGGTAAAAATGGTGGGGTATTTCGTGCCACTGTTGGCTTACAGGAACGTTTTGGCGAGTACCGCGTTTTTGATTCACCACTAGCGGAATCAATGATTGCCGGTTTAGCTATTGGCATGTCGCTACAAGGCTTAAAACCAGTCGCAGAATTCCAATTTATGGGATTTATCTATCCCGCAATGAATCAAATCATTTCCCATGCAGCACGTATGCGTAACCGCACTCGTGGACGTTTAAGTTGCCCCTTAGTATTTCGTGCTCCATTTGGTGGAGGTATCAGAGCTCCTGAACATCATTCAGAAAGTACTGAAGCATTGTTTGCTCATATTCCTGGCTTACAAGTGGTTATTCCTTCGTCACCCAAACGTGCTTATGGCTTGTTACTCTCGGCAATACGCAATCCTGATCCAGTCATCTTTTTAGAGCCTAAACGTATTTATCGTCTAGTAAAACAACCCGTAGAAGACAATGGTGAAGCCTTACCTATCGGTAAATGTTTTACTCTACAACAAGGCGATGATGTCACCTTGGTAAGTTGGGGTGCAAGCATACATGAAACACTGCAAGCAGCCAAGCAATTGAATGATGAAGGTATTTCCTGTGAAGTGATTGACGTTGCCACAATTAAACCTCTAGATATTGAAACTATTCTTGCTTCAGTTGAGAAAACTGGCCGTTGCATTGTGGTCCATGAAGCAGCAAAAACATGTGGAGTGGGCGCTGAAATCTCCGCCCAAATTATGGAGAATTTAATGTCCGATTTAAGAGCACCAGTACAGCGAGTTACTGGCTATGATACGGTCATGCCTTATTTCCAGCTGGAAAAACAATACATACCTAGTGTCGCGCGTATTAAGAACAGTGTTATGAGCATAATGGAGTAATAATGAATATTTTCAATCTACCCGATTTAGGTGAAGGCTTACCTGATGCTGAAATTCATGAATGGTTTGTTAAAGAAGGTGATACTGTTATTGTGGATCAACCTCTAGTCTCGATGGAAACTGCGAAAGCAGTTGTTGATGTGCCCTGCCCTCAAGCTGGTGTAATCAGTAAATTATACGGTAAACCTGGCGATGTCATCAAAACTGGTGAGCCTTTAATTGCTTTTGTCGCACCAGTGTCAAAAGCAACAGATAAAGGTACTGTGGTAGGCAATTTGGAAGAAAGCAGCGAAATTAGTGAAGATAATTTTGTTATTGGTACCCAACAATCTGGCAAATCGCGTATTAAAGCAACTCCTGCGGTAAAAATACTGGCTAAAAAATTAGGTGTCGATCTTGCGGCACTTAAAGGCAGCGGTGACTTTGGGGTGATCACTCGTGAAGACGTTCAAACTCAAGCTGATAAAAATTCTCAAATTCCTGCTGGTTTTGAACCCCTGCGTGGCGTACGCCGTGCAATGCTCAATAGCATGGTGCAATCTCATGCAGAAATTGTTCCTGTTAGTATTTTTGATGAAGCAGACATTAACAATTGGAAACCAGGAACAGACATTACTGTTCGTCTGATTCGTGCAATCATTGATGCTTCACAAAAAGAACCTGCGCTAAATGCTTGGTTTGATACTAAACATGGTGCACGTCAATGTTTTAAAGAAATCCATTTAGGCTTAGCAATGGATAATAATGAAGGCTTATTTGTACCGGTCATTCATAATGCCGCAAAGCATTCTGATATTGAATTACGAACGATGATTAATGATCTTAAAACCTCTGTTGAAAATCGTGATATCAGCGCGGATAAATTAAAAGGTGCAACCATTACTCTTTCTAATTTTGGCAAATTTGCAGGTCGTTTTGCAAGCCCAATTATTGTACCACCAATGGTTGCCATTTTAGCCGTTGGCAGGTTGTATCAAGGTGTTATAGCTACGAAGGATGGAGCAATTGAAACTCATAACATACTCCCCTTATCCTTAAGCTTTGATCACCGCGCAGTAACCGGCGGCGAAGCTACTCGCTTCTTAGGAGCAGTAATGACCTCCCTGCAACGAGTATAAATGCCTCTATATTTGCAACTGAACATTCCAGCCTATCACCAGAAAAGCATCCGTTTTTCTGGTGATTAATATATTGAGTTTTCCTGCATATTCAGCCCAAACTGGCAATGAGATATAATTAAACTCGAACATCAATAAGAATGATCAATCATTTATCACTCAGCGCTCTAGTTTCTTGCAATGTAAATGTATAAGTGACCAATCCAATTACGGCAATAAAAGATAATGAAATAAATCCCACATGAAATCCGTAAATTTTTGTTATGAATCCTACAATAATGTTGCTCAGTGATGAACCATGAACGATGGATTCATTAATACTGACTCTTTGGGGAAACAAGTCTTTCCCCACCAACCCCAATGATATCGCTGCAATTGAAGGAGGGAGCAGGTTGGAGGCTAGGCCAACAAGGGATTGCGCTGCAATAATGAGATATAAAGAAGTTTGGCTTAACAAAATGGCGCAGCTTAAAATAATGCAGGTACATGCACAGGCTATAAGCGACTGCTTAAATCGAATGGCATCAACTATTATTCCACTTGGAATTTGAAATAATACGCCAACAATACCTGTTGTAGCTAGCGCCATACCAACCTGGCTTGTATCCCATCTTAAATTGGACCGTAAATAAATAGAGAGAATAGGGCCAATGCATCGGCAATGAAAAATATCATTAGGCTTAATGCAAGCAAACTACGGCCTGATAGTAGTGAGTTTTTCACTCAATCTCCTTGAAGGAAATAAGCATAGATTAAAAGATTGATTAACGTAAGCGGGACTCCTATTTTTATAAACTCAAAAAATCCAAATCCCATAATTCCTCGTTTTTCACTATTTTGTATAATAATGATATTAGAAGCTGCACCTAAAATAGATGCATTACCAGCAATGGTACTACCTACCGCTAAAGATAATAAGCTCAAATTAGAATGTGAATGATGCATTAGTAGAGGCAAGTACAATGCAGCCAATGGAACATTTGAAATAAACTGGCTAAGAACAACGCTGATTAGTAAAATAACCGCAATATGTGTCACAGAAATGTGAAAGTGGCTAATATTCGCTTGAAAAAAACCACTATCCCATACACTTTGTATGAGAATGAAGGTACTTGCGAAAAAAATTAATGTCCCCCAATCTAATTTTTTTATAAAAATCCATCGTTGATTACTCAATAAAATAGGTATAGCCGATAGAAGAGCAATGTAGCTAAAATTTATTTGTATTTTTGAATGAAGAAAGTCCATTACGATTTTGATACTCACAAGAATAACCATCATTATCAAACTTATTTTAACTAGCCTAACTGTATGAGAATCGCTGATTGGCGCTGGAATAGGTTTTTCAATAGATGTATTTAATCGGTCTCTGTAAATCAAATAAATAAATAAGTAAGTTACAGCCAGATTTAATATCGTTGGAATGATCAAGTAGTTAATAAAAACAACAAAGGGAGAAATCATTTTTCCCTTTATCGCGATCAACAAATTCTGTGGATTGCCTATTGGACTCAAAGCACTTCCAATCGTTATTGAAAACGCTAAAGCAAATAGTAATGGCTTGATCAAATTTTTATGTGATTTACAGAGTTGCAATATAATGGGCGTACCAATAATGGCTATAGTATCATTCATTATCAGTGCTGCACTTAGACCAAGTATAAAAACAATCATCAATAACGCTTGTTTCCCAGTGTTGGTGTAATAAAAAATTTGATCAGTCAAGTGTTCCAAATAGCCGCTTTCTTCTGCAGCCTGAGAAATAAAAAAAATACCAAATAAATAAAACATCACTTCCGGTTCAACGGCCTTAATAGCATTTAATGGAGTTATTTGTTGAAATAAAATAGTGGCAATAGCACCTGCAGCCATAATTGCCCATATAGGGATAACAACGCTTGCTATTCTGCGCAATGCAATTGTAATGAGTACAAACAGAAGAATAAAGACTGAAGCAGACATGCCATTTTCCTTTATATCTATTAAAAGGTAGAATCAATACTAAAGTTATTTCTTTAATTTTTTGATAAAGGCTTTCAGTGATAAATACTTGCCATATCCTAAATGGGTTTCAATGATTTTTTGAAGTGGGACACTTAACTGATAAAGATGAAGAGTTTTTTCTTTGTTTTTATCATACATTGAAGTCTGTATTACTCCCTTTGGCTTGCCAAGTTTGATTCCTTTGGCAGCGCGTGCTTTTAGTCCCTCTTTGATTTTATTATCGTTTATAACGAACCAATATGATATATTTTCTCGCCAGATAAAACGAGTGTTCATAGTAGTAACTTATCAAGAGGCTGCTATTTGATTAAGTAAAGCAGCCAAGCGACATCCAGCAATTACCGTTTGTTTTTGCACAATGTTTTGTGCATTTTTCTGATATTGATTGCCTGGTATCTCATTAGGATTGAGTTGATAAACTTGCGTTAACGCAAGTTTATAAGAAGCTCTTGCCCATTGCTCCGGTATCTGCTGTGTATCAATCTGTGTGCAAGGCCATTTTTTTTCCATCATCTGCGCTTTCATTTTGATTTGCGCTATGTTACTACGTCCAAGGTAAATCCCTGCACCATTATCCCAATATTTATGTAAATTATTACCTACCTCATTGGCGCCTAATGGGAATAAATTTCCACCTAAATCACCATGCGGTAACTGTTTACTTACTTTCGTTGCAGCATGTAAAGGTTGATGTACATCGCCCACAAGATGCATTAAAATAAGTAAGGCTAAACGCTTATCCCCCTTATTTTTCTTCTTTCTGGCTGCAAGCACTTTAATTGCATTATTGATTCCCCATACAGCATTCGTGTTTTCAATAGCAGGTAACATGGTATTATCATCAGAAAAAGGAGTATCAATATAATGAAAGGCATCATACCAATGAATATTTCTAAAACGTATGATATCTAACCAGGTTGCTGCAGCAAGAAATTGTACATTCGCTGATTTATTGACGCGAAATTTGAGGTACTGGTGGCACATTTTCTTCGCTGCAGGTGTTAAATGATTAAAAGCAACTTGAGCAATTACTCTGTGCCCTTGCATATTCCATGCATAGCTACTTAATGCATAAACGCTAAGAAGGAGTATACAAAAAAATCGTGTCATTAAGCCTCTCCTTTACAGGTTTTTACTTGTCTTGATTAGTGATAAAGAACCAAGAACTCACTGCCAGCTTCATTGTCGTCCTCATGAGAGTGGGGACTCATTTGTATGGAGGCGCCAAACCAACATAGGCAATAGATTCCCGCCTTTCGCGAGAAAATGACAATACTAAAACTCATTTAACTCAAATAAGGGGACCAGGCTGGCTCTTGAATGTCTCCATCACCACCGGGTAACTTCATGCGAATACGACCATCAAGAGATACAATGCCTAACACACCTTTATCATTATTATGAGTTGCATAAAGAATCAAACGGCCATTAGGTGAAACTGAGGGTGATTCGTCACGACCGGAAAAAGTCAGGCTAATAATTGGCCCACCGTTGGTATTTTGCATGCCGATATTAAATTGTTTATCGTCACGATGCAACATGACAATACTCTTCATATCAGGTGTATAAGAAGCACGTGCGTTATAATTTCCTTCAAAAGTAACACGACTTATTTGACCATCAGTTAAAGACAAACGATAGATCTGTGGTGAACCACCGCGTCCCGAAGTAAAAAGAATGCTCTTACCATCTGGAGCATAACGTGGTTCAGTATCAATCGCATCACCAAACGTAATTTGCTTCATTGTACCGCTATGCACATCAACCGTATAGATTTTAGGCGTACCACTCTTAGATAGAACAACTGCCAATTGGTTGCCATCAGGTGACCAGGCTGGAGCACCGTTAATTCCTGGAAAACTTGTAATTAAGCGACGTTGCCCGCTTTCTACAGATACTGTAAAAATTTGAGCTCGCTTTTTCTCGAATGAAACATATGAAATATTTCGACCATTCGGAGACCAGGAGGGCGACATAATCGGCTCAGAAGAGATTAATAAGCTTTGTGGATTATATCCATCTGCATCAGCTACCTCTAAAGAATATTGCGTTCGTTGCGAGGTTCTTTGTACTGAGATATACGCGATTCGTGTAGAGAAAATACCGCGCTCACCAGTAAGCTTTTGATAAACTTCATCACTGATATGATGTGCTAATGCCCGCACTTGGTTCGCATTAATCGTATAAGTTTTAGTTAATAAAGTTGCGCCATTTGCTACTGCATCAGTCAAAGTAAAGCTGACTTCATAACCTTTACCCATAGCAGTTACTCGCCCGGTAACAACGCTATCAGCACCCAATTGTTTTAAAGTACCTACTGATGAATAAGCATTAGGACCTTGTGGACCAGAAACAATTCGAAATTGCCCAGAAAAAGTTAAATCATTTTCAACTACTTGAGCAATTTCTTGTGCTCCATGGTCTGAGCCAAAGGAGTTAACCGCTATGGGCAATGCCGAGTTAATTCCTTGAGTCAATTCTAAATCAAGCGCAAATACCTGTTGCGTCAACAAGAAGACAAACAGTGTAATAATTCGATTAATCACGAGTTTTACCCCCTAACTTGTTCTGGACGAACGGTTAAACTAATATCGCGAAACATATTAAATGTGCTTGCATCCTTAGGGACAGGAAGTGGTGATGCTTTATAAATCGCTGTTTGTGCTGAACGATCAAGAAGCGGATCGCCACTACTACGTGTTAAAGTCACTTCTAACACGGCCCCATCGGGTGCTAAACGAATTCTAAATTGACTCGATAAGGTACTATCTACATTTTCAGGAAGAATCCAGTTCCTGCTAATAGCATTCACAATTAATGCCTTATATTTATCTACTTCACCAGCAATACGCGCCTGACGCTCAGCATCTTGTGCTGCAGCAACCTGAGCTTGACGCTTTTTCTCTGCCTCAGCCTTAGCCAGTTGTTCTGTATGTTCTTTTGCTGCTTGAACCCGCTCTGCCTTTAATTTATCCTCTTTTTCTTTTTCAGCAAGTTTTCTCTTATTGAGTTCTTCAAGGCGTTTTGCTTCGAGTTGTTGCTGTTTAACTAACTCTTCTTTTTGTTTTTTTAACTCCTCGATGCGTTTTGCTTCTTGTGCCTTTTGTTCAGTAAGTTGTTTTAATCGTTTTTTCTCTTCTTCAGCTTGCTTTTTGCGAGCAATGGCAATGCGATTTGCTTCTTCTTTTAGTCGCACAATTTGCTGTTGCTCTTTAATGCGTTGTTGTTTTGCAGCTTCTGCTTGACGTTGTAACACGCGTTGCCTATTCATCTCAGCACGTTGCTGCTGTGCCCTCTCTTCTTTTAGACGATTAACCGTTTCCATCACCTGCTTATTATCCATGCTCACTGCTTTTACTACTTCTTGTTGCGGCAAAGTTACAGCGATTGGCTGCTCAAGTCCTGGTGTATTTTGTGTTTCTGGAGTTAACACTGGTCTTTTAGTTGTATTATCAGATAAAAGCATCACAATAATGAAAAGATGCAAACCAATAGCTACAAAAAAAGCGTTCCGGTACGTTGGTGAATTAATCATGCTTGGCCCTCTGATTTATTTTGCCCTGAGTCGTCAGTCAGTAAGCCTACTTGTTCTGCACCTGCTTGCTTTAATAAAGCCATTGCCTGTACTACCTTACCATAAGCCACACCTTGGTCACCTTTAACTAAAACATTCAGTTTTTGATTGGATTGTTTGGCTAACTCAAGTTCTGCAGCAACACGAACTGCTAGTGCTTGCGGTTCAATAGGATCTGCTGGAGTATTGCTAATGTTAAGAAAATAGGTACCTTCTGCATTCACGGAAATAATAATAGGTTCTCGATCTGTAGGCGCTAGTGTTTGGCTTGCGGCTTTAGGTAAATCTACGGTAACCCCTTGACTTAACATGGGTGCCGTAATCATGAAAATAACGAGTAAAACCAACATCACATCGATATAAGGTACCACATTAATCTCAGATATGGGACGTTCTCGTTTGGTTTTGTTTCTAAACATTTTGAATTTTATCCTCTTACAGTATCACTGCTTTGTTGCTCTATAAGTGATATTAATTCTTCCTGAAATAAATCAAAGCGATCTAATAACAGATTGGCACGAGTTGAATATCGATTATATGCAATTACCGCAGGGATTGCCGTAAACAATCCTAATGCTGTAGCAACAAGTGCCTCAGAAATACCAGGAGCAACCATAGCAATAGTTGCCTGTTGCGCATGGCCTAAAGCTTGGAATGAAGTCATAATTCCCCAAACAGTTCCAAATAATCCAATGTAAGGAGCAATAGATCCTACAGAAGCAAAAAAAGGTAAATGTTTTTCTAATTTTTCTGCTTCTTTTGCATGGCTAATTTGCATAACACGTTGAATAGGCTCAATTGTAACATTACCTTGCTTGCGTGCACGTACAAATTCTTTAAATCCAGCATGGAAAATTGCGGCAATACCATCGCGCTCTTCGGCATTACTGTCAATATCGGCATAAAGTCTACTTAAATCCCCACTATCCCAAAAACGACGACAAAATGCTTCTGTGAGTTGTTTTTTACGATTAAAAAACCAAGCTCTTTGAAAAATTAATGTCCAGGAAGTGATGGATGCAATCAACAGTAGAATCATTACTGATTTAACTACTAAACCTGCTTGCATAAAATACATGAACACATTTGCTTGACCACTCATTTTTTCTTATCTCCGGAACTAAAATCTTGATTTAGTAATTTCTACGTTGGAAACCTTTTGGGTTTTAAATTGCTATTAACGCATACTACTTTAATCTGTGCTTTACAAATCAATTTCTCGTGCTGATTAAACATTATCTGATCAAAAATAAAACTACAAGCACCCGATTTACTGATTTGCGACTTAATAGTTAACAAATCGTCTAGCCGTGCAGGAGTTATGTAACGAATATTAATTTCACTAATGGCAAACAAAGTATCTGATTGCAATAAGTCGCTCAATATTAAATTATTCTGCCGCAACATTTCTGTACGCGCACGCTCAAGATGGCGTAGATAATTTGCATGATATACAATGCCCATATAATCGACATCTTCTGCATAAATACGTACGTTATGCTGATAAGTGATTTCTGGCTCCATGGACTATTCCTGTTCAACCCTGCTTATGCCAAAATGCAGATAAGCCTTTGGTGTTGCTATTCTACCTCTCGGAGTACGCATAAGGAATCCTTGTTGTATTAAAAAAGGCTCTAAAACATCTTCTATTGTACCTTTTTCTTCACCTATAGCAGCAGCAATACTGTCTACCCCTACAGGACCACCACCAAATTGTTCAATTACTGACATTAATAGTTTGCGATCCATTAAATCAAAACCTTGTCTATCTACTTCCAACATTTCAAGTGCCTTTTGAGCCATATCCTTCGTAATCACACCCTGACCTTTAACTTCAGCATAATCGCGAACCCGACGCAGCAAGCGATTTGCGATGCGAGGTGTGCCTCGTGAACGGATCGCAATTTCTCTTGCACCATCTATTTGTGCACCTACATTTAATAATTGCGCTGAACGCACAACAATTTGCGTTAATGAGTCTACGGAATAATATTCCAGGCGTTGTACAATGCCAAATCGGTCACGTAAGGGAGAAGTAAGCAAGCCTGCTCGCGTCGTAGCACCAATTAGTGTAAAAGGTGGTAATTCGAGCTTAATTGAACGTGCTGCCGGCCCTTCACCAATCATAATATCGAGTTTGTAATCTTCCATTGCTGGATAGAGAATTTCTTCAATGACAGGGCTTAAGCGGTGAATTTCATCGATAAATAGGACATCATTTGTTTGTAAATTAGTCAGTATTGCAGCAATATCCCCTGCTCGTTCAATAACTGGGCCTGAGGTTTGGCGAAGGTTAACCCCCATTTCATGAGCAATAATATTGGCTAGGGTTGTTTTACCAAGACCTGGAGGACCAAAAATAAGTACATGATCTAAAGCATCATTGCGTTTCTTTGCCGCATCAATGAAAATTTGCATTTGTGAACTTACTGCTTTTTGCCCAATATATTCACTAAGACGTAGAGGCCTGATCGCACGATCAATGGCTTCTTCAGAAATAATATTTTGACTACTGATTAAGCGGTCACTTTCCAGCATAAAAGTCTCATTAAGAGTTTATTGTATTCGCAATATTTTAACATATGTTTTTTTAATATCAGCTGATTTAAGCAGAATTCAAATAATAAATGCAACGTGTTAAAGTTTAAAAAAATTTCCCACCAGCATAATAGTCTTTGATTATTTGATGTTACATCTAATTTTTAGATGCAATAAGCGCCATTGCTCTTTGGGAATTTGATCATGAAACAAAACTATCAGTCGCTTATGTTGCTCATGACTAAATTGAATTAATTGAAATAAAGGATTATGAATAAGAACCTGCACTTCTTTATAAAGTAATTTTTTGCCATTATTTAAGTATAAAAGCCATTTACCATTAATGAACTGAATCTCTTTAATTCCATTATTTGGGCGTCTATCAGTCCAATCTACCCGTAGTAAAACTGCAATAATCCCCACAAGAACCAGCTTGATAATCCAAAATAAAGAGGAAAATATTACTAAAAAAATAGTAAGCAGATATAAAACCAAAACTAAACGCCAATAAAGCCTTGAATCTCCCGGTTTAATGGTTATTTCTGATAAGTGCAACAATTTCTTTGAACTCCGTCAATTCAGGCTCTTCATGTCCCATCAGCCAAGCAAATAACTCTGGATCAGTACAACTTAATAGCTTGTCAAAACTTTTAAGTTCTTGTTCTGAAAGCTTATTCAAGCGTTTTTCCAAAAAGCGTTGCAGTATTAAATCCAGCTCCAGCATGCCGCGGCGACAATGCCAAACCAGCCGTGCTTTTTCACGCGCATCGAACATAGTAAAACTCTTGATGATTTAATGAACCAGTCAATGATACACTACTGCCTTTATAAACGGAAATCGCAATTTATTATGAATCACTTAATTAATAACCGAAACTTAACAACCTTTAATGCACTTGAGCAAGAACTATCTTTACAGACTAATAAAAATTATTTATTTGATTTATCTTACTTGAGCGTCATTGATGTGATTGGTGATAAAACATTGGAATTTCTTCAAGGACAACTAACCTGTAATGTTAATACAATATCAGACATCCAAATCGCTCAAGGTACTTTATGTAATCTGCAAGGACGTGTTTTAACGTTAATGGATGTAGTAAATTGGTCAGGCATTAAATTAATCCTTCCTAAGGATTTGTTAGAAGCAACTATTAAATCATTAAACAAACCTGCAATGCTTTCTCGGGTTACTACTAAAGAAAACCAGCACTTATGTGTTCTGGGCTTTTATCTGCAAAATCAACAGGATATGGTCCCTGATACTTCATTTTTTCCTACTGAACTTTATGCATTAACTTATGGCAAAGATTATTGTTGTTACCATTTAGGTTCTGGTTTTTATATCTTTTTGATACAAACTGACTTTGCTGCTCAGATCAAACATCGCTTTTCTAAACAAGAACAACTTCTGGGTTCATTAACCTGGCATACTTTTCGTTTGCAACAAAAACAATTTGATATCTACCCAGAATCACGCGGTTTGTTTTTGCCTCATCGCCTTGAACTACATAAAACACCTTATTTAAGTTTTAATAAAGGCTGTTATAAAGGACAAGAAATCATTGCGCGCATGCATTATAAAGCAACCTTAAAGCATGAGTTACGTATTTGTTCGGTAAATACCAATGAAAAAATCCATTCCGGACAAAAATTATTAAACGAACAATGTTCAGAACTTGGTGAGCTCATTGACTATTCACCACAAGGGGAAAATAATTATCTAATTGCTGTTAGCATACTTAAAAATAGTAATCAGTTGGTTGTATTTGAAAATTCAAATACACCAATATATTTAAAGAGGCTATAAAAATTTTGAATAAGGCATTTAAATTCTTCAGGTTTTTTAAAACTATTTAACAATTGCTCTTCTAGCATTGACAACTCATTGTGGTAATTTTTGCTTTCTTTGTTTCTTATTTTAACATTCCTGGCTTAACAAAACCTCAAGACTGTTTGACGTGATCAACCCTAAATTTGCAGCAGCTCCTTAATAATTCATTAACAAACATCCTTTATAATGTATATTTTAATTTCACTTATCTCTCGGGTTAGCAAAAAATCTCAATAAAATTGGAGGGCACATGCCTGGTAAATATACTATTTCGCAAAATGGTTACGATTCTAGTTATGAAAGTGATGGTGGAACTAATTTTTTTCCAAAAGAAACTCTTGGAGAGGGATCTAACTCAAGAGCAAGAAAATTTCAGTCTCTAGATGGTAGGGAATTAGTTGTGTTAAATCCTCGGGGTGTTAAGCGTATTGATTCTCTTGAATTATTTACAAAAAAGTATTTTTTTGAACTTAACTATCCTTATGGAACTACTGAGCTTTTTCAGGGAAAGGAAAATTACCGGCTGATTACTCCCTTAGTCCCTGGTGTGCTATACAATAAATTAATATTCAATTCTCCAGAACAACAACTAAAGGTTTTTCTTTCGGCAGTTAGAGCATTAAAACAACTCCATGAAAAAGGATATATTTTTATAGACCTTAAAGAGGATAATATTCTTTATGATAACTCCACCAATGAAAGTCATTTAATTGATGGTGGCCTTATTACAGCAAAGGATCAGTTTGTTTGCCCAACGACTTTTAAACAAAAAACCAAAACCAATGTGCAAAGAAAGAGAAAAAAGTACGGTCACATTGCACCGGAGTGCTGGTCACAGACGGAAGAAATTGCTAATGAGGCTATGGATGTATATTCGCTAGGGAACATGATGAATCGCATAATAAGAGCTAACAGGGACCCTCATGTAGCAAATATAATTCAACGATGTCAAGATCCTATAATAGCGAATAGACCCAATTTATACTCTTTAGAGCTATGGCTCCAAGCAATACTGACTATTAAAACCTCTGAAACACTATTTGGTAATTTTAGTAAACTACATACAATAAAAAGCGTCAATGAACACAAAAATAACTTATTACAGACTCTAAATGATCTTACTGAGGGGAATAAACTCATTGTCGCTTATCATACACTGAGTATAAATTATACTGACTCAAACTTTACAGCTTTTTATCAAGCTAAATATAAAGAGATAACTCAACTTGCAGACCAAAGAATTGCTCAAATAAGGGCCCCAAAAAAAAGAAAGAGAGAACGGGGGAAAGAAAAAGAAGAAATTCAGAAAAGTGATACTATTTCTTCAAATCAAGCGAACGATGCGCTCTTGTCGAGCATCTTCAGCAAAAAACAAAGAATCATGCAAATATATTCTAAAAAATCTCAGGACATTCTTACAATGATTAGTACTTCGTCAAAAAACAATAATGACGTTCCGTCAACTCAAGCAGGAAAAGGTACTTCCGATGTGATTAAAGGCTTATTAAATGGTCCTACAGAATCTTTGCCTGAAAAAGTCTTGCCTAGTTCAGAAAAGACTTCTCTTGCTACTACTTCCTCATCCTATAGATTTTTTGAGAGTACGATAAATGAGGACAAAGTATCTATTAATTCAGGTATATTTTTGGATAATGGCTTAACTCAGAATTAATATTTACATGCCCCTGCCGGGGGTTCTTTGCAGGAAGATACGAAGTTTCCCAGAGTCCCCTTTAAATTGAGATGAAATTGTAAATCTCTTCATTATTCAGTTTTCAACCACTCTTCTATGGTTTTTAGTGTTTCTTCATTAATTAGTAATACTTGAGCATAAAGCTTTTCTAACATTAAACGATGACCTGCTTTATAATAACGCTCCAAATATTGACATGCATAAAATAATCTTCGAGTACCTATATAAACAGCACCACTTTTAATCTTATGGGCAATTTTCTCAACTCGCTCCCAAGACCCTTGATTATAGGCCAATATCATTTCCTGTATGTCTTTTTGAACAGCTTCAGAAACACTTTCTTTGAGTATTTGAATTAAAACCGATCGGTCATTTATTTGACCCAATGCATGCTGAATATCAAAGATCGGAATATGTTCGAGTTGAAATAATTCCGCTTCGGTATTGGGTAAATCCATCCCAAGCCCTAATGATTTTTTCTCTACGGCATGCTCCTTGGGCCCGCTTAATTCTCGATTGAAAACATATTGGTTTATTAATTGATCTACCAGTTGTGCCGTACCTGGCTTAGTAAATACATCGTTCATTCCCGAGGCAATGCATTCATTATAAGCCTTTTCTTTGGCGTGTCCTGTTAATCCAACAATCGGTTGAGCCTCTTTTGCATTCTCTGTTTCCCACTGACGCACTTTTGCCGCAAACTCATTACCGGAGATGCCAGGAAGTCCAATATCAGCAATAATTAAATCAAAGGCCGTTAATTGAGTTAACGCGAAAGCATCTTCGCCAGTTGAAGTGGATTGATAGGTACACCCTGCCTTGGCAACTAAAGATTCCAGCACTTTTAATGCCATTAAATTATCTTCAACCAATAACAAATGAGGACTCTTTTCATTCACAAATATTTTTGATTGAGGAGACTCAATAATGCAATGTTCTGTTCTTGGCACGTTTTCTTCTGCCCCTTTTGAACATAAGATGTCAAAGTAGAAGGTGGTGCCGTGCCCCTCTTCACTCGTTAGGGTAATTTTACCACCAAGTAAGTGAACATAGGACTGAGCAATGGAAAGCCCTAAACCATAGCCTTGATAAATGCCTTTGTAGGAAGGACTTACACGAAAAAATCGTTCAAATACCTTATCTTGCGCTTCTTTGGGAATTCCAATACCTGTATCCGATACACCAAATTGTAAATGAACTTGATTGTCCTCAGTACTTAAGCACTTCACTTCAATAGTAATATGACCTGTTTGAGTAAATTTGATGGAATTTCCCATAAGATTAAGAAGAATGCGGTGAATTTTTTTACGATCACTAACGATATAGCGTGGCACGGTAGAATCTATATTTACATTTAAGCCCAACTGTTTCACTGTGGTCGTTGGACGCTCTAGTTTGATTAAATCATCAATGCTTTGATATAAGTCAAATGGTTCATTATGCACCTCATCTTCGCTCACATCCCCTGCTTGCACGTCTGTTAATATGTCATTAAGCATGGTTAATAATTTCTCACCACTATCGTGCAATAAATGAGCATCTTCTTTTTGATGGGGATTATTGAGCTCGCTTTCCAATAATTCAGAAAGCCCTATCACTCCGGTTAATGGCGTTCTAATGTCATGACTCATATTTGCAATAAAAGCACTTTTAGCCTCATTTGCAGCCTCTGCTTTTGCCCGTGCCTCTTTCAAAGCAGTAACATCCACAGAAATTCCTGCAATTCCTAAAATCTCTCCTTCTTGATTTCGTAAAGGAACACGACTGGTTAAAAAATTGGAAACTGTTCCATCGGCATGCGGTATCGGAGGATCTTCTACACCAAATATAGGCGTCCCAGATCGCATTACATACAGATCATCATTTTTTAATTTTTGTGCTAATCCTTCTGGCCACTGTGCTAATTCAGACAACTCCTCATAGGTTTTACCTCGAAATTCTTCACGACGCATGTGCAGCATCGTTAAAACGTTTTGATTGCAATTGATCATCTTGCAGTCTTTGTCGACCCAATAAACGTTACAAGGCATGTTTTCAATTAAAGTTTCCAGCTGAAAAATTTCATTTTGGTTTCTTTTTTGTTCTAAATTGATGGTTTTAATAAAGTAAAATACGGCCTCATCCTCAACCATGCGCTGAACAGACCAATCCAGTTTCATGTGATGAATGACTGTAGAAATCGCACGGGTTACCTCATTTTCTTTATTAAAATCAACTAGATTAAAAAATAAAGGAATATGATTTTTCTGACAGAATGCAGTAAAGGAGCTGCCTATCGCCGGATTAGCACTACACCGAAATACGTTCTCTGCATTAGCATTTAAGAGAAATACATTAGCCTGAGCATCCAAGACAACAAGTGCTTCTGCTGTCTGATTGGCTAAAGTAATGAGAAAATTTTGATCTTTTTTCATTCGTATATGATACCCTTGCGTTATGTTGATTTTAAAATGAACTTTTAATCCTAATTATAGATGAAAGGATAAATAATGAATTCTTGCTGCTTAATTGGCGAAGACAGTTTATTGATTCAGTGCGGTGATATTCTTCTGTCACATCACTTTTGGATAGAACGAGTAGTTTCCCCCACAAAAACGATTCAGGAGTGGGCAGAGAAAAATAATATTGTTTGGGTCTCTTCTATTGGAGAATTACTGTCTTCTTCTTTTTATCCTGTGGAGTACGTGTTCAGTATCGTCAACAGTTTTATTTTACCCGCCTCTGTTCTCAATATGGCAAAGCAAGCCACTATTAATTATCACGATTCCTTATTACCTCGATATGCAGGTCTTAATGCAACCACTTGGGCATTAATTAATAAGGAAAAAGAACATGGAATTACCTGGCATATGGTAAATGAAGGAATTGATGAAGGAGATATTGTCAAGCAAGTGAGATTCCCTATTCTCAATGAAGATACGGCTTTTTCTTTAAATTTACGCTGTTATGAACATGCTATCCAAGCTTTTTCTGATTTGGTGTCCGACATTCTCAATGGGACTCTTTTGTTAACAAAACAAGACCTACGGCAGCGCAGCTATTTTGGCCTAACCGCAATGATTCCTAATTTAGGATTTATCGATTGGAATAAAAACTCCGCAGAATCTATTGTTCAATTATGTAGAGCAACCGCATTAGGTCACTATAATAATAACGTAGGGTGCGTCAAACTCTATTTGCATCAAGATTATTTGATAATTTCTCAGGCACTTGTTATTTCCTGTGATGTGAGCTCTTATACATCTGGAACGCTTATTGATATTAAAGAAGATGGACTCGTTATAGCCACTTCCACTAATGCCTTAAAAGTAACTCAAGTTTTCTTAAAAACAGGTGAGCTCATTTCAATTGAATCCCTCAAAAAAACCTATAATCTCCATATTGGTATTCAATTTGAATCAATACACAATGAACCTATCTATTTTAAAACGCTTCATGCAAAGGCTGTAAAAAATGAACCCTATTGGATTCAACAATTCGTAAAATTAAATGAGCATGAAACATTCACTCCAGCCAGTTTGAAAAAAAACAACACAGGCCTTGAATTAGCACCTTCGAGCATACGCCTTCCCCCTCCTCTTATCCATACAGATGAAGACACAAAGAAAGAGATGATCCTTACAACCCTCTTAATTTATTTGTATCGTCTTAATGATTACGGGAAAACCTCAGTCTCTTTAGTCTATTCAGGTCATCATGAATTAAATAATCCATGTGGCAGTTTATTTTCTGCATTTTTACCCTTAATTTTAGGGTGGAATGAGGAAATGACTTTAGAAGATTTAGTGATTGATGTCAAAACACGCCTCAAGGAGCATGAAAAAGCACAGACCTTTTTTACTGATATTGTGGCACGGCATCCCATTCTTGAAAATAAGCACCTCACATCAAACATCATTATTAATTTAATGGATGAGTCCGAGCACTTAGTGTTACCTCAAGATACGTTATTGTATTTCCATTACAGTACATTGTTTCACGAGGTGAAAATAGCTCATTGCATCGATGAACACTATCACAGTGGGCTGTTACAAGAAACACTCAATAACATGGCGCCTCATATGGAACACATTCTCGATCATCTGATCACAAAACCGCACCTCCAAGTATCTGAATTTTGTTTTTTAACTGAAAACGAACGTTATACCCTATTGAATGTTTGGGGAAAGGGTGAAGTCCATCCAATACCTCAAAAATCCATCATCGAATTATTTGAATATTATGTGCATACCACACCTCAAGCTCCAGCATTAGTCACCAATGAACAAATAGTGACCTACAACGAATTATCCCACCAAGTAGATAAAATAGCGTACTACATTCAGAAACAAAACATTCCACCCCAAACATTAATCGGATTATACAGCCCAAGAACTACAGAAATGCTGGTCGTACTTTTAGGTATATTGAAAGCTCAGTGCATTTATGTGCCTTTAGATACACGATATCCCTTATTAAAAATTGAAACGATTGCCAATGAAGCGCAATTAAATCATGTCATTACCACAACGGCGCTCAAAGCAAAGTTAGCCCCTTATTTTTCAGAAAAACAAATAGTTCAATGCCATGATCTGGAATCGATTCTCGTCAATTCAATACCACAAAATCACTTTTTTTTAGCCAAGGATATCCTACAGTCGCTTGCATACATTATGTTTACTTCCGGTACTACAGGAACGCCAAAAGGTGTTGTGGTTTCTCAGAAAAATGTCCTTAATTACTGTACCTGGTTTACTAAGACTACAGCATTTTCTTCCTCCTCAATTATTGACTTTTCTTCCTCGATTGCATTTGATTTATCCGTTCCGTGCACTATTGCACCTTTAGTAGTAGGCGGATGCATTGCATTATGCGATGAGGCGACTAAAACAAACCCTAAACGCTATTTACATCATTTAATAGACCATCAAGTGACCCATACTGAATTAACCCCTGGTTATATTGAGATGCTGCTGCACTATCCCAACTTGGTGAAAAAACTGACTGATTTAAAATTTTTAATGTTAGGAGCGGACGTAGTTCATACGCAAGAAGTCAAAAATTGGCTTGAGCTGTGTCCTCATCATCAAATCGTCAATGAATATGGCCCGACTGAAACCACGGTGTCCGTCACCTCTTATTTTGTATCTCATAATGAGTTTATGGCTGAAGCCGCCGCTCCTATTGGTCGGCCAGCCTTCAATTCAACGGCTTATTTATTGGATAAAAGAAAAAATCTATGCCCAATCGGAATGAAAGGTGAATTGTTCATTGGTGGCGCTCAAGTCACGGATGGCTATTTAGGAAAACCAGAATTAACAGAAGCTAAATTTATTCCTTTGTCCTTAAATAATCATCGTGAAACTCTTTATCGAACAGGAGACTTGGCCGCGTGGCTTCCCAAAGGGTTTATTCAATTTTTTGGAAGAAATGATTTTCAAGTAAAAATTCAAGGGTATCGTATTGAATTACCTGCGATAGAATCCGCTTTATTACACATGGATGAAGTAGAGCAAGCCGTAGTACTTGTTCACAAAGGACATTTTAAAGAAAAATATTTAAGAGCCTACCTAGTATTAAAAAATGATTCTTTATCAATCAAAGAGATACGAACTTTTCTATCTACGTATCTTCCCAATTATATGATTCCGAAAGAGTTTTGCATCACGCACTCGATTCCATTGAAAGAGAATGAAAAAATTGACATCAACGCCTTGGAGCAACAAGCCTTTATCCCGTTTGGATTGGAGCACGAGGTTGATGAGCATTTAACTGAAAGTGAAAAAATCATGATGACTATTTGGCATGGCGCTTTTAATGCTACGGATATTCATCATCATGATGATTTTTTTGCTCTTGGCGGAGACTCGTTACTTGCATTGCACATTATCAATGCATTAAAACAGCATTATCACATAGATATTCCTTTATTTTACATCTTTGAATACCCAACAATTGCTCTACTTTCCAAGCAAATTGATCACCGGCTCACACAAATAAGCTCAGAAAATCTTTCAAAGGGCATAGAAAATAAATGGATTATTCCATTAGCAACGGGGACTCATAAAACCCCATTGGTATTAGTTCATCCGGTTGGCGGAACCGTTTTCTGGTACAAACAGCTCGCCAATCATCTGGCGGGAAAGTACACGGTATATGGAATTCAAGATGCAAGTGTGGATGGAGATGAGCGGCGATTTCACTCCATTGAAGAAATGGCCAGATTTTATATAGAGGCTCTTTCAGAGGTGTATCAAGGAGAGGAATTTGCGTTAGCTGGTGCATCTTTTGGTGCTACAGTAGCTTTTGAGATGGCAAAACAACTTCTCTCTTCTCATAAAATCATTCACTATTTAGGTTTTTTTGATGGATGGACACAATATCCTGAGTCGCTCATGAGAAAAAATACCATTTCTTTATTAGTCTATAAAGAAGGAAATGGCACAGACGAGTTAGCGCAATTAGAAAAGTATCGAAAAAACTTATTACTTAACTATACCTTTTCCTCAATAAAAACCAATGCGGTGCTTTATAAAGCAAAAGAACTGTGGAACGATTTTATTGACGTAAATCAAAACGATAATGGTTGGTCGTCTACGATTAATGGGCATTTAAGCACTCATTTAGTCGAAGGAAATCATGAAACCATGTTGTTTCAAGAAAATGGAAAGTCATTGGCTGAGCAAATTCATTTAGATTTATCAACAGGCATGAATGTCTCATAAAACGTTCGTTAGTATTAACTGCTAAGCGCTCATGGTATTGATGATATTTGTTATCGCGTGCCAGTTTTTATCGATATCTTTCTTTAAATGAATAAATAGCAATTGGCACGCGGTTCGAGGTAAATTATAATTTAGATAGCGGATGATTCTGCATGTTCATTGATAGGCTCACGAAATAAGCCTATAGATGTTATCGGAGATTTTTCTTTTTCTGAGCTTTTATCAAGCATATGTTCCTTTAAATTTTTAATCATACGCACAAATCTCAAAGGAACATTATTAGGAAGCATCACACTTCATCAGAAACTGCCTTATAAGCTAATGTAGTGTATAGTTTAACTCTAGGAAGTGTTGCCATCATTTCTAGTTGAGAAAATCCATTTAAATGTGCCTCGCGTTCACAATGCTTTAGAAGCATACTTCCCAGACCCTGTCTGGTAAATTTGGGATGAATAAAAAAAACTCTTATTTCAACTTTTATTTAGGATATGCCAAGTAGGTGAATGGTATGCTTGGCAATAATTAACTCTTCATTAGTAGGAATGACATAAACTGAAATTGAACTAGTGTCTGCGCTAATAACTGAAGCATCATTAAGATTAGCTTCCTCATCCAAAACAATCCCTAACCATTGAAGATACAAACATATTTTTTTGCGTACTACAGCGGAATTTTCACCAATACCCGCAGTAAAAATAAGCGTATTGCACCCTTGTAAAACGACCATTAAAGAACACAATTCTTGAGCAGCACGAAAACAAAATAAATCCATAGCTTCAACGGCACGAGGATCTTCGTTAAATTGCAACTCCTGAATATTAGCACTAATTTCGGATACCCCAAGTAAACCGGATTTGGAATATAAAAGCTCACTTAATTGTTCTGTACTGTACATTTTTTCCTGCAGTAAATATAACAATACTCCCGGATCAATAGTTCCTGTGCGAGTCCCCATCATTAACCCATCCAAAGCAGTAAATCCCATGGAAGTCGCCACACTTTTACCATCTCGTAGAGCACAAACACTTGCGCCATTACCCAAATGAGCAACCATCACTTTAGACCCAGCATTCTTAGGTATGACAGAAGCAATATATTCATAAGAAATACCATGAAAGCCATAACGAATGATACCCTCTGCAGTTAAAGACCTGGGAAGGGCAAATAAAGTCGCTAAATGTTCTTGAGTTTGATGAAAGGTAGTATCAAAGCAAGCTACTTGCGGCAAGAGTGGATAAATTTTTATAATAGTACAAACTGCTTCTACATTAAGCGGTTGATGCAAAGGAGCTAAGGGTGTAAGCGATGCAATTTGTTCGATGGTTTCAGGCTTAATTAAACAAGGGCCATGAAAAATTCCCCCACCATGAACTATTCGATGTCCCACGGCTTTTAATATAAAACGATTAGGAAGCACTCTTAACCAATCAAATAAATGCATTAGCGAAGTCTCATAACCTGAAAACGCCAGGACTTCATCAATCACTAACTTACGCTCATGATTAAATGCTTTAAATTGTGGTTGACCAAAAATAGAACCAATTTTTCCTTGATACAATAAATTGAGCTTTACAGAAAATAAGGCAAATTTAATGCTTGATGAACCTGCATTCAGAACTAAAATTGCTTCCTTCATGCTATTCTACCCTCTTTTTCGACGCTCATACAATAAAGCCATCGCACAAGAGGCCTTGCGCGACACTTCATCGCTACCACGACTGGTCAAAATAATTGGTACACGTGCTCCTAAAACAATGCCTGCAGCCTCAATTCCAGAAAGATATGTCATTTGTTTATACAGCATATTTCCTGACTCCACATCAGGAACTACCAGAATATCAGCATTACCCGCAACCAGTGAGTTAATTCCCTTTTCTCGAGCAGAATCCATTGAAATCGCATTATCAAAAGCTAATGGGCCGTCTAAGAGCCCTCCTTTAATTTGTCCGCGCTCAGCCATTTTGCATAACGCGGTTGCATCTAAAGTCGAAGGAATTTTTTCATTAACCGTTTCAACTGCAGATAGAATGGCAACTTTGGGTATGCCCAATCTTAATGTGGTAAAAAGATCAATAGCATTTTGCACAATATCGCACTTATCACGAAGACTAGGAAATAAATTAATCGCTGCATCCGTTAAAAATATAGGTTTAGAATAATTAGGCACATCCAGGCAAAAGACGTGACTCATACGCCGTCCTGTACGTAAGCCACTCTCTTTATTAACAATAGGAGACATTAATTCATCCGTATGCAGCTTGCCTTTCATAATCGCTTCCACTTCATATTTTTGTGCCATAATGATGGCTGTTTCTACTGCCGCAGTACTGTGCTCCGTGGGAACAAGAGTATAATTTGAAAGATCAAGATCCGCTTCTTTAGCAGCAGCATGAATTTTTTTCTCTGGGCCGATTAATATGGGTATTATTAAACTCTCTTCTGCTGCAGCAATTGCTCCTTTAAGAGATAGTATATCTACAGGATGGACTACTGCAGTGACTAAGGGTTTTAAAGAATTTTTGGCAGCAATTAGCGTATAATACCAATGATTTTTGGGTGATTTAAACTCGACTGTAGCCAAGGCAACCCGTTGTCTTTTGACTTTTATCGTTGGGGCAATTACTGTTGCAAGGCCACTAATCACCGTTTTACCGTCTTGATTAACACAAGAACATTTAAAATCAATAATATGTTTTTCTGGCTTTTTATCTATAACCATCAGGGTTACAGTGACACTATCACCAATCGCAACAGGATGCTCAAATTTTAACGTTTGCTCTAAATAAATAGTCCCCGGTCCAGGAAGTTCCGTACCTAAAATTGTAGACAATAATGAAGCACCCCACATTCCATGAGCAATAACTTTATGAAATAAATCATCTTTTGCATATTCTGCATCAACATGTGCGGGATTAACGTCTCCCGACATAACGGCAAAGAGTTCAATATCTTTTTGAGTTAGTGTCCGTTTTAATGAAGCAGATTGACCAATGATGATTTCATCAAAGACATGATTTTCAATATAACTCATAGTACTTACCTAACCTCCTTGTATACTCTTGTTCCAAGTTTGGTTCACTTGAGCAATTTGTCAAGTTTTATAAAAATGCTAAAATAAAAGAATAAGCAAGGAAAGGATGTTCATTATGCACGCAATGATCCTCGCAAAACCTAGACAACCACTAATCAAAAAAGAAGTTCCCAAACCAAATCCCAAACCGCATCAGATATTAATTAAAGTAAGCGCCTGTGGAATTTGCCGTACTGACTTACATGTTGTGGATGGTGAATTAGAACACCCCAAATTACCATTAATCCCTGGACATCAAATTGTTGGGACTATTGAGCAACTAGGTTCAGAAGTTAAAGCATTTAAAATTGGTCAATGTGTTGGTGTTCCCTGGCTGGGATATAGTTGTGGGCGTTGCCTTTTTTGTTTATCCGAGCGAGAAAATTTATGTGATAATGCCCGATTTACAGGCTATCAAATTGATGGCGGTTTTGCCGAATATTGTGTGGCTAATGCGCATTTTTGCTTTCCCATTCCTGAAGGTTATTCTGACGAACAAGCGGCTCCTTTATTCTGTGCAGGTCTAATCGGTTATCGTGCTTATTTAAAAACAGGTGATGCACAACATTTAGGGTTTTATGGCTTTGGTGCAGCAGCTCATATATTAATTCAAGTTGCCTGCAAGAAAGGGAGAAAAGTCTATGCCTTTACTAATTCCGGTGATCGAGCAGCTCAAGATTTTGCTTATCAATTAGGTGCCACCTGGGCTGGTGATTCACATCAGCGCTCTCCTCATCTATTAGATGCAGCGATTATTTTTGCTCCTGTGGGTGAATTAGTACCCATAGCACTAAAAAATACGGAAAAAGGAGGAACTGTGGTATGTGCAGGAATTTACATGAGTGAAATCCCCAGTTTTCCCTATGAAATCCTCTGGGGAGAACGTTGTTTATGTTCAGTGGCAAATTTAACCCGTAAAGATGGAAAAGAATTTTTAGATTTGGCATCAACCATTCCTATAGTCACCGAAGTACATACTTATTCTTTAGCTCAAGTGAATCAAGCACTAGATGATTTACGCCATGGCTGTTTTACAGGTGCTGCAGTGATTAAGCTGTAAAAAACACTCTCCTGCATTTATTTAAGCATTATATAATCAAGAAAACATCATTTGACATTCTGCTCAAAACAAGGTTAGTATGATAACAATTTAAAACTACTGACACTATAAATGACCTCTTGCCAGCAACATCAAGTAACATTAAACAACTCTTCTGCGTTGCTGCAGCTTTCTTCTTCTATTGCCTCAATTTCTGTAGTGGTCGTCCTCATTATTGATCCGCCCCTGCCCTAGAGTCATGTCCTTGATTATTCGACCTCTCTAGGGAGAAAGCAGAATAATCAGCCAATAAGACACTAACAAACTAGAGGAGGAATAATGAGGAACTCTTGTGATGCACAGGCAATAAATATGATCAAAACTAAAACTACTAATACACGTGCAATTCTTGTCATCAGTCTGTGCGCTGCTTTTTTATTTTATAAGTATATCCTACAAAACTTCCCTAGTGTAATGGCTCCACAAATAATGGAAGCTTTTCATTTGCAAGGCTTAGGTCTTGGAATGTTTTCTGGAGTTTATTTTTGGACTTATCTAATCGTTCCTTTATTTGTTGGTGTAATCCTCGATCATTATGGAACACGTTGGATCACTACTGGAGCGATTTTTTTCTGTGCTTTAGGTACATTTTTTTGTGCTGAAGCAAACTATTTAAACACAGCAATTTGGGGGCGAGCCTTAATTGGTGTTGGTGTTTCTTTTGCCAGTATCGCCTATTTTAAACTGGCCGCTGTTTGGTTTGATAAGAAATACTATGCTCTATTAACTTCATTATTAGTAACTTCTGCCATGATTGGTGCTGTATGTGGACAAATGCCTCTGGCCTGGCTCATTGAGCAAATTGGTTGGCGCTCCAGTTTAGCTACCTTGGCGTGGAGTGGTATTGCTTTGGGTTTTCTGTTTTTACTTTGTGTGAGAGATAAGCCTTCTACAGAAACGGAAGAAATTAAAACCTCAGACAAACAGCATTTATGGAGTGATGTTCTTTCTATAGTTAAAAATAAACAAAATTGGCTACTTACTGCCTACAGCGGCTTAGCCTTTTCCCCTGTAGTTATTTTCTGTGGTTTATGGGGTAATCCTTTCTTACAAAAAGCTTATAATCTTGATAAATTAACTGCTCCAAGCATGGTTTCCCTGGTATTTATTGGCTTAGCCATCTCAAGCCCTTTATTAGCTGTGGTTACTAATTATGTGCGTAATCGTTGCGCTTTTATGTTTTATAGTACTTTGGTTTCAGCTCTGTGCATTAGTTTAGTGATTTATGCTCATCCGATGCCTCTATGGTTATTAAGTTGTTTGTTATTTATGTTTGGTTTTAGCCTGGGCGCATTTCCTTTGGTTTTTGTAATTGGAAAAGAACTTAACCCCTTGCACTTGGCGGGAACTACAACGTCATTGCTTAATGCGAGTGATGCCTTTTTAGATGCGATTGCAGAACCAACTATTGGGAAATTATTAGATGTATTCAATGGCACTGGGATAACGCAAGATTTTTCATTATCCAGCTACCATATTGCACTATCGATATTACCCTTAATGCAAATTATCGGCGCGTTTATGATGCGCTGGGTTAAAGATGAAAAGCGTAATTAGTGTCGTGTTTCTGGCACGTTTGCTGCCAGAAAGACTTTATCATCGCCGATCTTCTTTAGAAATCTTGCTTTGCTCTAAATAATATTCAGCAACAATAGCTAAGATTTTTTCCTCAAGTGCTTTTGCTTTTTCAGCTTTTCCTACGCCGTTGGTGATAATCGAAAATACAAAGGTTTTTTCATTGGAGTTTATTAGAAACCCCGATAAGGAAGACACATCATGCATGGTACCTGTCTTCGCAAATACTTTTTTATCCAAAATAGTATCTTTCATCCGTGCTTGCAAGGTTCCGGAAACACCGGCTTGCGGCAAAGAATTCAGCAATAAAGGTCGGATGTCTTTGTTATGATACAGTTCCATAAGCAAAGCAACAAACTGTTCTGGAGCAATTAAATTATAACGAGTACCTTCACCGTCAATTAATTCCATCTCTTTCACATCAATCGGCGTGTGCTCTGAAATAATCTTTTTCATCGCAAACATACCTTCTTTATGACTGCCTTTTCCGGTTACTTCATAACCTAATTTTCGGGTGAGATTATTTGCATAAAGATTGTCTGATTTTTGCAGCATATGCCTTACTAATTGATGTAAATTAGCTGACTTATAACTTGCTATAGGAATTACATCTGCAGGTGTTTTCCCGCTAATAATCTCTCCTTTAAGCTCAATCCCCTCGTTATCTAAGGTTGATTGAGTTACTTGCTTAATAAACAAAATAGGATCAGGGATAGCAAACTCTACCATTTTGGGATTTTTACTCTGCATCATACATCCAAACAACCGTAACGTATTATTTGCTTGTAATTCAACATGTAAACTGCAATGATTTTTTTCTTCTTCTTTCCTTACTGTAATAACTTCATTCTTAAATGTTAAGGCTCTGATTTTTGGTTTTTCTTTAGCTGATATTTTAGGTTTTATCTGGATATGGCTTCCCAAGATTTGCCCACTGATTAATTCATAGGCTTCTGCATTTTCATTCAATACCGCTGCTGTATCCGGAGCAGTATAAGCCCAACCTAAATCATCATAAGAATCACCACTAAGATAATAAGGCTGTGGAAACTGGCTACTGTCTATCACTATATCTCCAGCAATAGAGGTCACATTATTCTTTTTTAAGGTCATCAATAAAGCAGATAAATTATCAGCAGAAAACGAAGGAGAACCCGAAAAAGTTATGTAATAATCTTGGCCTTTCTGCGACAAAGTAGTTAAAAAATGAAACTCTGGCTTTAAATAATAAAATGCTGCAGCAGCAGTAAATAATTTAGTACTACTGGCAGGAGTTAATAATTTATTGGCATTCCGGCTATAAATAACTTCACCCGTTTGTGCATCTTTAATAAGCGCACCTACAGTTGCACGCGGTAATTGTTGATCAATGAGTTCATCAACTTTTGCTGACAAAGTTTGAGCGTAAGCAACTTGATTCAAGAATAATACCGCATAAAACCACTTGAGATTAAAATATCGCACGGGAATTTACCTCAATATTGATTAATTAGTGTAACATCGCTTCGTCCATCCTGGAGGAAGGGCAAACTTTTATTTTCTTCAATAATTACCTAAATCAAAAGCTCTTCTTTTTTATTATTAATCACACCCTCTTTCTCATTAAAGATGTACTGATAATTTGCAGGTTTTAATAAGGATTGTGATAAGTACAAGATAAAAATGCTTAAAGGGAAAATACAAATTAAATCAAATGGGAATTGCAAAGCGCCTATACCACCAAAAGCCCCTAAATAAGACAACAGTAACATAGCCACCATATAAAACATAAACCAACACATCAGTCGGCCATTATCAAAAGAGCTTTTTCGATGAGCCATAAAGTACAACCCAATCCCAATTAATAAAGCCACATCTAATTTCCATAGGATAGCAAAGCCGCACCAATACAACATTAAATTACAAAAATAAAATGCAAGATGAGAACAGGCCACAGCTCCAGACAGACGAAATGGGCGCACAGTATCTGGTTGTAACTTACGCATTGCTAAAAGACAAATGGGGCCAATACTGTAAGAAAGAATGCTCGCGGAAGAAAGAAAAGCGACCAATTTTTGCCAGCCAGGAAATGGCAAAAATGATAACATACCCACAATTAAATTGGCGTACAAAGTAATATAAGGAATTTTATGACGATTTACTTTTAAAAATATTTTAGGCAAATGCTTATTTTGAGCCATACCGTATAAAATACGTGATGTTGCTGCCGTATAAACCAATGCAGTTCCAAAAGGAGAGAATGAAGCATCGATCATCAATAAAATGGCCACAAAAGCCAGACCTAAACTCAATGCCAATCCGACTAAAGGTCCACTATCTCCAGGATATGTTAATCCTGCCCAACCGTGCGCTAAATATTTTTGTGGAACAGCAGCAATAAAACTCAATTGCAGTAAGAAATAGAGAATAAAGCCAATAATTACCGCCCCTAAAATGGCTATAGGAATACTTCGCTGCGGATTTTTAACTTCTCCAGCCAAGATTAAACCATTTTGAAATCCAGTAAAAGCAAATACAACCCCACCTTCAGAAAGTGCGGCAAAAATTTTCACCCAACTGTCCTTATCAGTCAAAGATACCGAAACATTGCTCATTGAAGGGGCTACATGCAACAAAGAAACAATGGCAATACTGGGTAAAATAAATTTGATAATACTTGCATATTTATTACATTCAGCTAGCAATTTAATTCCATAGGAATTTAATAAAACAACAAAAAGCATAATCGCAACTGCAGCAAGATAACCATAAGATGAAAGCTGTAGAGTGACTGAATTACCAGCGACTAAAGATGGAAAGAAGTGGCTCGTGTATTGAAGAATTGCTTGTATTTCAATAGGCGTCATTACCACATAGGAAAGCCATGACGTCCAAGCGAATAAGAATCCTACTTCTTTGCCATGAGTAAACGTAGGATAATTGGACATTCCGCCAGAAATGGGAAACATAGTGCCTAACTCACACAACGGTAGAGCGATAAACAGCATAAAAATCGTTGCGATAACCCAGGAAACAAGCGAATTACTGCCTGCTATTTGCGCACTGATATAGGGGCTAAACAACCAGCCAGAACCCACCATACCTCCAGCGGCAGCTATTAAAACATTTGTTGTAGTGATATCGCGTCGCAGCATAAAAAATCCTTTCTACCTATGTTTCATCCATTACATAATAGATTATCATAACATCTTATTAGGTAAATCCAAGATTTATGTTTAAAGGGATGGTGAATCATTCAACAACGAAACCTATACTACTAAAAAGCATTGTATTCATTATGAATCCATGAACTAAGTGCTATTTCAGGGTAGTATACATGGCGATTTCACCGATAAAATAATTTGTAGGTTGAGTCTTGGCTCAACCTACAAATTATTATTTGATTTATTTGTTTCAAGATTATATTTTGGTGTAACCTGCTACGAGGATTTTCGATGTTGCATAATGGCAGAAAAGAACTCCGGTTTATTAAGTCCAATAGCAGCAAATATTTGCGGTACGCGATCCCAGGCTCCTTCTTGTTCAATACTGTCAACTACCATTTCAAAACCTGCTTTTTTATCAACATCAACGCCCCAACCATTAATATAACAAAGACCAGTCAACCGTTTTGCTTCAATATGGCCTAATTTAACTGCTACAGACAAATAGGCATGTGCTTCATCAAAAAGTTGTTGGCATTTCTTCTGATTGATTTCACTTTTAAATACGCCCTCTTGTTCCAAATGATTTCTCAATTTTGCCTCATCAAGAACTATTTTTCCCAGCAGATAATTCGCCTCAGCATCATCAAGCCCAGCGGCTGTACGTAAACACTCCTCGTACATTAACATCGCAAAAGGGAATTTTTTACTACACTGCATTTTTTTATAGATGCTAGCTAAATCATAATAATAAGCAATTTCTTTTTTCAGCACGTCATCACCTGGCTGATTATTCACTCGGTTTGCCTGCATCGCTTTAATTTTTTTAGTAATACTTTTAATTTTCCAACGCTTAAACATAAATAACTCCTGTTATCATCCGTTAGACAGTTGATTGAACAAAATATTGTAATAATAGGATAATAACCACAATAGCAATCATTAATCCCAAGATTTTGCCCCCTAAACTTACAGATTCCTTGATCTGTTTTTGTAATTCTTCGGTATTTTTTTCTTGCTCTTCTATTGGTGGTGTTTCAGGTCCATACATTTTGCTGTCTAAATAACGAGAAACGAAATAAGAAGCAAGCCCAGTTAGAACGCAAGGTACAAAAAACAACATCCAAACAATAAATTTACTGCCTGCAAGAGTATAATGATAATTATCCTGATATATTGTCAAAAGATTTAAAATAAAATCAGGTACATCATAATTCCATTCAAAGAGAAAATAAGGCAAAATATACAAACTAAAAAATAATAACCCCAAGCTTATCACCAGGCAAATAATGCCAAAAATAAAAAGTTTGCTATTGCCACCAAAGCGTTCATATTCCATATGAGCCTTTACAAAATATTCCTCTTATTTTTTAAGATAGCAGATGCATATAAATATGTACACTTGCTGGAGATATTAAGCATTTCATTTTAAAATGAAATGCTCCACTTATTTCATGTAAAAGGCACACTATGAAACGCCACGTTTTTATGCTCTCAGATGGCACTGGGATTACTGCTGAAGCTTTGGGTAACAGTCTTATTACCCAATTTGAAAATATTTCATTTGAACGCCTGACAATTCCTTATATTGATTCTTTAGAAAAAGCATCTAGAGTAGTTTTGCAGATTAATCAGGCTTATTTGAATACAGGAATTAAGCCTTTAGTATTTATGACCTTAGTCAATCAAGAAATTCGCAGTCATTTTTTTGAAAAAACCAACGCTTGTGTTTTTGATTTATTTAATACGTTTATTGGACCGTTGGAGAAAGAGCTTCATGAAAAATCGTCTTATACTGTGGGACGAACCCATGGCGTAATTGATAATAAATTGTATTTACATCGTCTGGAGGCTATTGATTTTGCGCTGGCACATGATGATGGCATTAAAACACGAGGTTATGATAAGGCCGATATTATTTTAATTGGTGTTTCTCGCTGTGGTAAGACACCTAGTTGTTTATATATGGCGCTGCAATATGGAATTTTAGCAGCAAATTATCCATTTACTGATGACGAAATTATGGGTTTTAAATTACCTGAAGTGCTACGCTCCTATAAAGATAAGCTTTTTGGCCTAACTATTGACGTGCACCGCCTCCAGCAAATCCGGCAAGAACGACGACCCAATAGTAAATATGCCACTTCAGAGCAATGTCGGCTGGAAGTTAACGAAGTAGAAGCAATGTATCAACGAGAGAAAATTCCTTATCTCAATTCAACCAAGTATTCTATTGAAGAAATTTCTACTAAAATTCTTGCTGCAGCAGGTCTACAAAGGCGAATTTAAAGACCTAATACCTCATCAATGCGCTATTTTCTGACGAAAAAATCAAATGCTGTTTACATTTTGATGTGAATAACAGAAATGTAAACATACCTATCAATTTGCTTTAATAATTTGTCATTGCCCCCGTTATTCTTTAAATCTCATATTGCAGAATTCAAAATATCAATGTATGTTAATGAGTGATGGGTAAGTTTCTTTTTATGCTTTAGTGATAATGTCACAATTTGTAACTGTTAAGACACGCCTTATTATCTACCTGCCCTACTGTGATTAAAGCATAAGTCCCTGTTATCTGTACAAAATATTTGCAATTTAATGAACTTAACTATGTTTAACAGCGATCATTTTTTATTGATGCTGTTGTAATTGGAGATACGTTGTATGAAGAATGACGACTATCAGATAAATGGTAGGCTGTCGCCTCAAAATAGCTTTATATTATCCCTCGAATGTATGGACTTTCTTGTCACAATGGAGCGTTTTTCTCGCACACGTCGTCAAGAATTGCTATTAGCGCGGCAGCAAAGGCAACAAGATTTTGATGTAGGGATTTTTCCTCAATTTTTAAACGAAACTCAGCACATTCGTGAGGATCATTGGACTTTAAATAATACACCAGCAGATTTACAAGACCGACGGGTTGAAATTACTGGGCCTGTAGATCGAAAAATGATCATCAACGCACTCAATAGCGGCGCTAAAGTATTTATGGCCGATTTTGAAGACTCCAATTCACCAACCTGGAGTAACTGCATCGATGGCCAAGTTAATTTATATGATGCAGTACGTAAACAAATTACTTATACAGATTCCAAAACCAACAAGCATTATAAACTCAATAAGCAAACTGCGGTTCTTATGGTGCGTCCTCGCGGTTGGCATATGGAGGATCCTCATGTTTTAATCGATGGCCAGCCTATTTCTGCCTCTATTTTTGATGCTATGACCTACTTATTTCATAATGCCAAAGAACTATTAGCTCAAGGAACAGGCCCTTATTTTTACCTACCGAAACTCGAGTCTCACCTTGAAGCACGTTTATGGAATGATGTGTTTCTCAAGGCTCAAGAGTATCTAAAACTCCCTCCTGGTAGACTCAAAGTCACAGTACTCATTGAAACGATTACTGCAACTTTTGAAATGAATGAAATTATTTATGAATTACGTGATCATATTGTTGGCTTAAATTGTGGCCGATGGGATTATATCTTTTCATTCATAAAAAAATTCTGTAACCATAAAGAGTTTCTCTTACCCGATCGTCAACAGATCACCATGAGCACGGATTTTTTAAAAGCCTATGTGACTTTATTAATTCGTACCTGTCATCGGCGAGGAATTCACGCAATGGGTGGCATGGCTGCGCAAATTCCAATTAAAGGAAATGAGGCGGCCAATCAAGATGCTTTGGAGAAAGTTTTTGCTGATAAACAAAGAGAAGCCTTAGCAGGACACGATGGTACCTGGGTTGCTCATCCTGCCCTAATTCCTGTTGCCCTCAAAGCCTTTAATGAGGTTATGCCTGAGGCAAATCAGCTCAAAAAAATCCCTGAAGACTGCCAAATTACAATCCATGAGTTATTGGCTGTGCCAAATGGCGAGATCACTGAAAGCGGAGTTAGAAATAATATTACAGTCGCACTACTTTATCTGAGATCGTGGTTATCGGGTAATGGATGTGTTCCTATCCGCAATTTAATGGAAGATGCTGCTACGGCAGAAATTTGCAGAGCGCAATTATGGCAATGGGTAAAATTTTCTGCACCTTTAAGTAATGGAATACAGTTAAATGCATCATTGTTGCAGCAATGGATTAAGGAAGAATACGATTCATTATTAATAGAAGAGCAAAACAAGCTGTCGGATTCACAATCATTAATAGCAGCAAAAAAAATAATGGAGCAAATGATTTTTAATCCATCCTTCGCTGATTTTCTTACCACCCTGGCATATCCCTATTTAATCTTAGAAAAAAGGATCGCACGATGAATATCCTAGACCAAATAAATGAGCTAATTAACGACTGGAAAGATAACCCAAGATGGAGAGGTGTAGTTCGCCCCTACAGCGCAGAAGACGTTGTCAGTCTAAGATCTTCCATTAAAATCGAATACACTCTTGCATCCTATGGTGCGCATAAATTATGGAGCATGTTACAGCATGATGAACCAGTCACTGCTTTAGGCTGTTTAACAGGTAACCAAGCAATCCAGGCAGTGCAAGCCGGTTTAAAAGCAATTTACTGTTCAGGTTGGCAAGTGGCTGGTGATCATAACTCTTCAGGACAAATGTACCCCGACCAAAGTCTTTATCCTGTAGATTCAGTACCTAAATTGGTAGAAGCAATTAATAATGCTTTACGCAGAACCGATGAAATTCATCGTTTAAATAAAAATGAAACTATTGATTGGTATGCACCAATTATTGCAGATGCTGAATCAGGATTTGGTGGTAATTTAAATGCCTTTGAATTGATGAAGCATATGATCCAGGCCGGGGCTGCAGCCGTACATTTTGAAGATCAATTGTCGTCAGCTAAAAAATGCGGGCATATGGGAGGAAAAGTACTTGTTACTACTTCAGAAGCCATTCATAAGCTAGTAGCAGCGCGTTTGGCTGCAGACATTAAAAGCGTATCTACTATTATTATTGCACGTACTGATGCGAATGGCGCTAGTTTAATTACGAGTGATTTTGATGAAAATGATAAAGTGTTCTTAACTGGTAAACGATCAAAAGAAGGTTTTTATTATGTGCGTGATGGTTTAGAACAAGCCATCAGCCGTGGTTTAGCTTATGCACCATACAGTGATATGATTTGGTGTGAAACATCTAAACCAAATCTTACTGAAGCACGTGAGTTTGCGCAAGCCATTCATCAAAAATATCCTGGTAAACTTTTATGCTATAATTGCTCTCCTTCTTTCAACTGGCAAGCTAATGTGGATGAGAAAGAATTACGCTCATTTAGAGAGAAATTGTTTGAAATGGGCTATAAATATCAATTTGTTACTTTAGCAGGTTGGCATAGCTTGAATTTGAGTATGTTTGAAATCTCAAAGGACTACAATAAAGACGGCATGTATGCTTACTCACAAATGCAACAACGTGAAATGCAGCAAGAGCAAGAAGGTTTTAGAGCAACCAAGCATCAAAGTTTTGTTGGAACGGGTTATTTTGATGCAGTACAAAATGTGATTATGCAGGGTCAAAGTGCTACTACCGCCTTGAAAGGGAGTACTGAAGACGAACAATTTGCCGAAACTGCATAATTTACAGCAGCGTTATCAAGGAAAAATGTCGATTTGCTGATCGACATTTTCCTATTTATTGCTCCTACTTCTCAACTGCGCTGTTCACAATGTAAAATACATACCAGTTAATCAATTATCTTACATACTGATCATTTGATAATGAATTATAAAGTGGGTATAATTCACTCGTTCATGACTTTAGTGCTCACAAAATGGACGATCGCAAAAATAAAAGACAGCCATCCCAGTTTTTTTATCTTTATTCCCTTTATCTTGCAATTGATAGTGGCAAACTTCCTTTTGCCTTTATTCGTTATTATTTTGATATTGTCCTTAATAATCCAGCGCTTGTTAGTCAAGAAATGCAAAAATGGATGTTTAATCCCCTGGGTTCAACAATCGTAGTAATTAGCGTCTTCTCTAGTGTAAGCATTGCTTTACTTTCGTTAAACAGAAAACAAGAGGAACAAAACGCGAACAAACAGATTCTAATTAGTTTATGGTTTTACACTCGCGATGCTATAAAAAATTTACGCAATGCACTTCGAGGTGTAAGCAGTACGTTCACTCTATTCTATTTGCTAGATATTGACGATCTTCGTTATTTAATTATCCCTACTGCGCTATTTATTGGCATCATTTCGGCTTTAAATCGCATGGGAACTCGATATCGCATGAGCAAATATCATGAACAAGTACAAGCTAATGAAGATTTTCTGAAAGACATTCAAGAATTAAAACACTACTCTTCAGAACAATTTGTTAAATTAAACCACAAAATACATCGCTATTCTTCCACACAACAGCTATTCTCTTTTTCCTCAACCTTACTCGGTGCATTGATTGATGGCATTAATCCTTATATAGGTACTCTGACGATAGGTACTTTATCTCCCTCAATGTTACCTTTTATCGCAACATTTTCTTTGCTTTTTTTTATTGCCACTTTAATTATTAAGATCAATGATGAACTACATTATCAAAAACAATTCGTAAAAACACAAAAAAGTGTTGAATTAGCATTAATTAGCAAAGAAATTGATTATCTTGAGCTTACTGGTAAATACTCTGCTCTTAGGAAATTACATTACAGGCAAAAGCAGCTAAAGCAAGATATTGATGCTCTCCATGTAGAATATCCAGTTTTTCTGGCGGGGATAAAACAAGGATTAGCTTATTACAAATACATTATGCTCTCTATAAATACAATTACCTTTATTTCGCCAATAAAAATTGCCAGTATTTTACCCATTCATCGCACAGCCTTAGGAATGCTTTCTTTAATCAGCGGAATCAGTGTAAAACTTGCTTTAAGCTGTACCAATAAAAAAGCCAATGAGAGTTTGCACATGCAAAATAGAAACTTATTTTTTGCGTATCATAATGCCACACCAAGCCATCAATATACTAACAAATTCAATCCTAAGATGGATAATAAACAAGCTACTTATTGTAATGGATGCAATGGCTTATAAAAAGTATAAATGCCCTTATTTTATTTGCTATGGTCAATTATAAAAATGTATAATCTAAAATAATCAAAAAAATTTTCGAGGAATAACAATGGTCTTAGTTTTTATAAGCGGGGCATCTGCCTCTGGAAAAACAGGGATTGCTGAGCACCTGGCTAAAGAGCTAGGAGAAAAAGCTCAAATCCTCAACATGGATGATTATTTTTTGGAAATCCCAGACAAGGCTGATCCTGTCAAATATAGGAAGAATACTAATTTTGACCTCCCCTCTATGCTTGATATGGACCTATTTAAAAAACATCTTAAAGATTTGCACAATGGAAAAACTATTGAAAAACCTGTTTTTCATTTCCCAACAAATAAACGATTACCTGAGAAACAAAAAATTTCTCCTAGTGAAGTAATTATTATTGAGGGTATTTTTGCTCAGTATTTTTACGACAACTACATGCCTGACAATGCAGCAGCAGTAACATCCTTTGTAACTACTGATAGCTACAGAGACATTGTTGGACGTCGTGTTAGTCGTGATATAAAAACACGCAATCGCGAGGCGAAGGATGTAATTTTTCAAGAAAAAAAATATGTTGGTCCTGGCTTTTTACAATTTACCGCAAGTCATTCTCATGTGGATGTTTTTCTTCACAACTCCTCTGAAACGGATACAGAGAGGCAAGATAATTTATTAAAAAATGAAGCAGCAAAGCTTGGCAAGGTCATTAAAGAGCGCCTAAAACAAGAAAAAAATAATTGCCTACCCCCAAAACGCAAGCTTCCAGACTCACGAGAGTTGGTAACCAAAAGTCATTTTATGGCTGGAGATGAAGAGTTCAAAGGAGAATTTCATGGCGTCTTTGGCCAACATATTAATGAACAAGAAATGCGTATTCGCCTCATTCGCAATTTACGCGAATGCAATCACCAAGCTGACCAATATAAGCTTCTTAGCTCGACAAAAAATGGAGGATTTTTTGAAAATCCTGAGGCAGCTGACTATAACTTAGCTAAAAACTTGTTACAATCTTTAGTTGAAGATGAACATATTTCTATCAAGGAGCTATTTTCTAATATTGAAAAGCAGAACTTAGCCAAGAGCAGTAAGCAATTAAATACAATTATTACAATGGCTCAAAATTATATTCACAATGATCAAACTTCCAAAAAGAGAATATCCTGATTCCACTATAAAATGTAGGGTTCATTGGACTCTCTGTAACGCTACACACTGACATGCATAACTGCCAACCTCAACCCTCAAATTTTTTTACACGGTATATACTTGTAAAGTAAAACAAATTATAGGGACATAAACATCATGGTCAGTAAAATGAATAGCAGAAAACCTCTAGGCTTAATTAATAAACCCTATAACTCTATGAAAGAAAAGCAATCTTATCAACGAATTGCCTGTGTCTTTCAAGGTGGAGGTGCTTTGGGGGCTTATCAAGTAGGAGCTTATCGTGCAATTCATGAACGTGGTTATACACCTAATTACTTAGCAGGTGTTTCCATTGGTGCCATTAATAGTTCAATCATTGCCGGTAACCCTCGTGAATTACAAATGGATAAATTAATGCAGTTTTGGAATACCATTGTCCCTAATTTATGGACAGACCAATTTATTCAATATAATAAGACAGACTATCTTCGCCATATAAATAATTGTATGGGCTCGCTCTATTCTGTATTTTTTGGCCTCGAAGGCTTTTTTAAACCTCGTCTTATTCCACCGAATGATTTAACTCGCGATACACCAAATAATTTAAGCTATTACGATACCTCAGAATTAAAAGACACATTAAAGAAAGTGATTGATTTTGATCGTATTAATTCTAAAGAGGTAACCTTATGCTTAGGTGCAGTGAATATTGCTTCAGGAGAAATGACCTTTTTTAATAATCAACAACTTAATATTACTCCTGAGCACATTATGGCAAGTTGTTCTCTGCCTCCTGGTTTTCCTGCTATTGAAATAGATGGAGAATATTACTGGGATGGAGGCATTTATGCGAATACACCATTAGTAACAGTACTTGATGCCCTTCCAGAAGAAGACACCTTGTGTTTTGTTATTGATTGCTTCAGTTTAAAAGGCCCTTTACCAGAAACTATGGATCAAGTAGAAGAACGCCAAAAAGATATACGCTATGCAAGTCATTCGCGACGTTTAACCAATGTCTACAGTAGCCGTCAAAATTTGCAGTCAGCCATTACTCTTCTAGGTGAATATTTACCACCTAAAGTAAAAAAAGATCCTGCAGTTCAAGAATTATTACAATTAGGCATTAGCAAACGTTTTAGTGTGGTCCATATTATTTATCACGGAACTCCTTATGCTCATTCTTTTAAAGACTATAATTTTGTCCGCTCAGCGATCAATTTACGGCTAGAGACAGGATATAAAAATGCGATTGATGTATTGAATAAACCAGAATGGGAAACAAAATCAACACATCCTATTGCCTGCTCTATTTATGGAGTGCCTCCGGATTTTTTTTACCAGAGATAATGTTCAAGACCAAGGTCATCCTTGCAAAGCATAATTAACTTTGCTAGTTTGTTTGTTAAGATCTTGGAAAATTGTTTATTAATGCATTCATTACGCGTTTTTTTTGCCATTACCCCACCAAAACTCATACAACCATTATTGGTAAAAACCTTAGCATCTTTAAGAAAAGCATTTCCCGAACAGGCATTAAAGTGGATGCAACCCGAAAACTTACATATCACTCTGCAATTTATAGGTAATATTCCACAAATACAAATTACTGAGTTAATACACCAAGTACAATTAGCATTCAAAAACACTTCCGCATTGCCATTGCAATTAGGTCAATTGGAATGGTTTCCTTCATTAGAGCAGCGTAAACTTCTTTCTCTTACGGTAGAACCTCAGGATTTGCTTAGAATGCTCTCCTCAACTTTAAGACAAATCCTGATTGACTTAAACCTGGGTCCAGAAACTTTACCTTTTCGTGGACATATGACTCTGGGGCGTATTGTTCAACCTTCCCTATGCCTTAAGCGATTAGAAACACAAACCATACCTTCTATTCCTGAGGTACTAATTGATACGATTCATCTTCTTGAAAGCAGATCTGATAATAGTGGAAGTAATTATCATCCATTAGCGGAATTCAAATTAACCTGAGTTTCAAATTAGCCAAGGGATAGAAATCAAAACTTTTACCGCCATTTTGAGACAAATCAAGCTGGAAAATCCTTAATATTATCTGAGCAGATAGAGAATATCTGTTGAACCGTCTTCGTTTGTGAAGACTTTATTGTATTTTTTGGCTTAAAAGTTGATTACTGCTGCAGCACTTTCACCACTTTGAATTATATGAAGTTGATAATTTTGTGGGTCGTGTTCCATTTGCTTGAGCAATATTTCATTCATTTTTTTATCTTTTTCTGCTTGCTCATGTAAATGGGTGCATTCCAATACGTATCTTAGGTCAAAAAAATAAATTTCATCATTCTCGTGAGATAAATATTGTTTAATGCTTTGTAGCGATAGTCTGTTATTATAATGTGTTTCATAGTCGAATCTATTTTTCACAGAAATTTATTGATTATAACAAATAGATTTATTTTTGTCTGATTTGGTGGTTAATAATTCACTTTGGACGGCGGTAATTGATTAATTTTTAAAAAATGCGTATCTTTTGTCCGTTATTTTATAAGGATAAAAAGCAGTGAAATCATATTCACCATGTAAATTTACGTAATGCCAAATTAATTAGGATAAGGATCATCAATGTTCAAACAACTATTATTGCTCAGCGCTTTATTCTCTTCTGTGGTTTTCGCACAAGAACGCGAAATTGCGATTACCATAGATGATTTACCTTTAGTTGCCTCAAGAATGAATAACCCAGGCAATATCCAACGCGCTACAGAGCGTTTTAATCAAATTGTGCAAGCTTTTCAAAAATATAAGGTTCCTGTGGTTGGTTTTGTTATTGCAGGAGCAATTGAGAAAGGTCAATGGGCATTTTTAGAGCAGTTTCGCCAGGCTGGTTTTATGATTGGTAATCATACTTATTCACATTACAATTTAAATCAAATGAGTGCGGAAAAATACATCGCCGATATTGAGCGCGCCGATAAAATTCTGGCTCTCATTATGACCACCCCTAAATATTTTCGTTACCCATACCTTGCTGAAGGTAACACAGTAACCAAACAGAAAGTTCTTGATTATCTAAGAGAGCATCATTATACCATTGCTCCAGTCACTATAGACAGTAAAGACTTTAAATTTAATGAAATGATTTATAAGGTTCCTTATAATTCACGAATTAATTATATTAAAAAATTAAAACCACAGTATTTGGCTTATATTTGGAAGCAAACTTTACTTGCAGAAAAAAGAGCGGGGGAAAATAATGGTAAGCAAATTTTATTAATTCATGCCAATATATTAAATAGCTATTTATTGAGTGCTGTTTTGGAAATGTATCAAAAAAATGGATACAAATTCATAAGCTTAACCGAGGCATTAACTAATCCTGCACCAACTATTCAATTTCCTATAGAAAAAAATAAAAATGAGAAACTTGGCCCAACGCTAGAAGATGAGCTACTTCATATTCCACAGCAAAGATCCTAAGGAGATATCATGCTCATCATTGCAGTCATTTTATTTTTGTTTGCTGCAGCACTTGGTTTGGTGATTTTAACTGCAGTACTGGAAGACAGAAAAACCAATAAGAAAATACTTTATATTCATGGGATTGTAGCAATAATTGCTCTAGTACTTATGATTATCGATATCGCTCTTTTTGGCAGGGGCTCCTTAGTAATCTTAAGTCTTATTTTGTTTATATTAGCAGCTTTAGGTGGCTTAACTATGTTTACTTTGGATATGCAGAAAAAGCCTGTTCCTAAATGGCTTGCTCTGATTCATCCAGTAGTAGCTCTTGCTGGATTGATTGCATTAGTCGCATACATACTGCCTTGATACGTTCCAACAAGCGTGTCGCTACCTCATTATACGCTAATGAAGAAGCTCAAAAAGCATTCGAAGTCGCCCTGCATAAACGCAATATTTAATACGCTATAATCTGGAATTAAGTTTAATTATGAGTAAAATAGCGTTTCTCAAACGTAGTGATGGCTCCTCTGAATGCGGCATTATATGCCAAACTTAGAGATCACTGCGTTTGAGCCGAACCACTCCACCAGAAATAGCCGAGATTCGTGGGCCTGGTAAGATAAATCCAGATAAGTTTAAAGGATCAACCGCTGCAATTTCTATTGTTTCTTCAGCAAATTGTTTATGCCGAATAGCTCTTAATGATTCAACTGCATAAGGCAAAGCAAATTGCTCCCCTAAAAAACCTTCAACAAAACGCCCACCTCTAATTTCTCCTCGATCTTCTAAAATCCTGAACACTGTATGCAATTCACGCCAGCGTGGAATATTTTTCTCGCGAGCTAAAAGATCGCGAAATATCACCCCATAACGTTTTAACAAAACCCAACACATCGCCTCAATTTGTTCAAAATTAAAAGAATGCACACTCTTTTTTAACAAAGACCAACGCCCAGAACTGTATTGATGCCGTACCATAGCCCGTCTTTTTTTCAACAGCCGTCGCTTAGGATCAATAATAGAACGTAAGTTATCAAATAAATCCGCAGTAACCAGTCCTGCAGTCACTAACTCCCATAAACCCATTTCTACTTCGGATTTAAGGTGTCTTACGCCATCAACAATATCCATAAAAAAGGAAGCGCCATTGTGAAATAGATACTGATAAATATCCTGAGCAAGATAACTTAAACTTGCCAAATGCTCATTACTAATCCCTTCTTTGATGTGAACAAGCCAAGAAGAGTTTTCTCTTAAGAAAAAAGTAATTGGAGCAACACTTGAGGGATTGATGCGTTTGCCATCAACAAAAGTATCAGCAGGATTCATTGTAGATGACAATCGTCCCCAGCCAACAACCCCCATGAGGCACAATTTGTCCAGCATCATTGGCTCATAATTTTTAATCCGCTTGGCAAAAATATAAGGTTCCCATGCTTTTGCCGGAATTTCAAAACCCTGTAATTGGTCAATAACAGCCAATAATCCTTGCTCTCCACTTAATTGTGTTCCTGACGCCACATGCTGCCAATTAAGCAACCAATGCACAAATTGCAAAGCCTTAACAGGTTCTATTTCTTGGCGCAACTTAGCTACTGTCAAGCGATGAATACGCGCTAATAAGCGACGTTCACACCATTCCTCAATTTCATTGCCTGCAAATATACCACGTAAAATTAAACCGTTCGCTTCCAAACGCAAGAGTACAAGTTCGATTTCAGAAGATTCTAAAGTGAGTAAATCGCTTAAATACGAATTACTGGTTGGCCCCAAATGATATAACCATCCACGAATCATGCTCAGTATGCCCTCATCCCGATTTAAAGGCTGTGATTCTATATTTTTTAACTGTTGAGGGATTAGTGCTTGCGGATAAATCACTGCAAATGTTTGTGCTTTTTCTACAGCAAACCAAAAAGTTTTGTCTTCGTAAGTAGCAACACCTGCACGTCCTGTTTTAATAAGCTCATCCATAAAAGGTTGCCAGGAATTAACAGCCTCTTGATAAACAGCATAATGTGCCGGAAAAGCAATTACAGTTTGCAACATATCCTGTAATTCATCAGCATTGCGCACATCAGGCCATGCTTGTTGACAAACTTCATTGATCACTTGAGGATCTAAACGACCAAGCTCCTTCACCAAGTGCACAGGCAAAGTTTGTCGCATTTCTACTGCTCTTGCTCGCCGTTCTTCCAAAGGTGCATCATCTAAAAATGCGTAAGGATTTGCATTTAAAATTTCATGGGCAAATACGGAAGGCGTTGACGTATCCACAGCAACACATTCAATTTCCTGGTTTTTAATTTGCGTTAACAATCGCAACAAGCCATCAATATTTAAGGCCTCATTTAAAGCATCTTTCATCGCCTCATTAATTAAGGGATGATGTGGCAACTGGATTTCACCGCCCTCCAAATTATCCTGGCATGCAACAGCATCAGGAAAAACAGCTGCCAGCAAATCCTCTGATCGCATGCGCAAAATATGAGGCGGTACTTTTTTTCCATTACGAAACCGTACTAAAGCCAAAGAGCGAATTGCATCCCAACGCCAGCGTGTGGGAAATAATGGCGACTGCAGAACTGCTTGGACAACTATTTCTTTGGCAGTTGTAGCACTTAAAAAATTAAATACATCACTCAAAGGAAAACTATGTTGTTCGGTCAGCGCAATATTAATGCCATTATCGGTTGCAGATGCTTGTAATTCCACATTAAAGGAGCGGCAAAAACATTTGCGTAAAGCTAATCCCCAGGCTTTATTAATACGTGCCCCTAAAGGTGAATGAATAATTAATTGCATGCCTCCTGATTCATCAAAAAAACGCTCAGCAATAATTCGTTTTTGGGTGGGTATCGCACCTAACATCGCGCATCCTTGCCGGATGTATTGAATCATTTGCTGCGCACCATAAGCATCGACTTTACAATAAGTCATTAACCATTGTTCAGTCTTTTTTAACGACATTTTTGATTCACCAAGTTTAGAGCTAATGAATTCGCGCAAATTAGATAAACGTAACGAAAGTTCGGCAGTACGCTCAGGAGCTTCACCCAGCCAAAAAGGAACCGATGGCGGAGCACCATGCGCATCTTCGACAATCACCAATCCTTTGGCACTTTCAATACGATTAATTTTCCATGAGGTGCTGCCTAAAAGAATAATATCACCACGATTACTTTCAACTGCAAAATCTTCATCCAAGGTACCTACCGTAATGCTGGGTTCTTCAGTTTTTACTGTAAATAAAGCATTGTCAGGAATGACACCACCACTGGTAATCGCAACTAAACGACTACCACGTCGCGCTTTTAATATCCCATTAATGCGATCATAAAAAAGATAAGCCCCATAACGCCCACGTGAGCCGGCAATCCCCTCCGAAAGCATGTGTATCACTTCATTAAAATACTCTCTAGATAAATACTGATAATGAAAAGCTTTACGCACTAACTCAAATAAAGCATCAATATGCCAATCTTCAGTGGCACAAGTAGCAACAATTTGCTGAGCCAAAATATCAATGGGTTCGTGAGGGATAAGCAATTGGTCTAAATCCCCATCGAGAATAGCATTCACAATAGCAGCACATTCTAATAATTCATCGCGAGTAGTCGCAAAAATACATCCTTTTGATACAGCACCACGCCAATGGCCTGCTCGCCCTACTCGCTGTAACATTACGGCAATAGAACGTGGTGAGCCTAATTGACACACTAAATCCACAGAGCCAATATCAATCCCAAGCTCTAAAGAAGCAGTAGCAACCAAGGCTTTTAATTCACCCTTTTTTAATTTGGTCTCTGCAGTCAAGCGTAACTTCCTGGAAAGGCTACCATGATGCGCTAATACTAAATCTTTACCTAAACGTTCCGCTAAATGATGTGCTGCTCGCTCCGCCACACGCCGAGTATTAGCAAAAATTAAAGTGGAACGATTCTGCTCGGCTAATTGCGCAAGACGATCATAAATTTCATCCCATATCTGATTTGTTGCTACGGCTCCTAATTCACTCTTAGGGACCTCTACTGCTAATTCCAAGTGTTTTACATGGCCGATATTAATAATGGCAGGAGTTTTTCGACCATTGCCTACTAAAAAATGCGCCACTCGCTCCAAAGGCTTTTGTGTTGCGGATAAACCGATACGCAATGGCGGATGATTTGCTGTTGTCTCCAAACGCTCTAAAGACAAAGCTAAATGCGCGCCACGTTTATCATCAGCTAAGGCGTGAATTTCATCAATAATGACTGTGCTTACTGTACGTAATAATTCGCGACTTTTATCTGCCGTCAGCAAAATATACAATGATTCTGGAGTAGTTACTAAAATATGTGGTGGATGTTTAAGCATCGCCTGACGTTCTTGTGCTGAAGTATCACCTGAACGCACCATCACATTGATTTCTGCCATTGCAATTCTTTGTTTTTTCGCCAGTTTCACAATATCATGCAATGGTTCTAGTAAATTTTTTTGTACATCGTTTCCCAAGGCTTTTAATGGCGAAACATACAGTACTTCTATTTCATGACTTAAAGTACCAGTGATTGCTTTACAAATCAGACGATCCAGACAAGCAAGAAAGGCGGCAAAAGTTTTTCCTGAACCTGTGGGTGCGGAAATTAAGGTATTCGTGCCAGCAAGAATTTGTGGCCAGCCATGAATTTGGGGTTCTGTGGGCGAACCAAACTGCTGCACAAACCATTGCTGCACTAAAGGATGAGCCCAAGCAAGATGATTAACAATATTCACGAAATTAACCTGGAAAAATCATTAAGAAAAGTCATCACTGTTTAAGTATACACTAAAAAATGACGCTTATTGTCTATGCATGTTCATTGACTAGAAACAAAAACAGGTAATTAAAAATCCATATGTACAGGAATAAAAAATTGAGTTGTTCCTTAGTAAGGACTACCGAAAAAATTTCAAATTTTATGACAAAAGATTTCATGATCCGTAATCAATAGATCCGCGGTTTGATTCCGCGCAACGTCATAAGAAAAGTATTAATAATCAATCATTGGTTTGATGATGCTCGCACTAAAAGTCTGATGGAATTGGAATACCTTAATTTAATTGTGGATACAGTTTGGGTAGCGCAAATGAAGCCAATTTTTTAAACATGGGTGGATTCTGATGATATACATTTATCCCCATCGTTTAAGGTATAGGCGATGGAATGTTTTTGCAACGCAGACGTGAAACCCCTTGGTGAAAAAAAAGCAGAAATATGATTAGCAACTTTAATGCCAGTTACATGTCTTTTTATACCGATCTTTTCTAAAATATCCCAGAATATCGTTAAAAATTTATTGCCGTGATGACCACGATGCATACCAAGAACATCAAGGTCATTACTAGTAATAATATGTTCTTGTTTAAAATTTTCTAAAATAATATTAGCTGACGGATCGTCGTTTAATTTTCTGAGCATCCTATTAAGAATATTTTTCTTTTTTTGCAATAAAACATCATCTAAAGGTGTTTGTTGATTTAAATGTTTTTGATACTCTTCACATATTTTTTTGAGACTAATAAGTGTTTTTAACTGAGGAATGCAGTCTTTTAATTCTTGGCAACTACTACATCTGAGTAATTTTTTACTTATCTGAATAAAAAAAAGGCGAGTCCTTCTTTACGAAGAAGCATAGCTCTGTTAAAAAACCTGCTCTAATTTCTTCAAATTTTTTATATTCTTTTTGTAATTCTCGTAGTTCACTATCTGTAGGAGGAGAAAGAAAATTATTTGTTTGAAGATAATTTGCTAAAAAACAATAGGCTGATATATCTTCAACTTCTCTACCACCTATAAAGTAATTCTTTTCTCTTTCCCCTAAAAGAGCAAGTATTTTCGATGTGTCGTTGCTATACCATTGATTAGCTAATATAAAAACAACCATTATTTCTTTATAATTTTTTGAAGTTAAAAAACCGTATAGCCATTTAGAACGCATCGAGTCCAAAAGATAACGATTAAGGGGATCATAATGCTCCTCTTGATGAATAACAAAAGAGGTGGTACTAGAGGTACAGCGATTAGTAAGAACATATTTCCCTGCTTTTATAGCTTGGAACGCTTTTTCATAATCAACTTCTGAAGCATATTCAATTGAGTGAATATCAATGTTTCCAAATTCTTTTAGCTTTTCGATACATGAATCATAAGCATCTTGTGAACTCGATTTAGTTAAAGGCATTTCAGTTGAGATATTATTTGATCTAAAAGTGAATTATTTTGCCATATTAGCTTAAAAAGTTCAACTTCTCTTTATGGAGGAATTAATTTGGCTTAGTCGGTGCCTAGATAATTTAAAGAACATGGCTCTAGTAACATTATTTATGGTGCATTGCTCATGATCAACTTATGGTTAAAATTTTCCATATGTTGGGTTAAATGAAGCTAATTCTTCCATTTCCATAATAGGAGGAGCTGATGGTGCGACTGTATTTACCTGATTATTAATTAATTCATTTGCTACAAAATAAAATGAAGAACCAATCGTTTCCAATTTACTTAAGAGTCTTTCTAAAATAGCAACAGACGCAGTTACCGATGCATTTAAACCATACTCTATTGCAACTCCACCAAAAAGAGGCACACTGGCAAATAAAAAAGAACCTGTCGCAAAACCAAGTAAAGTTGAACTGGCTACGATTACTGGCGTGCGTTTTTGAGAGATTAGATGGGTCATGGTTGGGCGTGGTGTGTTTAAGACTGCTCTATGTTTTGCGAGACAAAGAGTAATTGTATCTTTTAAGCTTGCTATTAGAACACAGATATTATTAATTTCGGTGATGGAATCTGATGGAACAGGCAAGTTATTAAACTCATTGATAATTAAATCAATTTGTTGACAAAGATTAGTAATAATTACACTTTTTTTATAGCTTGGATTCCCCGCATTATTATCAACTAAATCTGTTAATTCCTTATCCTTATTTTGTAATTCTTTCAGTAAAGGGTATAAATCCCGTAATTCTTTAATACTTTTAAAATGACTTTCTCGTTTCAAAAACATAGTTCCTCCTTGACAATTATAGCTTATGTGATTATTTGCTTTTAATAAAGAAAAATTAATAACTACCTTAAGCACTCCTATGTTCATCCGCATCGAACTGCTCTACTTGCTTAAAGCATTTGTCCGCCAGAAACTTCAATTCTCTGAGCAGTTAGCCAGCGATTATCATCACTCAGTAAAGAAGCTACCATGGAACCAATGTCATCAGGAAGTCCCACTCTTCCTAGCGCAGTTTGTGAGGCAATAAATTGATTTAATTCTTTATTGTCACGTACAGCCCCGCTACCAAAATCAGTTTCTATTGCGCCAGGAGCCACAACATTAACCTGTATACGTCGTTCCCCAAACTCTTTCGCCATATAACGGGTTAATATCTCTATTCCACCTTTCATGGCAGCATACACTGCGTAGCCAGGTAGAGTAATACGCGTTAAACCTGTTGAAATATTCACAATATGACCACCATCATTAATTAATGGTAATAATTTCTGAGTAACAAAAAATGGACCTTTAAGTTGAATTTTCATTAAAATATCAAACTGTTCCTCAGTCATTTCAGCAACAAGAGCGCCAATACCAATTCCTGCATTATTTACTAAATAATCAAAATAGGAGGCTCCCCAATGATCAAGGAGTTCGCGCTTGACACGCTCGGCAAATACCTCAATAGAATGAATATTCGATACATCCAATTCCAAGGCGCGAGCTTTACGCCCCATAACTTCGATTTGTTTTACTACTTCTTCGGCTTCTTGCTTTTTACTGTTATAGCTTATGATGACATCATTTCCCTTCTTAGCAAGATGGATCGCCATACTTTTTCCTAAACCACGACTTGCGCCTGTTATAACTGCAATTTTCATAGCATTTCCTTGGTCAATTTACCTGCATTGAGTATAGGCCCAAAATAGATCATTTACCCATTTGCATACTAATTCATTGCATTTGAAATAAATCTAAATTATAATTTTATTTGAAACATAATAGGAAAATAAAATGAAAGCTTCTCTAAATAAACATCAAGAGCGAGAACGTGTTTTAACAAAAGCAATTCTCAATTTGGCTGATTTTTATGATTTAAGCGGCAAAGACTTAAGTGACATCATTGGCATTAGTGAATCTACTACTACTCGCTTACATCAAGGTAAAAAATTGATTTCACCAGACACTAAGGAAGGCGAAATGGCCTTACTTTTACTACGTGTTTATCGTGGATTAAATTCGCTTATTGGCAATAATCATAACAAAGCCAAAATTTGGCTCAATAGTTTTAATCATTATTTTCATGAACACCCTCTTAAACATATGAAAACAGTTTCCGGATTAGTTGATGTAGTAAATTATTTGGATGCAATGCGTGGAAAGCTATGAATGCTTGGGATTTATGCAAAAATAATGAATTAATAAAACCACTTACCGCTGAACCCTGGCGAGTTGTCGAGGCACAACATATCTTAAGTGCACGTGATTTAGTAGATAATCGTGAAGAGCATGATTTGTTAGAGGAGCTTTTAGAAGAATCAAAACCGCTCATTGAAAAAGAAAAAAACTACCTGATTTTTACTCCCTTTCGCTATCCACCACTCAAATATGGCTCCCGTTTTGGTCGTATTTGTGAGCCATCACTGTGGTATGGCTCACTGAAACTAGAGACAGCCTTTAATGAAGTTGCTTACTATCGATTTAAATTTTTAAAGGATACACAAGCAGATCTGGGGTATTTAGAAATTTCAATGACCGCGTTTACTGCTTATCTAAGCACTGGCCGAGGTATAGATCTTACTGAAGCTCCTTTTCATGAATATCTAGACCAAATTACGAATAAAGAAGTTTATGAATACAGCCAAATGCTGGGCACCTCAATGCGAGAACAACAAATTGAGGCCTTTCTCTACCCTTGTGCTCGTTCTAAAAAAACGGCAACAAATGTTGCTGCTTATACACCTACTGTATTTAAAATGAAAGGAAACCGATACATTAATAATCAACAAACTTGGATCTGCCTGGCAAATAAACAAGTTATTGAATTTACGCGAATTGGTATTTTAGGTAAGGAACGATATTCCTTTACTGAAAGTTATTTCCATTAAGCAAAAATGAGGACAATGTCCTCATTTTTATTACTTTTTCTTATTATCTTTTGCTTTTTCGTGATGTTTTTTCATTTTGTCACTAGGATGAACAGCATGTTGTTGATCATGACGACGTGCATCTTGAGATTCGTGTTTAAATTTATTCTCTTTGGACATATCCATTCTCCAGAAGATTAAAATTAGTACTACCGCATTAAATTTAGTTTCTAATAATCAAAAAAGCAAATCTATGTTTATATTTAAATCCCAATTTTTCCTACCACGTTATCTGGATTGAATTACAGAAACGGAGCAAAGCTGCATCTATGTAACAGTAATAATATGCACATTAAATGCCCTATGTGGTACAATATGAAGTTATTGTTTGTTCTTACGGAATAATTCCATGTTAGAATGGCTAAAAAGGCAAGCCCCCCATTTTTTTAATCCCTTGAAATTAGGCATAGCGGGGATTGCTTTAACTATTCTTGCTCTTCTCGGCGCCACTGTTGCATCTCTGATGACTTTTTTTATAGGTCCTTTTCTTTCCGTTCGCATGCAGTGGCAATTTAATTTAGTCAATGAATCTATTTTAAAACGTATTTTATTAACTGCCCTTACTGGAATTGGTCTCTTTGTTGCTTACGCAATAAGTTTTCCTTTCGTTGTTCTTGGTTTAGCAATAAGTACTGTCATCTGGCCAGTAGGCGGTGTTTATTTTGCTGTTTCTCGTGGTTGGGAAAATGGAATTGTACTTTCCTTGAAACACGCACGGGATTATTTAAGTCTACTAAAAACGCTATTGTTTCATCCTGAACGAATTATGGGAGAGCCAGAACGGGAAATTAACTTTCCACAAAATAATAATCCTCGCTCTATTTTGGATAATGCAAGAAATCAGATTAATTATGCTCAAAGTGCGCATCAAGCAACTATTGAAACTGGAGTAGAGGATGTTTTAAAGATTTGGAAAGAAAAATATGGAAATTTAGAGAGTCGTAACATTTTAACGCAGATTAAAGAATATCAAGATCAACTAAAAACCAAGGAACAAAATATAAAAACTAAAGCAGCGATTCGTTTTTTAGATCGTGTACTTAATGAGGGAAGCCTTATGACGTTACAACGCAAAGATGGAACTTCTTTAAGGACAATCGTTATATGGGCTTTTTCCCATATGCAAATTCCAGAAAACTGGTTACCTGAGGTGACAAAAGAAGACGTTGACAATAATTTCATCGAATCCCTTTATCAAATACAGCGAGGTTATAATATAGATAAACAAAACATTGATGATGGCAAAAGCGATAATAATACATGTTTTGGTGGTAGTATCAACAAATTAGTTTATGGAATGAAAACTGTCTTAAAAGGAATAGAAATCAATTACATGAGCAACACAACTGCGTTACTTAAATTACAGGCACTTGCAAAAAAGGAAATAAATGATTATATCCATCATGCTAGCGAAACAGAAAAAGCAGAAATTAGTTTTGAGGATATACCAGCACAGAAACAAGAACAACTGAAAGAAAACATTAAGATTGTTTTTTCAAACGAGTTCAAGAAAATGCCAGGACGTGACAAAATATTAACCGATTTTTTCTCAGCACTGCCCTATTTAACGATTCCTATAACACGAGATACACCTAATGCAAGCCCTAGTCCTAACTTATGATCTGCAACCATTTAGTTTTAATGGGCACTATTTAACAGAGGTTAAGATGTTCTTATCTTTCAGGTAAAAAGGAAATAGAGTCTTGCCATAATTATTTTTATTTTTTTAAGGAAGCATTTATTGTATCATTGGCTTCACGCGCAGGTAAGTTAAAAAGCACAAAAGGAAATTGCTTTTATGAAAATCATTATCGGTGGTGGCACAGGTTTAGTCGGGCAAGCTTTAGTACCAGAACTTATCAAATCTGGATATGAAATCTACATAATTGGCAGAGATAAGGAAAAGATTAAAAAAATTTTTAAAAATAAAGTACATGCAAATACCTGGGATGGGTTACCTGCTTTAAATCCCGCAACCTTTGATGCAATTATTAATCTAACCGGCGAGAATATTGCAGCACACCGCTGGTCCTCCAAAGTAAAAAATAAATTGTTATCCAGTCGTATCAAAGCAACTCAAAAATTTGTGGATTGGGCCGCAAAAGTCAAATTGAAAAAACCTCACTTGTATAATGCCAGTGCTATTGGAATTTATGGTTTGCAACATAAGGTTCCTAGTGAACAAGAAGCCTATACAGAGAACAGTGTTATTCCACCAGCAATGCAAAACAGTTTTTCCAGTCAATTAGTACATCAGTGGGAACAAACTGCTTTACAGGGCAAAGAAGCCAATATTCCAGTGACTTTAATGCGTTTTGGTGTTGTATTAAAAAGTGGTGATGGTTTGCTCAAAAAATTAGAGCTTCCCACGCAATATAGCTTGAGTGCTGTCATTGGTAATGGGGAGCAGCCTGTTGCCTGGATAGATCATGCAGATCTCATCAAAGGCATCTGCTTTTTATTAGATCACCCAGAAATTATCGGACCTGTCAATTTGGTAGCCCCTGAATTGGTATCGCAGAAATATTTTAACAAAACCATGGCGCAAATATTTGGTAAGCCAACCTTCTTACGTTTACCATCGTGGTTTGTGCATTGTGCGTTTGGACAAATGGGTGATGAGCTATTACTTGCTGGGCAGGCAGTAATTCCACAACGCCTTACGGAAGCGGAATTTCAATTTCAATATCCAACACTATTATCCGCATTAAGCCATGAATACGAAAAAACAGCATCTCAGCATTAACATAAAGCAGCTTAGTTTAACTAAGCTGCTTTCTTTGGGATTTCAAACAATTAATTATGGAAATTAGGCCCTTTGTTCAAAAGACCAAGATCCTTAATGCTACTTTTTTCAGGTAAAGAACCTACCTTTGGTAAGTTATGGCTCATGTCTTTAGATTGTAAATGTTGTTTATCTGCTAATATACGCACATCGTGTTTTACAGGGTGTGCGGGCATGTGAT